>CAVXNN010000009.1:0-40507 GCA_963763265.1 uncultured Actinomycetes bacterium | reverse complement strand
GACCCCATCGGTTGCCTTGCGGGTGATCGACTCCGCATTCGCCCGCCGCGTCCAGTCCCTCCCCCACTGCGACCAAAGGACCGGCCGCCAGCCCCGCGAGCGGATCGCCCGCAGGCCGGCGCCGCTGAAGATCCCGTAGGGCGGTCGGTAGTCGGCGATCGCCTGGCCGCTCGCCTCCTCGATCGCCGCCCGCCCCCGTTCGGCGTCCTCGAGCAGGGCACGGGGCGTCAGCCGCAGCTGGTTGCGGTGCCGGTGGCAGTGCAGCTCCACGCGGTGCCCGGCGGCGACGATCTCGGCGGCCAGCGCCGGGCGTTTCTCGACCTGCTCGCCGGCCAGGAAGAAGGTCGCGCCGGCGCCCGCCGCGCGGAGGATCTCCAGCACCGCCGGGGTGCCCTGGGGGTGAGGGCCGTCGTCGAACGTCAGGGCGACCCCTTCGCTGCCCTCCTCGCGCAGCACGACGCCCAGCCGGCGTCCCACCGGCGGGACGATCGGCGCCAGCGCCGGTCCCGCGTGAGGAACCGCCGCGGCAAGGGCTAGCGCGCCGACGCCCGCCGCCCGCCGCCCCGCCCGCGTCCCGCTCAATGACCGGTTTCGGTGGCCGCCGTTTCGTTGGCGACTTCGCGCGAGGAGGCGGCCGGGCCGAGCCGCTGCGCCGCCTGGGTGGCGCTCGGGGTCGCCGTGTCGGGGTCGGCGCCGATGTGGATGCGGCTGGTGACCGGGCGCAGCGGCTGCAGCGGACTCTCCCGGTGCACGGCGGAGATCACCAGGATCACGGCGACGACCGCCAGGCAGGCGAACGCGACGGCGCGCGCCGTGCGCAGCCTCCAGACCGGCTCCTGGCGCACCCGCGGCCGCACCGCGAGCGCCCGCGAGGCAATCGACGGCAGCGAGGCGAAGGAGGAGTCCGGCGAGCTGCGTTCGCCCGCGACGTGACGCAGGGTCGTCTCGAGCTCGTGGTCGGAGTGGGCGACCTCGGCGATGCCGAACCGTTCGAAGGCGGCGTTGTTGGCGCGCAGGTGACCCGCCGAGAAGCCGTAGGAGATCACCGGGCAGCCGCGGATGTGGGCCTCCAGCACGGTGAGGCCGGCGGTCGCGTGGATCATCGCGTCGGCGGCCGCCATCCAGTCGCTCATCTGGTCGGTGAAGCCGAGCACCCGAACCCGCTCGTTGTCGGCGAAGCGCGTCTCGAGCCGCTGGCGGGCGGCCTCGTTGCGGCCCGCGATGCAGACGACCTCGGTCTCCCCGTCGGCGAGCGCCAGCTCGATCGCCCGCTCCAGGTCGCCCACCCCCCAGCCTCCGCCGGAGACGAGGACCATGCGCGCGTGCGGGTCCACGCCGAGCGCCTCGCGGGCGTCGCGGCGGGTCCGCGGGGCGAGGAACTCCGGCGAGATCGGCGGCCGCACCCACTCCGCGGTCCCCGGCCCCACCAGCCGCTCGACTTCCTCGATCGACTCGGGATGCGTGACGTAGTGGAGGTCGACGCCCGGGTGGGCCCAATAGCGCAGCCCGGCGAGGTCGGTGATCGCCGACTGCACCGGCAGGTCGAGGCGCCGCTTCTCGCGCAGCATCCCCAGCACCACGGTGACGCCGGGGTAGGTCGAGATGATCACGTCGGGTTCGTACTCGGCAATCTGGCGGAGCAGCCCGCGCGCCCCGACCAGGTACATCAGCTGCATCGCCAGCCAGCGGGTCGGCGCGAACTTGGCGATCAGCCAATACTGGATGTCGAAGACCCAGGGGGCGCGGCGGAAGGTGAAGCGCGAGCCGCCACGGACCACCGCCGCGGTCGTCCGGCCCATCGCCTCGAGGCCGTTGTCGATCGTCACCTCGACCCCGGGGACCTCCTCCTCGAGGTCGGCGGCGATCATCCGGGCGGGCAGGTCGTGCCCCTCGCCGATGTCGGCGGTGAGGATGAGCACCCGCGGGTGCTGCGCCTCCCCGCGGCCGGCAGCCCCCGCGAGCACCGCCCCGGAGGCGTGCCCGTTGCCGTTCAGCGACGGCTTGGTGCCGGGGACCGGGTCCGGCGGGCGGGTCGTGCCCTTGACCCATTCGACGTACTTGCGGACACCCTCTTTGAAGCTCGTCTCGGCCTTCCAGCCGAGCTCCTCTTCGGCCCGCTTGTTGGAGATCACCTTGCCGGGGAAGTCGCCGGGGCGCGGCGGGGTGTGGGTGATCTCGCAGGTGTCGACGTTTTCCTGCACCCGCTCGGCGATTTCGAGGATCGTGACGATCTCGTCGCCGGAGAGGTTGTAGGTGCGGCCCGCCGCCTGCGGCGCCAGCGCCGCGACGATCCCCTCGGCGAGGTCCTCGACGTAGATGAAGCTGCGCGTCGTGCTGCCGTCGCCGGCGATCGTCAGCGCCTTGCCTTCGAAGGAGAGGTCGGTGAACTTGGCGACCACGCCCGCGGCGCGGGCGCGCGGCCCGTACGGGATGCCGAAGCGCAGCACGGTCGACTCGAGGTCGTAGAGCTCGCCGTACCCGGCGCAGTAGGTCTCGCCCGCGAGCTTGGTCGCGGTGTAGAGGTGACGCGGCGCCGGGATCGCGGTTTCCTCGTCGACTTCCTGCTCGGGGCAGTCGCTGTAGACCCAGGTGGTCGAGCCGTAGACGACCCGCCCCACCTTGGCGCGACAGGCCGCCTCCAGCACCTGCAGGGTGCCGCGCGTGTTGACCTCCTCGGCGAGCACCGGGTCGGCGAGCACGTGGCCGACGTCGGCGACCGCGGCGAGGTGGATCACCGCGTCGCAGTCGCGCATCGCGAGGTCGAGGTTGCCGGGGTCGGTGATCGAGCCGGTGAAGGTCTCCACCTCCAGCGGCGAGTGGTACGGGGAGGCGCTGAGATCGAAGATCCGCGGGGTGATGCCCTTGGCGATCAGCTTGTCGACGACATGGGAGCCGATGAAGCCCCCTCCTCCGGTGACCAGGACCCTCATCCGTTACTCCTCCTCCCCGGCCAGGGCCGCGGCGCGGCTCTCCGGTCGGTAGTAGAGCGGCGCGCACCAATGGTGCTCCGCGACCCAGTCGGTATTGGGGAGCTCGTCGGAGCGTCCCATGATGCGGTGGCACGGCTGGTCGTAGACCTTGCCGGTGCTCTTCTCGATCTCTTCGAAGACGATGTACTTGTAGAGGCCCGAGGTCATGCCGTCGGGCAACGCGAGGCGGTCCGGGTGGACGGGGTCGAGGTGCTCCCGCGCGTAGTCGTTCTTCCAGGCGACGATCTCCTCCATCCGCTCGGCCTGGACCAGCGCCACGGCGGCGGTGAACTCGTTCATCCGGAAGTTGAGGCCGTCGACCTGATGGTCGAACTTGCCGTAGTTGCGGAACTTGCGGGCGTACTCGATCAGATCCTCATCGGCGGAGACCAGCACGCCCCCCTCGCCGCTGGAGACCGTCTTGGTCGCGTACAGCGAGTAGACGCCCGCGTCGCCGAAGCTTCCCGGCCGGCTGCCGTTCCAGTCGGCGCCGTGGGCGTGGGCGCAGTCCTCGAGCAGGAAGATCCCTTCGGCGGCGCAGAACTCGGCGATCCGCTCCGAGTCGAAGGCGAGGTGGCCGCCGACGTGGACGAGGATCGCGGCGCGCGGCTTGTGCCGCGCCGCCTGGCGCTCGAAGTCCGCGAAGGACATGCAGAGGTCGTCGCGCCGGCAGTCGACGAACTCGACCCGGGCGCCGGCGCCGACCGCGGCGAGCGGCGTCGCCATGAACGTGTTGGACGGGCAGAGCACGGTCTCGCCCTTCACCCCGGCGAACTCGAGCGCCGCCAGCGCGCCGCCCGCCCAGCTCGACAGCCCGACGCTCGGCAGCTTGTTCCACTCCGCCCAGCGCTCCTCGAAGGCGGCCAGCTTGGCGCCCTCCGACCACTGCTCGGAGTCGAGGACCTCGGTCCAGAGCTCGAAGAGCCGTGGACGATCGCGGTGGTCGAAACCAATCGCGAACTTCGTCACGTCGGGCAGGGATTTCTCGGCGGCGCCCACGGCTGCTCCTTCTTCGGTGTGCGGGGAAACGGCGCTTCGGCGCAGGATGGAGAAACTGATCGGTCGCCGGAAGGCGGCGCAAGGCTACCAGCGGAGTCGGAGAGAACGTTTAAAAAACTGATGAAATGGGGAGCCGGCCGCGCTCTGAAGCCGCCTCCGGTTCCGGTATCGGCGGCCTCAGCCCTCGGCATGAGCGGGCTCCTCCTCGTGGGCGGACTCGATGACCGCGCCGACCGCGGCCGAGCCGGCCAAGGCGACGACCCCGACGAGCACGAGGAGGATCGCGGCGATCAGGCCGGCGCCGCCGCCCGGGGTGTCCGCCCAGGACTCGCCGAAGATGAGCGGCGCGAGGATCACCGGCACCAGCACCTGGACCGCGAACATCACCGGCGCGACCCGGGTCGCGGGGCGCCGGCCGAGGGCGCTCATCTCGCTGAGCAGGGCGAGTCCCTCCGAGGCGGCGGCGGTGGCGAGCCAGACCAGCGCGACGATCAGCGAGCCGGCCGAGATTTCGTCGGTGAGCAGCTTCGAGGCGACCGCCGTCCAGGCGTAGCCGAAGCCGGCGCCGACGATCGCCAGCGTCCCCGCGGCACCGGAGCGGCCGCGGACCACGTAGGGGGCGAGGATCGGGATCGCGACGAGGGCCAGCGCGATCGTGATCGCCGTCGCGCCGGCGTCGGTGGTGGTGCGTTCCGGCGCCGCCCAGGCGATCCCGGCGACCCCGATGACGATCGCGGCGACCGCCCCGTACTCGCGCCGGCCCGGCGTCTCCCCCAACCTCGTCACGCCGAGGATGAGCAGCAGCACCAGGCCGCAGGCGAGGCAGGGCTGGACGACGGTCAGCGGCGCGAGCAGCAGCGCCGCGATCTCGAGCGGCCAGCCGAGCAGCCCGATCAGGGTCGCCAGCAGCCAGCGCGGGTTGCGGACCAGGCGGCCGAGCAGCGAGGCGCGCAGCGCGTGCTCGGCCGCCTGGTCGCGCGCCTCGAGCGCCTGCAGCGCGATCGAGGTGTTGTAGAGCGCCGAGGCCCCGATCGCGCAGATGATCCCCAGCGCCAACATGGCGCGAGCCTAGCCGGCGCCGCGGTGGGCGGCCGGGAGGGGCGAAGGGGCCGCTCAGGTTTCCTGGTACAGCGGCCCGTCGCCGCCCTCGGGCAGGGTGAGGCGGCCGCCCTTGGCGGTGATCGCCCCGCACTGCACGCAGTTGGAGGCGGTGACGTGGACGTCGACCTCGGCCTCGCCGCTCTCCAGCTGGTCCTCGGGGATCTCGTAGACCTGGGCCGGGCACATCGACACCCAGGTCTGGGCGACCTCGCGCGGCACGTGGGTCTGGATGCGGACGTGGTTCGGCGCGTCGTCGCGGGTCGCGTTGCCCGAGAGGAACACCGAGCCGAGCTTGTCGAAGGTCAGCTCGTTGTCGGGCTTCGGGTACTTGTCGCCCGCCTTGCCGAGCGTCATCGGCACCTCGGAGTCGTGCTCCTGCTTCCAGTGGCCGCCCGGGAAGGCGCCTTTGGTGACGGTCATCGCCGAGGCGATCGCGCCGCCGACGAAAAAGCCTTTGGAGAAGGGCTGGCGCATGTTGCGCGACTCTTTGAGGTCCTTCTCGATCATCGAGTTGTGGACCCGCTCGTCGTAGGCCTCGAAGTTGACCGAGTCGGGGTCGGCCTTCAGCGACTCGACGATCGTCTCCGCCGCGTAGATGCCGGCGTGCATCGCGTAGTGGACGCCCTTCAGGGTCGGGATGTTGACCATGCTCGCCGCGTCGCCCGCGACCATCATGCCCGGCACCGCGAGCCGCTTCGGCATCGCAAAGTAGCCGCCGGAGGGGATCGTCTTGGCGCCCCAGGCGGTCCGTTTGCCGCCCTCGATCAGCTTCTTCACGAACGGGTGCGTCTTCAGCTGCTGCAGCGCGTCGTGGACGCTGAAGGTGGCGTCGGTGTAGTCGAGGCCGCAAACCATGCCGATGCAGATCTTGTCCTCGCCCATCGGGTAGATGAAGCTGCCGCCGAACTCGTTGAAGCGGGCGCCGGTGCGCAGCGGCCAGCCCATCGTGTGGATCACGCGGTCGAGCGGCTTGGGCACCTCCCAGACCTCTTTGACCCCGAGCTCCCAGCGCATCGGGTCGGCGCCGTGCATGTCGAAGTAGTCGTAGGCGGCGTAGGTGAGGTGGCCGACCGTGCCCTCGGCGAGCACCGTCGCCTTGGCGATCACGTCCGAGCCCGGCTCGAAGTTCGCCAGCTCTTCGCCCTCCTTGCCGCGGCCGCGGTCGCCGGAGCGCACGCCCTTGACGACCCGGTCCTCGACGAGCAGCTTGGTCGCGGCGGTCTCGCTCAGGATGTAGACGCCCGCTTCTTCGGCTTTGTCGGCGAGAAAGCGGCCTAGTTTCGACACCGAGGTGACGTAGTTGCCGTGGTTTTTGAACCCGGGCGGGGGCGGCTTCAGGGGAAATGCTTTCTTCGGCGTGAGGACGTAGACGGCGTCCTTCTCGACCTCCTGGTAGACCGGCCACTCCTCCTTCGGCAGGTCCGGGAAGAGCTCTTCCATCGCCGAAGGCTTCATGTTCGCCCCCGACAGGAGGTGGGCCCCGGCCACTTTGCCCTTCTCGATCACGGCGACCGGGACTTCGCCGAGCTGCTCGGTCAGCTCCGGCTCGTCCTCGAGCAGCTGCATGAGCTTGTTGGCGCAGGCGAGGCCGGCGGGGCCGCCGCCGACGATCGCGACGCCGACCTCGATCCGATCCTCGGGCGCGTCGGTCGGCGGACCGATCACCGAGCTCGGGTCGAAGGGCGGCGGGAACTCACTGGGTGGCACTGCCGGCATGGTTTCGGGCTCCTCCTGTCGGGGGCGCTACTGAGGGCTGAGCCGAGGCTCAGCCGCCCTTCTTGGCTTTGATCGCCTCGGTCAGCTTGGGGACGATCTTGTGCAGATCGCCCACCACGCCGAGGTCGGAGAACTCGAAGATCGGGGCGTTCGGGTCCTTGTTGATCGCCAGGATGTTCTCCGAGTTCTGCATACCGACCTTGTGCTGGATCGCGCCGGAGATCCCCGCCGCGAGGTACAGCTTCGGCGCGACCGTCTTGCCGGTCTGGCCGATCTGGGCCGCGTAGGGGTACCAGCCGGCGTCGACCACCGCGCGGGTCGCGGCGACGGCGCCGCCCATCGACTCGGCGAGGTCCTCGGCGAGCTTGAAGCCGTCCGCGGCCCCGAGCCCGCGGCCGCCGCCGACCAGGATCTCGGCGTCCTCGATGTTGACGTCGGCGCCGCGCTGCTCGCCGCGCTGGACCATGGTCGCCTTGGTCGACCAGGGCGACATCTCGATCTCGACGTCCTCGACCGCGGCCGTGCCGCCGCTCTCCTCGGCGTCGAAGGCGTTGAGCCGGCTGATGATGATCCCCGGCTCGGAGACGTAGCCGACGTCGGCGATCTCGGAGTCCTGCAGGATCGGGCGCTCGGCGACCAGCTTGCCGTCCTGGACCTTGACGCTGGTGACCTCCATGGTCACCCCGGCGCCGAGCCGCGCGGTCAGCCCCGCGCCGATCTCGAAGCCGAGCAGGCCGCCGCCGAACAGGGCGTAGCCGATGCCGTTGTCCTGGATGACCTTGGCCATCGCGTCGACGATCGGCTGGGCGAGGCCCTCCGGCACGCCTTTGGCCCGGTAGACCTTGGCGGCGCCCCAGTTGCCGAGCGACGCCGCGGCGTCGTCGGCGACGTCGCCGACCACCAGCGCGGCGGCCTCGCCGCCGATCTGGGCGGCCAGCTTGGCGGCCTCGGAGATGGCGCCGAGCGAGTTCTTGTTGAAGTTGCCCTCGTCGTCGTGGAGGGCGTAAACCAGGATGCCTGCCATCTAGATCAGTTTCCTCTCGTCCAGCCAGGCGACGATCTTTTCGACCGTCTCGTTGGTGTCCTCGTCCTCGATGATTTCGCCGGCCTCCTTGGCGGGGGGCGGGTTCAGGGCCAGGACCTTGGTCTTCGACCCAGCCTCGCCGACCTGACCGGCGTCGATCCCGACGTCACCGCCGGCCTTCGCGTCGAGCGGCTTCTTTTTGGCGCCCATGATCGCTTTCAGCGACGGGTACCGTGGCTCGTTGATCGCGTCGCCGACGCTGATCACGGCGGGCAGCTCGACCTCGACCGTGTCGTAGCCGTACTCGGCCTGCCGCTCGCAGCGGAGCTTGCCGTCGGCCACGTCGATCTTGATCACCTGGGTCAGCGAGGGCATCTGCAGGTGGTCGGCGACGACCGCGCCGATCGTGTAGCACTCGCCGTCGTCGGACTGCTGGCCGAGCAGGACGAGGTCCGGGCTCTCGGACTCGAGCACCTTGGCGAGGGCGTATCCGGTCGCGCAGACGTCGGAGCCCGCCAGGGCCTCGTCGGAGAGGTGGACCGAGCGGTCGGCACCCAGGGCGACGGCCTTGTGCAGGGCACGGACGGCGGAATCGGGACCCATGGTCACCGCGACGACCTCGTCGACCGGGATCGCGCCACCCTCCTTGATCTGCATGGCCGCCTCGAGGGCGTGCGTGTCGAAGGGGTTGAGGTTTTTCTCGCCGCTGCGATCGAGGCGCATCGTGCTCGGATCGATGCGCTTCTGCACCGCGGCGTCCGGTACCTCCTTGACCAGGACGCAGATCTTCAAAGTTCAAGCCTCCTTGGGGAACGGTTCTCGTTAGCGAGGGCCGCGGTCGCGCTTCATAGGCCCCATCGCGGCCGGCCATGTTATCGATTCAGCCGGTTGACTGACTAGTCAATCAGGGACTATACCCGCTTCGCCGGAACCCATGCACAGTTCCGTGTAGGCAAATCGCGCCGCCGCGGTGGCGTGCGCCGCGGCTCAGGCGTCGGCGCCGTGGCGCTCGGCGGCGCGCCGGCGGATGAACTCGACGATGTCGTCGGTCCCCGAGCCGGGCGTGAAGACCTCGGCGACGCCCAGCTTCTTCAGCTCCGGGATGTCGTCGGCCGGGATCGTCCCCCCCACCGTGACCAGCACGTCGTCGACGCCCTGGGCGTGGAGCAGCTCGACCACTTTCGGCACCAGCGTCATGTGGGCGCCCGAGAGGATCGAGAGCCCGACCGCGTCGGCGTCCTCCTGGATCACCGTCTCGGCGATCTGCTCGGGGGTCTGATGGAGGCCGGTGTAGATGACCTCCATCCCCGCGTCGCGCAGGGCGCGGGCGATGATCTTGGCGCCGCGATCGTGGCCGTCGAGGCCGGGCTTGGCGACGACGACGCGGATCTTGCGCGCGGTGGCTGCCGGGGTCACGCCGCGGAGCTTACCCGCGCGGCGTCCAGCGGGCGTCCCGCTCGCGTCGAAAGCCACGACCCGACCAGGATCAGGGCGAGGCCCGCCAGCGCGCCGACGCCCGGCTGCTCGCCGAGGAAGACGACGCCGAGGGCGAGCGCGATGACCGGGTTGATGTAGGTGATGACCGAGGCGCGCGACGGGCCCGCCTCGGCGATCAGGATCGCCATCAGGACCAGCGCCAGCGCCGTGCAGAGGAGCGCCAGGGCCACCACGGAGGTGAAGGCGCCGGCGCTCGGCGCGGCATGCGGCGCCTGGAGCGCCGCGAACGGGGTGAGGACCGCGGCCGCGATCGCCAGGCAGGCGCCCATCGTCGCGATCGGGTCGAGGCCGACCAGCTTGTGCCGGAGGACCAGCGGCCCGATCGAGTAGCCGCAGGCGGCGACCAGCACGGCGCCGATCCCGAGCAGTTCGCCGCCGTCGCCGGAGACGTCGACGCCGACCAGCGCCGCGACGCCCGCGAATCCGACCAGCAGGCCGAGCAGGCGCGGCCCGGTCACCCGCTCGGCGGGCTCGAGCCGCATGCTGAGCAGCGCGATCAGCAACGGCACGGTGGCGATCACGATCGCCGCCGTCGAGGAGGCGACGTGCTCCTCCCCGGCCGCGAGCATCGGGAACGGGATCGCCAGCTCGGCGAGCGCGAAGGCGAGCAGCCAACGCCCGCGGCCCCGCAGCGCGTGAAGCGTCCCGGCTCGCCGCGCCATCGTCAGGAGGATCGCCGCGGCGAGCGCTACCCGCAGCCAGGCGACCAGCAGGGGCGGCATCCCGCCGTCGACGGCGATCTTGATGAAGAGGTAGGGAAGTCCCCAGAGGACCGAGATCGCGAGGAAGGCGCCCCAGGCCGTTCTGCTCATCCGCCGGGCCTGGGCAGCCGGAAGCGGCGCGGGGCCCCCCGGCGCTCGGCGGCGAGCCGCGAGGCGCCGAAGCCCGCGACGGTGGCGAGGATCGTCACCGCGATCGCGGTGAGCCGTCGCCCGAGCCGCTCGAAGCGCAGCGTCTGCCAGCCCTCCTCCTTGGCGATCGCGGCCAGCGGCGGGTCGGGGTTGACGGCGACCGGATTGCCGACCGCGCGCAGCATCGGCAGGTCCGACAGCGAGTCCGAGTACGCGTAGGAGGCGCCCAGGTCGATGTCGTGGCGGGCCGCGAACTCCTCCATCGCGGTCACCTTGCCGGGGCCGTAGACGAACGGTCCGTCGAGCCGGCCGGTGAAACGGCCCTCGGCGTCGATCTCATAGCGGGTGCCGATCCCGCCCTCCATGCCGAGCACCGCCGCCAGCGCCTCCACCACGTCGTGGCCGGCGGCGCTCACGATGAAGGTCGGCCGACCGGCGTCCTGGTGGGCGTGGACCTCGTCGAGCATCTGCGGGTAGACGCGCGGCAGGATCGCCGCCATCGTCTCCGGGCGCATCCGCTCGACCGTCTTCGCCGGCACCCCGGTGATCAGGTCGCGGGCGACCCGCAGCACCTCACCGGTGCGTTCGTCGGTGGTGCCGCGCAGCCGGTAGCGCAGGTGCTCGACCGCCCAGCTCGCCAGCTGCCGCCGGCTGACGATCCCGGCCCGCGCCGCGACGCGGGCCGACTGCATCGCGCTGGACCCCGCCATCAGGGTCTTGTCCAAGTCGAAGAACGCCGCCGCCCTGCTCATCGGTTGCGCCGAGGTGGCCGCGGCGCGGCTTACGCCGCGGCCACCTCCAGGACGATCGCGTCGCCTTGGCCACCGCCCGAGCAGATCGCCGCCACGCCGAGCCCACCGCCGCGGCGGCCGAGCTCGTGGACGAGCGCCCCGACGATGCGGGCCCCGGAGGCGCCGATCGGGTGGCCGAAGGCGATCGCGCCGCCGTTGACGTTGACGTTCTCCTCGCCGATCCCGAGGATCCGCATCGAGCCGATCACCACCGAGGCGAAGGCCTCGTTGATCTCCCAGAGGTCGACGTCGCCCGGCTGCATGCCGATCTTCTCGAGCGCTTTCAGCGCCGCGTTGCCGGGGGTGCGGGCGAGGTAGGCGTACTCGTCGGCGACGGTCGCGTAGGAGAGGACCTTGGCGAGCGGCTTGCGGCCTTCCTTCTCGGCCCACTCCTCGGAGGCGACGACCATCGCGCCGGCGCCGTCGTTGACCCCGGGCGCGTTGCCCGCGGTGTGGGTGGCGCCATCGCCGCCCACCGCCTTCAGCTTGGCGAGGGTCTCCAGCGTCGTTTCCGGGCGCGGCGCCTCGTCGACCCCGACCGTGGTGTCGCCCTTGCGGCCCTTGACCACGACCGGGACGATCTCCTCGGCCATCCGCCCCGCCTCGGCGGCCTCGCCGGCCAGCTGCTGGGAGCGGACGGCGAATTTGTCCATGTCGGCGCGGGTGATCTCCAGGTCGTTGGAGACCTCCGAGGCCTCGTTGATCATCTGCTTGCCGGTGAAGGGGTTGGTGAGCCCGTCGTGGGTCATCGCGTCGAGCGCCTGCACGTCGCCCATCCGGAAGCCGAAGCGTGCGTTCGGCAGCAGGTACGGAGCCTGGCTCATCGACTCCATGCCGCCGGTCACCGCGACCTCGAGGTCGCCGACGCGGATCGCCTGGTCGGCGAGGCCGAGCGTGCGCATGCCCGAGGCGCAGACCTTGTTCACGGTCTCCGACGGGACCTCCTTCGGGATCCCGCCTTTGATCTGCGCCTGGCGCGAGGGGATCTGGCCCTGTCCGGCCTGCAGCACCTGGCCGAAGACGACCTGCTGGACCTGCTCGGCGCCGACGCCGGAGCGCTCCAGCGCCGCCTCGATGGCGATGCCGCCGAGGTCGGTCGCGTCGACCGAGGACAGGGCGCCGCCCATCTTGCCGACCGGGGTTCGCGCGGTACCAAGGATCACTGAGCTGGACATCTGCAGGCCTTTCCTCTCCTTTTGGTGCGGCCCGCTTCGCGGGCGCCTCGCTCGCGGGACGATACCGGCATCGGCCACCAGGCCCGCCTGACTAGACTCGCGCTGCGATGCAGGTCGATGTGAGACGAAGCTCACTGCGCGAGGCCGACGCGGCACTCGTCGTCGTCGGGCTCCTCGAGGGCGACGCGCTGCCCGAGGAGGTCGCCGCGGTGCCGGGCGCCGCCGACGCCAAGGGCGCCTTCAAGGCGATGACCCTGCTCCACCCGGGCGCCCCGGAGCGGCTGCTCGTGGTCGGGCTCGGTGAGCGCGACGACCTCGACGTCGAGAAGCTGCGCGTCCTCGGGGCGCTGGTCGCGGGCGAGGCGGCGAAGCTGGAGGCGACCTCGCTGGCCTGGGCCCTGCCCGCCGCCGAGGACGAGGCGGCGGCCGCCGAGGCGATCGTCACCGGCACGATTCTCGGCGCCTGGCGCTTCGACCGCTTCAAGGGCGCCGCAGCCGACGAGGAGCCGAGCGCGCGGCTGGAGTCGCTGACCGTGCTCGCCCCGGCGGAGCTGGCCGGGGCGGTCGAGACGGCGCGCGTCTACTCGGAGGCCGCCAACCGGGCCCGCGATCTGCAGGAAGCGCCCGCCAACTTCGCCCGCCCCGAGGACCTGGCGGCGCGCGCCGAGGAGATCGCCGCCGCACACGAGAAGGTGAGCGTCGAGGTCCTCGACCGCGACGCGATCGACGCCAAGGGCATGGGCGGCCTCATGGCCGTCAGCCAGGGCGGCCCGACCGACCCGCGGCTGATCGTGCTGCGCTACGCGGGCGGCGGCACCGGGCCGACGCTGGGCTTCGTCGGCAAGGGAGTGACCTTCGACACCGGCGGCATCTCGCTGAAGCCCGGCGCCGCGATGCACGAGATGAAGTTCGACATGTCCGGCGCCGCGGCGGTGCTCGAGGCGACGGCGGCGATCGCCGCGCTCGGCCTGCCGATCGACCTGATCACGGTGGTGCCGGCGACCGAGAACGTGCCCTCCGGCACGGCGGTCAAACCGGGCGACGTCATCACCCAGTACAACGGCAAGACGGTCGAGGTGAACAACACCGACGCCGAGGGACGGCTGATCCTCGCCGACGCGCTCGCCTACGCGATCGAGCTGGGCGCCGAGCGGGTGGTCGACCTGGCGACGCTGACCGGCGCGGTGCTGATCGCGCTCGGCTCGACCTACGCGGCGGTGATCTCCAACGACGACGCGCTGGCGACCGAGCTGGCCGCGGCGGGCGAGGAGAGCGGCGAGCTCCTCTGGCGCCTCCCCCTCCACCCCGAGTACAAGGCGATGATGAAGGGGACGGTCGCCGACCTCTCCAACCTCGCCTCCAATCGCGAGGCGGGCTCGATCACCGCGGCCGCCTTCCTGCAGGAATTCGTCGACGACACCCCCTGGGCGCACATCGACATCGCCGGCACCGCCTGGGACGTGAACCGCCCCTACACCGGCAAGGGCGGCAGTGGCTACGGCGTGCGGCTGCTGGTCCAGCTGGTGCGCGACCTCGTCGGCTGAGCGTTCGCGCCGACCATCGCCGAGCCGCCGCGGTAGTTGAGATCGGCGGTGATCTCGGCCTGGCTGATCGCGATCCGCGGGGCGCGCGGGCGGGGCCGGTTCTTCTGCCTGCTCGGGGTGAGCCTCATCGTCCCTCCGTTCGCCCGCTCGCCTCGCGCGTACGGTCACGGGCGGGCCGGCTGGAAGCGTTGGTTTCGTCATGCAACTCGACGCTGTCACGACCTTAGTCCAGATGGTTGCTTGATGCAACCTTGTGTGCGAAGATCACACTCGTGCTCCGCCGCGACTATCCGGGCCAGGCCTGCTCGCTCGCCAAGTCCCTGGAGGTGATCGGCGAGCGCTGGTCGCTGCTGATCGTCCGCGACGTGATGGCCGGCAACCGCCGCTTCTCGGGCATCCAGTCCTCGCTCGGCATCGCCCGCAACGTCCTCGCGGCGCGCCTGCAGCGCCTCGTCGACGAGGAGATCCTGGAGCGCCGCGCCTACCAGGAAAGCCCGCCCCGCCACGAGTACTTCCTCACCGAGAAGGGCCTCGACCTCTGGCCCGCCCTGCTGGCGCTGATGCACTGGGGCGACCGCCACTCCGCCGGTCCCGACGGCCCGCCCGTGCTGGTCGTCCACAAGGAGTGCGGCGGCGCGGTCACCGACCGCGGCATCTGCGAGGCCTGCGGCGCGGTCCTGACCGCTTGCGACGCGAAGGCCGTGCCCGGCCCCGGGGCGGTCGTCAACGAGGGCCGCTTCTCCCCGTTCGCTTCCCGGTAGCGTTGCTCCTAACGCAATCCAGAGGAGGAGCGCAATGGCGACTGCTGCGGAAATCGTGAAGCGGGGCAAGGTCTTCATCGGCGGCGCGTGGATCGAGCCGAAGGGAGCCGACCCGCTGTCGGTGGTCAACTCGGCCACCGAGGAGAAGATGGCGACGATCCCGGGCTGCACCGCGGTCGAGGTCGACCGCGCGGTCGAGGCGGCGCAGGCGGCCTTCGACGGATGGTCGCGGACGCCGCGCGCGGAGCGCGCCGAGGCGGTGGCGGCGATCGCCGCCGGGATGCAGGAGCGCGCCGCGGAGCTGACGGCGACGATCGTGCAGGAGCTCGGGATGCCGCAGAAGCTGACCGAGATGATCCAGGTCGGGCTCGGGATCAACCACTTCGCGTCGATGCCGCAGGCGCTCGAGGAAATCGCCTGGGAAGAGCAGATCGGCAACTCGCGGGTGCTGCGCGAGGCGGCCGGGGTGGTCGGCGCGATCACCCCCTGGAACTACCCGCTGAACCAGATCGGCGCCAAGGTCGCCCCGGCGCTCGCGGCGGGCTGCACCGTGGTCCTGAAGCCGAGCGAGGTCGTGCCGCTGAACGCCTTCATCCTCGCCGAGGTGATCGACTCGGTCGGGCTGCCGCCCGGCGTCTTCAACCTGGTCACCGGCATCGGGCCGGTGGTCGGCGAGGCGATCGCCGGCCACCCCGGTGTCGACCTCGTCTCCTTCACCGGCTCGACCCGGGCCGGGCGGCGGGTCTCCGAGCTGGCCGCGGCGACCGTGAAGCCGGTCGCGATGGAGCTCGGGGGCAAGTCGCCGAACGTGATCCTCGACGACGCCGACCTCTCCCGCGCCGTCCCCGACGGGGTCGCCAAGTGCTTCCTCAACTCGGGCCAGACCTGCAGCGCGCTCACCCGCATGCTGGTGCCATGCGAGCGCCTCGCCGAGGTCGAGGAGCTGGCGACGGCGGCGGCCGAGGCGTTCACGCCCGGCGACCCGTTCGATCCCGCCACCAAGCTCGGCCCGCTCGTCTCCGCGGCGCAGCGCAAGCGGGTCCGTGGCTACATCGCCAAGGGCGAGGCCGAGGGCGCCAAGCTGCTGACCGGCGGCGAGAAGCCGCCCGAGGGCCTCGACCGCGGCTTCTTCGTCCGCCCCACGGTCTTCTCCGAGGTGACCTCGGAGATGACGATCGCCCGCGAGGAGATCTTCGGACCGGTGCTGGCGATTCAGCCCTACACCGACGAGCGCGACGCGGTGCGGATCGCCAACGCGACCGACTACGGGCTGGCGGGCGGCGTCTGGTCCGCCGACGAGGAGCGGGCGCTCGGCGTGGCGCGCCGGCTGCGCACCGGCCAGATCGAGATCAACGGCGGCGCCTTCAACCCGATCGCCCCGTTCGGCGGCTACGGCCAGTCGGGCCACGGGCGCGAGAACGGGCGCTACGGCCTCGAGGAGATGCTGCAGGTCAAGAGCCTGCAGCTCTGAGGGCCGGCCGCCGGCCGTTCCTCGTCGCCGGCATTCCGGCATGAGGAACGGCCGCGGGGCCGGCACCGGGGATGGGTAGGCTACGCGGGGAGCGTGAAGCGCACCCGGGTGCCCGGGTCGCCGTCTTCGAGCCAGATGCGCCCGCCGTGGGCCTCGACGATCGCCCGCGAGATCGCCAGGCCCAGCCCGGCGCCGTCCTCCCCGCGCGAGCCGTCGCCGCGGTAGAAGGCCTCGAAGACCCGCTCGCCCTCGCCCACCGGAATTCCCTCGCCGGAGTCGGCGACCTCGACCTCCACCCCGTCCGGGCCGCCCTTGGCGCGCACCGTGACGCTGCCGTCGGCGGGGGTGTGGCGGATCGCGTTCTGGATCAGGTTGAAGAGCACCCGCTGGACCTTCTCGGCGTCGGCCGCGGCGACGACCCTGCCGTCCGGCAGCTCGGCGGCCAGGCGGACGCCGCGCTCCTCCGCCGCGATCCGGAAGGCGGCGACGGTGTCGCCGATCAGGTCGCCGAGCTCGACCTGGCGCATCGTCCAGGCGATGTCGCCGGCCTCGATCCGCGAGAGCTCGAAGAGGTCGTCGATCAGGTCGCTGAGCACCGCGACATGGGTGCGCACCTCGGCCAGGTAGCGGTCGCGGTCCTCGCCCGCGACCCCGTCGTCGATCGCCTCGACCAGCAGGCGCAGGGAGGCGAGCGGGGTGCGCAGGTCGTGCGAGGCGGCGGCGACGAGATTGCGGCGCGCCTCCTCCACCTGGCGGCGCATCCGCTCCTCCATCGCCTGGCGCATCGCGATCCCGGCGGCGACCGCGGCGCCGACCACCGCGACCAGCACCCACAGCACCTGTTCGGTCCCCATGTGGTTCGGGATCCCGACCGCGGCACCCCCCGCCAGGAAGGCCGCGACGGCGATCAGCGCGACCCGTTTCACGGCCGGAACCTGTAGCCGACGCCCCAGACGGTCTCGATGAAGCGCGGCTCGGCCGGGTCGTCTCCGAGCTTGGCGCGCAGCCGGCGGACGTGGACGGTCACCGTGGAGGTGTCGTCGAACCACGGCTCGCCCCAGACCGACTCCATCAGCTGGTCGCGGGAGAAGACGCGGCCCGGGTTGGCGGCGAAGAAGGCGAGCAGGTCGAACTCGCGCATCGTCAACGCAACCTCGGAGCCGTCGAGGAAGACGCGACGGCTCGCCGGCTCGAGCCGCAGCGAGCCGTGGACGATCGGCGGCTCGTCCTCGGGGGCGGGCGGCGGCGCGACCCGGCGCAGCACCGCCTCCACCCGGGCGACCAGCTCGGCCGGCGAGAACGGCTTCACGACGTAGTCGTCGGCGCCGTGGCGAAGGCCGACGAGCCGATCGGACTCCTCGCCGCGGGCGGTCAGCAGGATCACCGCGATCGGCGGGCCCGGCCGCTCCCGCAGGCGTTCCATCACCTGGATCCCGTCGATCCCGGGGAGCATCACGTCGAGCACGACGAGGTCGAGATGGTGCTGGTTGGCGAGGTCGATCGCCCGGTAGCCGTCCGCGGCGGTGAACGTCTCGAACCCCGCACGCTCCATGTAGCGGCCGACGATCTCGACGATCGTCGGCTCGTCGTCGACCACGAGCACCGTCCCCGTCCGCTCCGCGGCGGCCCTAGCCGAAGGTGAAGGCATAGCCTTCCACGCCGGCTTCGGGGATCAATTCGAGCACGTGATGCTCCACCTTCGGCAGTTCGACGAGGCTGTAGAGGCGCTGGCCGCCGACCTTCACGTAGCCATTGTGGACGTCGGCGCCGTCCTCGGCGGCGGCGATCGGCCTGCCGTCCAGCCTGACCTCGACGCGGCGGGCCCTGCCGCGCGAGCCGAGCACCAGGTAGACGCGCCGGGCGCCGAAGCCGAGGTCCAGCCGGGCGCCCTTCCCGGCGGTCACCGGCTGTTCGCCGATCAGCCATTCGCCGCCGTAGGACAGCTCGTTCGGACCGGGGCGGGCGAGCGTGAAGGTCTGGCGGCCGGGCCTGATCGTGCCGTTGGTGAAGCGGTCGGCGCGCTCCGAGCCGAGGTAGGACTCGGGGGTCGTCACGCCGCGTTCGGCGGCCATCCCGTGGGCTCCGGAGCGTCGCCTGCCGGGCGGGTGGCCGGCTTCGGCGAGCAGCTCCCGGATCACCTGTTCTTTCTCGCCGTACTGGCCCTCGCCGAAGTGGGCGTAGCGGACCTGGCCGTTGGCGTCGACGAAGTACTCGGCGGGCCAGTAGAGGTTTCCGTAGGCGTTCCAGGTGCCGTTTTCGTTGTCCTGGACGACCGGGTACTCGATCCCGTCGGTCTTGATCGCCTCCTGCACGTTGGCGGCTTCGCGCTCGAACGGGAACTCGGGGGTGTGGACGCCGACGATCTCGAGCCCGTCGGAGTGGTAGCGGCGGTACCAGGCGTTCAGGTAGGGCAGCGTGCGGATGCAGTTGATGCAGCTGTAGGTCCAGAAGTCGATCAGGACGACCTTGCCGCGCAGCCCCTTCATCGTCAACGGCTGGCCGCCGGGGGTGTTGAACCAGCGCCCGGGGTCGACGAATTCCGGCGCGGTGCCGATGTCGTTCAGCGGCACGGTCCCTTCCTGCTCGGCGGTCAGCCGCGATTCGCGCGGTTCGCCTTCGAAGCCCTTGTCGGGCTTTTCGCCATATAGGGCGCGCCGCTGTTCGACCAGGCGCCGCGCTTCGGCTTCCGCCGCCGCGAGGCCGATCCCGCCGTGACCCCGGCCGCGGATTTCGGCCAGCGCCAGCTGGGCGGTGCGGCTCTTTTCGATGCCTTCGGCCGGGTTGGTGAGCCAGGAGGGCAGCTGGGCGGTGACCTTCGACTGAAAGGTCGTGTCGTACCCCTGCCACATCGCCAGGGCGACGAGGACCATCGCCGCGCCCATCGCGATCTGGAAGGCGCCGCTGCGGCGGGCCAGCGGCGCGGCCAGGCGGCGGCCGCCGAGCATCAGCAGGTAGAGGACCAGCGCCGAGCCGATCGCGTAGGCGAACACCACCGCGAGACGACCGGCGTTGAAGGGCTGGGAGGCGGAGGCGGTGAGGACGGCGGCGAGGATCGGGCCGGCGCAGGGCGCGTAGAGGACGCCGAGGCTGAGGCCGAGCCCGACGCCCGGCCAGAAGCCGTCCCCGGCGTCCCGCACCCCGACCCGGCCCGCGAGGCGCGAGCCGAGCGCCTCGACCCGGGCGGCGAGCGGCGGGACCAGCAGGACGACGCCGAAGCCGAGCAGGACCGCGATCGCGACGTTGCGCAGCAGGTCGTTGGGGAGGCCGAGCGCCTCGATCACGTAGACCAGCGCGAAGAGCACGAAGGTGAAGGAGAGGACCAACCCGGCGACCACGCCGAGCGGCCGGCGCCGGCCGCCGGTCGCCCCGGCCGAGAGCGCGATCGGCAGCACCGGGACGACGCACGGCGAGACCGCCGTCGCCGCGCCGGCGACGAAGCCGAAGATGATCAACAGCGCCATCCGCTCAAGCCTTCCAGGACTTCCTTACGGGACTGTGACGCCTGCGGCTCACCCGCCCGCCGCGCGGGCCGCGTTCGCAGTTCGCCGTAAATGGTCCGGGAAAGTGCGAACGCGCCCGGGGGGTGGGTCAGCTGCGGGGCGGGATCGCGGTGATCGCGCCGTCGTCCAGCGCGGTCAGATGGCCGGCGCGGCCGACGTCGCCGTCGATGCCGAAGTGGCGGCAGATCGTCAGCTCGTGCTCGCGCAGCAGCGGCCGGGCCGGGTCGACGACCGGGGCGCCACGCAGGCGCTCCCCGTCGACCGCCGCCCAGACGCCCACCCCGGCGGCGCCGGCGCAGACGTCGACCGGCACGGCGACGACGCGGCCGCCGCGGCGCCGCCCGCCGCCCAGCTTCGCGACCAGCCAGGTCGGGTCGTGGGAGGTCGAGTCGATGTAGACGCTCCGCACCTCGCCGACCTCCTCGCCCTCGAGGTCGGCGAGCGGCCCGCCGACCCAGCCGATCGCCTCGCCGAGCGGCAGCGGCTCAGGCATCCGTGTGCCGCTCCAGCAGCTCGGCCGCGGCGCTCGCCGGGTCGAGCTCCCGCCGCACCACCCGCTCCAGCAGCGCCGCCGTGTCGGTGTCCTCGGCCGCCCACTCTTCGAGCCGCCGGCGCATCCGGGAGGCGGCGATCCCGATCACCTCGCTGCGCAGGTTGCGGGCGCGGCGCTCGGCCAGCGTCCCCTGCGCCTCGATGAAGTCGCGGTGCTCGTCGATCTTGCGGGCCAGCTCGTCGACCCCCTCGCCGCGCGCCGCCTCGGTGCGCAGGATCGGCACCTGCCAGGCACCGGGCTCGTGGGAGAGCGCCAGCACGCCGCGCACCTCGCGGACCATCGTGTCGGTCATCGGATGGTCGGCCTTGTTGACGACGATGATGTCGGGGATCTCCATCACCCCGGCCTTCAGCGCCTGGATCGAGTCGCCGGAGCCCGGCATCAGCGCGAGGATGATCGTGTCGGCGTGATCGACGATGTCGATCTCGGCCTGGCCGACGCCGACCGTCTCGATCAGGACGTCGTCTTTGCCCGCCGCGTCCATCACCAGCGCCACCTGCAGGGCCGCCTCCGAGAGGCCGCCGAGGGCGCCGCGCGAGGCCATCGAGCGGATGAAGACGCCGGGGTCGAGGAAGTGCTCGGAGAGGCGGATCCGGTCGCCCAGCAGGGCGCCGCGGGTGAAGGGGCTCGAGGGGTCGATCGAGAGCACCGCGACCTCGCGCTCGGCCTTGCGCATCTCGGCGGTGAGCGCGCCGATCAGGGTGCTCTTCCCCACCCCGGGCGGCCCGGTGAAGCCGACGATCCGCGCCTTGCCGGTCCGCGGGTAGACCTCGCGGACGAGGTCCCAGCCCGCCGGATCGTCGGACTCGATCAGCGTGATCGCCCGCGCCAGGGCACGCTTGTCGCCGGCGATCAGCCGCTCGGCCAGCGGGGCGTCTCTCGCAACGTCCGGCACGGGGGGTCAGTCTAGAGTTGCCCCCGCGTGCTTCGCTTCCTCGCCCGCAACAGGATGCTCACCTGGCGCTACGCGCGGCTCGCCTGGCGCTATCTCTGGCGCCGGCTGCTGACCCCGGCCGGGCGCCGCTGGCGCACCGACGGCTTCCTCTTCTTCGGCCGCGGCCTCGAAATCCAGATCGCGCCGCGGGCCCGGGTCGACTTCGGCCGCTTCGTCTGGATCGGCGACCGCACCAAGATCCGCTGCCACGAGGGCGTGGTCGAGATCGGCCCGAAGACGGTGCTCGGCCAGGAATGCACGATCACCGCCTACCAGCGGGTGCGGATCGGCGAGCAGTGCGTGATCGCCGACAAGGTGATGTTCATCGACTTCGACCACGGGGTCGTCGAGGTGGAGCGGCCGATCCGCCTGCAGGGGATCTACAAGCGCGACGTCGAGGTGGGCTCCAACGTCTGGATCGGCTACGGGGCCTGCATCCTGCGCGGCGTCCGGGTCGGCGACAACTCGGTGATCGGCACCAACACGGTGGTCACCAAGGACGTCCCCGCCAACGCGGTGGTCGGCGGCATCCCGGCGCGGGTGCTGCGGATGCGCGAGGCGCCGCGCGAGCTGCGCTGGGCCCACCCGGTCGAGCCCGACCCGGAGGCGCCGACGACGCTGCGGCCGCCCGCGGAGCCGGAGGGCGGGAACGAGCCCGTCCCCTAGCCGCGGCCGCGGTCCTCGCCGGCCTCCGCCGCCAGCTCGGCGCGCACCTCCGCCGTCCGCCGCTCCACCATCTCCGTCCCCATCCGCAGGAAGCCGGCGATCGCCTCCAGCTCGGCCGCCGAGTAGCGCGACAGCGCCGGGAAGGACGCCGCGGCGAGCGGGCCGTAGTAGCGGCCGGCGCGCTCCTCCAGCAGGTCGGTGACCTCGATCAGCACCCGGCGGCGGTCGTCGGGGTCCGGCACCCGGCGCAGGTAGCCCTTGGCGACCAGGCGGTCGACCACCGCCGTCACGGCCCCGGTGCTCAGCCCCGCCTCCTCGGCCAGCCGGCCGGCGCTGACCGGGCCGAGCCGCTCGACGACGTCGAGGCAGCGCGAGTCGGTGCGGTTGACCCCGAGGCCCTGCGCCGCAGCGTCGTCCATCTTGTCGGTGGCGAGCTGGTTGGCGCGTACCGCCTCGATCAACTCCTCGATCAGCTGGCTCTTCGTCTTGCGCGTCATCTGCCGGTTCGTCTGCGCGATCCGCTCCGCCCTCGACGCTTGTCCTCCATACGCGGACAAGCTTGAAGGCGGATCCTTTCGTCTGCCGAAATCTATGTTACCTTGATTTTCAAGATACTTGAGAATCGAGTCAATCTTGGGAGGTGACGGTGGCGGGAGCAAACGCGATCGAGGCGGTGGAGCTGCGGAAGTCCTACGGCGAGGACGTGCAGGCGCTCGACGGGCTCAGCTTCTCGGTGCCCGCCGGCACCGTCTTCGGCCTGCTCGGGCCGAACGGGGCCGGCAAGTCGACGACGGTGAAGATCCTCACCACGCTCGCCCACCCCGACGGCGGCGAGGCGCGGGTCGCGGGCTTCGACGTGCTCGGTGAGCCGGCCCGGGTGCGGGAGTCGATCGGCGTCGTCTCCCAGGCGGGCGGGCTCGACCAGGAGGCGACCGGACGCGAGAACCTGCGCCTCCAGGGCCAGGTCTTCGACATGGGCGGCAAGGGGCTGGAGGCGCGGATCGACGAGCTGCTCGGCCAGTTCGGCCTCGCCGCCGCGGGCGATCGGCTGGTGCGCGAGTACTCGGGCGGCATGCGGCGCCGGCTCGACGTCGCCCAGGCGCTCGTCCACAAGCCGCAGGTGCTGTTCCTCGACGAGCCGACCACCGGCCTCGACCCCGAGGTGCGGGCCGAGATGTGGGACGAGATCGCGCGGCTCGCCGGCGAGGGCCTGACCGTCCTGCTCACCACCCACTACCTCGAGGAGGCCGACCGGCTGGCGGCGCAGCTGGCGATCGTCGACCGCGGCCGGGTCGTCGCCGAGGGCTCCCCCGACGCGCTGAAGCGCGAGCTGCGCGGCGACGCGATCCACGTCGAGCTGGGCGGCGAGAACGTCGCCGAGGCGACCGTGCGCGAGGCGTTGGCCCGGGTCGACGGCCTCGACCAGATCATCTACGACGAGAACCGCACCCTCCACGCCCGCGCCGAGGATGGCGCCCGGACCGTTCCCGCGGTGCTGACCGCCCTGGAGGGCGCCCAGCTCGAGGTCGCCTCGGTGACCGTGGCGCGGCCCTCGCTCGACGACGTCTACCTGCGCTTCGCCGGGCGCACCTTCGGTGCCGCCGAAGGCGAGGAGCGACGCGCCGAGAAGGCCGAGGAGGCGGTGCGATGAAGGCTCTGCGCGACACCCGCCACATGACCGTCCGCCACCTGATGGCGCTCTGGCGCCAGCCGTGGTGGATCGCCGTCTCGCTGGTCCAGCCGGTGATCTGGCTGCTGCTCTTCGGGGCGCTCTTCAAGGCGGTCACCGACATCCCCGGCTTCGGCTCCGACAACTACATCCAGTTCCTCGCCCCCGGCGTCGTCGTGATGACCGCCTTCTTCGGCGCCGGTTGGACCGGGATGCCGGTGATCGACGACATCAACCGCGGCGTCCTCGACCGCTTCCTGGTCAGCCCGGCGCGGCGCAGCTCGTTGATCTCCGGCCGCCTCGCCTCCAGCGCGCTGACCACCGCGATCCAGTCGGTGATCATCGTCGTGCTGGCGTTGATCGTCGGCGCCACCTTCGCCAACAGCGTCGGCGGCGTCGTCGTCCTGATCCTCGTCTCGGTCCTGCTCGGCTCGGCCTTCGGCTGCCTCTCGATCGGCCTCGCCCTGCTGGTGCGGCGCGAGGAGACGCTGATCGCGACCGTCCAGTTCCTGCTGCTGCCGCTCTCCTTCATGTCGGTGACCTTCATGCAGAAGAGCCTGATGCCCGACTGGATGCAGACCGTCTCCAAGTTCAACCCGCTGAACTGGGCGGTGGAAGCGGGACGCGGCGCGGTCACGCCGGGTCCCGACTGGGCGGCGATCGCCGGCAAGACCGGCCTGCTGGTCGCCTTCCTCTGCCTCTGTGGATTCTTCGCGGTGCGCGCCTTCCGCACCTACCAGCGCGCCGTGTAGGGGCGTCGCGGGACGCGCTCCGGGGCTAGCTCTGGGCGCCGAGCCGGCGCACGCCGCGCTCGGTGACCGCCCAGATCCGGTCGCCGGAGGAGGTGTAGAGCTCCCCGGCGACGACGCCTTCGGCGGCCAGCTTGCGCAGGAGGTCGGTGACGGCGGCGGTGTCGCGTTCGAGCGAGGTGGCGACGGCGATCGCGGTGCGGTCCTCGTCGGCGCGGCCCGACTGGGCGAGGACGGCGAGGATCGAAGCCTCCGCGGCGCTCAGCTCGCCGGTCGCGGGCTCGGTCGGCGGCCTCGACGTGCCGGCGACCTCCGTCGCCCGCGGCGCGTTGATCGCCTCGGGGTCGGCGGCGGGCGGCGGCACCTCGACGGCGGCCGGCGGGCCGGACTCCGGGCTCGCGGCGGGCGCCTCCGGCTCCGCGGCGAGCTCCGCCGTGTCGAGCTCCGGCTCCTCCCCGCCCCGCCTGCGCCGCACGAACGCCGCGCCGGCGACCGCCCCGACCGCCAGGCCGGCGAGGGCGAGGCTGCGGCGCTGATCGCTCAACAGCTGCAGCGGGGTGCGGCCGGGCTTGCGCTTGAAGAAGGGCACCCGCGCAGATTAGCGAGCGGACCTGGAGCGGATGTGAACCCGGATGGCGAGCAGGTCCCCGAGGCGCTCAGGCCGGATCGAGAGCGGCGGCGCCGACCAGATCCGCGTAGATCGCGGCGGTGCGGGCGGCGACCCCGGCCCAGTCGAAGCGCAGGACGTGCCGCTTGGCTTCGGCGACCAGGTGGGCCTCCAGGGCGGGGTCGGAGAGGACGCGGATCGCGACCTCGGCCAGCGCCTCGGGGTCGCGGGGGCGGAAGCGCAGGCCCGCCGCCTCGTGGGGCACCACCTCGCGCAGGCCGCCGGTGTCGGCGACGATGCAGGGACAGCCCGAGGCCATCGCCTCCAGGGCGACGAGGCCGAACGGCTCGTAGATCGAGGGGACCACGGTGAGGTCGGCGATCGCGTAGAGGCTGCGCAGCACCTCGTCGCCGATCCAGCCGAGGAAGGTGCCGTGCGCCATCAGCCCCAGCTCTGCCGCCTGCCGCTTCAGCTCCTCCTCGTGGGTGCCCGAACCGGCGACGAGGAAGCGCGTGCCGGGGACCGCCTCGATCACCTTCGGCATCGCCTCCAGCGCCAGCTGGAAGCCCTTCTCGTAGACGAGTCGGCCGATCAGCAGGACGAGCCGCTCCGCGGGCGCCGCGAAAGGCGCGCGCAGCCGCGCCAGCTCGGCCGCTCCGGGGCGTGGCAGGTCGTCCGGGTCGATGCCGTTGGGGATCACCGTGATCCGCCCGGCGGCGACGCCGAAGACGTCGGCGACGTGGTCGCGCATGAAGGCCGAGCAGGTGATCACCCGCTGCGCGCGGTTGACGATCCAGCGCTCGACCCCGTGGATGTAGGACTGCGGGTGGTCGTCGACCCAGCCTTGGTGGCGGCCGTACTCGGTGGCGTGGACGGTCGTCACCAGGGGGGCGCCGAAGCGGCGCGCCAGGTGGTCGCAGGCGTTGGCGACCAGCCAGTCGTGGCCGTGGACGAGGTCGAAGTCGACGCCGTCGCCGAGCTCCACCCCGGCGGCCAGCATGTCGGAGTTCATCCGCTCGACCCAGGCGACGAACTCGCCGAGGTCGGTGGGCCGGGTCGGCTCGCGGATGCGGTGGACCGCGACCCCGCCGACGTCCTCGGTGGCGGGCGACTCCTCGCCGCCGCGGGTGAGGACGTGGACCTCGACGCCGCGCCCGACCAGCGCCTCCGACAGCTTGCGCACGTGGCGCGCCAGGCCTCCCTCGATCAACGGCGGGTACTCCCAGGAGAGGATCAGGACGCGGGTCACGGGCGGGCGCAGTTCAGGGGCGGTGGCTCAGGGTTCGAGAAGCGGCGTCAGGGTCAGGTCCGGTGCGAGCGAACGCATGCGCGGATCGATGTCACGGTCGCATCCTATGGCCTCGTAGAGGGCCGCCGAGTGGTCGGTCGCCCGCTGCCAGGCGTAGTCGCCCGCCTGGCCGCGGCGGTCGAGGAAGGCCCAGTCGCTCGCCTGGGCGGCGAGCAGCTCGCGGGCGGCGCGGGCGGCGCGCCCGCCGCGCAGCCCGCCGCGGACCTCGCGCAGCAGGCGCAGCTCCAGCCGCCGCGTGGCCCAGGCCAGGTCGGCGACCGGCGGCGAGTCCCAGGTCGAGAGGTCCTTGCCCTCGCCCCAGCTGGCGCGGCGCAGCGGCCGCCGCTCCGGCTCGTGGTCTTCCAGCGCCCGCGGGACGGTCACCAGCCGCACCCCGGCCGCGGCGGCGCCCTCCAGCACGGCGGCGAGCCACAGCGGGCCCTCCGACCACCAGTGGCCGAGCAGCTCGGTGTCGATCGCGAAGACGCAGAGGCCGCGGCGCCCGCGCCTCGCCGCGTGGTCGCGCAACCGCGCCGCGATCGCCGCCAGGAACTCCTCCGCCTGGCGTCGCGCCGCCGCCGCGGCGGCGGCCGGGTCGTAGGCGCCGCCGCCGATCCGCCAGAGCCGCATCCCGCGCAGCGATTTGCCGTCGAACTGGGCGTAGGCCGGGTCGGAGGGATAGCCGTCGAGCGCCCAGAGCCAGGCGATCGCCTCCCAGTCGATCGGCAGCGCCACCGGCCCCGCCTCGGTCGCCACCGGCCGCAGGGCCGCGCGCGGCTCCTCGTGGGCGCTCTGGTCGACGCAGAACCACCCGACCCCCGCCCGTGCCAGCTCCCACTCGAGACCCGGGTCGTAGGCGCACTCCGGCAGCCAGAAGCCGCCGTCCCAGCCGAAGCGGCGACGGTGCGAGCGGATGCCGGCGTCGAGCTGCAGGCGCAGGCCGGCGTCGGTCGCCAGCAGCGGCAGCAGCGCGTGGGTCGCCGCCGAGGTCGCCAGCGCTACCCGCCCCTCCGCCGCCGCGCGCCGGAACGGCGCCAACGGGTCGCCGCCCGCCGCGTCGAGCAGCGCGAGCGCCCGCGTGTAGCGGTCGCGCTCGGCCGCGCAGGCCGGGCGCTCGGCCTCCCCCACGTCGCCCAGGTCCGCCTCCGCGGAGCCGATCCGGAAATCGAGGAGGAAGCGCCGCAGCCGCTCCGCCGCGCCGCCGTCCTCGAGCTGGTCGGCGAGCACCGGCGTCACCGTCATCGTCAGGTCGCGGGCCACCTCCAGCACCGGCAGGTAGGAGCGCACGACCGCGTCGAAGAGCCACTCCTCGCCGAACGGGTAGGTGCCGAAGCCCTCCACGTAGGGCATGTGGGAGTGGAGGACGATCGCCAGGTCGCCCGCGGTCGCCGCCGGCCCGGCGCTGGTCGCGCGCCGGGCGCCGGTCGCCGTCTCAGGGCCGGCAGACGGCAAGGAAGTCGAGCGCGCGGTCGAGGTCCCCGGTCGCGAGGCGGAAGTCGGAGGCGGCGATCGCCGGCGTGAAGCGGTCGTAGAAGGGCTTGGTGAGGCCGAGGCGCGCGTGCACGGAGTCCCAGCCCAGCCGCAGCGCCCAGCCGTGGACGCGGAGCTTGCGCGCGTGGTGGAGGCCGAGCAGCTCGACGCGGCCGAAGTGCGCCTCGCAGAGCGCCCGGAACTCGGCCGCCCGGTACTCCTTCAGGTGCCAGGGATTGCCGGACTTCTCGGCACCGTCCGGCGCCAGGGTCAGCAGGTTCGGGGTCGAGACGTAGGCGACGCCGTCCTCGCCAAGCATCGACTTGAAGTGCTCGAGCACCGCGCCCGGGTCCTGCACGTGCTCGATCGTCTGCAGGAAGACGACCGCGTCGCAGGGCGCCGCGAAGGTTTCGACCAGGTCGCGCTCGAAGCGCAGGTTGGCGCGGCGGTAGCGCAGCCGGGCGTGCTCGTGGGCCTCGGGGTTGGCGTCGACGCCGACCACGCTCGCGGCGCCCGCCGCGGCCAGCAGGTCGGAGCCGTACCCCTCGCCGCACGCCATGTCGACGACGCGCAGGCCGCCGACCCGCGCCGCGATCCACTCGTAGACCGCCAGGTGGCGACGGAACCAGTAGTTCTCGGCGGGCACGTCGGGCAGGGTCCGCTCGCCGGTCAGCGGCAGCGGCGGCACTCCCGCGGGCTGGTTGGACTGCAGGATCTCCTCGGTCACGCGCCGCACCGTATTGCAGCGGACCCATAGAGTCCCGGCCCGATGCCCGCCTCGCCGACCGCCACGCCGGAGCACATCAAGGACGTCAACACGCGCTACCACGACGCGGCGGCGCACGAGTACGACGCCAAGTGGGGAATCGACTTCGGCGGGATCGGCCAGGACCAGGTGCGGGGCAAGCTCGTCAAGGCGCTCGGCGGCGACGACCGACGGACCTTCGGCGAGGCGCTCGAGATCGGCTCCGGGACCGGCTACTTCTCGCTCAACCTGGTGCAGCTGGGGATCGTCGGCAAGCTGACCGCGACCGACATCTCGCCCGGCATGCTGACCCAGCTGGCGGGCACCGCGACGGCGCTCGGGCTGAGGGACGTCAGCACGGTCGTCACCGAGGCCGAGCGACTGCCCTTCGAGGCGGAGAGCTTCGACCTGGTCATGGGCCACGCCGTCCTGCACCACATCCCCGACCTGGACCGCGCCTTCGCCGAGTTCCGGCGGGTGCTGCGGCCCGGCGGGACGATCGTCTTCGCCGGCGAGCCCTCCCGCTACGGCGACCGCCTCGCGGCGCTGCCGAAGCGCACCGGGACGCTGGTCGCGCCGGCCTGGCGCCGCGCCGTCGGGGCACGCCCGCGCGCCGTCGCCGAAGCCGACCAGTCCGAGGGCCACTCGCTGGAGGGCGAGGTCGACGTCCACGCCTTCGCCCCCAACGACCTGCGGCGCCTGCTCGAGCGGGCGGGCTTCGAGGAGCGCCGGGTCGGCGGCGAGGAGCTGCTCGCCAACGCCTGGGGCTGGGGGTTGCGGACGGTGGAGTCGAGCGCCGAGCCGGCCACCGTCCCCTTCCGCTGGCGCCGCTTCGCCTTCCGCAGCTACATCGCCCTGCAGAAGGTCGACACGCGGTTCCTCGAGCCCCACCTCCCCGCCGAGCTCTTCTACAACCTGCTGGTCTCGGCCCGCAAGCCGAGCTAGTGTCCTGAACCGTTAATTACGTTGCAGTAGCCCGCGAGGGCGTCGAGGATGTCGTCGGCGCTCTTGGTCCAGACGTAGGGCTTGGGGTCCTCGTTCCAGTGCTCGACCCAGCTCTCGATGTCGGCGTTCAGCTCGGCGACGGAGCGGTGGGTGCCGCGCCGCAGCTTGCGCGAGGTGAGCTCTGCAAACCAGCGCTCGACCAGGTTGATCCAGCTCGCGCCGGTGGGGGTGAAGTGCAGGCGAAAGCGCGGATGGCGGGCAAGCCAGCGCTTGATCGCCGGTGTCTTGTGGGTGGCGTAGTTGTCGAGGATCAGGTGCACCTCGAGCCCATCGGGGACGCTCTCGTCGATCTTGACCAGGAACTTCTTGAACTCGATCGCCCGGTGGCGGTCGTGCAGGGAGCGGATCACCTTGCCGTTGGCGGTGTCGAGCGCGGCGAAGAGGCTGGAGGTGCCGTGGCGCTTGTAGTCGTGGGTGGCGCGGGCCGGCGTGCCGGGGAGCATCGGCAGAGTCGGGGCCGAGCGGTCGAGCGCCTGGATCTGGGACTTCTCATCGACGCAGAGCACCATCGCCCGCTCGGGCGGGTCGAGGTAGAGGCCGACGATGTCGCGCACCTTCTCGACGAAGAGGGGGTCCTTGGAGAGCTTCCAGTGCTCGACCCGGTGGGGTTGAAGTGAGAAGGCCCGCCAGATCCGCGAGATCGCGGTCTGGTTGAGGCCGGTAGCCGCAGCCATCTGGCGCGTCGACCAGTGCGTGCCGCCGTCGGGCGGTGCCTGCTCGAGGGTCTTGACGATCACCTCCTCGACCTTCTCGTCGGTGATCTTGCGCGGCTGCCCGGGGCGTGGCTCGTCGAGCAACCCGTCGAGGCGGCTCTCGGCGAAGCGGCTGCGCCAGCGCGTCACCGTCGGCCGGCTGACCCCCAGGCGCTCCGCCACCGCCGTGTTGGTCTCACCATCAGCGCAGGCCAGAACGATCCGGCACCGGGTCGCCAGCCCCTGGGCGCTCTTGCGCCTTCGAGCCCAGCGCTCCAGTTGCGCGCGCTCGTCATCTGTCAGCTCGATTGACACCGCAGCAGGACCGCGAGGCATGCCCGCAGGGTATCATAAATTGCTATGAAATTAACGACTCAGGACACTAGGCGACGATTCCAGGCCCGCCGCCCGTCCGAGGCGGCGCGCCCGTCCTTCCTCCGACCGGCAGGTGGGAACGGGCGGGCGCGCCTGCGCCGGCGGAGCCGCGCGGTCGACCTTTGGCCCGGTAAACGGGCCTCAAGACGACCGCGCCGGGCGGGGCGGGCCAAGGGACGACCGCGCCGGGGTCCGGCCAATGCGTTCGCAATTCACCGGAACATGTACGGCAAAGTGCGAACGCTCCTGGGGGTCGGGCGGCCTCTGCCGTGCCCCGGCGAGCGATCGGCGCGCCCGTCCCGTCCTCCTGCCCGCCGAGGTGGAGGATGGGATGGGCGTGCCGTCTCGGACGGGCGGCGCGCCCCCCACCGTGGAGTCGGCCATCCGGGCCAGCCGCCTGCCGAGCCGAGGCCGCCAGGGCGACGTCGACTCGGCAATCATCCTCAGGCGGGAGCCCGGCGCACCCGGAAGAGTTTGGTGCGGGCGTCGATGCCCTTGAGGCGGCGCTCGCCGGCGAACGAGTAGGCGAAGCCCTCATCGCCGGACGCCTCGCGGGTCGGGGTGTCGAGCAGGACGCTTCCCGGGCGGGCGATCCCGGTGATGCGGCTCGCCAGGTTGACCGAGCGCCCGTAGTAGTCGCCGGCCTGCGGCAGGGTCGGCCCGGTCGCGATCCCGGCGCGCAGCACCGGGAACTGGTCGCCTTCGGCGGCCGCCGCGGCGACCAGGTCGAGCGCCGCCTCGACCAGTGGGCGCGCCTCGGTCGAGACCAGCATCACCTCGTCGCCGATCGTCTTCACGAGGCGTACCGGGGCGGCCACGACGCTCGTCGCGAGCTCCTCGAAGCGGCCCGCGACCTCGCCCAGCTCCTCGGCGTCGATCTCCTCGCCGAGGCTGGTGAACTCGACCAGGTCGGCGAAGCAGATCGAGCGCTCGACGGTGCCGCCGATCTCTCCCGAGGCGAGGTCGGCGACCCCGAGCACGTCACGTTTGACCTGCTCGAGCAGGTTCGCCTGGAAGGCGTAGACGAGCGTGTCGGTGCCGAGCGGCAGGAGCGTCTCCGCGGTCCGCACGAGCCGCGCGGCGACGTCGCGCTCGGTGTCGCCCGGCTGGGTCAGGTTGCGGACGACCAGCTCCCGGTTGGCCTCCGCCACCCGCGCCGTCGCCATCCCCACCGTGCGCGCGTTGCGCAGGATGTCCTCGGGGGGGAAGCCGGCGTCGAGGATCGCCTTGGCCCGCAGCGCCGCCTGCAGGTCGGCGTCGTTGCCGACCCGCTCGTCGGGATCGCCGTAGGGGACGCCGAGCGCGGCGCGGAAGCGCATCAGGAGTTCGAGGTCGACCCCGGAGAGGTCGGCGACTTCACGGGCCGAGAAGCGCGGTCCGTCGCCGGCGATCGCCCGCTCGACCGGCAGCAGGCTGAGGTGGCCGGCGGCGACCGCCGCCCGCAGCTCCTCCAGCGGCACGCCTTCGCCGCTCAGCTGCTCGAGCAGGCCGAGGCGGGCGGCGCGCGCCTCGCCCTCGAGATCGTCGAGCAGGCCCTCGGCCGCGAAGTCGATGTCCATGCCGCCGGCCACGGTCCAATTCTTACCCGGAGTCAGGCGAAGGCGACGGCGCCGCCGCGGCGCGGGTCGCCGCCGCCGCTCAGCTCGCCGGTCTCGGGATCGCGGGCGACGGCCTGGGCACCGCCGAAGAAGAGGTTGGGCGCGGGACGCCGGAGCACCGGCACGCCGCGCTCCTCCAGCCGCGCCAGGGCGTCCGGGTCGATGCCCGGCTCGGCCTGGACGACCCCCGCCTCGAAGTGCAGGCGCGGCGCCTCGATCGCCGCGGCCGGCCCCAGCCCCTGCTCGACCACCCGCACCACGGTCTGCAGGATCGCCGAGCGGATCCGGTTGGACCCGGCGCTGCCGACCGCGAGGACCACCTCGCCGTCGCGCAGCACCACGGTCGGGGCCATCATCGAGGGCACCCGCGCGCCCGGCTCGATCCGGTGGAACCCGCCCGGGTTCAGATCCTCCTCGCCCAGCATGTTGTTGAGGATCACCCCGGTCCCGGGGACGAGGACGCCGGAGCCCGAGCCGTTCGAGCAGGTCACCGCCGCGCACATCCCGGCCGTGTCGATCACCGAGATATGGGTGGTCGAGCCGAGCAGGTCGGCGCGGTGGGCGTTGGCGGCGTCCATCGCCGCCACCAGCTGCTCGGGGCCGCTCACCGGACCGAGGCGCTCGAGCCGGTCGAGCGCGTAGGCGATCAGCGTGCCGCCCGCCGAGGGCGGCGGGTTGGTCAGCACCTCGGTGCCGCGGAACGGCGCCCGGACCGGCGCCCGCTCGATCGCCGCGTATGCGGCGAGGTCCTCGCGCCCCAGCGTGCCGCCGCGTTCGAGCACGAGATCGCTCAGCGCCGCCGCGACCTCGCCGCGGTAGAACGGCGCGGCGCCCTCGGCGGCGAAGCGTTCGAGCGCCTCCGCCAGCTCCGGGAAGCGGAACGTCTCCCCCTCGCGCAGCGTCCGCCCGGCGGGCGCGTAGAGCTCCCGCGTGCCCGGCAGCCGCGCGTGGATCGGCTCCAGGATCCGCAGGATGTAGGCCTGCTGGTGGTTGACCGGGGCGCCCTCGCGGGCCAGGCGGACCGCCGCCCCGACCAGCTCCTCGAGCGGCATCGAGCCGAAGCGCCGCAGCGCCTCGACCAGGCCGGCGGCCGTCCCCGGCACCCCGCAGGAGACCGCGCCGACGTAGAACGTCTGCACCGTCTCGACGTCGAAGGCGACGTCGACCGGCGCCAGCTCGGCGCCGCGCCGCGCCCCGTCGAGACCCGGGGCGGCGACGAAGAAGTCGAGCAACGTCGTCTGGCCGCGGTCGTGGACGATCATGTAGCCACCCGCGCCGAACCCGGTCAGCGGGCTCTCGATCGCGAAGGAGGCCAGCACCGCGCCGACCGCGGCGTCGACCGCGTTGCCGCCCGCCCGCAGCGCCGCGGCGCCGGCCTCGGCGCTCAAAGGATGCCCGGCCGCGACGACGCCCGCCATCTACGGCCGCCCTGGACCGCGGCTCCTCGACGAGGAGTCGGGGATCGCCGCCTTCATCGCTCGCGGAAAGCTGGTCAGCTGGGCAGGAACTCGGGGACGTCGATCCCCAGGGTGTCGCCGCTGCGCGGGGTCTGCGGCGGGCGGCCGCGGCCGGTGTCCTTGGTGCGGCGGATGGTCGGTTCGGCGGCGGCGGCGCGGCGCGGCGCCCCGCGGCCGTCGAAGCGGGTGGCGACGACGGTGACCCAGATCTGGTCGGTCAGCTCCTCGTCGACGTTGGCGCCGAAGATGATGTTGGCGTCGGGGTGGGCGGCTTCGCCGACCACCTTGGCGGCCTCGGAGACCTCGACCAGCGAGAGGTCGGCGCCGCCGGTGATCGAGAGGAGGATCGAGCGGGCGCCGTCCATCGAGGTCTCCAGCAGCGGCGAGGAGATCGCCTTCTCGGCGGCGAGGATCGCGCGGCCTTCGCCGTGGGCCATGCCGATCCCGAGCAGCGCCCGGCCCGCATCGGACATGATCGTCCGCACGTCGGCGAAGTCGAGGTTGATCACCGCGGGCAGGGTCACCAGGTCGGAGATGCCCTGGACTCCCTGGCGCAGCACGTCGTCGGCGACCTGGAAGGCCTCGACCATCGAGGTCTGCTGGTCGAGCACCTCGAGCAGGCGGTCGTTGGGGACGACGATCAGGGTGTCGACCTCGGCGGCCAGTTCGTCGATCCCCCTGGCGGCCTGGTTGGCGCGCTTGTTGCCCTCGAAGGTGAACGGCTTGGTGACGATGCCGACGGTCAGCGCGCCGACCTCGCGGGCCAGCCGGGCGACCACCGGGGCGGCGCCGGTGCCGGTGCCGCCACCCGCGCCGGCGGCGACGAAGACCATGTCGGAGCCCTTCAGCAGGCGCTTGATCTTGTCCTGCTCCTCGAAGGCGGAGCGGTGGCCGACTTCGGCGTCGGCACCGGCGCCGAGCCCGCGCGTCTGTTCGTCGCCGATGTGGACGGTGATGTCGGCGACGCAGAGCTGCAGGGACTGCAGGTCGGTGTTGACGGCCACGAACTCGACGCCGGGGATGCGGGCGTCGACCATCCGGTTGACCGCGTTGACGCCGGCGCCGCCGACCCCGACCACCTTGATCACCGGCTGGTGCGGTTCGCCGGAGCCGGGGGCCTCGTAGGCGGGCTCGTCGCGACCGTAGCGCGGCGTCTGCAGGAAGTCCTCGTTCCGGCTGCGGGGGCGCGGCTCCTCGGCGAAGACCCGTTTGAGGCGCTCCGGCGCGCCGCCGCTCGACGACCGCGGCTCCTCCTGCGGCTCGGGGGCGGCCGGCTCGCGGCGCGCCTCCGGCGCGGGCGGCTCGCGGCGGGGCTCCGGCGGCGGCTCGGGAAGCGGTTCGGGCTCGCGGGCCCGCGGCTCGCGGCGCGGCGGGTCCTCGCGGGGCGGGCGCGACTCCTCGCGGGCGGGCGGCGCCTCCTCACGGGCCCGGCGCCGCGGCTCGGGGGCGGACGGCTCGGGGGCGGGCTCGGAGTCGAGCTCCTGGTCGAAGAAGCTGCCGGCCGCCGCCGGCTGGTCGGCGGGCGCGGACGGTTCGACCGGTGCGGCCTCGGCTTCGGCGCGGCGCGCCTCGGCGGGATCGTCGCGGCCGTAGCGCGGCGCCTCGGGCGGATCCTCCGGCGCGTCGGCGCCGGTCGACCGGAAGAGATCTGCGAGGGGACCCTCGCGCATGCTTGCCCGCTTGTTACGCCGAGCCATTCGCCAGGACCTCCTTCGCCAGCTCCCGGTAGTAGTTCGCGGCGCTCGAATCGGAATCGTACTTGAGGACGCTCGATCCCTTGACGGGCGCCTCCGCGAATTTGATCGCCTTGCGGATCCGGGACTGGAAGACGAGGTCCCCGAAGTTCTCCTCGAGGATCTCCACCGCCTCCTTGGCGTGGATCGTCCGCGTGTCGAGCATCGTCGGCAGGATGCCCTCGATGTGGACGTCGGGGTTGAGGTTCTCCTGGATCATTCTCAGGGTGTTCTGCAGCTGCACCAGCCCGCGCATCGACAGATACTCGCATTGCACGGGGACGATCACTTTGTTCGCCGCGGTCAGCGCGTTGATCGTCAGCAGGCCGAGGCTCGGCGGCGTGTCGATGCAGACGAAGTCGTAGTCGGCCCCGACCTCCTTCAGCGCTTTTTCCAGCGACCGCTCGCGACCGATCTTGGTGCTCATCGCGATCTCGGCGCCGGCCAGGTCGATCGAGGCGACGGCGATGTCGATCTCCCGCTCGAGGATGATCTCGGAGATCGGCAGGTCGTTGACGAGCACGTCGTAGAGGCTGTTCTCGACCTTGTCGGGGTCGATCCCCTGGCTCATCGTCAGGTTGCCCTGCGGGTCGAGGTCGACGCAGAGGACGCGGTAGCCGGACTCGGCGAAGGCGACCGCCAGGTTGAGCGTCGTGGTGGTCTTCGCGACGCCGCCCTTCTGGTTGGCGAAGGCGATCACGTCGGCCGTCTTGACCGGCTGCTCGGGCTCGGCCTCCTGCGGCTTCAGGAAGTCCAGCCGGGTCGGCGCGATCAGGTCGATCGCCTTCATCCGCCCGTCTCCGGACTCCTCGTCATCCTCCTCCACTCCCCGCTCGGCGCTCGCTTCAACCCCCGGCTCCGCCGGCGCGACGGGCGCCGCGTCCTCGTCCCGCGGCTGCTCGGCCGGAGAGGCCTCATCCCGCGGCATCCCAGGCGAGGGCGCCTCGTCCCGGGGTCGCTCCACCGCAGGCGTCCCGTCCCGCGCCTCTTCAGTCCGCCCCGCCCCGACCCCGTCGGCGTCCGCCGCGACCTCTCCTTCCGCGGGTGGCGCCGATGGGCGCGCCTCGCCCGCAGCCTGCGAGGACGAGGTGCGCTCGTCGGCGACAGGACCCGCGGCCGGCGAGCCTGCGTCAAATCCGTCCCTCGAAGAGGGCCCGTCGAAGTCGTCCCTCGCAGCGCCCTCCTCGAGGTCCTCGCCCGGGAAGTCGTTGACCGGCCGCTCCGGCACGGCCTCTTCCATCCGCGCCAGCTCTTCCTCGAGCGGGTGGGTCTCCTCGGCGACGGCGGGCTCCCGATTCTTCTTCTTGCGGCTTAGAAATCCCATTGCGCGGATATTCGGATGGGACACGCTTTTTCCTGCCCTCTACCGAAATTGCTAGGAATTGCCCGATACCCGAGCTCCTCGACAAGCGATTGGTGATCGTCACCGGCAAGGGCGGGGTCGGCAAGACGACTGTCTCGGTGGCTCTCGGCATGCGCGCCGCGGCGGAAGGCAGGCGGACGATCGTCTGCGAGGTGGCCGCCCAGGAGAACGCCTCGCGGATGTTCGAGCACACCACGGTCGGCTTCCACGAGGTCGAACTGGAGGAGAACCTGTGGGCGATCTCGATCGACCCTGACGAGTCGATGCGCGAGTACGTCCTGCTGCAGCTGAAGGTGCGGGCGATGCGCGACATGCTCTTCCGCAGCCGCATCTTCAACTACCTCGCCGCGGCGACCCCGGGGCTGAAGGAGCTGGTGACGATCGGCAAGATCTGGGAGCTCGCCCAGCTCGACCGCAAGGTGAAGTCGGGACGCAAATACGACACGGTGATCGTCGACGCGCCCGCCACCGGGCACGGGGTCGGCTTCCTGCAGACGCCGCGCACCTTCGCCAACATCGCCCGGGTCGGGCCGATCCACTCGCAGGCGCAGACGCTCGACAACTTCATCACCAACCACGACGACACCGGCGTCGCGATCGTCGCCCTGCCGGAAGAGATGCCGGTCAACGAGTCGGCGGCGCTGGAGCACGATCTCGTGAACGAGGTCGGCGTCGCGGTCGACCGCGTCTACCTGAACGGGCTCTACCCGGAGCGCTTCGACAAGCAGGAGGCGGAGAGGCTGACGGCGCTGGCGGCGACCGCGGAAGGCGCGCCGAAGGCGGCGGCGCGGGCGGCGCTCTCCGAGTTCGCCCGGGCACGCTCGCAGCGCGCCCAGCTGGCGCGGCTGCGGCGCCGCGCCAAGGCGCCGGTCAAGACCCTCCCCTTCCTCTTCGAGCCCGACCTCGGCCCGGAGGCGGCGCGGCGACTCTCCCGGAGGCTCTCCTGATGCCGACCCTGGCCGACACCCTCGAGGGCAAGGAGGTGGTGATCTGCGCGGGCTCCGGCGGGGTCGGCAAGACGACCACCTCGGCGGCGATCGCGACCGGGCTGGCGGCGCGCGGCCAGAGGGTCTGCGTGCTGACCATCGACCCGGCGAAGCGGCTCGCCGACTCGCTCGGGCTGGAGGAGCTCGGCAACTCGGCACGGCAGGTGGACCCGGAGCTCTTCGCCGCCCAGGGGATCGAGATGCGGGGCGAGCTGTGGGCGATGATGCTCGACCCGAAGGCGACCTTCGACGAGCTGATCGCCCGCCAGGCACCCGACGAGGAGTCCCGCGACCGGGTCCTGGAAAACAGCATCTACCAGCAGATCTCCGGGGCGCTGGCCGGCTCCCAGGAGTACATGGCGATGGAGAAGCTCTTCGAGCTCCACACCGAAGGAGAGTTCGACGTCCTCGTCCTCGATACGCCGCCGAGCCGCAACGCGCTCGACTTCCTCGACGCGCCGCGCCGCCTCACCCAGTTCATCGAAGGCAAATCGCTGAAGGTCTTCATGAAGCCGACCGGCTTCGCGGCGAAGGTCGCGGGCCGCGGCGCGACCGTGGCGCTCTCGGTGATGAAGCGGATCGTCGGCTTCGACCTGATCGCCGACCTGGCCGAGTTCTTCAACGCCTTCAGCGGCATGATCGACGGCTTCCAGGCACGCGCCAAGCGGGTCAACAAGCTGCTCGCCGCGCCGAGCACCTGCTTCCTCGTCGTCTGCGGGCCGCAGGGGGAGCCGATCGACGAGGCCGTCTACTTCCACCGCAAACTGGTCGAGGCGAAGCTGCCGTTCGGCGGCGTGATCGTCAACAAGGTCCACTATCCGGCCGAGCAGCTGCGCGGCGAGGCCGACGACCTGCCCGCGGTCCTGGCCGAGAAGCTCGGCGACGAGGACCTCGCCAACCGGGTCGCCGCCAACTTCGCCGACTACCAGGCGCTGGCCGAGCGCGACGCCCGCAACATCGAGCACCTGGCGCGGGAGATGCGGACGACCGGCGTGATCCGCGTCCCCCACCTCGACGAAGACGTCCATGACCTCGCCGGCCTGGCCCAGATCGACCGCTACCTCTTCGCCACCGGCGAGGAACGCGTCGCGATGGCCGCCGGACGCCTGACGGACTGATCTCGGCGCGCCTCGGCGCCCTCTCCCACGTGCGGCGGCGCCCCGGCGGCCCATCCGCGCCGATGCGCGGTGCCGCCCCCGTTGGGCTGTTCCTTATGCCGGAATACGGGTGATAAGGAACAGCTGGACGGGGTGTGCGGCCTAGTGGCGGCGGGAGTATTCGAACTCGGGGTGGTCGAGCTCCCAGTCGGAGTCCGGGACCGGGAAGAGGTGGCGGACGCGCGGGGTGTCGATCCGCTCGCGGTGCTGGAGGTCGCGCACTTCCGCGGCGGGCCACTCGAGCGAGTCACCGGGCCGCTCCTCGGAGACCTCGTCGAGCCAGTGGGTCGCGGTGACCTTGATCTCGCCGGGGGCCGGGATGGGCTCCATGATGCGGGTGTCCATGCTCTCGTCCTCCTCCTGGTCGAAGTCGCGGGCCGCCTCGTCGAATTCGCGGCCGTGATCGGAGAACCGCTCCGGGTCGTGGGGGTCTTCGGCGGGGCCCGCGGCTGCCTCCGAGGGAATCAGAGCGTGATCGGAGTCAGCCGCGGGCTGGCTCTCATCAACCGGCATGTCCTCCGCTTCGCGTCCGGGCATGCCGGGCGAGGACTCGGGCGTGCCGGGCGCGGGCTCGGGGCCCTTGGTCCAGCGGTCGGGCGCGCCGGGCGAGGGCTCGGGGCTCTCGGTCCACCGCTCGGGCGCGTCGGTCCATGACTCGGGCGTGCGGGGCGGAGCGGTCGGGGGACTCGACCACGCGGAATTCGTCGGCGGTCGGCTCTTCGACCGCCTCCAGGTCCTGCTCGAAGTCTTCCTGGGCGTAGACGGTGATCTCGGCGTCGCCGGCTTCCAGGCCGGTGGCGATCAGTGTCTCGTCGGCGGTCGCGCTGAGGTCCTGGCCGAGCTCGCCCAGCGCCGCCTGGCGGAGGAGGCGGCGGACGCCTCCTCGATCCATTTGGCAAGCTCGACCGCGCGCTCAAGGCTGCGGCCGTTCATCAACGCCCGCTCCAGCTCCAGCACGTCCTCGACCCGGCCGCGGGCCTCGATCCGGTCCATCCTGCTGTCGGCGATCAGCGCCGAGGCGCGCATCGGCAGCGAGGCGCCGACCGGGCCTGGCCCTCGAGCACCGCGCGCAACGCGAGCAGTTGGTCGCTGAGCCCTTCGAGCGCGCTTCGCGCTCGCAGCCCATCTCGAAGCGGCCGACCGCCCAGGTCAGGGCGTTGTCGGGATGGGGGCGCGCCTCGAGCTCGGCAGCGAACTCGGACAGCTCTGCCGTCTCCGCCTCGCAGAGGCGGTAGCCGCCGGCCGGGTGGCGGGGGCGCCGGTCGTGATCCGGCGCCAGTTGTCGTCGCCGGTCGGGGCGAAGGCGAACGGCCCGAGGCCGATGCCGCCGCCCTTGAACATCCGCATTACGTTGATCAGCTCGCGCAGCTGCTCGAGCGCGACCTCGGCGCTTTCGTCGGGGACCTGGTCCGCGACGGCGAGGAACTGCGGCTCCCAGGCCGCGCGGCCCATGCCCTCGCTGCGCATCGCGTCGACCGGGGCTCTGATCGAGTCGGCCCGGACGACCCGCACCCCGTTCGGCAGCTGCAGCCGGCTCACCGACATCCGCAGCCCGACGATCGGCACGATCAGCACCTCGGCGTCGTCGGCGTTGCGAGCTTCGGCATCGAGCGTCGCGAGCTGCGTCTCCAGCCTGTCGCGGTCGAGGGCGAACCCGGTCGTGCCCTCCCAGAGCTCGGCGAAGAAGACCTCCAGCATCCGCCCGGCACGGTCGCCGGGTTCGGCGGGGACCAGCTCGCCGCGGGCCTCGAGGTACGTAGCGGCGACCCGGCCTCGACCGCCGCCTCGCGGGCCGGGCTCGAACTCGGCAGGCCCTGCAGCTCGCCGGCCCGCTCCGCGACGTAGCGGCGGGTCTTCGGGACGTAGCTGTAGAAGGGGGTGCCCTCGCTACTGTCGGTGGCGACGTCGAAGGGAATCTCCTCGCCTTCGGCGACCATGGCGTTGAAGCGGGTCGCGGCCTCGGTTGCGAGGCGCCGGAGGGATTCGTTGAGCAGGAAGTCGGGCACGGGGCCAGCTTCCGCCCCCCGGCCGGGGCTCCTGCGCGTGCATGGGGGCTTGCAG
>CAVXNN010000008.1:0-37352 GCA_963763265.1 uncultured Actinomycetes bacterium | reverse complement strand
GGATCCCGTCGATCCCGGGGAGCATCACGTCGAGCACGACGAGGTCGAGATGGTGCTGGTTGGCGAGGTCGATCGCCCGGTAGCCGTCCGCGGCGGTGAACGTCTCGAACCCCGCACGCTCCATGTAGCGGCCGACGATCTCGACGATCGTCGGCTCGTCGTCGACCACGAGCACCGTCCCCGTCCGCTCCGCGGCGGCCCTAGCCGAAGGTGAAGGCATAGCCTTCCACGCCGGCTTCGGGGATCAATTCGAGCACGTGATGCTCCACCTTCGGCAGTTCGACGAGGCTGTAGAGGCGCTGGCCGCCGACCTTCACGTAGCCATTGTGGACGTCGGCGCCGTCCTCGGCGGCGGCGATCGGCCTGCCGTCCAGCCTGACCTCGACGCGGCGGGCCCTGCCGCGCGAGCCGAGCACCAGGTAGACGCGCCGGGCGCCGAAGCCGAGGTCCAGCCGGGCGCCCTTCCCGGCGGTCACCGGCTGTTCGCCGATCAGCCATTCGCCGCCGTAGGACAGCTCGTTCGGACCGGGGCGGGCGAGCGTGAAGGTCTGGCGGCCGGGCCTGATCGTGCCGTTGGTGAAGCGGTCGGCGCGCTCCGAGCCGAGGTAGGACTCGGGGGTCGTCACGCCGCGTTCGGCGGCCATCCCGTGGGCTCCGGAGCGTCGCCTGCCGGGCGGGTGGCCGGCTTCGGCGAGCAGCTCCCGGATCACCTGTTCTTTCTCGCCGTACTGGCCCTCGCCGAAGTGGGCGTAGCGGACCTGGCCGTTGGCGTCGACGAAGTACTCGGCGGGCCAGTAGAGGTTTCCGTAGGCGTTCCAGGTGCCGTTTTCGTTGTCCTGGACGACCGGGTACTCGATCCCGTCGGTCTTGATCGCCTCCTGCACGTTGGCGGCTTCGCGCTCGAACGGGAACTCGGGGGTGTGGACGCCGACGATCTCGAGCCCGTCGGGGTGGTAGCGGCGGTACCAGGCGTTCAGGTAGGGCAGCGTGCGGATGCAGTTGATGCAGCTGTAGGTCCAGAAGTCGATCAGGACGACCTTGCCGCGCAGCCCCTTCATCGTCAACGGCCGGCCGCCGGGGGTGTTGAACCAGCGCCCGGGGTCGACGAATTCCGGCGCGGTGCCGATGTCGTTCAGCGGCACGGTCCCTTCCTGCTCGGCGGTCAGCCGCGATTCGCGCGGTTCGCCTTCGAAGCCCTTGTCGGGCTTTTCGCCATATAGGGCGCGCCGCTGTTCGACCAGGCGCCGCGCTTCGGCTTCCGCCGCCGCGAGGCCGATCCCGCCGTGACCCCGGCCGCGGATTTCGGCCAGCGCCAGCTGGGCGGTGCGGCTCTTTTCGATGCCTTCGGCCGGGTTGGTGAGCCAGGAGGGCAGCTGGGCGGTGACCTTCGACTGAAAGGTCGTGTCGTACCCCTGCCACATCGCCAGGGCGACGAGGACCATCGCCGCGCCCATCGCGATCTGGAAGGCGCCGCTGCGGCGGGCCAGCGGCGCGGCCAGGCGGCGGCCGCCGAGCATCAGCAGGTAGAGGACCAGCGCCGAGCCGATCGCGTAGGCGAACACCACCGCGAGACGACCGGCGTTGAAGGGCTGGGAGGCGGAGGCGGTGAGGACGGCGGCGAGGATCGGGCCGGCGCAGGGCGCGTAGAGGACGCCGAGGCTGAGGCCGAGCCCGACGCCCGGCCAGAAGCCGTCCCCGGCGTCCCGCACCCCGACCCGGCCCGCGAGGCGCGAGCCGAGCGCCTCGACCCGGGCGGCGAGCGGCGGGACCAGCAGGACGACGCCGAAGCCGAGCAGGACCGCGATCGCGACGTTGCGCAGCAGGTCGTTGGGGAGGCCGAGCGCCTCGATCACGTAGACCAGCGCGAAGAGCACGAAGGTGAAGGAGAGGACCAACCCGGCGACCACGCCGAGCGGCCGGCGCCGGCCGCCGGTCGCCCCGGCCGAGAGCGCGATCGGCAGCACCGGGACGACGCACGGCGAGACCGCCGTCGCCGCGCCGGCGACGAAGCCGAAGATGATCAACAGCGCCATTCGCTCAAGCCTTCCAGGACTTCCTTACGGGACTGTGACGCCTGCGGCTCACCCGCCCGCCGCGCGGGCCGCGTTCGCAGTTCGCCGTAAATGGTCCGGGAAAGTGCGAACGCGCCCGGGGGTGGGTCAGCTGCGGGGCGGGATCGCGGTGATCGCGCCGTCGTCCAGCGCGGTCAGATGGCCGGCGCGGCCGACGTCGCCGTCGATGCCGAAGTGGCGGCAGATCGTCAGCTCGTGCTCGCGCAGCAGCGGCCGGGCCGGGTCGACGACCGGGGCGCCACGCAGGCGCTCCCCGTCGACCGCCGCCCAGACGCCCACCCCGGCGGCGCCGGCGCAGACGTCGACCGGCACGGCGACGACGCGGCCGCCGCGGCGCCGCCCGCCGCCCAGCTTCGCGACCAGCCAGGTCGGGTCGTGGGAGGTCGAGTCGATGTAGACGCTCCGCACCTCGCCGACCTCCTCGCCCTCGAGGTCGGCGAGCGGCCCGCCGACCCAGCCGATCGCCTCGCCGAGCGGCAGCGGCTCAGGCATCCGTGTGCCGCTCCAGCAGCTCGGCCGCGGCGCTCGCCGGGTCGAGCTCCCGCCGCACCACCCGCTCCAGCAGCGCCGCCGTGTCGGTGTCCTCGGCCGCCCACTCTTCGAGCCGCCGGCGCATCCGGGAGGCGGCGATCCCGATCACCTCGCTGCGCAGGTTGCGGGCGCGGCGCTCGGCCAGCGTCCCCTGCGCCTCGATGAAGTCGCGGTGCTCGTCGATCTTGCGGGCCAGCTCGTCGACCCCCTCGCCGCGCGCCGCCTCGGTGCGCAGGATCGGCACCTGCCAGGCACCGGGCTCGTGGGAGAGCGCCAGCACGCCGCGCACCTCGCGGACCATCGTGTCGGTCATCGGATGGTCGGCCTTGTTGACGACGATGATGTCGGGGATCTCCATCACCCCGGCCTTCAGCGCCTGGATCGAGTCGCCGGAGCCCGGCATCAGCGCGAGGATGATCGTGTCGGCGTGATCGACGATGTCGATCTCGGCCTGGCCGACGCCGACCGTCTCGATCAGGACGTCGTCTTTGCCCGCCGCGTCCATCACCAGCGCCACCTGCAGGGCCGCCTCCGAGAGGCCGCCGAGGGCGCCGCGCGAGGCCATCGAGCGGATGAAGACGCCGGGGTCGAGGAAGTGCTCGGAGAGGCGGATCCGGTCGCCCAGCAGGGCGCCGCGGGTGAAGGGGCTCGAGGGGTCGATCGAGAGCACCGCGACCTCGCGCTCGGCCTTGCGCATCTCGGCGGTGAGCGCGCCGATCAGGGTGCTCTTCCCCACCCCGGGCGGCCCGGTGAAGCCGACGATCCGCGCCTTGCCGGTCCGCGGGTAGACCTCGCGGACGAGGTCCCAGCCCGCCGGATCGTCGGACTCGATCAGCGTGATCGCCCGCGCCAGGGCACGCTTGTCGCCGGCGATCAGCCGCTCGGCCAGCGGGGCGTCTCTCGCAACGTCCGGCACGGGGGGTCAGTCTAGAGTTGCCCCCGCGTGCTTCGCTTCCTCGCCCGCAACAGGATGCTCACCTGGCGCTACGCGCGGCTCGCCTGGCGCTATCTCTGGCGCCGGCTGCTGACCCCGGCCGGGCGCCGCTGGCGCACCGACGGCTTCCTCTTCTTCGGCCGCGGCCTCGAAATCCAGATCGCGCCGCGGGCCCGGGTCGACTTCGGCCGCTTCGTCTGGATCGGCGACCGCACCAAGATCCGCTGCCACGAGGGCGTGGTCGAGATCGGCCCGAAGACGGTGCTCGGCCAGGAATGCACGATCACCGCCTACCAGCGGGTGCGGATCGGCGAGCAGTGCGTGATCGCCGACAAGGTGATGTTCATCGACTTCGACCACGGGGTCGTCGAGGTGGAGCGGCCGATCCGCCTGCAGGGGATCTACAAGCGCGACGTCGAGGTGGGCTCCAACGTCTGGATCGGCTACGGGGCCTGCATCCTGCGCGGCGTCCGGGTCGGCGACAACTCGGTGATCGGCACCAACACGGTGGTCACCAAGGACGTCCCCGCCAACGCGGTGGTCGGCGGCATCCCGGCGCGGGTGCTGCGGATGCGCGAGGCGCCGCGCGAGCTGCGCTGGGCCCACCCGGTCGAGCCCGACCCGGAGGCGCCGACGACGCTGCGGCCGCCCGCGGAGCCGGAGGGCGGGAACGAGCCCGTCCCCTAGCCGCGGCCGCGGTCCTCGCCGGCCTCCGCCGCCAGCTCGGCGCGCACCTCCGCCGTCCGCCGCTCCACCATCTCCGTCCCCATCCGCAGGAAGCCGGCGATCGCCTCCAGCTCGGCCGCCGAGTAGCGCGACAGCGCCGGGAAGGACGCCGCGGCGAGCGGGCCGTAGTAGCGGCCGGCGCGCTCCTCCAGCAGGTCGGTGACCTCGATCAGCACCCGGCGGCGGTCGTCGGGGTCCGGCACCCGGCGCAGGTAGCCCTTGGCGACCAGGCGGTCGACCACCGCCGTCACGGCCCCGGTGCTCAGCCCCGCCTCCTCGGCCAGCCGGCCGGCGCTGACCGGGCCGAGCCGCTCGACGACGTCGAGGCAGCGCGAGTCGGTGCGGTTGACCCCGAGGCCCTGCGCCGCAGCGTCGTCCATCTTGTCGGTGGCGAGCTGGTTGGCGCGTACCGCCTCGATCAACTCCTCGATCAGCTGGCTCTTCGTCTTGCGCGTCATCTGCCGGTTCGTCTGCGCGATCCGCTCCGCCCTCGACGCTTGTCCTCCATACGCGGACAAGCTTGAAGGCGGATCCTTTCGTCTGCCGAAATCTATGTTACCTTGATTTTCAAGATACTTGAGAATCGAGTCAATCTTGGGAGGTGACGGTGGCGGGAGCAAACGCGATCGAGGCGGTGGAGCTGCGGAAGTCCTACGGCGAGGACGTGCAGGCGCTCGACGGGCTCAGCTTCTCGGTGCCCGCCGGCACCGTCTTCGGCCTGCTCGGGCCGAACGGGGCCGGCAAGTCGACGACGGTGAAGATCCTCACCACGCTCGCCCACCCCGACGGCGGCGAGGCGCGGGTCGCGGGCTTCGACGTGCTCGGTGAGCCGGCCCGGGTGCGGGAGTCGATCGGCGTCGTCTCCCAGGCGGGCGGGCTCGACCAGGAGGCGACCGGACGCGAGAACCTGCGCCTCCAGGGCCAGGTCTTCGACATGGGCGGCAAGGGGCTGGAGGCGCGGATCGACGAGCTGCTCGGCCAGTTCGGCCTCGCCGCCGCGGGCGATCGGCTGGTGCGCGAGTACTCGGGCGGCATGCGGCGCCGGCTCGACGTCGCCCAGGCGCTCGTCCACAAGCCGCAGGTGCTGTTCCTCGACGAGCCGACCACCGGCCTCGACCCCGAGGTGCGGGCCGAGATGTGGGACGAGATCGCGCGGCTCGCCGGCGAGGGCCTGACCGTCCTGCTCACCACCCACTACCTCGAGGAGGCCGACCGGCTGGCGGCGCAGCTGGCGATCGTCGACCGCGGCCGGGTCGTCGCCGAGGGCTCCCCCGACGCGCTGAAGCGCGAGCTGCGCGGCGACGCGATCCACGTCGAGCTGGGCGGCGAGAACGTCGCCGAGGCGACCGTGCGCGAGGCGTTGGCCCGGGTCGACGGCCTCGACCAGATCATCTACGACGAGAACCGCACCCTCCACGCCCGCGCCGAGGATGGCGCCCGGACCGTTCCCGCGGTGCTGACCGCCCTGGAGGGCGCCCAGCTCGAGGTCGCCTCGGTGACCGTGGCGCGGCCCTCGCTCGACGACGTCTACCTGCGCTTCGCCGGGCGCACCTTCGGTGCCGCCGAAGGCGAGGAGCGACGCGCCGAGAAGGCCGAGGAGGCGGTGCGATGAAGGCTCTGCGCGACACCCGCCACATGACCGTCCGCCACCTGATGGCGCTCTGGCGCCAGCCGTGGTGGATCGCCGTCTCGCTGGTCCAGCCGGTGATCTGGCTGCTGCTCTTCGGGGCGCTCTTCAAGGCGGTCACCGACATCCCCGGCTTCGGCTCCGACAACTACATCCAGTTCCTCGCCCCCGGCGTCGTCGTGATGACCGCCTTCTTCGGCGCCGGTTGGACCGGGATGCCGGTGATCGACGACATCAACCGCGGCGTCCTCGACCGCTTCCTGGTCAGCCCGGCGCGGCGCAGCTCGTTGATCTCCGGCCGCCTCGCCTCCAGCGCGCTGACCACCGCGATCCAGTCGGTGATCATCGTCGTGCTGGCGTTGATCGTCGGCGCCACCTTCGCCAACAGCGTCGGCGGCGTCGTCGTCCTGATCCTCGTCTCGGTCCTGCTCGGCTCGGCCTTCGGCTGCCTCTCGATCGGCCTCGCCCTGCTGGTGCGGCGCGAGGAGACGCTGATCGCGACCGTCCAGTTCCTGCTGCTGCCGCTCTCCTTCATGTCGGTGACCTTCATGCAGAAGAGCCTGATGCCCGACTGGATGCAGACCGTCTCCAAGTTCAACCCGCTGAACTGGGCGGTGGAAGCGGGACGCGGCGCGGTCACGCCGGGTCCCGACTGGGCGGCGATCGCCGGCAAGACCGGCCTGCTGGTCGCCTTCCTCTGCCTCTGTGGATTCTTCGCGGTGCGCGCCTTCCGCACCTACCAGCGCGCCGTGTAGGGGCGTCGCGGGACGCGCTCCGGGGCTAGCTCTGGGCGCCGAGCCGGCGCACGCCGCGCTCGGTGACCGCCCAGATCCGGTCGCCGGAGGAGGTGTAGAGCTCCCCGGCGACGACGCCTTCGGCGGCCAGCTTGCGCAGGAGGTCGGTGACGGCGGCGGTGTCGCGTTCGAGCGAGGTGGCGACGGCGATCGCGGTGCGGTCCTCGTCGGCGCGGCCCGACTGGGCGAGGACGGCGAGGATCGAAGCCTCCGCGGCGCTCAGCTCGCCGGTCGCGGGCTCGGTCGGCGGCCTCGACCTGCCGGCGACCTCCGTCGCCCGCGGCGCGTTGATCGCCTCGGGGTCGGCGGCGGGCGGCGGCACCTCGACGGCGGCCGGCGGGCCGGACTCCGGGCTCGCGGCGGGCGCCTCCGGCTCCGCGGCGAGCTCCGCCGTGTCGAGCTCCGGCTCCTCCCCGCCCCGCCTGCGCCGCACGAACGCCGCGCCGGCGACCGCCCCGACCGCCAGGCCGGCGAGGGCGAGGCTGCGGCGCTGATCGCTCAACAGCTGCAGCGGGGTGCGGCCGGGCTTGCGCTTGAAGAAGGGCACCCGCGCAGATTAGCGAGCGGACCTGGAGCGGATGTGAACCCGGATGGCGAGCAGGTCCCCGAGGCGCTCAGGCCGGATCGAGAGCGGCGGCGCCGACCAGATCCGCGTAGATCGCGGCGGTGCGGGCGGCGACCCCGGCCCAGTCGAAGCGCAGGACGTGCCGCTTGGCTTCGGCGACCAGGTGGGCCTCCAGGGCGGGGTCGGAGAGGACGCGGATCGCGACCTCGGCCAGCGCCTCGGGGTCGCGGGGGCGGAAGCGCAGGCCCGCCGCCTCGTGGGGCACCACCTCGCGCAGGCCGCCGGTGTCGGCGACGATGCAGGGACAGCCCGAGGCCATCGCCTCCAGGGCGACGAGGCCGAACGGCTCGTAGATCGAGGGGACCACGGTGAGGTCGGCGATCGCGTAGAGGCTGCGCAGCACCTCGTCGCCGATCCAGCCGAGGAAGGTGCCGTGCGCCATCAGCCCCAGCTCTGCCGCCTGCCGCTTCAGCTCCTCCTCGTGGGTGCCCGAACCGGCGACGAGGAAGCGCGTGCCGGGGACCGCCTCGATCACCTTCGGCATCGCCTCCAGCGCCAGCTGGAAGCCCTTCTCGTAGACGAGTCGGCCGATCAGCAGGACGAGCCGCTCCGCGGGCGCCGCGAAAGGCGCGCGCAGCCGCGCCAGCTCGGCCGCTCCGGGGCGTGGCAGGTCGTCCGGGTCGATGCCGTTGGGGATCACCGTGATCCGCCCGGCGGCGACGCCGAAGACGTCGGCGACGTGGTCGCGCATGAAGGCCGAGCAGGTGATCACCCGCTGCGCGCGGTTGACGATCCAGCGCTCGACCCCGTGGATGTAGGACTGCGGGTGGTCGTCGACCCAGCCTTGGTGGCGGCCGTACTCGGTGGCGTGGACGGTCGTCACCAGGGGGGCGCCGAAGCGGCGCGCCAGGTGGTCGCAGGCGTTGGCGACCAGCCAGTCGTGGCCGTGGACGAGGTCGAAGTCGACGCCGTCGCCGAGCTCCACCCCGGCGGCCAGCATGTCGGAGTTCATCCGCTCGACCCAGGCGACGAACTCGCCGAGGTCGGTGGGCCGGGTCGGCTCGCGGATGCGGTGGACCGCGACCCCGCCGACGTCCTCGGTGGCGGGCGACTCCTCGCCGCCGCGGGTGAGGACGTGGACCTCGACGCCGCGCCCGACCAGCGCCTCCGACAGCTTGCGCACGTGGCGCGCCAGGCCTCCCTCGATCAACGGCGGGTACTCCCAGGAGAGGATCAGGACGCGGGTCACGGGCGGGCGCAGTTCAGGGGCGGTGGCTCAGGGTTCGAGAAGCGGCGTCAGGGTCAGGTCCGGTGCGAGCGAACGCATGCGCGGATCGATGTCACGGTCGCATCCTATGGCCTCGTAGAGGGCCGCCGAGTGGTCGGTCGCCCGCTGCCAGGCGTAGTCGCCCGCCTGGCCGCGGCGGTCGAGGAAGGCCCAGTCGCTCGCCTGGGCGGCGAGCAGCTCGCGGGCGGCGCGGGCGGCGCGCCCGCCGCGCAGCCCGCCGCGGACCTCGCGCAGCAGGCGCAGCTCCAGCCGCCGCGTGGCCCAGGCCAGGTCGGCGACCGGCGGCGAGTCCCAGGTCGAGAGGTCCTTGCCCTCGCCCCAGCTGGCGCGGCGCAGCGGCCGCCGCTCCGGCTCGTGGTCTTCCAGCGCCCGCGGGACGGTCACCAGCCGCACCCCGGCCGCGGCGGCGCCCTCCAGCACGGCGGCGAGCCACAGCGGGCCCTCCGACCACCAGTGGCCGAGCAGCTCGGTGTCGATCGCGAAGACGCAGAGGCCGCGGCGCCCGCGCCTCGCCGCGTGGTCGCGCAACCGCGCCGCGATCGCCGCCAGGAACTCCTCCGCCTGGCGTCGCGCCGCCGCCGCGGCGGCGGCCGGGTCGTAGGCGCCGCCGCCGATCCGCCAGAGCCGCATCCCGCGCAGCGATTTGCCGTCGAACTGGGCGTAGGCCGGGTCGGAGGGATAGCCGTCGAGCGCCCAGAGCCAGGCGATCGCCTCCCAGTCGATCGGCAGCGCCACCGGCCCCGCCTCGGTCGCCACCGGCCGCAGGGCCGCGCGCGGCTCCTCGTGGGCGCTCTGGTCGACGCAGAACCACCCGACCCCCGCCCGTGCCAGCTCCCACTCGAGACCCGGGTCGTAGGCGCACTCCGGCAGCCAGAAGCCGCCGTCCCAGCCGAAGCGGCGACGGTGCGAGCGGATGCCGGCGTCGAGCTGCAGGCGCAGGCCGGCGTCGGTCGCCAGCAGCGGCAGCAGCGCGTGGGTCGCCGCCGAGGTCGCCAGCGCTACCCGCCCCTCCGCCGCCGCGCGCCGGAACGGCGCCAACGGGTCGCCGCCCGCCGCGTCGAGCAGCGCGAGCGCCCGCGTGTAGCGGTCGCGCTCGGCCGCGCAGGCCGGGCGCTCGGCCTCCCCCACGTCGCCCAGGTCCGCCTCCGCGGAGCCGATCCGGAAATCGAGGAGGAAGCGCCGCAGCCGCTCCGCCGCGCCGCCGTCCTCGAGCTGGTCGGCGAGCACCGGCGTCACCGTCATCGTCAGGTCGCGGGCCACCTCCAGCACCGGCAGGTAGGAGCGCACGACCGCGTCGAAGAGCCACTCCTCGCCGAACGGGTAGGTGCCGAAGCCCTCCACGTAGGGCATGTGGGAGTGGAGGACGATCGCCAGGTCGCCCGCGGTCGCCGCCGGCCCGGCGCTGGTCGCGCGCCGGGCGCCGGTCGCCGTCTCAGGGCCGGCAGACGGCAAGGAAGTCGAGCGCGCGGTCGAGGTCCCCGGTCGCGAGGCGGAAGTCGGAGGCGGCGATCGCCGGCGTGAAGCGGTCGTAGAAGGGCTTGGTGAGGCCGAGGCGCGCGTGCACGGAGTCCCAGCCCAGCCGCAGCGCCCAGCCGTGGACGCGGAGCTTGCGCGCGTGGTGGAGGCCGAGCAGCTCGACGCGGCCGAAGTGCGCCTCGCAGAGCGCCCGGAACTCGGCCGCCCGGTACTCCTTCAGGTGCCAGGGATTGCCGGACTTCTCGGCACCGTCCGGCGCCAGGGTCAGCAGGTTCGGGGTCGAGACGTAGGCGACGCCGTCCTCGCCAAGCATCGACTTGAAGTGCTCGAGCACCGCGCCCGGGTCCTGCACGTGCTCGATCGTCTGCAGGAAGACGACCGCGTCGCAGGGCGCCGCGAAGGTTTCGACCAGGTCGCGCTCGAAGCGCAGGTTGGCGCGGCGGTAGCGCAGCCGGGCGTGCTCGTGGGCCTCGGGGTTGGCGTCGACGCCGACCACGCTCGCGGCGCCCGCCGCGGCCAGCAGGTCGGAGCCGTACCCCTCGCCGCACGCCATGTCGACGACCCGCAGGCCGCCGACCCGCGCCGCGATCCACTCGTAGACCGCCAGGTGGCGACGGAACCAGTAGTTCTCGGCGGGCACGTCGGGCAGGGTCCGCTCGCCGGTCAGCGGCAGCGGCGGCACTCCCGCGGGCTGGTTGGACTGCAGGATCTCCTCGGTCACGCGCCGCACCGTATTGCAGCGGACCCATAGAGTCCCGGCCCGATGCCCGCCTCGCCGACCGCCACGCCGGAGCACATCAAGGACGTCAACACGCGCTACCACGACGCGGCGGCGCACGAGTACGACGCCAAGTGGGGAATCGACTTCGGCGGGATCGGCCAGGACCAGGTGCGGGGCAAGCTCGTCAAGGCGCTCGGCGGCGACGACCGACGGACCTTCGGCGAGGCGCTCGAGATCGGCTCCGGGACCGGCTACTTCTCGCTCAACCTGGTGCAGCTGGGGATCGTCGGCAAGCTGACCGCGACCGACATCTCGCCCGGCATGCTGACCCAGCTGGCGGGCACCGCGACGGCGCTCGGGCTGAGGGACGTCAGCACGGTCGTCACCGAGGCCGAGCGACTGCCCTTCGAGGCGGAGAGCTTCGACCTGGTCATGGGCCACGCCGTCCTGCACCACATCCCCGACCTGGACCGCGCCTTCGCCGAGTTCCGGCGGGTGCTGCGGCCCGGCGGGACGATCGTCTTCGCCGGCGAGCCCTCCCGCTACGGCGACCGCCTCGCGGCGCTGCCGAAGCGCACCGGGACGCTGGTCGCGCCGGCCTGGCGCCGCGCCGTCGGGGCACGCCCGCGCGCCGTCGCCGAAGCCGACCAGTCCGAGGGCCACTCGCTGGAGGGCGAGGTCGACGTCCACGCCTTCGCCCCCAACGACCTGCGGCGCCTGCTCGAGCGGGCGGGCTTCGAGGAGCGCCGGGTCGGCGGCGAGGAGCTGCTCGCCAACGCCTGGGGCTGGGGGCTGCGGACGGTGGAGTCGAGCGCCGAGCCGGCCACCGTCCCCTTCCGCTGGCGCCGCTTCGCCTTCCGCAGCTACATCGCCCTGCAGAAGGTCGACACGCGGTTCCTCGAGCCCCACCTCCCCGCCGAGCTCTTCTACAACCTGCTGGTCTCGGCCCGCAAGCCGAGCTAGGCGACGATTCCAGGCCCGCCGCCCCCCACCGTGGAGTCGGCCATCCGGGCCAGCCGCCTGCCGAGCCGAGGCCGCCAGGGCGACGTCGACTCGGCAATCATCCTCAGGCGGGAGCCCGGCGCACCCGGAAGAGTTTGGTGCGGGCGTCGATGCCCTTGAGGCGGCGCTCGCCGGCGAACGAGTAGGCGAAGCCGTCATCGCCGGACGCCTCGCGGGTCGGGGTGTCGAGCAGGACGCTTCCCGGGCGGGCGATCCCGGTGATGCGGCTCGCCAGGTTGACCGAGCGCCCGTAGTAGTCGCCGGCCTGCGGCAGGGTCGGCCCGGTCGCGATCCCGGCGCGCAGCACCGGGAACTGGTCGCCTTCGGCGGCCGCCGCGGCGACCAGGTCGAGCGCCGCCTCGACCAGTGGGCGCGCCTCGGTCGAGACCAGCATCACCTCGTCGCCGATCGTCTTCACGAGGCGTACCGGGGCGGCCACGACGCTCGTCGCGAGCTCCTCGAAGCGGCCCGCGACCTCGCCCAGCTCCTCGGCGTCGATCTCCTCGCCGAGGCTGGTGAACTCGACCAGGTCGGCGAAGCAGATCGAGCGCTCGACGGTGCCGCCGATCTCTCCCGAGGCGAGGTCGGCGACCCCGAGCACGTCACGTTTGACCTGCTCGAGCAGGTTCGCCTGGAAGGCGTAGACGAGCGTGTCGGTGCCGAGCGGCAGGAGCGTCTCCGCGGTCCGCACGAGCCGCGCGGCGACGTCGCGCTCGGTGTCGCCCGGCTGGGTCAGGTTGCGGACGACCAGCTCCCGGTTGGCCTCCGCCACCCGCGCCGTCGCCATCCCCACCGTGCGCGCGTTGCGCAGGATGTCCTCGGGGGGGAAGCCGGCGTCGAGGATCGCCTTGGCCCGCAGCGCCGCCTGCAGGTCGGCGTCGTTGCCGACCCGCTCGTCGGGATCGCCGTAGGGGACGCCGAGCGCGGCGCGGAAGCGCATCAGGAGTTCGAGGTCGACCCCGGAGAGGTCGGCGACTTCACGGGCCGAGAAGCGCGGTCCGTCGCCGGCGATCGCCCGCTCGACCGGCAGCAGGCTGAGGTGGCCGGCGGCGACCGCCGCCCGCAGCTCCTCCAGCGGCACGCCTTCGCCGCTCAGCTGCTCGAGCAGGCCGAGGCGGGCGGCGCGCGCCTCGCCCTCGAGATCGTCGAGCAGGCCCTCGGCCGCGAAGTCGATGTCCATGCCGCCGGCCACGGTCCAATTCTTACCCGGAGTCAGGCGAAGGCGACGGCGCCGCCGCGGCGCGGGTCGCCGCCGCCGCTCAGCTCGCCGGTCTCGGGATCGCGGGCGACGGCCTGGGCACCGCCGAAGAAGAGGTTGGGCGCGGGACGCCGGAGCACCGGCACGCCGCGCTCCTCCAGCCGCGCCAGGGCGTCCGGGTCGATGCCCGGCTCGGCCTGGACGACCCCCGCCTCGAAGTGCAGGCGCGGCGCCTCGATCGCCGCGGCCGGCCCCAGCCCCTGCTCGACCACCCGCACCACGGTCTGCAGGATCGCCGAGCGGATCCGGTTGGACCCGGCGCTGCCGACCGCAAGGACCACCTCGCCGTCGCGCAGCACCACGGTCGGGGCCATCATCGAGGGCACCCGCGCGCCCGGCTCGATCCGGTGGAACCCGCCCGGGTTCAGATCCTCCTCGCCCAGCATGTTGTTGAGGATCACCCCGGTCCCGGGGACGAGGACGCCGGAGCCCGAGCCGTTCGAGCAGGTCACCGCCGCGCACATCCCGGCCGTGTCGATCACCGAGATATGGGTGGTCGAGCCGAGCAGGTCGGCGCGGTGGGCGTTGGCGGCGTCCATCGCCGCCACCAGCTGCTCGGGGCCGCTCACCGGACCGAGGCGCTCGAGCCGGTCGAGCGCGTAGGCGATCAGCGTGCCGCCCGCCGAGGGCGGCGGGTTGGTCAGCACCTCGGTGCCGCGGAACGGCGCCCGGACCGGCGCCCGCTCGATCGCCGCGTAGGCGGCGAGGTCCTCGCGCCCCAGCGTGCCGCCGCGTTCGAGCACGAGATCGCTCAGCGCCGCCGCGACCTCGCCGCGGTAGAACGGCGCGGCGCCCTCGGCGGCGAAGCGTTCGAGCGCCTCCGCCAGCTCCGGGAAGCGGAACGTCTCCCCCTCGCGCAGCGTCCGCCCGGCGGGCGCGTAGAGCTCCCGCGTGCCCGGCAGCCGCGCGTGGATCGGCTCCAGGATCCGCAGGATGTAGGCCTGCTGGTGGTTGACCGGGGCGCCCTCGCGGGCCAGGCGGACCGCCGCCCCGACCAGCTCCTCGAGCGGCATCGAGCCGAAGCGCCGCAGCGCCTCGACCAGGCCGGCGGCCGTCCCCGGCACCCCGCAGGAGACCGCGCCGACGTAGAACGTCTGCACCGTCTCGACGTCGAAGGCGACGTCGACCGGCGCCAGCTCGGCGCCGCGCCGCGCCCCGTCGAGACCCGGGGCGGCGACGAAGAAGTCGAGCAACGTCGTCTGGCCGCGGTCGTGGACGATCATGTAGCCACCCGCGCCGAACCCGGTCAGCGGGCTCTCGATCGCGAAGGAGGCCAGCACCGCGCCGACCGCGGCGTCGACCGCGTTGCCGCCCGCCCGCAGCGCCGCGGCGCCGGCCTCGGCGCTCAAAGGATGCCCGGCCGCGACGACGCCCGCCATCTACGGCCGCCCTGGACCGCGGCTCCTCGACGAGGAGTCGGGGATCGCCGCCTTCATCGCTCGCGGAAAGCTGGTCAGCTGGGCAGGAACTCGGGGACGTCGATCCCCAGGGTGTCGCCGCTGCGCGGGGTCTGCGGCGGGCGGCCGCGGCCGGTGTCCTTGGTGCGGCGGATGGTCGGTTCGGCGGCGGCGGCGCGGCGCGGCGCCCCGCGGCCGTCGAAGCGGGTGGCGACGACGGTGACCCAGATCTGGTCGGTCAGCTCCTCGTCGACGTTGGCGCCGAAGATGATGTTGGCGTCGGGGTGGGCGGCTTCGCCGACCACCTTGGCGGCCTCGGAGACCTCGACCAGCGAGAGGTCGGCGCCGCCGGTGATCGAGAGGAGGATCGAGCGGGCGCCGTCCATCGAGGTCTCCAGCAGCGGCGAGGAGATCGCCTTCTCGGCGGCGAGGATCGCGCGGCCTTCGCCGTGGGCCATGCCGATCCCGAGCAGCGCCCGGCCCGCATCGGACATGATCGTCCGCACGTCGGCGAAGTCGAGGTTGATCACCGCGGGCAGGGTCACCAGGTCGGAGATGCCCTGGACTCCCTGGCGCAGCACGTCGTCGGCGACCTGGAAGGCCTCGACCATCGAGGTCTGCTGGTCGAGCACCTCGAGCAGGCGGTCGTTGGGGACGACGATCAGGGTGTCGACCTCGGCGGCCAGTTCGTCGATCCCCCTGGCGGCCTGGTTGGCGCGCTTGTTGCCCTCGAAGGTGAACGGCTTGGTGACGATGCCGACGGTCAGCGCGCCGACCTCGCGGGCCAGCCGGGCGACCACCGGGGCGGCGCCGGTGCCGGTGCCGCCACCCGCGCCGGCGGCGACGAAGACCATGTCGGAGCCCTTCAGCAGGCGCTTGATCTTGTCCTGCTCCTCGAAGGCGGAGCGGTGGCCGACTTCGGCGTCGGCACCGGCGCCGAGCCCGCGCGTCTGTTCGTCGCCGATGTGGACGGTGATGTCGGCGACGCAGAGCTGCAGGGACTGCAGGTCGGTGTTGACGGCCACGAACTCGACGCCGGGGATGCGGGCGTCGACCATCCGGTTGACCGCGTTGACGCCGGCGCCGCCGACCCCGACCACCTTGATCACCGGCTGGTGCGGTTCGCCGGAGCCGGGGGCCTCGTAGGCGGGCTCGTCGCGACCGTAGCGCGGCGTCTGCAGGAAGTCCTCGTTCCGGCTGCGGGGGCGCGGCTCCTCGGCGAAGACCCGTTTGAGGCGCTCCGGCGCGCCGCCGCTCGACGACCGCGGCTCCTCCTGCGGCTCGGGGGCGGCCGGCTCGCGGCGCGCCTCCGGCGCGGGCGGCTCGCGGCGGGGCTCCGGCGGCGGCTCGGGAAGCGGTTCGGGCTCGCGGGCCCGCGGCTCGCGGCGCGGCGGGTCCTCGCGGGGCGGGCGCGACTCCTCGCGGGCGGGCGGCGCCTCCTCACGGGCCCGGCGCCGCGGCTCGGGGGCGGACGGCTCGGGGGCGGGCTCGGAGTCGAGCTCCTGGTCGAAGAAGCTGCCGGCCGCCGCCGGCTGGTCGGCGGGCGCGGACGGTTCGACCGGTGCGGCCTCGGCTTCGGCGCGGCGCGCCTCGGCGGGATCGTCGCGGCCGTAGCGCGGCGCCTCGGGCGGATCCTCCGGCGCGTCGGCGCCGGTCGACCGGAAGAGATCTGCGAGGGGACCCTCGCGCATGCTTGCCCGCTTGTTACGCCGAGCCATTCGCCAGGACCTCCTTCGCCAGCTCCCGGTAGTAGTTCGCGGCGCTCGAATCGGAATCGTACTTGAGGACGCTCGATCCCTTGACGGGCGCCTCCGCGAATTTGATCGCCTTGCGGATCCGGGACTGGAAGACGAGGTCCCCGAAGTTCTCCTCGAGGATCTCCACCGCCTCCTTGGCGTGGATCGTCCGCGTGTCGAGCATCGTCGGCAGGATGCCCTCGATGTGGACGTCGGGGTTGAGGTTCTCCTGGATCATTCTCAGGGTGTTCTGCAGCTGCACCAGCCCGCGCATCGACAGATACTCGCATTGCACGGGGACGATCACTTTGTTCGCCGCGGTCAGCGCGTTGATCGTCAGCAGGCCGAGGCTCGGCGGCGTGTCGATGCAGACGAAGTCGTAGTCGGCCCCGACCTCCTTCAGCGCTTTTTCCAGCGACCGCTCGCGACCGATCTTGGTGCTCATCGCGATCTCGGCGCCGGCCAGGTCGATCGAGGCGACGGCGATGTCGATCTCCCGCTCGAGGATGATCTCGGAGATCGGCAGGTCGTTGACGAGCACGTCGTAGAGGCTGTTCTCGACCTTGTCGGGGTCGATCCCCTGGCTCATCGTCAGGTTGCCCTGCGGGTCGAGGTCGACGCAGAGGACGCGGTAGCCGGACTCGGCGAAGGCGACCGCCAGGTTGAGCGTCGTGGTGGTCTTCGCGACGCCGCCCTTCTGGTTGGCGAAGGCGATCACGTCGGCCGTCTTGACCGGCTGCTCGGGCTCGGCCTCCTGAGGCTTCAGGAAGTCCAGCCGGGTCGGCGCGATCAGGTCGATCGCCTTCATCCGCCCGTCTCCGGACTCCTCGTCATCCTCCTCCACTCCCCGCTCGGCGCTCGCTTCAACCCCCGGCTCCGCCGGCGCGACGGGCGCCGCGTCCTCGTCCCGCGGCTGCTCGGCCGGAGAGGCCTCATCCCGCGGCATCCCAGGCGAGGGCGCCTCGTCCCGGGGTCGCTCCACCGCAGGCGTCCCGTCCCGCGCCTCTTCAGTCCGCCCCGCCCCGACCCCGTCGGCGTCCGCCGCGACCTCTCCTTCCGCGGGTGGCGCCGATGGGCGCGCCTCGCCCGCAGCCTGCGAGGACGAGGTGCGCTCGTCGGCGACAGGACCCGCGGCCGGCGAGCCTGCGTCAAATCCGTCCCTCGAAGAGGGCCCGTCGAAGTCGTCCCTCGCAGCGCCCTCCTCGAGGTCCTCGCCCGGGAAGTCGTTGACCGGCCGCTCCGGCACGGCCTCTTCCATCCGCGCCAGCTCTTCCTCGAGCGGGTGGGTCTCCTCGGCGACGGCGGGCTCCCGATTCTTCTTCTTGCGGCTTAGAAATCCCATTGCGCGGATATTCGGATGGGACACGCTTTTTCCTGCCCTCTACCGAAATTGCTAGGAATTGCCCGATACCCGAGCTCCTCGACAAGCGATTGGTGATCGTCACCGGCAAGGGCGGGGTCGGCAAGACGACTGTCTCGGTGGCTCTCGGCATGCGCGCCGCGGCGGAAGGCAGGCGGACGATCGTCTGCGAGGTGGCCGCCCAGGAGAACGCCTCGCGGATGTTCGAGCACACCACGGTCGGCTTCCACGAGGTCGAACTGGAGGAGAACCTGTGGGCGATCTCGATCGATCCTGACGAGTCGATGCGCGAGTACGTCCTGCTGCAGCTGAAGGTGCGGGCGATGCGCGACATGCTCTTCCGCAGCCGCATCTTCAACTACCTCGCCGCGGCGACCCCGGGGCTGAAGGAGCTGGTGACGATCGGCAAGATCTGGGAGCTCGCCCAGCTCGACCGCAAGGTGAAGTCGGGGCGCAAATACGACACGGTGATCGTCGACGCGCCCGCCACCGGGCACGGGGTCGGCTTCCTGCAGACGCCGCGCACCTTCGCCAACATCGCCCGGGTCGGGCCGATCCACTCGCAGGCGCAGACGCTCGACAACTTCATCACCAACCACGACGACACCGGCGTCGCGATCGTCGCCCTGCCGGAAGAGATGCCGGTCAACGAGTCGGCGGCGCTGGAGCACGATCTCGTGAACGAGGTCGGCGTCGCGGTCGACCGCGTCTACCTGAACGGGCTCTACCCGGAGCGCTTCGACAAGCAGGAGGCGGAGAGGCTGACGGCGCTGGCGGCGACCGCGGAAGGCGCGCCGAAGGCGGCGGCGCGGGCGGCGCTCTCCGAGTTCGCCCGGGCACGCTCGCAGCGCGCCCAGCTGGCGCGGCTGCGGCGCCGCGCCAAGGCGCCGGTCAAGACCCTCCCCTTCCTCTTCGAGCCCGACCTCGGCCCGGAGGCGGCGCGGCGACTCTCCCGGAGGCTCTCCTGATGCCGACCCTGGCCGACACCCTCGAGGGCAAGGAGGTGGTGATCTGCGCGGGCTCCGGCGGGGTCGGCAAGACGACCACCTCGGCGGCGATCGCGACCGGGCTGGCGGCGCGCGGCCAGAGGGTCTGCGTGCTGACCATCGACCCGGCGAAGCGGCTCGCCGACTCGCTCGGGCTGGAGGAGCTCGGCAACTCGGCACGGCAGGTGGACCCGGAGCTCTTCGCCGCCCAGGGGATCGAGATGCGGGGCGAGCTGTGGGCGATGATGCTCGACCCGAAGGCGACCTTCGACGAGCTGATCGCCCGCCAGGCACCCGACGAGGAGTCCCGCGACCGGGTCCTGGAAAACAGCATCTACCAGCAGATCTCCGGGGCGCTGGCCGGCTCCCAGGAGTACATGGCGATGGAGAAGCTCTTCGAGCTCCACACCGAAGGAGAGTTCGACGTCCTCGTCCTCGATACGCCGCCGAGCCGCAACGCGCTCGACTTCCTCGACGCGCCGCGCCGCCTCACCCAGTTCATCGAAGGCAAATCGCTGAAGGTCTTCATGAAGCCGACCGGCTTCGCGGCGAAGGTCGCGGGCCGCGGCGCGACCGTGGCGCTCTCGGTGATGAAGCGGATCGTCGGCTTCGACCTGATCGCCGACCTGGCCGAGTTCTTCAACGCCTTCAGCGGCATGATCGACGGCTTCCAGGCACGCGCCACGCGGGTCAACAAGCTGCTCGCCGCGCCGAGCACCTGCTTCCTCGTCGTCTGCGGGCCGCAGGGGGAGCCGATCGACGAGGCCGTCTACTTCCACCGCAAACTGGTCGAGGCGAAGCTGCCGTTCGGCGGCGTGATCGTCAACAAGGTCCACTATCCGGCCGAGCAGCTGCGCGGCGAGGCCGACGACCTGCCCGCGGTCCTGGCCGAGAAGCTCGGCGACGAGGACCTCGCCAACCGGGTCGCCGCCAACTTCGCCGACTACCAGGCGCTGGCCGAGCGCGACGCCCGCAACATCGAGCACCTGGCGCGGGAGATGCGGACGACCGGCGTGATCCGCGTCCCCTACCTCGACGAGGACGTCCATGACCTCGCCGGCCTGGCACAGATCGACCGCTACCTCTTCGCCACCGGCGAGGAACGCGTCGCGATGGCGGCCGGACGCCTGACGGGCTGATATCGGCGCAGATCGGCGTCCTCGTTCCTCACGTGCCGAGCACGCTCGTCACTGCATCCTTGATCTGCTTGATCTCAGCCCGTCAGGACCGGCGGGAGTATTCGAACTCGGGGTGCTCGAGCTCCCAGTCGGAGTCCGGGACCGGGAAGAGGTGGCGGACGCGCGGGGTGTCGATCCGCTCCCGATGCTGGAGGTCGCGCGCTTCCGCGGCGGGCCACTCGAGCGAGTCGCCGGGCCGCTCCTCGGAGACCTCGTCGAGCCAGTGGGTCGCGGTGACCTTGATCTCGCCGGGGGCGGGGATGGGCTCCATGATGCGGGTGTCCATGCTCTCGTCCTCCTCCTGGTCGAAGTCGCGGGCCGCCTCGTCGAATTCGCGGCCGTGATCGGAGAACCGCTCCGGGTCGTGGGGGTCTTCGGCGGGGCCCGCGGCTGCCTCCGAGGGAATCAGAGCGTGATCGGAGTCAGCCGCGGGCTGGCTCTCATCAACCGGCATGTCCTCCGCTTCGCGTCCGGGCATGCCGGGCGAGGACTCGGGCGTGCCGGGCGCGGGCTCGGGGCCCTTGGTCCAGCGGTCGGGCGCGCCGGGCGAGGGCTCGGGGCTCTCGGTCCACGGCTCGGGCGCGTCGGTCCATGACTCGGGCGTGCGGGGGGAGCGGTCGGGGGCCTCGACCACGCGGAATTCGTCGGCGGTCGGCTCTTCGACCGCCTCCAGGTCCTGCTCGAAGTCTTCCTGGGCGTAGACGGTGATCTCGGCGTCGCCGGCTTCCAGGCCGCTGGCGATCAGTGTCTCGTCGGCGGTCGCGCTGAGGTCCTGGCCGAGCTCGCCAAGCGCCGCCTGGCGGAGGAGCCGGCGGACGCCGTCCTCGATCCAGGTCGCCAGCTCGACCGCCCGCTCGAGGGTGCGGCCGTTCATCAGCGACCGCTCCAGCTCGAGCACCTCCTCGACCCGCTCGCGGGCCTGGATCCGGTCGAGGTGCTGGTCGGCAATCAGGGCCGAGGCGCGCAGCGGCAGCGAGGCGCCGACCGGGCCGTGCCCCTCGAGCACCGCGCGCAGCGCCAGCAGCTGGTCGCTGAGCCCTTCCATCGCGCTTTCGCGCTCGCAGCCCATCTCGAAGCGGCCGACCGCCCAGGTGAGGGCGCCGTCGGGGTCAGGGCGCGCCTCCAGCTCGGCGGCGAACGCGGCCAGCGCGGCCCCCTCCTCCTCGGAGAGGCGGTAGCCGCCGGGTCGGGTCGCCGGGGCGCCGGTGGTCATGCGCCGCCAGGTGTCCTCGCCGGTCGGCGCGAAGGCGAACGGGCCGAGGCCGATGCCGCCGACCTTGAACATGCGCATCACGCTGATCAGCTCGCGAAGCTGGTTGAGCGCCGCCTCGGCCGCTTCGTCGGGGCCCTGCTCGGCGACGGCGAGGAACTGCGGCTCCCAGGCGGCGCGTCCCATGCCCTCGCTGCGCATCGCCTCGATCGGCGCGCTGATCGAGTCGGCGCGGACGATCCGCACCCCGTTGGGCAGCTGCAGCCGGCTCATCGACATCCGCAGCCCGACGATCGGCACGATCAGCACGTCGGCGTCGTCGATGCTGCGCGCTTCCGCGTCGAGCATCGCCAGCTGCGTCTCCAGCTTGTCGCGGTCGAGCGCGAAGCCGGTGCTCCCCTCCCACAGCTCGACGAAGAAGACCTCCAGCATGCGCCCGGCGCGGGCACCCGGTTCGGCGGGCACCAGCTCGCCGCGGCCCTCCAGGTAGGTGGCGGCGACGCCCGCCTCGACCACGGTCTCGCGGGCCGGACCCCAGCTCGGCAGGCCGTGCAGCTCGGCGACCCGCTCGGCCACGTAGCGGCCGGTCTGCGGGACGTAGCTGTAGAACGGCGAGCCCTCGCTGGTGTCGGTGGCCACGTCGAAGGGGATCTGATCGCCTTCGGCGACCATCGCGTTGAAGCGGGTCGCGGCCTCGGTGGCAAGACGGCGGATGGATTCGTTCAGCAGGAAGTCGCGCACAGGGCCAGCTTCCCTCCGCCGGGCACGCCTCCTGCGCGTGCATGAGGGCTTGCAGTTTCGATCATCCGTCCGACTCGCGTGCGCGCCGCGCAAGCCCCACGCCCCGGTGCCGACACCGATTGCATGAAGAACCACCTCCGCCGCCCCAGCCCCGCCCTCGTGGTCGCGATCCTGGCCTTGGTGCTAGCCCTCGGGGGCAGCGCCTTCGCCGCCCACCGCTACGTGATCACGAACAAGAAGCAGATCTCACCGCGGGTGATGAAGCAGCTGCGGCGGATGACGGCCAAGGTGGCAGCCAGGCAGCTCGAGCATGGGTCGACGGGCGCAAAGGGTTCAGCTGGGGACAAGGGACCGACTGGAGACAAGGGACCGACCGGGGACAAGGGGCCAACCGGGGACCGAGGTCTTGCCGGGGAAAAGGGACCGACCGGGGACAAGGGGCCAACCGGGGAAGCCGGTCCCCAGGGACCGCCGGGTCCCCAGGGACCGCCGGGCTCGTCTAGCTCGGGCGGCGGTTCATCCTCCTCCCGTAATGTTGAGTGGGCGGTCGTCAACGGCGATGGCACGGCTGGTCGAATCAGCGCGGAAGGCATCTCGGCGGCTCGACGAGAACCGAAAACGGAAGGCAGTTATCTGGTGACCTTCCCGTTTGACGTCACCGACTGCGCCTACGAGGCGACGGTCGGACTGACCGGAACCACCGGTGCTTCCGCCCCTGGCACGGCGACCGTTGTCAGGTCGGCGGAAAGCGAAGACGCAGTCTTGGTCGAGACGTTCGATCCAGGTGGAAACCACAGCGATCGCGGCTTCCATCTGACCGTGATCTGCTAAGCCGGTGCTTCCGAGCCGATGAGCCCGCCGAGAAACGTGCGCACTCACGTCGCACGCCCAGCACAAATCCCGGCCGCATTCGCAAGAGGGCGCCGCTTGAGGCGTTCGCAGTTATCCGCGCATAGCGCGGATAACTGCGAACGCGGTCGGGGTCCGGGTCGGGCCGCGACCGAGGTCTGACCGGAGCCGAGTCGCGGCCGGTCCCGGAGTCGCGGCCGGGGTCGGACCAGGGTCGGGTCGGGACCGGGGTCGGACCGGGCCGAGGCTGGGCCCTGGCCCGGGGCCGGGTCAAGAGTGACGTCGAGAGCTTCGAGGCAGGCGACAGCCGGACGGCGGCCGGAAAATCAGGCGGCGACGGAGGCCGAGGCGTCCGGCTCGATGTCGAGCCCGAGCCAGCGGGTGCCGTAGCGCCGCATGTCTTCGATCAGCGGGACGAGCGCCTCGCCTTTCTCGGTCAGCGCGTACTCGACGCGCGGCGGCACCTCGGGGTAGGTGTGGCGGGCGACGATGCCCTCCTCCTCGAGGGCCCGCAGTCGCAGTGACAGCGTTCGCGGGCTGATCCCCTCGAGCGAGCGCTCCAACTCGCAGAACCGGGCGCTCCCCTCGGCCAGGTCGCGGACGATCAGCAGGGTCCACTTTCCGCAGACGACCTCCGCGGTTCGACACACGGGGCAGGTGGCGTTGCTGTCGGCGCTCATCTCGGTGACTCCTGGGCCGCCCTCGGCTTGTTCAAGCCAAGTGGCACTTCAACAAGTATAGCGACGTGGCTTTACTTACTGAAGTGGAGCGGCGCCGTTGCCGCGGTGACCGAGCCGCAGCGGACCCCTCACCGCAAATGGCCGCGCCCTACTGTCGTTGACCTTGCCGAGCGCGTCGACCTGCCGGCGTCGGTGCGCCATGAGCCGTGTTCCGGCCCGACGCGATTCAGCGCGCGGACCCCACATCAAGCGGGCGCCCCGCTTACTCAGCGGGTCGCTGACGACGAGGCTGTATCGCTTCTGTTTGGTTCCCGGATTGACCCATTGATAGGTGAGTTTCTCCAAGCGACTTCCGAATCGTTCGCGGATTTCCAGGTAGTTGGAATCGCAATGTCTGTTCCAACCTGCGTAGCTGCCCGCATAGACGGCGCTCGCTATTGGCGCCAGCACGGCTGAACACAGCAGGTCCGCGATCTGGAGGCCTGCGTGATTGTCGCTGTGGCCAAAGACCGGCATATCGACGAGGCCGCAATGTTTGGGGTCCTTGCCGAATCGCTGGGTGAAGACTGAATGCGCCAGCCGGTGATTGTGCTGGTAGGTCTGGCTGTCGACCACGACCATCCCTCTCTCATCGTTGGGCAACCCGGCGTCGAAGGCCCCGCAGATGAACTGCAGGCTGCTGGCGTGGATCTTCATGTCGTCGTTTTCCCCGCCAAGACACTTGACCCAGATGCGACCCAGGATCTTCGCGTCGTACCGCTCCAACAGCTTGAGGGTTCCGTCGATCATCCCCAGCGCCTGCTTGCGTTGCCGTTGGGACGGTTCACCCCTGAAGCCATTGCGCAGCTTCGCCCCCTTGACTTCTTTGAGAATCGCGTCCAGCCAGCCATGTCCCGACCTGCCGATGCTCGGATTGAATCGGGTCTTGAGCTTGATCCACTCGTGGGTGATCCTGGTGAGGTCTTGCTCCGGCAGCGAAACCCCCGCCACCACTATCACCGGCTGCTGGTCGGGGTCGGTATTGACCAGCGTCTCCGCGGTCCCCGACTCGTCCACGTAACAGAGCTGCACGGCGGCCCTAAATAGCCAAGGCCGCCGAGTGGCGACCTTGGAGGACGAGCGACCTCAGCGGGCCGCTCTGGTGCAGAGGGTTTCCCCACCACACAATGTGTATGTCGACAGAGTACCCAATCGGATGAGAGTGGTCAATTGCGCGCACCGATTTGACCATTAGCAGGGGTTTCACGGCGCACGATTCTAAACAGGCCCCATGCAGGTTCCCAAATAAGTCGATCAGTCCAGCGGTTGCGGCGATCTACTCCAACGCCAGGCGCCATCGTCAGCGCCAGGCCGCCACCGCCCTCGCCATGGCGGCCAGCCTCCTCTGCGCACTTCTGGTGATTCGGAACCCGCGCTACCGACCGACGCGCCGGGCCGGGCCGATCGCGGGGCCGGCCGCGGAGGAGCGGGTGCCTCGCCTCGCCGTGTCCTTGCGGCTCCGGACGACCCGTTCGATCTTGCGCACCTCGATCTTGAAGCGGGTGGCGCCCTTGCCGTAGCCGATGCCGAAGCTCGCCGCCCTGCCCGGCGTCACTTCGACCATCTGGCACGCCTCTTTGTCGATCGCGCAGTGAGCGGCGCCGTAGTAGCCGGTCACCCTGCTGGTCATCAGGAAGAGCGCCCTGCGGTGGTTCTTCGACAGGCCGACGAAGAGCACGACCGGGTGCTTGGCGCTCGGCAGTTTGGTCATCGGTTCCACCCCGGTCCGTTCCTTCAGCTTGCCCGGCAGGTTCCCGGCCTGGATCGAGATCGAGTAGCTGACGACCTCGTTTTGTACGACGGTGCTCGATTCGGTCGTCGTCGAGCCTTCCGAGCCGCCCGAGCCTTCGCCGGCGCCCGTTTCCGATTCCGCCGAGCTCGATTCGCCCGAGCCGGCTTCCCCCGGACTCGTTTCGACCGGCGCCGGTTCGCCCGCCGAGGATTCCACGCCCGTCGACCCGCCGGCGGCTCCCGAGGAGATCGAGGAGGCCTGGCTCCCACCGGACGTGGAGGAGGTTGAGCCCCCGGACCCGCCGCCGCCTTCGGACCCACCGCCCGCCGGACGGAAGGGGTCGAGCGCCTGGCGGTGCGCGAGGCGCTTGGACGGGCTGCGTAGAGCGGGTTCGGCGGGCACCACGGTGAACGCCGAGGCGGTCGCCTTGCCGCCGCTCGCGGAGCCCAGGGTCGTTTCCGGCTCCTGTTCGCCTTCCCCGCCGCCACCGAGCACGATCGGCGCGGCGACGATCGCGGCGATCAGGACCGCCACCAGCGGCAGCAGGTGGCGGTCGCGCAGGTCGGCGTAGAGGTCGGCGAGCATTTTCGGCGGTTTGATCGCCGGCACCGAACCGCGCCGCGGCTTCCGGAAGGAGATCTCCTTCTTCCAGTCGATCTTCATGGCAGGTTGGGGGTCGTTTCCGAAGGCCCGGCTGGGGTCGCCCCGGCGGTGAGCCCCTGGCCCGGCGGGGTCACGTAGGTGTTCACGGTGAAGTTGGCCGCGAGCTGCCCGGAGGAGCCGGAGCCCGACCCTTCACCCCCGGAGGGCGCGAAGCTGAAACCGTCGATCGTGACCAGGCGGCCGTGGGCGTCGACTTCGCCGTTGGCCTTCGTCTGCACCAGCGAGTCGAGGCTTTCGATGAACTTGGTGATGTCGAAGAAGCCGCCTTCGAATGCGAGCGCATACGGCATCGCGGCGAAACCCGAAGGGCCCGCCCCGGCGCCGAGCGGCAGCAGTTCGCCGGCGTTGCCCGAGCCGGCCGCCGCCGTCGCCGAAGAGCCGCCGCCGGAGCCGCCGCCCAGCGCGATGCTCTCGAAGCTGGTGCGGGCGCGCGCGCTCAGCCCGTTCAGCTGGACCAGCAGGGACGGGGTCGCCGCTTCCGCGGGAACCGCCTTGCCGAGCTCGACCAGCTGACGGTAGTCGGACGGGAACCTCTTCTTCGCGGCCTGGCCGGCGGCAACCTCCTGCCTGGCGGTGGCGACTTCGGTCGACAGGGTCGAGATCTGTTCGGAGAGCTTGCTCGCCTTTTCGCGCTTCGGCGCCAGCAGGAGGAACCAGAAGGCGCCCGCGAGCACGACCATCGCGACGACGACGAGGACGATCCTGGTCGACTCGTTCATCTTCGCCATCGCTCAGCCCGTCCCCGTCGATCCGCCCGCGGTGGCGCTCGCCTGGGTCGATCCGGTCGCGGCGCCGGCAGCGCCGCCCGCTTCGCCTTCCGAGGACGGGGGCGCTTCGCCGCCGGATTCCGGGCTTGCCGCTTCGCCGCCACCCGCTTCGGAGCCTTCCGCCCCGGGTTCGGCGCCCGCCGGTTCCGGGCTCCCGGTGGAGGAGTCGGGCGAGGCCGGCGCTTCGTCGAAGGCGACGACGATGGTGAACTGCGCTTTGCGACCGACCGAGCAGGCGCTGGCGCCGTTCGTCCCGCCTTCGCTTTCGCCCACCTGCGACTGCTGCAGCCCGACCCGGGTGACGCCGTCGATCTGCTTCAGCGAGGCGACGAAGCCGGCGACCGCGTCCTGGCCGGGCGCGCAGCCGGCGATCGTCAGCGACGGCCCGGCGATCCCTTCCGCGCCCCCTCCTTCTCCCCCACCGGCCGAGCCGCTGAGGTTCGTGAAGTAGACGTTCGGCGGCAGCGTCAGCGACAGCTGCTTGATCACCCGCGCCCAGTCGAAGCGCGCGTTGGCGAGTTCGGCGATCGTGCGGGTGCGCTGTTCGGCGACCTGCTGGAAGCTCGTGTAGGCGCTCAGTTCCTGCGCCTGGGCGCTCGCGGATGCCTTTTCGGCCTGCAGGGTCGCCACTTCGCCTTCGCGGTCGGAGATCTGGTTGGAGGTGAGGACCAAGACGACGACCCCGACCAGCAGGATCACCAGGGCGCCGACGACGAGGTAGGCGAGCGGCCCGCCCGGCGCCGACGGCCCGCGGGTGCGGCGCTGCTCATCGGGGATCAGGTTGATCGGCCGCACGCCTGCTCAGTGCTCCAGGGAGAGGCCGTAGGGAAGGGTCAGGCGGGCCGCCTCGGCGTCGGCGAGGCCGGCCAGGGCGGCGGGACGGCGCACCGAGACCTCGCGCGCCAGATGTGAGCCGAGGCCCTCCGCGATCCCGGGGATCGCGCTTCCCCAGCCGCAGAGAACGAGCTCGCCGACCGGCGCGGCGCCCTCCTGGGCGCCGTAGTAGTCGAGCGAGAGCCGCAGCTCGTCGGCGAGCCGTCCCAGATTTCCCTCCAGCGCGGCGCGGGCCGCCACCAGCGTGGCCGGGTCCCCCTCCAGCTGGTCGAGCGGCGTCTGCAGCCCGGTGTAGACCAGCCACTGCTCGGCGTGCTCGACCTGGACCCCGGTCTCGGCCGCCAGCTCCTCGGCGATGCCGCGGACGCCGAACTGGGCGACGCGGGAGAAGAGGCAGGCGAAGTCGCGGGCGATCGCCAGGTTGGTGACGCCGCCGAGGCTGCAGTAGAGGGTCGCCGTGACGTACTCCTCGGACTCGGCCTCCCCGGGCGCCGCTGCCGGCGCCCCCGGGGCGGGTACCGGGGCGGGAGTGGGCCGGCCCGCGAGCGCCCGGATCATCCCGAAGGCGGCGAGGTCGATGCCGACCGGGTTCACCCCGGCCCCGCGCGCCGCCTGCAGCAGCGCCTCGACGGTCTGGCGCCGTGCCGCAACCACGGCGACGTCGATCTGGCGACTGCCGTCCTGGCCGATCTCGGCGCCGATCACCTGGTGGTCGAGGACGGCGGAGTCGAGCGGCATCGGAATGGTCTCCTGCGCCTGGAAGCGCACCGCCGCCTTCAGCTGCTCCTGGTCCTCGATCAGCGGCAGACGCACGGTGCGGAAGGCGACGCCCTGGCTGGCGACCGCGAAGCGCGCCTGCCGGGGCAGGCCCTCGCGGTCGAAGAGGTCGCGGAGCCGCTCCGACACCGCCTCGACGTCGGTGATCTCGCCGTCGCCGAAGGCGCCGTCGGGGAGCGGCTCGACAGCGGTCGACAACCCGTGTCCGGGCCCCGCGGCAGCGGCCGCGGCGATGCTGTCGGCGTCGAGATCGACCCCGACGATGGTGTCGGTCTTCTTCTTGTTGGAGAACATTGGGGGCGGCGGAGGTTGAAGGGCCGCCCGCTCTAGATCGGCAAGAAAAGCGGACGGCTTGATCGTTGAAACTGGGTGGGCCGACTCATCCGACGGCGGCCAGATAGGCGTGGATCAGGGCGTGGCCGGCGAGCAGCGCGGTGACGCCGCCGAGGGCGAGGAAGGGCCCGAACGGGATCGCCCGCTTGCGCGCCCCGGCGCCGTCGCGGACGATCAGCGCGATGCCGACCACCGAGCCGGCCAGGAGGGCGATCAGCAGTGCCGGAATCACCTCGACCCCGAGGAAGAGGCCCATCGCGGCGGCGAGCTTGACGTCGCCCATCCCCATGCCGCCGGGATAGGCGAGCGCCGCCAGGAAGAGGACGCCGCCGGCGCCGAGGCCCGCGCCGAGCCGCTCCGGGATCGAGCCCGGGTCGGCGATCGCGGCGATCGTGAGGCCGATCACCGAGGCGACCAGGAGGATCTTGTCGGGGATGATGCGGCGCTCGAGGTCGGTGAGGGTGACCGCCAGCAGCATCGAGACGAACACCAGCCCGAGCACCATCTCGCCGACTTCGTCGTGGAAGCGCAACGCGACCGCGGCAAACAGGGCGGCGAGCGCCAGCTCGGTCACCGGGTAGCGCGCCGAGATCCGCCGGCGGCAGCAGCGGCTGCGGCCGTGCAGGGCGAGCCAGGAGAAGATCGGCACGTTGTCGTAGGCGGCGATCTGGGCGCCGCAGGACGGGCAGTGGGAGCGACCGCCGACCACCGATTCCGCCCGCGGCACCCGGTGGGCAACCACCGTCAGGAAGGAGCCGATCGTGGCTCCGAAGCAGGCGAGCAGGAGGGCGGCGGCGGGGTTCACGATCATCCTTCCGGGTTGACGACGGTCGACTGCAGCTCGTAGTAGCTGTGTCGGTATCCGGATTGGTTATCGGCAGGACTTGGCGCGACATCAACCACGATCCGCTTCGCGGCGCATTCGCCTTCTGGACCGACCGCTTCTTCGCAGACCACGAAGCGGTAGGCGGTCATCTTGCTCCCGTCGGGGGAGTTCACTTCGAGCGGTTCGGGCGGGATGTCGCCGGCGACGAATTCTTTGAACTCTTCTTCGGAGGTCGGCCGGGCGACGTCGAACTCGTTGCCGCCGCTGGAGACGCGGCCGGTCGGCAGGCCGGAGGAAGCGGGGCTCGGGGACATCGCCGCACCCTGGATCCCAATGTCCTCGTACGGTTCGACCCGAATCCGTTCCATCACCCGCTGGGCGACGCTGATCCCCTGCTGCGTTTCCTTGCCGCGCTGGACGTTGTGGATAGCCGCGGCGAAGGTCATGAATACGGCCAGGGAGCCGAGGACGAGGATGAACGCGGCCACCAGCACCTCGATGATCGTGAAGCCTTCTTCGTCCGCCCGAAGCCTGGCAAGCCGCGCCGCGATCATGGTCACCCGCCTTCGAGCACTCCGGGAGCGTTGTGGAGAGCGGCCCCGCCTTCGAAGACCGTGTTGGTCGTCGCGTTGTTTTCCTGCGGCAACTGCACCTTGATGCCGACGTAGGTGGTTTCGGCCGGGGAGACCGCAATCCCGCATCCAGAGCCATTCCCACTCGGCCCCACTTCTTCGCTGAAGGGGTAGAAGCAGAAGACTTCCGGCGAGGCCAGTCCTTCGAGGACCGACGTCGTCCCTCCCCCGGCAACTTCACGCGAGCAGCCGTAGGTCGCCTTGCCCGTTTCCTGGGCGCAGTCGTAGCGGACCACACAGGGTTCCGTCCCTTCGGTCTTCCCGCAGAACGTGCTCATGTCAACGACAGAAGGAGTCGCTTCGGTAAGTTCCACCCCCTGCCTGAGGTCGACCGTGATCTTTTCGATCGCATTACGCGCGTTCCCGATCTGGTCGGAGGTTGAGGTCACCGCAGTCTGGCGGTGCATGGAGGACACGAGCATCGTGACCACCGCGCCGGTGATGACGACCATCATCGCGGCAGCGATGAGTAGCTCAATCAGACTGAATCCACACTCCGGGGTATGTCCCTCTCGACGCATTGGTAGAGACAGGGAGGGCGGGCCGACGGCCCGCCCTCTTGCTCGGATTAGGAGAGGCCGTCAAGCCCTAGATGGCTATTCTCCCCAGGTACCTTCCTTGCCCTTTTCGCCACTGGTCCCGAGATTGCAGCCGCCTTCTCCACCATTCTGGCAAGGGAATTTCAGTTCGCCTTCATCTTCACGCACGATCTCGAACCAACCGCTCGTACCTTCTGACTTGACGGTGTACCCCTTTTCGGATTCGTCCGGCGTTACCGAAATTCCGGTACCCTTGAGGGTGGGCTCAATTGCTTCAACACCCGCGGTTTTACAGGCTTCTTTGTCGTATTTCCCGCCGTGTTCGGTCGCGCAGGTCTCCACCGCGACCTGGGCAGTGTGAGCGTACTCCTTCGCCTTGGCGTCCCCCGCCTTGCTCTTCTGGTTGAAGAACGCAGGCAGTGCGATCGCGGCGAGGATGCCGAGAATGAGCATGACGACCAGGAGCTCGATGAGCGTGAAGCCCGCCTCGCTCTCGCCGCTGAGCCGGGCGCCAATCTTCGCCCGGATGTTCTGGAGCAACATAGGTACCTCCATGGTTCCTGTGTTTGCGCCAGAGCCCGGGGTTTCGCCTTTTGGCGCCGGAGCGTCTGGCTGATTTTCCTTGGAGACCATCGGCTCCTGCGGGGTGACCTTTAGCCCTGGGATCGTCGGCTATTCGTCCGCAGGATTTTCGGTACCAGGTGCGCCAATAGCGGGCATTTCGGCAGCCGAAGTGTGCCCCTCGCGCGGGTTGCCGGCGCCGATGGGCGCGCAGGCGTCAACGAACGTCGAGAGAACCCTTGGTCCTGCGGCTACCTGATGTGTTCGTAGATGCTGAAGATCGGCAGGTACATCGAGATAACGATGAAGCCCACCACCCCGCCGATGAAGGCGATCAGCAGCGGCTCCACCAACGAGGTGAGCGCTTTCACCTTCGCATCTACCTCGGCCTCGTAGAAGTCGGCTACCTTGGTCAGCATGTCTTCCAGCTGCCCGGTCTCCTCGCCGACCGCGACCATGTTTGACACCATCGGCGGGAAGATGTCGTGCTGGGAGATCGGCCCGGCGATCGAGCCGCCGCGTTTGACCGATTCGTAGACCTCCTGCATCGCTTCCTCGACCACGATGTTGCCGGAGGTTTCGCCGGTTATCTGGATGGACTGGAGGATCGGCACGCCGGCGCTGACCGAGCCCGAGAAGGTGCGCGACCAGCGCGCGAGCGCCAGCTTCTGGACCACATCTCCGATCTTGAACGGGATCTTCAACTTCATGCGATCGGTTGCCGCACGACCCTGCTCGGTCCCGCGCCAGCGAAAGGCGGCATAGATGATCAGCGCGATCGCCGGAAAGGTGATGAACCAGTAGTCGGTGACCGCGTGCGAGCAGGCGACCGTCACCTTGGTCATCGCAGGGAGTTCGGCCTTTTCCTCAGGGTGTTCCGCGGCCAATTCTTCGAAGATCCCGATGAACACCGGCACGACGAACCCGACGATCGCGATCACCGCTCCCATCGCCGCGGTGAAGACCAGCGCCGGGTACATCAGCGCCGATTTCACCTCGCGGCGGAGGGTGTCCATTTTCTCGATGTGGTTCGCCATCCGGTCGAGGGCTTCCTCGAGCCGGCCGGATTGCTCGCCCGAGCGGACCATGGAGCGGTAGAGGCGGTCGAAGACGCGAGGCTTGCGCTCCATCGCCTGGGCCAGGGAGGTCCCCGCCTCGACGTCGCGGCGGACGCTGTCGATCGCCTCCTTGATCTCCTTGTCCTCGGTCTGTTCCTCGAGCGTCGCGAGCGCCCGCAGCATCGGCATCCCGGAGGAGACGAGGGTGGCGAACTGGCGGGAGAAGATCGCCAGCTCCCGCATCGGCACGCCCTTGTACTTGCGCAGCAGGTCCTCGATGTTGACCGGAGAGGTCTTCTCGGAGACGTCGAGGACGACCAGGCCGCGCTGGCGCAGCTGCTCGGAGACCTGGGCCTTGGAGTCGGCCTCCATCTCCCCCTTGGTCGGGACGCCGGTGAGGTCGATCGCCTCGAAGGCGAAGGTCGCGCCGGCCACCGTCAGCTCCCCATCCCCGGCGGCATGCCGACCGGCTGGGCAGGCGGCTGCTGCTGGTAGCCATTGCCGTTCGCGTAGCCGCCGGCGCCGGTCTGGCCACCCCCGCCCATCAGGCGGCGGAGCTCCTCCGGCACCGAGGCGCGCTGTTCGGCGAGCTCCATCGTGATCCGGCCGCTGCGCACCAGGCGCGCCAGGTCGGCGTCCATCGTCTGCATGCCGATCGAACCGGCGGTCTGGATCGCGGAGTAGATCTGGTGGGTCTTGGCCTCGCGGATCAGGTTGCGGACCGCCGGGTTCGGGACCAGGACCTCGCAGGCGACGACGCGGCCCTGGCCGTCGGCGGTCGGCAGGAGCTGCTGGGTGACGACGCCCTGCAGGGCGACCGACAGCTGGGTCCGCACCTGCTGCTGCTGCTCGGGCGGGAAGACGTCGATGATCCGGTCGATCGTCTGGGAGGTCGACTGGGTGTGCAGGGTGGCGAAGACGAGGTGGCCGGTCTCCGCCGCGGTCAGCGCGGTGGAGATCGTCTCCAGGTCCCTCATCTCGCCGACCAGGATGACGTCGGGGTCCTGGCGCAGGGCGGCGCGCAGGCCGAGCGCGAACGTGTCGGCGTCGGCGCCGATCTCACGCTGGTTGACGATCGAGCGCTTGTGCTGGTGCAGGAACTCGATCGGGTCCTCGATCGTCAGGATGTGGTCCTGGCGTTCGCGGTTGATCACGTCGATCATCGCCGCCAGCGTGGTGCTCTTGCCGGAGCCGGTCGGCCCGGTCACGAGGACGAACCCGCGCGGCCTGCGGGTCAGCTCCCGCAGAATCGGCGGGACGCCGAGGTCCTCGAGCGCCGGGATCCCCTGGGGCACGAGGCGGAAGGCCGCCGAGACCGAGCCGCGCTGCATGTAGCAGTTGACGCGGAAGCGGGCGACACCGGGGATCGAGTAGGCGAAGTCCAGCTGGCGCGCCGTCTCGAAGCGCTTGCGCTGGTCCTCGCTGAGGATCCCGAAGATCACGTCGCGCGTCTGCTGCGCGGTGAGGACCGGGAAGCCCTCCATCGGCGTCACCATGCCCTTTTCGCGGATCGCCGGCGGCGCCCCCGCGGTGAGGTGCAGGTCCGACGCGCGGCGCTGGGCGACCGCGGCGAGCACGGCGGCGAAGTCGAAGCCCCCCGGCGCGTCCATCACGCGGTCACCCTCAGGACCTCGTCGAAGCTGGTCAGGCCGGCGCGCGCCTTGGCGAGGCCGTCCTCGCGCAGCGTGGCCATCCCCTCCTGGCGGGCGACGTTGGTGATCTCGGCCTGGGAGGCGTGGTTGACGGTCATGTCTTTCAGCCGCTCGGTCATCCGCATCACCGAGTACAGGCCGACGCGGCCCCGGTAGCCGGTGTTGCCGCAGCGCGCGCAGCCGACGGCCTCGTAGCCCTCCATCTCGGTGGCCGAGTGGAAGCCGGCCTCCGCCAGGGCGGAAGGCGGGATCACCCCGCGGCGCTTGCAGCTCGGGCAGAGCGTCCGCGCCAGCCGCTGGGCGACGATGCAGTCGACCGCCGAGGCGGTGAGGAAGGACTCAATGCCCATCTTCGCCAGCCGGGTTATCGTCCCCGGCGCGTCGTTGGTGTGGAGCGTGGTCAGCACGAGGTGCCCGGTCAGGGCGGCCTCGATCCCGATCCGCGCCGTCTCGGAGTCGCGGATCTCGCCGACCATGATCACGTCGGGGTCGGCACGCAGGATCGAGCGCAGCCCGGAGGCGAAGGTCAGCCCCGCTTTCGGGTTGACGTTGATCTGGTTGATCCCGTTCAGCTGGTACTCCACCGGGTCCTCGATCGTGATCACGTTCTTCTCCACCGAGTTGAGCGCCGAGAGCGCCGCGTAGAGGGTCGTGCTCTTCCCCGAGCCGGTCGGGCCGGTCACCAGCACCGCCCCGTAGGGCCGCCGCACCGCGGTCTCGAAGGGCCCGCGCGCCTGTTCGCTCATCCCCAGCTCGTCCAACGAGCGCATCGCGTTGCGGGTGTCGAGGATGCGGATCGTCGCCCCCTCGCCGCGCTGGGTCGGCAGCGTCGTCACCCGCAGGTCGATGCGGCTTTCGTCCACGGTGACCCCGACGCGGCCGTCCTGCGGGATCCGCCGCTCGGCGATGTCGAGCTCGGACATGATCTTGATCCGCGAGATCACCGCCGAAACCATCCGCCGCGGCACGTGGGCCGCCTCGTGGAGGACGCCGTCGATGCGGAAGCGCACCCGCATGTCCTCCTGCTCGGGCTCGAAGTGGATGTCGGAGACGCCTTCGTTGACCGCCTGGCCGAGGATCGAGTAGACGAGCTTGACCACCGGCGCGTCATCGGCGCTCGCGTGCAGCGCGCCGGGCTGCTCGATGCCGTCCTCGTCGAGCTCCTGATCGTCGTCGAGGACCGCCTCGGTGACGGCGCTCTGCAGCGAGTTGACCCGCGAGAGCAGCGCCTCGATGTCGGCCGAGTCGGCGACCACCAGCCGGCAGTTGAGCCCGGTGGCCATCTTGATGTCGTCGGCGGCGAGGACGTTGGTCGGGTCGGCCATCGCCACCAGCAGCGTCTCCTTGTCGACGTAGCCGACCGGCACGGCCTGGTAGCGGCGGGCCGAGGTGATCGGCAGCAGGTTCGCCGCCGCCATGTCGACGGGATAGGCGGAGAGGTCGACGTGGTCGAGCCCGTAGCGCTCGGCGATCGCGCGCGAGAGCTGGCGCGCGTCGATCGCGTTCTGCTCCAACAGCAGCCGCTCCGGCGGTTTGCCCGCCAGGCGACTCTCCCCCACCGCCGCTTCCACCCGTTCGGCGCTGACGTAGCCGAGCGCGACGAGGACGTCGGTCACGAAGCGGGCGTCGCGGCCGTGGCCGGATGGGCGGGTGAGTCCCTGGGACTCCCCCGCGCCGGGTGCCTGATCCGTCGGCCGCGGCGCGACCGGCTCGTCGGGGCCGGGGACGGGTCGCAGGTGGGCGGCGTTGGCTTCGGGCATCGGGCTCAGTTCGGGGCGTAGGTGAGTTCGGGGCCGCGGTAGCCGGCGTCGATCACGGCCTGCCTGATGTCGCCGGCGCTCTGGAAGCCGTAGGTGACGGTCGCCGGGGCCGAGCCGCCGCCGTTCAGGGACCGCGGGCGCACGGCGATCAGCGCCGGCGCGCGGCTCAGGCCGAGCGGCCCGGTGATCGCCGAGTAGCGGGCGACCTGGTCGACCGGCGCGTCGAAGAAGGCCACACCCCCCATCGCCGTGAGCACCGAGGACGCCTCGGCGACCTTGCGGTCGTCGATCCCGCCGCGGCGGTAGATCAACAGGGCGATCGTCTTGCCTTCTTCGTATGCCTTGACGACCGGCCCCGGCAGCGGCCGCCCCGCGGGCGCGGTCACCGACGAGGTCGCCGAAACCGGTGAGGCGGATTCGATCGACCCCGCTTCCGGACCACCGGCTTCGGCAGGTCCACCCGCGGCGCTCGTGGGTTCCGCGGAGCCGGTGACTTCCGAGGAGCCGGAGCCGCCGAGGTTGTGCAGCACCAGGTAGCCGACCGCCAGCACGAGCACGGCGACCAGCGCTAACTGCGCCGTCTGGTTTTCGTTCAGCTTCTGTCTCATCGCGGCCTCGACACCCCGTCGAGTCATCGGTCAGGCAGCCCAGGCACTTGAGCCCTGCCAAACCGTTGTCCCCTCAGCACCCCGTCCCGAATTCCCGGGTCGCGGTGCATTCCACAAACCGAGTGCGCGCGAACTGCGAGGAGGATCCGCTGTCACCCTTGGCCGGAAGTTCATACGTTTCGCCATCAAAGGTCGATTTCACAGCGGAACCACCGGTCAGGTAAACCGTCCGGGCGATGACGGCCCCCTCCAGCTGGAGACCGCCGTTGATGGACTCAAAATCCGTAAGCGGCCCATAGATGAGACCGTGGAAATCTTGTATGTCCACTCTTGCGAGGCTCCGCTCGGCCGTCGAGCCGAGGAAATAGAGTCCTGGGTAGTAACCGTTGTTCGTGAAATGTGAACCGTTCGCCATGATCAGCTGCTTCGCTGCTGACTTTCCATTGGCGGCCAGCGTCTTGGTGGGCAGGTTCGGGCAGTTTTCTGGCTTTTCAAAGAAGATCGAGACAGGCTGCCCTGGCGCTTCGGTGCGAATCGTCGCCCCTCCTTCAAGGCGTAGGCGACACAACAGATATGGCTTCGTTCCGCTCAGCGTCAGAGTTACTCCGCTATCTATCGACAGAGTTCGAGTTGCGGGATTCCATGAATTGGTCGGATTCCGTAGGTACCATTGCGGCAAGGTTCGGCCGTCTTCGCTGAAGAACCGTCCGTCCGAGTTGTTGATGGCGATGTCGGCTGGGGCTTCCGGCAGCGGATAGGTGACGTCGCCGGAGTAGACCTTGGCACCGGATTCGGGCGGATAGCAAATCCCGTTGTATTCGCTTTCCCGGTAGGGCCGTTCGGCGGCAGGGACATTCGGATCGCTCCCGATGGGATGTGCCGGATTTCCGGGGACAGCGGTTCCTTCCCCATAGCGGAGAGAGCCGCAGATCTGATTACTGCCGCCCGAGAAGTGGAACACGCCATTGGTTCCCACGCTTCCGTAGGACCGGTTGCCGCCATTTGAGTAGTAGAACGCTTCTTCCCCGACGATGCTCTCGGATCCAAGGAAAGTCGCGCTGGATGAAGAGCCGGACGAAGCCTGTGCTTCAAGCGCGACCTGTCGATACACCGGCTTCCCGCCGGCTTCCGCAGTCCCTACCGAGTAGGCGATGATCGAGTTGCCCTGTGCCGTGTAAGCCGGCTTCACCCGATAGTGGTACCTGGCGCTGCCCACCTCGCCGCTCACTTCGGGGCACCAACCAGCGACCGGTTCTCCCGAAGGGCATTCGGCCGAACTTTCCCTTGCTTGCCTCAGCACCGCCAGTTCGGCACCCGTTTCGGCTGCGGCGAGAGCTTCATTCGCGGCTTGATTGTGAGAATCGCCCCCTTGAACGCTGATCGAGGCCATGATCGGGACGGTCGCCAGGATCATCGCGATGATCAGGATCATCAACGCCA
>CAVXNN010000007.1:0-225402 GCA_963763265.1 uncultured Actinomycetes bacterium | reverse complement strand
TGCGGTTGAAGTCTTCGAGCTGCAGCCGGACGAGGCGGGAGACCGGCGCGCCGCGCTTCAGTTCCCAGGTGTCGGGATAGAGGAAGCCCTCGAGGCTCTTGACGTGCTTGCCGCCGTACTTTTCGGGGTTCAGGTACTTCGACTTCTTGGTCGACTTCAGGTAGCTCCCCTTCAGCCCGTCTTCCTTGACCAGCTTGGCGGCCAGTGGCCGGCTCTCGCCCTCGGGAATGGTCACGGTGAGGGTGGCCGACTTGGCCGGTTCGCTCGGTTCCGGTTCGGTGGAGAGCGCGTCGATGGCCGAGCCGTAGCTCATGTCCTTGGCGAGGGTGTACTTGCCGGCGATCAGGTTGGAGCGGTCGCCCGCCAGGGTGACGCGGATCTGGAACAGGGTGGAGTTGGAGATCACCCCTTCCTTTTCCAGCAGGTCGCCGACTTCGCCGACGCTCGAGCCTTTCGGGATCGTCACCTCGACGCGGCCGTGGCCTTCGCCGTGGAAGGGCTGGAAGAGGGCATTGAGGAAGACGAGGACGAGGATCAGCACGATCGCGCCGATGATCCGGAACGGGTGGCCCAGGATGGCGCCGAGGAAGCCGCCTCGCCGGCCGTCGTCGTCGCCGTGCCGGCGGCCGCCGGCCGCCGCCCCGGCCATCCGCGGGTCGCCCTCGTCGTGAAGCTCGTCGCCCTCGAACCAGTCGTCGCGCGGGGGCGGCGGCTCCCAGTCGCCGGCGCCGGTTTCCTCGACCGGCCGCGGCGGCGGCGCCCGGTGCTCGCGGGTCGCGGTGCCGCCCTCGCCGGCGGGGACGGCGTGCTCGGCCGTGGCCGGGAAGGCGCTCTCCCCGGTGGGCTGCTCGGGATCACGCCGCGGCGCCTCCGCGGTGTCCGCACCGGGATCGGGACGCGGCGCTTCCTCGGTCGCCCCGCGCGGGACTTCGTCGCTCGGCGGCTCCGCGTCGGGGCGCGGCGATTCGTCGGTGGTCGGGGCCGGAGAGTCCGCGACGGGTGGTTCGCCCGTCGCGGGCGGCGCCTGGGCGGCCGGCTGTTCGCCGGTCGGCGGCGGCGAGGGTTGTTCGCCGGTCGGCGGGGCCGACTGTTCGCCGGTCGGGGCCGACGGGGCCGGGCCTTCACCGGTCGGCGGGGCAGGCGGTGCGGGGCGTTCGCCGGTCGGCGGCGGCGGGGCGCCCTGGGCGGCCGCCGCTCCGCCGGCGGCGGCTCCCGCCGCACCCGCGGCGGCCGCGCCCTTGCGCCGGCGCAGCAGTCGGCGCCGGCCCTTCTCCGCCTTCTCGGCGTCGGCGGTCAGACGTCCCGGCTCCTCGCCTGGCGGCGGCACGGGCTCGCCCGGTTCGTCCCAGAACTCCTGCTCGGGGGTGCGCGGGGCCGCGGGCGCCTTCGGCGGGGGCGGCGGCGCGGGCTCGCGCTTCGCCTTCCTCCCCTTCTTTTCCGCCCGCTTGGCTTCGCGGGCGCGACGCCGTTCCTCGCGTTCGACCGCCGCCGGGTCGTGCGGGTCGACGAACGGGTCGCCGCCTGGGTAGTCGCGGCCGGGCTCGTCGCTCATCAGCCGCCTCCGTCGCGCGCCAGGCCGGCCAGGTAGGTCTCGAGCAGGTGCGCGGCGGCGAGGGAGTCCCGCGCCGCCCCCGCCCCGGCCCGCCGGCTGGCGTCGGCCATCCGGCTGGTCAGCCGCTCGTCGTAGGTGTCGACCGGTACCTCGACCAACGCCTGTAGTTCGGCGACGAAGCTGCGCGCCAGCGCCGCCTGGCTGCCCTCCTCGCCGCTCAGGTGGACCGGCAGGCCGACCACGACCCGCTCGACCTCGCGCTCGCGGACCAGGTCGGCCGCCATCCGCGGCTCCGGCGGTTCGAGCACCGGCAGCGGCGTGCAGAGGGTTCCGGTCGGGTCGCAGATCGCGGCGCCGATCCGGACGGTGCCGTGGTCGAGGGCGAGCACGCGCAAGCGCTACCCCAGCTTCCCCTCGATGACCCCGCGGGCTGCCGCGAGGGCCTCGTCGAGCTTCGACGGATCGCGGCCGCCGGCCTGGGCCATGTCCTCGCGGCCGCCGCCCCCGCCGCCGACCACGGCGGCGGCGGCGCGCACCAGCTCGGCCGCCGAGAGACCCTTCTCGACCGCGGCCGGGCTCGCCAGCGCGACCAGCGCGACCTTCTCGCCGTCGCCGCCGCCCAGCACCTGGGCGACCGCACCGCCGAGCGAGGACTGGATCCGGTTGGCGACGTCGAGCAGCGAGCGCTGGTCGCCGAGCTCGGTCGCCGCCACCAGCACCTGGACGCCACCGGTCTCCACGGCCGTCCCCGCCAGGCGCCTGGCTTCCTCGCCGAGCGCCTGGCGCTGCGCCTTCTCGGCGCCGGCGCCCGCCTCCTTCAGCTGCTCGGCGGCCTTGCGCGCGCCGGCCAGCGGGTCCTGCGGGTTGCCGAGCAGCTCGCCCGCCTCGCGCAGCGCCGCGTCGCGGTCGCGGAAGAAGTCGATCGCGGCGGGGCCGGTGATCGCCTCGATGCGGCGCACGTTGGCGGCGCTCGAACCCTCGGCGGTCACCTTGAAGATGCCGATCTCACCGGTGTTGGCGACGTGGGTGCCGCCGCACAGCTCGCGCGAGACGCCGTCGATCTCCACCACCCGCACCCACTCGCCGTATTTCTCGCCGAACAGGGCCATCGCGCCGAGCACTTCGGCCTCCGCCCGCTCCATCTCCAGCCAACGGACGGGGGCGCTCGCCTTGATCCACTCGTTGACCCGCTCCTCGACGTCGCGCAGCTCCTCGGGGCCGAGCGACTGGCCGTGGGTGAAGTCGAAGCGCAGTTTGTCGGGGCGGACCGCCGAGCCCGCCTGGCGGACGTGGGTACCGAGCCGCTCGCGCAGCGCCGCGTGCAGCAGGTGCGTCGCGGTGTGGTTGCGCATCGTCGCGTGGCGGGTTTCCCGCCTCACCACCGCGTCGACCGGCACGCCATCGGACGGCATCTCCGCCCCTCCCGCGGCGGCGCGACCCTCATCGGCGGAGGCCTCGGCCTCCTGCGGCCACGGCCGCCGCGGCCCGATTTCGACCACCTGGTCGTCGCCGACCCGGAACACCTCGAGGACCTCGGCCTCCTCCCCGCTCGGCCACCGCACCACCCCCGAGTCGGCCACCTGGCCGCCGCCCTCGGCGTAGAAGGGGCTGTCCTCGAGCTTCAGCAGGGCCCGCTCGCCCTCCGGCTCGAGCGCGGCGACGCCGGTGGTGGCGCTCAGCGTCTCGTAGCCGACGAAGCGGCTCGGCGGGGTCGCGGCGGCGAAGGCCTGCACCTTGTCGTGGCGGTCCTCGGAGCCGTGCGCGGTGGCGGCGCCGGTGCGGGCGCGGGCCCGCTGCTCCTCCATCAGCTCGGCGAAGCCCTCGTCGTCGACCGCCAGCCCCTGCTCGGCGAGCAGCTCCTTGGTCAGGTCGTAGGGGAAGCCGTAGGTGTCGTGCAATTTGAACGCCTCCGCGGCGTCGATCCAGGACGTGCCTTCCGCCTGCGCCTCGGCGACCAGGCGCTCGAGCAGCTCCGAGCCGCGCTCCAGGGTCCTGCCGAAGCTCTCCTCCTCGTCGCCGACCCAGCGGGCGATCGTCTCGCGCTCGGCGGCAAGCTCGGGGTAGGTCCCCCCCATCAGCTCGATCACCCGCGCGGCGAAGCGGCCGAGCCAGGGCGCCTCGAGGCCGAGCGTGCGGCCCTGCTGGATCGCCCGCCGCATGATCCGCCGCAGGATGTAGCCGCGGTCCTCGTTGGAGGGGACGACGCCGTCGGCGATCAGGAAGGCGGCCCCGCGCGAGTGGTCGGCGACGATCCGCATCGCCCTGGTGATCGCCTCGCTCTCGCCGTAGCGGCGCCCGGAGAGCTCCTCGGCGAGGTCGATCAGCGGCCGCACGTGGTCGGTCTCGAAGACCGACGGGACGTCCTGGAGGATCGCCGCCATCCGGTCCAGCCCCATGCCGGTGTCGATGTTCTTCATCGGCAGCTCGGTGAGCGTGCCGTCCTCGTGCAGGTCGTAGGACATGAAGACGTGGTTCCAGAACTCGAGGAAGCGCTCGGTGTCGTCGCCCGGCCGGTCCTCGGCGCCGCCGAAGTCGAGCCCGCGGTCCAGATAGAGCTCAGAGCATGGGCCGCACGGCCCGGTCGGCCCGCCCTGCCAGAAGTTGTCCTCGCGGCCGAGCCGCACGATCCGCTCGGCGGGCACGCCGGTGTCTTCCCAGATCTTGATCGCCTCCTCGTCGGGGCCGAGGCCGAGCTCCTCGTCGCCGCCGAAGACCGTCACCCAGATCCGCTCCGGGTCCATGTCGAACGCTTCGGTGGCCAGCTGCCAGCCCCAGGGGATCGACTCCGCCTTGAAGTAGTCGCCGAAGCTCCAGTTGCCGAGCATCTCGAAGAAGGTCAGGTGGCGGGCGGTATTGCCGACCTCCTCGATGTCGGTGGTGCGGAAGCATTTCTGCACGTCGGCGAGGCGCGGCGCGGGCGGCGTCTCGCGGCCGAGGAAGTAGGGCTTGAAGGGCTGCATCCCGGCGGTGGTGAGCAGCACGGTCGGGTCGTGCACCGAAGGGACGAGTGAGGCCGAGGGCACGACCTTGTGCCCTCGCTCCGCGAAGAACGAGAGGTAGGTGTCGCGGATTTGTTGGGCCTTCATGAGGGAGAGCCTACGGTTTGCTGAAAGTTGAGGGAAGGGATGTCATCGGCGAATTGTGCGGGGGGCGATGGGACGGCTCAGGCCGCCGCGGCGATGGTGCCGTGCCCGACGATCGTCTCGCCGTCCATCAGCACCGCGGTCTGACCGGGCGAGGCGGCCGTGAAGGGCTCGGCCAGCTCGACCTCGAGGGCGTCGTGGCGGCCCGGCGCGGCGGCGCCGAGGGAGGCGGGCAGGGTGGCCGAGTGGTAGCGCAGGCGGACCTGGTCGACGCGGGCGCCATCGCGGTGGAGCACCGCGTCGCGGACCCGGATGCGGCTCGTCTCGAGCTCCTCGCGGGTGCCGACGGTGACCGTGTTGGCGGCGGCGTCGGTGGCGATCACGTAGACCGGCTCGTTCATCGAGACGCCGGTGCCCCGCCGCTGGCCGACCGTGAAGTTGTGGTGGCCGCGGTGACGGCCCAGGGCGCGGCCGGAGCGGTCGACCACGGCGCCCTCGCGGTCGACGAGGTTGCCGTGGCGGAGCAGGAAGCCCCGCTTGCCCTGGCCGGCGAGGAAGCAGAGGTCCTGGGACTCGGGCTTGCGGGCGACGGCGAGGCCGTGGCGGGCGGCGACGGCGCGGACCTCGTCCTTGGTCATGTCGGTGAGCGGGAAGGAGAGGCGGCCGAGCAGCTCCGGCGGCAGCGCGGCGAGCATGTAGCTCTGATCCTTGGCGGCATCGGCGCCGGTCGCCAGCAGCGGGCCCTCGGCATCCTCGACGATGCGGGCGTAGTGGCCGGTGACGAGGCGGTCGGCGCCGAGCCGGGCGGCGAGGTCGAGCATCGCGGCAAGCCGCACCTCGCCGTTGCAGAGGATGCAGGGGTTGGGCGTCTGACCCGCCGCGTAGCCGCTTACGAAGCGGTCGACGACGCGGCGGCGGAAGTCGGCCTCGAGATCGAGCGTGAAGTGCGGGATGCCGAGCGAGTGGGCGACGGCGCGGGCGCCCAGCACCGCCTCCGGCGAGCAGCACGCCTTGGTGCCGTCGGTCTCCGGGTCGGCCCAGAGCTTGACCGTGATCGCGACGACCTCGGCGCCCCGCTCGCGCTCGAGCAGCGCGGCGACGGCGGAGTCGACGCCGCCGGAGACGGCGACGGCGACGCGCTCCGAGGAAGCCGGGGCGTCTGCATTTTTGCCCGCCATGCGGGTCGGTATGCAGACGGAGGGGTCGAGCGGGTCGTCGGCGGCCGCGGCGGCGCTCAGGGCGCGGTGCAGGGCGTCGGTGGCGAGCTGGGCGGCGTGGCGCTTGGCGGGCGCGAGGCCGCCGAGGAGGGCTTCGGCGTCGTCGATCGAGAGGCGGGCCGCCTCGAGGACCGTGGCGCCCTCGATCGTCTCGGCGAGCGCGGCGGTGGCGGCGCGGGTGGCGCCGCAGCCCTCGGTGTCGAAGGTGACGGCGGCGATGCGGCCATCGGCAATGGTCAGGGAGAGGCGCGAGAGGTCGCCGCAGGCGGCGCCGCCGGCCGCGCCGGTGAAGGCTTCGTCGGGCGCCGGGCCGCGGCGCGACTCATCGCGCAGGAAGTGGTCGAAGAGCTCCCGATCCATCTGTCACAGGGTAGGGCGTGAGGATGCGCCGCAGGTCGGCGGCGACCTCGGCCGGAGTCTCCTGGATGTGGTCCCAGGTGACGCGGGCGGTCGTGTAGCCCTCGGCGGTGAGGACCCGGTCCCGTTCGCGGTCCTTCTCGAAAGCCTCCTTCGTGCCGTGGGTCCCTCCCCCGTCGAGCTCGATCGCGACCTTCCGCTCCTCCCAGAGGCAGTCGACTTCGTAGAAGCGCTCGCGGATCGCGAGGTGGGCGTTCATCCGGGGCCGCGGCAGGGCGAAGCGGTCGACCAGCGCCAGGAACGCCTCCTCGAGGTCGTTGCGGGTGATGCCCACCGGCAGTGCCTTGCGGTCGGCGAGCCGGGCGAGCAGCGCCGACCCCTTGCGCCGCGGATAGCGGTCCAGCAGGTGCGGGACGGAGATCCGGTCCGTGTAGCCGCGCACTTCCATCTCGTTCCAGGCCCGCTCCACCTCCCGCTCCGTGCGGGTCGCGGCGAGGTCGAGCATCGTCCGCGGCACCGAGGTCACCGGTATCCCGCGCACCCGGACGATCTCGTCGCCGGGCAGCGGGCGCTGATGGACGACCAGATACGGCCGGCCCCGCACATGGGTCGGACAGGTCACTTCGGGGCTGATCCGCGATCGCGGCACGATCCCCCAAAGCTGTCCGGCCGACCGGTGGCTGAGCACGGCCTCGGGACCGAAGGCGAGCACCGCCGCCATCCAGCGGCCCTCCATCGTGATCGCGCGGTGTCCGTAGGCGTAGACGCCGCGATGGACGCGATGGAAGGCCCGGCCCGACCGTCGCTTGATCATGTCCGGGGAGAAGCCCAATTCGAGGAGCTGCCACCGCGCCACCATCCCGTGCTGGCGCCCGGCCAGGCGAGCCGCCGCCCGGTCAAGCTCGTCCGCGCCGGGGCGACCGTCGGCACGTGGCGCGCATTTGGGGCGGATAGCGCCCCTTATGTGCGGCGTGACTTCCACCTGACCGATGATGCGGAGGGAACACGCACTCGTGGCGCGCGCCCCGTGCCACTTGCGTGGCACGGGGCGCAACGAAAAGGAGCTCCAGCCCGCCGGTACCGCCTCTGGCTTTGATCCCTTCATTAGAAGGTGGGTGCCTACTCACGACCCCAAGGGGACCGCGAGAAATCGGCTCCCGTGCCGTTTGTGTTGGGTCAAACGGTGAGACGGCTCTCGTACGGGCTCGAGCCTGGGCAAACCGTAGCACCGGAGGACCGGCGGAAGGCTCCCTCAGTCGTCGGGCACGTCGAGGTTCGAGAGGTGCATCTCGGCGTCGCTCCAGCGGTCGCCGGGCACGCGCAGGGCGATGTCGCCGTGGCCGTAGCGGTCGAGCGGCCAATCGGCGGTGAGCACGGCTTCGATGTCGGCCTCGACCAGCGCCTGGTGCCAGGCGCGCGCGGTGCGCACGTCGCCGAAGTCGCGCACCACCTCCCAGCGTTCGAAGCGCGGGTCGTCGACGTAGACCGGGGTCTGGCCGGGGCCGGGCCGGCGGCGCCACCTGCGGGGAATCCAGTCCCCCAGCGCCATCTCAGTGCCCGGCTTTGCCGCTCTTGTGGATGGCCACGCCGATCTCGCGCAGCTGCACCGCGTCGACCGGCGCCGGGGCGCCGGTGAGCAGGTCGAAGCCGGAGGCGGTCTTCGGGAAGGCGATCACGTCGCGGATCGTCTCGGCGCCCGCGAGGCGCTGGACGAAGCGGTCGATGCCGTAGGCGATGCCGCCGTGCGGCGGCGCCCCGTAGCGCAGCGCCTCCAGCAGGAAGCCGAAGCGGGCCTCGGCGGTCGCCGCGTCGATCCCCAGCGCCGCGAACACCTGGCTCTGCACCTCGGCGTCGTGGATACGGATCGACCCGCCGCCCAGCTCCTGGCCGTTCCAGACCACGTCGTAGGCCTGCGACAGCGCCGCCCCCGGGTCGCCCGGATCGAGGTCGCCGGCCGGCGCCGTGAAGGGGTGATGCATCGCGTCCCAGCGCTTCTCCACCTCGTCGTAGCTGAACAGCGGGAAGTCGACGATCCAGACGAGGCGGTTCTCGCTGTCGTCGATCAGGCCGAAGCGCTCGCCGAGGTCGAGGCGCATCTGTCCCAGCACCGCGTCGACCACCGGTCGCTTGTCGGCGACCAGCAGCAGCAGGTCGCCCTCCTCGGCGCCCAGCAGGCGGTTCAGCTCGGCGAGCTCGGCGTCGCTGAGGAACTTGGCGGTCGGCGAGCGCCAGCCGTCGCCCTCGCGGAACGCCCACACGAGGCCTTTCGCGCCCAGCTCCTGGGCGCGGGAGATGAAGCCGTCGAGCTCGGAGCGCGGCACCTCGCGCCGGCCGGCGTTGATGCCGCGGATCGAGCCGCCCGACTCGAGCACCGAGCGGAAGACCTTGAACTCGGTCCCGGCGAGCGCCTCGCCGAGGTCGACCAGCTCCAGCCCGAAGCGCAGGTCCGGGCGGTCGGTCCCGAAGCGGTCCATCGCCTCCGCGTAGGGCATCCGCTGCATCGGCGCCTCGACCTCCGGCCCGCCGACCGCCGCGAAGACGTGCGCCAGCATCCGTTCGTTCACCGCGATCACGTCTTCGGCGTCGACGAAGGACATCTCGACGTCGAGCTGGGTGAACTCGGCCTGGCGGTCGGCGCGGGTCGCCTCGTCGCGGAAGCAGCGGGCGATCTGGAAGTAGCGCTCGAACCCGCTCACCATCAGCAGCTGCTTGAAGAGCTGCGGCGACTGCGGCAGCGCGTAGAAGGAGCCCTGCTGCTGGCGGCTGGGGACGAGGAAGTCCCGCGCGCCCTCCGGCGTGGAGCGGGTCAGCACCGGGGTTTCGACGTCGACGAAGCCCTCGGCGCCGAGGAACTCGCGCATCGCCGCGGTGACCCGGTGGCGCAGCAGGAGCGCCTCGCGCATCGGGGCGCGGCGCAGGTCGAGGTAGCGGTAGCGCAGCCGCGTGTCCTCGCCGGCGTCGTCGGCATAGCCCTCGATCTGGAAGGGCGGCGTCTCGGAGTCCGCGAGCAGCTCGGCGCCCGCCACGGCGACCTCCACCTCGCCGGTCGGCAGCGCCGGGTTGACCGTGTCCGGATCGCGCCGAACCACCTTCCCGGCAGCGCTCAGCACGTCCTCGGGGCGCAGCTTGTGGGCGAGCTCGAAGGCCTCGCCGGAGGTGTCGGGGTGGAAGACGAGCTGGACGATGCCGGTGCGGTCGCGCAGGTCGATGAAGATCAGCCCGCCGTGGTCGCGGCGGCGGTTCACCCAACCGGCGACGCGGACCTCCTGGTCGACCAGCTCGGGCAGGACCCGCCCGCACCAGCTGTCGCGGTAGCCGTTGGCCCGCGGCTCGGGCAGCTCGCCGACGCTCATGCTTCGCCTCCCGTCATCTCCTCGATCAGGTTGCCGCTGTCGGCGGGGCGCTGCTCGCCACTCGCCATGTCGCGCAGCTGGGCGCTGCCGTCGGCCTCGAGGATCACGACCCGCGCGGCGCCGATCCGGTCGGCGTGCTTCAGCTGGCCCTTGAGGCCGCGGCCGGCGAGGTCCATCTCCGCCGAGAACCCGGCGTGGCGCAGGTCGGTGACCGCCGCCATCGCGCGGGCCCGCTGCCCGGGGTCGGCGATCGCCACGAACGCGTCGCGGCGGGCCTCCGGCTCCTCCTCTTCGAGCGCCAGCAGGATCCGCTCGATCCCCGCCGCCCAGCCGACCGCCGGCGTCGGCGGGCCGCCGAGCTGCTCGATCAGGCCGTCGTAGCGGCCGCCGCCGCCGATCTCCGACTGCGAGCCGAGCGCGTCGCAGACGAAGGAGAAGATCGTCCGCGTGTAGTAGTCGATGCCGCGCACCAGGGTGGGGTCGATCTCGTGGTCGATCCCGGCCGCGTCGAGCAGCGAGCGGACCTCGGCGAAGTGCTCGGCGTCCTCCTCCGAGAGCGCCTCGAGGATGGTCGGCGCGCTCGCCATCACGCCCCGCACGCCGTCGTCATCGGAGTCGAAGGCGCGCAGCGGGTTGAGGTCGATCCGCTCGCGGACGTCGGCGGTCAGGTCGCCCTCGTGGCGGTGCAGGTGCCCCTTCAGCTCCTCCAGGTAGCCGGCCCGCGCGTCGATCGAGCCGAGGCTGCCCAGCCGCAGCTCCACCCCGGGGACGCCGAGCTCCCCGAGCAGGTCGGAGAGCAGCATGATCACCTCGGCGTCGGCGAGCGGCGAGGCGGTGCCGATCGCCTCGATCCCCAGCTGGTGGAACTGACGGTAGCGGCCGGCCTGCGGGCGCTCGTGGCGGAAGAACGGCCCGACGTAGGAGAGCTTCACCGGCTGCGCCTGTTTGTGCATGCCGTGCTCGAGGTAGGCGCGGCAGATCGGCGCGGTGCCCTCCGGGCGCAGGGTGAGGCTGCGCTCCCCCTTGTCCTCGAAGGTGAACATCTCCTTGCGGACGATGTCGGTCGATTTGCCGACCCCGCGCTCGAAGAGGTCGGTGTCCTCGAAGGTGGGCGTCTGGATCGCCTCGTAGCCCGCCCGCTCGAAGAGGCCGGCGGCGACCGCCTGCAGCCGCGCCCGGCCGCGGCTCGCGGCGGGCAGCACGTCGAAGGTCCCGCGCGGTGCCTGGAACTTGCTTGCCATCGAGGGCGACCTTAGAGGAGCGGCGCGCCCGCGCGGTCAGCGAGCCGAGGCCTGGAGGAAGGGATTGGTCGCGCGCTCGGCGCCGAGCGTGGTCATCCCCATGTGGCCGGGGTGCACGACGGTCGAGTCCGGGTGGGTGTCCAACAGCCTGCCGATCGAGGCGGCGAGGGTCGGCCAGTCGCCGCCGGGCAGGTCGACGCGGCCGACCGAGCCCTGGAAGAGGACGTCGCCGGAGAAGATCGCGTCCTCGCCGCGCACCGAGTAGGTGACGTGGCCGGGGCTGTGACCGGGGGTGAAGATGACGTCGAGCTGCAGGCCGGCGAGCTCCAGCACCTCGCCGCCGGAGACGGTCTCGTCGGCGTCGTAGCTCTCGTACGGGCCGAAGCCCTCCCACGGCACGTAGGCCATGATGTCGGCGAGCACTCCGACCTCGAGCTCCGGGCAGTAGACCGGCGCGCCGGTGGCCTTGGCGACGGGCGCGACCGCCCCGATGTGGTCGAAGTGGGTGTGGGTGAGGAGGATCGCCTCGACCTGGGCGCCGGTGGCCTCGACCGCCGCCAGGATCCGCTCCGCCTCCTCGCCGGGGTCGACGACGAGCAGCCGGTCGCCACCCTGCGGCCGGAGCAGGAAGCAGTTCTCGGCGATCTGGCCGACGGTCAGCATCTCGACGTCGAGCGCCATTAGGCCGTCCCTTCGCGGTCGCGGATGCGCTGCCGCTCGCGTTTGCGCCACATCGTCAGGTCGATGTAGTACCCGGTCGGGACGTAGAAGGCGAGCATGAAGGCGCCGAAGATCAGCGACACGCCGATCGGCCGTTTGAACAGGAAGAGCAGGATCAGGACGAAGATCGCCGCCGCGGCGGCGCCCCGCAGCGCGGCGCCTTTCCAGGTCGGGGGCAGGTCGTTCTTCTTCGCCGCGGAGCGGCTGCCGCCGGAACGGGCGCGCTGGCGGGCTTCCTCGCGGCTGCGCGGACGGCCGCGGCGGCCGGCGGTGTCGATCCTGCCTCCCTGGGTGCCGCGGCGCTTGCGGCGGCGCTTGTTCTTTGATTGAGCCATCGCCTGCCCAATCTAGTCGGTGGGCGCGGCGAGCCGTCGCTCGATCACGTGCAACTCGGGGTCGAAGCCGCGGATCGGTACGTCGGCGGGGTATTCGACCAGGGCGTCGGCCGGGATCAGCCCGACCAGCTCCGCCTCGACCGGCCGCGCGCCGAGCGGTGCCGCCAGCCGCCGCACCTCCTCGACCACCGCGCCGAGCGGCGTCCGCAGCGGGTCGTGGACGTTGGTCGACACCTGGGCGCGGCCGCTCGACAGCACCAGGCCGATCGCCCGCACGCCGGGCGGCCCGCCGCCGGACTCGCGCAGATCCGCGGCCACGGCGCGGGCGACATCGAGGTCGGCGCCCTCCAGCTCGACGTTGAAGGCGGCGAGCGGCGCCCGGGCGGTGACCAGCGTGGCGCCGCCGCGGGCGTGCGGCAGCGGCGGGCCGAAGTCGGGTCGCAGCTCTCCCCCCTCCATCCGCTGCCACAGCTCCGCGAAGCCGCCGGCCCTGAAGTAGGCGCGCTCGGCGCGGCCGGGCTCGCGGGCCAGCTCGCCGTAGAGGAACACCGGCACGCCGAGCCCGCCGACCTGCGCGGCGACGGCGACCGCCTCGGTGCGGGCGGCGGCGCGGTCGCCCTCGTGCAGCCAGACGATCGGGCAGACGTCGAGCGCGCCGATCGCCGGGTGGGCGCCGCCGTAGCTCGACATGTCGATCGTCTCGACCGCCTCCTCGGCGCCCCCGAGGAGCGAGTCGGCCAGCCCGCCCGGCGTGCCGGCGAGGGTGAAGACGCTGCGGCCATGGTCGATGTCGGTGTGGATGTCGAGGATGCGGGCGGAGCGCCCGAACGCCTCGCGGAACGGGCGCAGGGCCGGGTCCCCGCCCGCCACCGAGACGTTGGGGACGGCCAGCAGGTCGGTCATCGGCGGGTCAGATCAGCAGCTCGCCGCCGCCGAGGATCGCCTCGCCGTCGATTTCGACGGTCGGTTCCTTGATCACGACGTCGAGGTGGACGGGGACCTGGACCGTGCCGCCGATCCCCGCCGAGGCGCCGAAGGCGACGTGGGCGGTGCCGAAGATCTTCTCGTCCTCGAGGATGTTGCCGGTGAGGATCGCCTCCTCGTTGGTGCCGATGCCGAACTCGGCGACGTTGGTGCCGCCGGGGCCGTGCGGGGTGAGCAGTTCCATCAGCCGGGCGCCCTCGTCGCCGGTGGCGCCGGTCAGGTGGCCCTCCTCGACGGTCAGCCGCACCGGCGAGTCGACCATGCCGATCGCGGCGATCGAGCCGTCGACCACCAGCGTCCCCTCGGCGGTCCCTTCCACGGGGGCGATGAAGCCCTCGCCGCAGGGCAGGTTGCCGAAGGCTCCCGTGGCCGAGAGTTCGCCCGCGTCGACGATCCCCTCGCGGCCCTCGATCGAGAACCGCAGGTCGCTGCCGTGACGGCAGGTGATCCGCGCCTCCGAGCCGGCGTTCAGGGCGTTGACGATCGCCCAGCCGCGGCGCCGCATCTCCTCGAGGTCGCCGTTCATCAGCCGCGCCAGCATCTCCTCGGTGACGCCGGGCAGCGTCGCGATCCGCACCCCCGCTTCGCTGGCGGCCTTGCGCGCCGCGGTATGCGACAGCGACTGGATGGTCGGCGCCAGCACCACGTCGGCGGCGGCCATCGCCGCGGCGACCGGCCGCGGCGGCTCGGCCGCGTGGCTTTCGCGCTCCGAGATCACCGCCAAAGTCGCCTCCGCGCCGTCCCCCTGCGCCTCGATCCGCATCAGCGCCCCGATCTCTTCGGTGACGGGATTGCAGACGACGAGCACCTCCTCGCCCGCCTTGATGCCCATGCACTGCCGGACGACCGTCCGCACCGCGCTGTCGAGGTCCGCTCCGCTCACCGGTCCACCCTAACCATCGCGGTCGTCGTCGTCATCGTTGTCGTCGTCGTGCCGGTGGCGCACCGACCACCCCATGAACCAGATCAGCCCCACCAGCACGATCCCGAACCCGATGAACGGCCCCACCCACCCTTTGTGCCGCCCGATCCCCAGGGCCAGCACCACCCCCGCGTCGACCACCAGCAGCGCCCCGACCAAGACCGGCCGCAGCGCCGCGAAACCGAGCGGCTTGACCCCTCGCGACCCACGCGCCATGCCCCAAGCATCGCACCGCTACCATGCCCTCCCCCGCCGGAGTAGCTCAGCTGGTTAGAGCAGCGGAATCATAATCCGCGTGTCGGGGGTTCGAGTCCCTCCTCCGGCATTAGTCCTAGAGCCAAATCCGAAACCGAAAGCGGTTCGAAAAACTCTCGGGTTAACGCTCAGGCTAACAGCGTGTAGGCGTGACGCCTCGGAGAAGTCTTGCGGGACTTCGAACCTAAGCCTGGGTTGTCACTGGTCCACGACGAGATCCGTCTGGACCTGGCTCGATAAATGGCATTACGACAACTCCGCACTCGGCGGTGGGGTGTTCGACGGGGAGCGCGGCTGGGACACCAGTAGAGAAACCCGCCACCTGGACTCAACGGCAGGGCGGGGAATCCGGCCTGTTAACCGCCCATGATCACTTTCACCAGTACAGCCGCGGCAAGCTCCTGCCCAATCCCCTGGATCGCGCTAAGCAGATTTCGAAGCCTCCCCTTCTCATCGGGATCAGTGGTGGCGTCGATCCGGTCCTGAAGCACGGCGATCAGACGCTCGAGGGCGACCGCGCCGTCCGCCGGCCAGCCAGCGAGTAGCTGAAGGGCCCTCTCGGAAGGTGCGACGGTCAGGGGTCCGGGGATCTGGTCGGTCTCGAGCAAACTCTTGACATATCCCGCGTCCGCAAGCAGTTCGAACTGTCGACTCGTGGCGACGTCGCTCTCCTCTCGACCGAGACGGCCGTTCACCTGGGACTGCGACACACCCTGTCCGGGCGCGACATCCCGATACAGCTCGACAACGGCTTCCAGCACAGGGAGGTTGTCGGCCCAACCGATCCCCGTGCCGCTATCCGGCGAGATCGCGTCGCCGGCACGGACGACGGCATCGACCCGTCTCCGCTCGGCGACCTCATGGACGCCGTCGCCGGTCGGATAGAGGCTGCCGGTCATCGCGAGTCCCTCCTGAGGGGTCATCGAGACGAATCCCCGGGCGGCAAGCTGCTCGAGATCAGGGAAATGGACATCCTTTCCGCCCTCGACGCCCGGCTGCTGCAGGGTCGTCCCGCCGCCCGCGGTCGAGTAATAGAACTCTTCCTTGACCGTCCCGTAGTCGTCGACTATCTGGCGAAGGAGCTCCTGCTGGTCGTCGGTCATCCTCGTCATCGCTCCGAGCGTAAAGGGTTCCGGGCCGGCCTCGCTAGGCGCCATTGGCGCTAGGTCGAAGCTCAATCCGCTGCCTCGACGGGAGGGGTTTGGCCGCCGACGATCAGTTTCCGAGAGTTCGTCATGGCGGAGAGGCGAGACTCGATCAGTTGGCGAGCGTCGTCGACGCCTTTCGACACGGTCGCAGCGGCGGGGCGCGGCGAGGTACGCCGACCCTCAGTCGAAATCGCGGCGAGGGCAGAAGCATGCCGCCGAGCAGCACTGGGCGACCTATGAGCCGGTGCGGCTGCCCGACCCCGCGGCGGCCCTCGCGCTCCTGCGCGACCCGGCGACGTGGCCCGACATCGGTTGCGCCGGGGGAAGGTTCACCGCGCTCCGGAGCGGCGGCCTGCCCGTCCAGACCTTCGAGATCGAGGTCGTCGCCGAGCCGACGCCGCGCTCGCCGGTCTTCACCCGCGGCTAGCTCACCTGCGTGCTCGCGGCCTTCGCGGAGGAGGCTCCCCAGGCGCTGGAGGCGGAGGTCGAGGCCCTCGAGAGCAGTTACCGCCACGGGGCAGGCGCCGGCGGCCGCGAGATGCGAATAGAAGCTGACGATTACAGCGAGAGAGTGTCGATGACCGCCTTGCGGAAGCCGCGAGCGGTCGGATGGTCGGCGAACGCGAACCAGGCGACTGCAGCCAGCCCCAGTGCGTAGTCCCAGCGGAGTTCTTCGAGGAATTCCATGATCTCACCCCCCTCCTTGTTGGGAGAGGTAGCCGATGGCGAGAGCGAGACCGAGCGCGCCGAGAAGGACGTTGAGGTCGCCACTGTCGAGTCCGCCCTTACCGCTCTTATCGGGCGCCGCGCTCCCGAGGAGAGGCGTGAGACTCGCCGAACAGTCCGGATTCGGACAGCGGCCGGAGACGAGCAGGTCGTGGCCGCTGATCGGAGTCGCGCATTTCGGACAGGAGCCGACCGGCTGACCGATCCGCTGGGCGAGTGCCTGGGACGCCGACGATGCGGCCTGCTCACGTTCACGCAGGCTCTTGACCTCGGCCCTCAACTCCGCCGACTGCTCCTGAAGCTGTGCGATCGAAACCTCGTCAGCGGTGGCCTGCAACCCACGGTCCATCAGCGTGGCGATCGCGGCGGCAAGCGTCAGCCCGTTGGTAGCCGCGTAGTCCTCGGCGGCAGCCTTGACCTGATCGGGCACCCGCGCGTAGATCGTCTCGGACATGGCGTCATCCTAACAGTTCTCTGTCAGCAGGCGTAGTTTTCTAACGTTTTGTCAGATCAGGCCGAGGCCCGTACGCTATCCCAGGATGGGCGAAGCCAGCAAAAGAGAATCGGTCCATCGGTGGCCCGCGAAGCATGTCCTCGACCTGGATCTCGACTTCTTCCAGGACGGCGTGGCCACCGATCGGCGGCCGGATGGTCCACGGCTCGATGGCGCCGAATATCCGCCGTGGCCACTCGAACGGGTCCTGGCCTTCCTCGAAGAACGCTGTGGTGTCCGTGACGCTCTACCCGGGATCGTGGTCGAACATCACGGCGAACTCTTCGACCACTGGCGGCGGCTGATCACGTCGGGCACACTCGACAGTCGTTTGGACCTGACCCATGCCGACGGTCACGCCGACCTGGGCGACGGTGACAGCAGCTACTCGTATCTGATGGACACCCTCTTGCATCTCGAGCCGGCCGAACGTGTCGATCCGAGACGGGGGTTGAACGGGCTGAACGACGGTAGCTACCTTGCCTTCGCGATCGCGTGCCGTTGGATCTCGAGCCTGACCTACGTCTATATAGACGGTGGTGGCGGCGGTGTTTATCCCTTCTTCAAGCAGGGCCTCGACAAGAACGCGACGGCTATCCAGTTGGCAGCGACGGCGGCGGGCGAGGTCCGAAATGCGGTCGACTTCGCGTTCGGCCTTCCCGGTAAGAAGTTCCCAAAGATCGACCGGTTGGAGCCCCCCGTGCCCTTTCGGGAAGTTCACGCGTCTGAATTCTGGGCCGATCGAGAGTTCGATCTGATCTGCCTCGCCCGCTCCCCCGGTTTCACGCCGGCCGAGTCGGACGAGAACTTCGACGAGATCCGAAGGCGGTTTATCGACGATGGAAGGCCCCCATTTACCGGTCCACCCTCAGTGAGAGTTCGTGGTCGGTATCCGCTTGCACGGTAGCGGGGTCGACCGTCGCCTCGCGGAGTGAGCCCGTAGGGCGATCGGAGCGAGGCGACGGGGCGCCGTTCTCCTCCCGCCAACGCTCCGCGAAGCGGGCCGGCGGCAGCATCCCCAGCGCCGAGTGCGGGTGTTCGGTGTTGTAGGCGGAGATCCAGTCGGCGAGGATCACCTCGGCCTCGGCCAGGCTGTGAAACAGCTCGACGTCGAGCACCTCGTCGCGGGCGCGGCCGTTGAAAGACTCGATGAAGGGGTTCTGCCAGGGGGAGCCGGGCTCGATGTAGGCGGTGGCGGTGGCGTTGAGACGACACCAGTCGCGCAGGGCGTGGGCGATCAGCTCGGGGCCGTTGTCGCAGCGGATGTGGCAGGGAGCGGTTCCGCGCATGGCGACGAGGCGCTCGAGCACGGCGACCGTGTCCTCGGCGGTGATCGAGCGAGCCACCTCGCCGGCGAGCGCCTCGCGGGTGAACTCGTCGACGACGTTCAAGATGCGGATCTGGCGGCCGTCGGCCGTCTCGTCGGACTGGAAGTCGAGCGCCCAGACGTGGTCGGGGCGCTCGGCGCGGAGGCGCCTGCCGTCAGCGTTGTCGCCCAGCCGGGCGCGCTTTCGCTTGCGCTTCGGCACCCGCAGGCCCTCCTCGCGCCAGATCCGCTGCACGCGCTTCTTGTTGACGCTCCAGCCCTCTCCGAGGAGGCGGGCATGGGCGCGGCGGTAGCCCCAGCGGGGCTTCTCTTCGGAGATCTTGCGCAGGGCGGAGCGCAGGGCGGCGTCGTCCTCGGCGGCCTTCGGCTCGTAGCGCTGCGTGGAGCGATGCTGCCCCGCCACCTGGCATGCCCAGCGCTCGCTGACGCCGAGGCGGTCGCAGAGCATCGCGACCGCCTGGCGCCGGCGGTCTGGGCTCAGAAGTTTCCCGCCGAGATCTCCTTGTGGGCGCGGACTTCCAGCTCCTTGTCGGCGACGATCTGCTTCAGCTCGCGGTTCTCGCGCTCGAGCTCCTTCAGCCGCTTGACGTCGGCGGCCTTCATCCCGCCGTACTGGTTGCGCCAGCGGTGGAAGGTCTGCTCGGAGACCCCCAGCTCCTTCGCGACCTCCGCCACTCCCCTGCCTTCGCCGAGCATCCGCTCGGCCTCCCTGAGCTTGCGGATGATCTGCTCGGGGGTGTGTCGCCTTCTCTTCACTTGCGTCGGTCCTCCTTGGCCCAGTTTCGCGGGCCGGTAGGACTCTCACAAGGGTCGGACCGATTTCAGGGGGTCATGCCAACGAGACATCACTCGTCTGCAACTAGCGTCAAACTAGTCGGGCGGTTCGTCGCGAGGGCGCCGACTCATCCCTCGCCTGCATCGATGAATCCCGTCGCGGAACTTCTCGCACTTTCTCACGTCCCATAAGGATCCCGGCAACGTTGTCTTGATCCTTGCCGACCCCCACCTCGACGCTCTCTTCCTGCCCCGCCGATCTCCACTTCTCTCTGCCAACTCCGGCGGTCCGCTCCTCATGGTCTCCTTCTTTTCTCGCCTCCTTGTCGTTTCTTCTTTCGCTCTTTCTCTCAGTCGCTTCTTCTTTTCGATTCTCAGTTCCACTCATCCCTGTCCTCCGCCCCACCCCCGCACCCCATGCCCGCCACCGGTACCAGCAGCCGACCGCGATCGATCTTGGCTTCCCTGAATCAGGGGCGGTCGGGTCGGCTGCGCCGCACCCGGATAACCGGACGCTTGGTTGAACAAATCGATCATCGCACCCGGGTCGAGCCGGCACCCTCGTCGCGGGCGGCGAGGAACCCCTCTCGAGCTTCGATCGGCGTGCGGTAGCCGTGCCTCTCGAGCAGCCACTCGCGGTTGTAGAGGCGGCCGAAGTCCCGCACCGCGGCGCGCAGCTGCTCGAAGGTCTCGAATCGCTCGATCCACAGCACCTGCTCCTTGAGCGCCTGGATCGCCCGCTCGGCGCATCCGTTCGTCTCGGGCTCGTAGTGGAAGGCGGGCGAGCGGGCGATCCCCAGGTGGTCGATCTCGGCCTGGTAGTGGTCTGAGCGAAAGCAGGGCCCGCCGTCGTAGCGCAGCGCGAGCCCGGCGGCAACGGCCGCCTCGACCGAGCCGAAGCGCTCGGCTGTGACCTCGCGAAGGAGATCGGCGGCGGCGAAGCGGTCCATGCGGTGGGCCGCGTCGAAGAACAGCTCGCCGGTGCCGTGGTCGACGATCACGAAGACCGCGCAGCGGCCGTCCTGATCGCTCCAGGCCTCGGTCGCATCCGTTGCCCACAGGGTGTCGGGCGTCTCGACGGTGATCGTGCCCGTGTGCAGGCGCGCGGCGCGCTTTCTCACCTGCGGGGTCGGGGCGAGGACCCCGTCCTCGCGCATCAGCCGCAGCACCCGCTTGCGCGAGGCACGGATGCCGCGACGGCGCAGGCGCGCCCAGACCTTGCGATGGCCCTCGCCGTTGAAGGGCGAGTCCTCGATCGTGCGGTGGATCTCGGCGCGCAGGCAGGCGTCGGGCATCGCGCCCACCGGCCCGCGCTTGCGATGCGCCCGCTCGCCGACGGCGCCCTCCCGTTCGCGCCGGACACGCTCGAAGGCCGCCGAGCGCGAGACGCCGGCGATCCGGCAGACGGTGCCGAGCCGGTGCCCGGTCTCGGCGCTCACCTCGACCGCCTCTCTGACCGTGGAGCCCCCTTTTCCGGCTCTATTGACGTTTCCGTGGGTGAAGTAGGGCGCTGAGAAGAAGCGCACGCCGCTCCGCGCCTAGGTTTCCGGTTTCTCGAAGACTGGAAACGAAGGGAGCGGCAACGACGTGCGCGAGAAAAGGGTATGGGCACGCCTGCTCGGCTTGGAGCGGGCGGTCGTCGAAAGCGTGGAGATCGACGACAAAGGGCAGGTGGTGGTGGCGGTCCGGCCGCACCATCGGGAGCGTGATCGCTGCGGTGTCTGCGGGCGGCGTGCGCCGGGCTTTGACCTCGGCGAGGGGCGGCGTCGCTGGCGGGCGCTCGACCTCGGCACGACGATCGCCCACCTGGAGGCCGACGCGCCGAGGGTCGCCTGCACCGAGCACGGCGTCGTCGTCTGCGCCGTCCCCTGGGCGCGCCACGGCTCGCGCTTCACCCGCGCCTTTGAGCAGCAGGTCGCCTGGCTGGCGGTGAACACGTCGGGCAGCGCCGTCGCCGAGCTGATGCGGATCGCCTGGCGCAGCGTCGGGGTGCGCCGCACCCGGATAACCGGACACTTGGTTGAACAAATCGATCATCGCATCCGGGTCGAGCCGGCACCCTCGTCGCGGGCGGCGAGGAACCCCTCTCGAGCTTCGATCGGCGTGCGGTAGCCGTGCCTCTCGAGCAGCCACTCGCGGTTGTAGAGGCGGCCGAAGTCCCGCACCGCGGCGCGCAGCTGCTCGAAGGTCTCGAATCGCTCGATCCACAGCACCTGCTCCTTGAGCGCCTGGATCGCCCGCTCGGCGCATCCGTTCGTCTCGGGCTCGTAGTGGAAGGCGGGCGAGCGGGCGATCCCCAGGTGGTCGATCTCGGCCTGGTAGTGGTCTGAGCGAAAGCAGGGCCCGCCGTCGTAGCGCAGCGCGAGCCCGGCGGCAACGGCCGCCTCGACCGAGCCGAAGCGCTCGGCTGTGACCTCGCGAAGGAGATCGGCGGCGGCGAAGCGGTCCATGCGGTGGGCCGCGTCGAAGAACAGCTCGCCGGTGCCGTGGTCGACGATCACGAAGACCGCGCAGCGGCCGTCCTGATCGCTCCAGGCCTCGGTCGCATCCGTTGCCCACAGGGTGTCGGGCGTCTCGACGGTGATCGTGCCCGTGTGCAGGCGCGCGGCGCGCTTTCTCACCTGCGGGGTCGGGGCGAGGACCCCGTCCTCGCGCATCAGCCGCAGCACCCGCTTGCGCGAGGCACGGATGCCGCGACGGCGCAGGCGCGCCCAGACCTTGCGATGGCCCTCGCCGTTGAAGGGCGAGTCCTCGATCGTGCGGTGGATCTCGGCGCGCAGGCAGGCGTCGGGCATCGCGCCCACCGGCCCGCGCTTGCGATGCGCCCGCTCGCCGACGGCGCCCTCCCGTTCGCGCCGGACACGCTCGAAGGCCGCCGAGCGCGAGACGCCGGCGATCCGGCAGACGGTGCCGAGCCGGTGCCCGGTCTCGGCGCTCACCTCGACCGCCTCTCTGACCGTGGAGCCCCCTTTTTCCCCAAGAGGGCTCGGAGGGTGTCGATCTCGATCGCCTGCTCGCCGATCTTTCGCTGCGCTTCGCGCAGCTCGCGCTCTTCGGGCGGGGCGGCCCTTGCCTTGAGGCCCTCGCGGCCGGCGGCGAGGAAGTCCTCCCGCCAGCGGCTGATCGCGCCGGCCGGCTGGCCGCACTCGCGGGCGAGCGCGTCAAGCGACTCGCCGCGCAGCAGCCGCAGCACCACCCCTTCCTTGCGGCGCGAGGACCAGCGCGCCTCCCGCTTGCCTTCGGCTGCGCGCTCGGCGCGCGGGTCCTCGGCAGGCTCCCCTCCGTTGTTGGCCACCCGGTCCTCCGTTGTTGCTGACACCCGACACCTCCGTGTCTATTTGGGTGTCCGGTCGGAACCGGGTGCGGGACAGGGGCGATCTGCGAGCGGGTGGCGGAGGAAGCGGGCCGCGAAGCGGACCTCCTCGCCGGCCTGCGGCGGATCGGCATCGACGAGATCTCTCACCGCAAGGGCCACCGCTACCTGACCGTCGTCGTCGACCACGACAGCGGCCGCCTGATCTGGGCGGCGCCGGGGCGCGACAAGGCGACGGTCGAGGCGTTCTTCGACGCGCTCGGGGAGCAACGCGCAAAGCGCCTCAAGCTCGTCTCCTGCGACATGGCGGGCTGGATCGAGGCGGTGTTGGTGAAGCGCTGCCCGAAGGCCAAGCGCTGCGTCGATCCCTTCCACGTGATCGCGCTCGCCACCGAAGCGCTCGACAAGGTTCGCCGCGAGGTCTGGAATGAGGCACGCCGCCAGGGGCAGACCGACGTCGCCCGCGAGTTGAAGGGGGCTCGCTACGCACTGTGGAAGAACCCCGAGAACCTGACGGGCCGCCAGCAGTCAAAGCTCGCCGACATCGAGAAGCTCAACCGGCCGCTCTACCGCGCCTACCTGCTGAAGGAGCAGCTGCGCCAGATCTACCGGCTGGGGCCGAGGGCGGCGATCCGCCTGCTGGATGAGTGGATCTCCTGGGCTCGGCGCTGCCACCTGAGGCCCTTCGTCAAGCTCGCCCGCACCATCACCGAGCAGCGCGACGGGATCGTCGCGGCCATCCGGCACGGCCTCTCCAACGCCCGCGTGGAGGCGATCAACACACAGATCCGGCTGATCGCCCGCCGCGCCTTCGGCTTTCACTCGCCTCAGGCGCTTATCTCCCTGGCGATGCTGAAGCTCGGCGGGTTGTGCCCGCCGCTCCCCGGCCGAGTCACCGTTACGTGACCCACGGAAACGTCAGGAGAGCCCCTTTTCCCCAAGAGGGCTCGGAGGGTGTCGATCTCGATCGCCTGCTCGCCGATCTTTCGCTGCGCTTCGCGCAGCTCGCGCTCTTCGGGCGGGGCGGCCCTTGCCTTGAGGCCCTCGCGGCCGGCGGCGAGGAAGTCCTCCCGCCAGCGGCTGATCGCGCCGGCCGGCTGGCCGCACTCGCGGGCGAGCGCGTCAAGCGACTCGCCGCGCAGCAGCCGCAGCACCACCCCTTCCTTGCGGCGCGAGGACCAGCGCACCTCCCGCTTGCCTTCGGCTGCGCGCTCGGCGCGCTGGTCCTCGGCAGGCTCCCCTCCGTTGTTGGCCACCCGGTCCTCCGTTGTTGCTGACACCCGACACCTCCGTGTCTATTTGGGTGTCCGGTCGGAACCGGGTGCGGGACAAGATGCCCGAATGCTTCTGCCCCGAGGAGCTTGGAGGCGCGTGCGACTTCGAGCCGGTCAGCGACGAATTGAGCGACCTGGATGCCCACCCACGAGCACTTCCCGCGCTCCAAGAGAGAGGGGGGCCACCGAGACGTGGACAACGCCATCCTTGCGCACCGCCTCTGCAATCGCATCGACTACTCCATAAGTGTTGGCCGCCGTCCGTACGCGAGGGATCTCGAGAGGGTCAGGAAAGCCCGCGAGGGAGCGATCCGCCGCAACCAGGAAGGATCGTAGGTCACCTGCGACCTGCTGGCAAAAGCGAGCATGCAATCCCGCTGCCGCTCCCGCGTGAAAGCTAGTGCGTCAGCGAACCCATCCAATGCAATAAGGGGAACAACCGGATACCCCGTTTAGCGAATCCGTCAGGACGTACCCGATGCAATGAGCGCCCGCGACGGACAGCAGGGGCAGGAGATGTCCGAGACCGATCTACTCACCGAGCCGCTGCTCGACGCCCGCGAGGCGGCGAAACTGCTCCATGTGCCGCGCAGCACGCTCTATGAGTTGGTGCGCTCGCGGGGGCTGCCGCACGTGAAGGTCGGACACGGGCTGCGGTTCACCCGCGCGGACTTGGGTGGTTGGGTCGCTGAGAACTCTTACGGCCGGGGGGCGCGGCGGCGTTGAGAATGATCGCGAGAGGAGCGATCTGCAGCCGCCATTCGCTCGGCTTCGGTGGAGAACTCGAGTCGTAGGTTCCGAAGCTCGGCCGCGGCGGAGGGGCCTTCGGCCGCTGCCTCGGTCTCGATCTCTTCGATCAGTTCTTGGAAGTCGTCGCTCATCCCTGCCCTTCCACGTGGTCGATACCGAGGAAATCGACGAGCATCTGTCGAGTCCGAGCTCTGACCGCGTGCTGACCGCTCTCGACCCGAGAAACCGTCGTGGCCGTGGTGCCGATCCGAGCGGCCAGCTCTGCCTGCGTCAGGCCAAGCTCGCCACGACGTTTGCTGACGAGTCGGGCGAGCGCGTCGTAAGGCGCGATCCGTTCGTACTCGGCTCGGAACTCAGGGTCCTCAAGGGACTCCTGAATGTCATCGGACACGGCCGTCCCGATGGGGCTGATTCCCTTGCTCATCGTCGGGATGTTACGGCCGGCGCCCCCAGTCCCTATCGGCGCATGATCTCCTCGGCGAACTCGACGAGGTGCCGGGCCTGGCGCAGAGATCGTTTGAGCTGGGCCGCGCTTACGTCGATGAACCCGTAGTGGGCGGTGTCCTTGATGTCGATCAGCTGGCGCAGCTGGCTGGCCGCCCGTTTGCCGCCCGGGGTGATCTGTTCGAGCAGCAGCTCGGCGTCGTGGTGGTTGTCGGAGCGAGACCGTTTCCCTAGCTCCTTGCAGCAGGCAGCGTCGGCGGCCGCGATTCCGGCGAGGATGGCGACGGAGGCCGCCACGCTTCCGTACTCCAGCGAGGGGTCGCTCACGTCCGCGGCCAGCTCGGCGACTTCGAGGAAGCTCCTCGCGTGCCCGAGCCGCTGCCGCGCCTGGGGATCTCCACACGCCTGGGTCCGTGGTTGCTTGCGCGCCATCACAGCCGCCTGAGGAGCTTGCGCGTGTCTTCACCGGCGAGGTCAACGGCGTCCTCGCTGACCTCCTCCACGACGGGCGGGCGATCCTTACGCAGTCGCGGAAGCTCGCCCTCTGAGACCTCGGCGATGCCGGCGTTGTTGCCGGTCCAGCGGCGCACCGAGTCGGCGAGTTCGTCGAGCTGCTCACGCCAGTTCGCGTCTTCGGGGTCGAGACCGGCGGGCCGCACGATGAGGAGGTCGATGTCGCTGCTCGTGTCGCCGTCGCCGCGCGCCGCGCTGCCGAAGAGGGAGGCGTGAACAGGCGCAGGCTCCCAAGCGCCGATCACCTTGCGGAGCCGGCGGATCAGCTCGGTTCGCGCCCCGGCCATCTGCTCGACGGTCGGAGCCAGCAGGTGATCGCGGTTCAGCTCGTAGAGGAAGGTCCGCCCCACCTCTTCCCGGTGGACCAGTCCGTGCTCGACGAGGCGGTCGAGGACATGCTGGACGCCGGTATTGGAGCGTCCCGCCCGACGGGCCAGCTCACGCCCGCTGCGGGGCTTCGTTGAACCCGCCAGGACTACGAGCACGTCGGCATCGACGCTTGAAGATATGGCCGTGAAGGGTTTCGAGACATCCATCGCTGAGTGTCCTAAGGGTAGATCAGGTGGACTAAATATAGGTCACTTGGCCTACATCTAGGTCACCGTGCACAACGTGGAAGCCTTCGTTCATCAGGCCGCTGGCCGAGCCGCCGGCAAAGGCGGACCCGTCGAAGCCTCGCGCAGCGCCGCCGAGAGCTTTTCGGCTGCGTCCACCTGCGGGACGTGATGGACGTAGATCATCGTCGTCGCTATGTCGGCGTGACCCATGTACGCCTTGACGTCGGTTAGCGGGAAGACCTGGACGACGAGGGTGCCGAAGCTGTGGCGGAGGTCATGGAAACGGATGTGCTTGAGGCCGGCTGCCTTGAGAGCGGCGTAGAAGCGGCGGCGTAGGGCGCTGTCCTCGATGTGCTCGCCGGTCGGGTTGACGAAGACGAGGTCCTCCTCCCCGGTCCAACCGTTGCGGCGGCTGAGCTGGTCGAGTGCTACCGCCACCTGGTCGATCATCGGGACGCTGCGGACCCGGCCCGACTTCGGCGCGTCCTCGTTGCGCATCACGTAGGAGTGGCGGACGTGGATCAGGCGCTTGCCGAAGTCGAGGTCGCGCCAGCGCAGGCTGCGCAGCTCGCCGAGGCGCAGGCCGGCGTAGGCGGCGGTCAAGAAGATCGCGGCGTCCTGCTGGTCCTGCTGGCGCAGCTTCGCCCGCCACTCCAAGCCGGTCGGGTGCTTGGGCGGTTTGCGGTGGCGACCCTCGCGGGCGACGCGAGCAAGGGCCTCGACCTCCGCCGCCGAGAGCACGTCGAAGTCGCCGGAGCGGGTCACGGGCTGGCGCTCGGCCCATGCCGCGGCGTTCGCCACAAGGCCGTAGGTGCGCTGCGCTCGCTTGAGGATGCTGTGCATCACCCCGAGGTACTTGTTGATCGTCCGCGCCGACAGACCCTCGCCGTCGGCGATGCCTCCCGCCGCGACCAGCTCGACCCGCCAGTTGTCGATGCGCTGGGTCGTGACCGACTCCAGCGCGAGCTCCCCGAAGTCCGGCAGCAGCCGCCGCTCGACGATCCAGCGGTAGTCGGCGATCGTCGACGGCCGCCGCTTGCGGTCGTGCTCGACGTAGCGCAGCCACTCGCGCGCGGCCTCGGCGAACGTGACCGTGCTGGCAAGCCGTGGCTGGCTGGTGATCCTGTGGCGCCGGGCGTCGGCGAGGATCGCGTCCAGCTCGCGCTGGGCGCCCTGCTTGGTCAGATAGCCCTCTGCCGGCCTCCCCCGCTTCGACCACGCCTTGCCGAGCACGACCTGGTGCTGACCCTCGCCGTCGCGCCACTTTGCCATCCAGCGGTCACCCGACTTCCGCTTCCGGCGGAAGACGTGGCCGCTGATCGGGGCTTCGCGGAAAACGACTGAGGAGGAACTCATGCCTCCACGGTAGGCCGCTCTCCGGACCGAAAAATGTGTCCCGAAATGTGTCCCCAAATCGGCAAAAATGTGCCCTACGACACCGAACTAACTGGACACAATCCCGCTCTACAAGCCAAACTGGAAGCGATTGACGCCGATCATAATCCGCGTGTCGGGGGTTCGAGTCCCTCCTCCGGCACTAGACGTGGAGCCCACCGGGAATGGCTCCCACCAACGTCAACCAGCTGGGAGGCTGCCGATGTCGGACACCACCTGTCACATGTCGATCTCGCTCGACGGCTTCGTCGCCGGGCCGGAACAGAGTCGGGAGAGTCCTCTGGGGAGGCGGGGCAGGGAGCTGCATGGCTGGCACCTGGGGGACGAGCGCGCGACCGAGGCGGACGCGACGGCGGAAAGGTGGCTGATGCGACCGCGGGGGGCCTACGTGATGGGCCGCAACATGTTCGGGCCGGTTCGCGGCGAGTGGGACGAGGACTGGGACGGCTGGTGGGGTCCCGAACCGCCCTACCGCGCGCCCGTCTTCGTGCTCACCCACCACGCCCGCGAGCCGATCGAGATGGAGGGCGGGACGAGCTTCCACTTCGTCACCGAGGGCTTCGAGGCTGCCTATGCGCAGGCACGGAAGGCGGCCGGCGAGGACGGCGTCGACGTCGCGGGCGGCGCCTCGACGGTCCGTCAGGCGCTCGTTGCGGGGGTGATCGACGAAATGACCCTGGACGTCATCCCCGTCCTGCTCGGGGCCGGCGAGGGACTGTTCGATGGGGTCGAGTCCTTCGGGTTCGAGCCGGTCGAGGCGCTCCACTCGCCGCTCGCCACCCACATCCGCTACCGGCGCGTGGGCTGAAGGGCCGCCCGCGGCCTCCAAAGCGCGCGGACCAGCCCGCCACGCCGGGACAAGCGTCCACCGGGCAGCGTCGCCGCGGTCCCCCACCCCACTCAGCGACCACGCCCGGCGCCACCGCAACCTTCCGCACGCTCCGTGTGGCCTTGCGCGGATGTCGCCCTCGCGCGCCGAAAATAGCTTGTGCCCGCCGTCAAACCTAGATGGGGGTTCAACCGCTATGCGACCAAAAGTTCCGAAAGACCTTTCGCTGGCTCCGGTAGCCGCGGAGGTAGACCACAACCTGCAGCGCATCCGCGACCTGCCTGACGCCGACGCGATCAATCGCGAAATCGTCCTCGAGACGAACATGTCGGCTTCGAACGGCAGCGCCGAGGAGCGCCGGAAGCAGCTGCTCGGCTACGCGCTGCGCAACGTCGAGATGCACGGCTGGGACGCCGCGATCAGCGAAGACGGCGCCAGGCTCCGCCTCTCCGGCGGCTCCGTATCGCTCGACCTCGGCCTCAGCGCGTCCCTGCTGCGCTACCTGGAGGGCTCGAACGTGCCCGCCTGAGCCTCGACCCGCCCTACTGGTTGCGGGAGGCCCAGTAGGCCTCCGCCTCGGCCTCCATCGCGGCGAGGCGGGTGTAGTAGTCCGGGAACTCGTTGAGGTGCGCGCGGGCGATCTTGGCGGTGACCAGGACGTCGTCGTCGGTGACGTTGGTCTCGGGGTCCTGGGAGCCGTGCTCCAGCTCGACGTCCATGCCCATCCGGAACTGCTCGACGTCGAACGGCGACGAGCCCCAGTCGATGCCGACTCGCTCGCCCACCACACGGGCTTCCTCGGCGGTGAATTTCGCGGTCTCGCCCATGTCAGCCGAGCAGCTTGGCCTTCTGGGCGGCGAACTCCTCCTCGGTGAGGATGCCCTGCGCTTTCAATTCGCCGAGCTCCTTCAGCTGATCGATCATCGAGGGCTCGGCGGCCTGGGGCGCGGGCGCCTGCGGGGGCGGCGCCTGGGGCGGCATCTGCTGCGCGGCCTGCTGTGCTTCCTGGGACGCCCAGCGCGATTCCTGGCGACGGCGGACGCGGCCGCTGACCACGGTCGCGGTGCCGGCGACGGCGGCGGTCCGGGCCACTCCCCTCAGTAGTCCTGGCATCGGTTTATCCTCTCCGTGATTCGGGTGGAAACTAGGCCTCGGCCGCGTCCAGGGCGGCGACGAGGTCCTCGACGGGTATCCGGCCGCCGGCGACCAGCTGGCCGCCGGAGCGGCGCACGGCGGTCGCGAAGGGCGCGGCCCAGGCGTTCTCGTAGACGAGCAGCGCGGCCGAGGTGCCGGGCTCGAGGACGTCGCCCGCGGTGGCGATGTCGGAGTCGTCGAGCAGGCCCGACGAGGCCCCCTCGAAGACCGCGAGGTCGGCGACGTCGCCCAGCTCGGCGAGGTCCATCCCGACGACGTTGCCCTGCTCGTCCTTGGCGATGAAGGCGAGGTCGATGATCCGGATGTACCCCCGGTCGACCAGGTCGATCAGGTGCGGGATCGCCTCGCCGTTGGGCTGTCGCCCCGGCCACTCGACCACGACGTAGTCGATCGGACCGATCTCTTGAGTTTCGTCGCTCACTTCGGCTCCTCCTTCGGTTCTGCCCTGCGCACCGCCGACCCTAGCCCACGCGCCCGGACCGGCGCATCCGCAGATCGCCGCATCCTTCCGCGCTGCGGCCCGGCGCGCGCGGCCCGGCGCGCGGCCCGGCGCGCGGCCTGCCCGGCGCCCACCGGCCACCGGCCGACCCTGGGCGGTCGCACCCTGCCGTGGGATCAACCATCTAGAGTCGCCGGGCGATGATCCCGCGGAACCTCGACGCGCAGACGCTCTACGTGCTGGGCGCGATCTTCGTCGCGATCGCGGTCGTCACGGCCGCGGCGGGGGCGCTGATCAAGCGCCGGCTCGAGGAGGAGCACCGGGACGAGCGCTATGTGCGCGAACGCCGGGGCGAAGAGGTCGCGCCGCGGGAGGCGCCGCGGATCGCCGGCGCCCTGCAGTGGGTCGGCGCGGTGGCCGCGGCGGTCGGAATCCTCCTGCTCGTCGCGGGCTGGACGGTCACGCCCGGCCAGAGCTGAGCGGCGCGGCCGTCCGGCTCGCGTCCCTCAGGCGCCGGCCACGGCGATCAGCGCCTCGGCCGCCTGTCCCGGCTCCTGCGCCATCGCCGCGTGGGCGCAGTCGGGTAGCACCGTGACGTTCGCGCCCGGGTGGACCCGCGCCAGCACCTCGGCGTTGGCGGGCGGCACCACCGTGTCGACGGCGCCGTGGACGACAGCCACCGGGATCGCCGGGTCCGCGGGCGGGAGCGGCGTAGGGCGCCGGTGCCAGGCGTCGAGCGCCTCCTCCTGCATGCGCAGGACACCCTCGGGGAGGGCGGCGCGCGCCGCGGCCACGAGGTCGCCGAGCTGTTCGTCGGCCGCGGCGGCCCGGTCGGGCGGGAAGAGCAGCGACAAGAGCCTCCTCGCCTGCTCGCGGGGCGTTCCGGAGTGGTCGATCAGCCGCCGCCAGACGGCCGGGTCGGGGTCGACGCAGTCGGGCCCGCCGGGGTCGGTCGACATCAGCCCCGCGCCGCCGATCCGCTCCGGGATCGAGCGCAGCAGCGCCTGGGCGACGAAGCCACCCATCGACCAGCCGACCAACGCCGTGCGCTCGATCCCCAGCCCGTCGAGGAGGGCGACGGAGTCGTCGGCCATCCCCTCCACCCCGCCGACCTCCACACCCGGGGCCAGCGTCGAGTCGCCGAGCCCGGCGTTGTCGGGGCAGACGACGCGGAAGCGGCGCGCCAGCCGCGCCAGGAAGCCGGGGTCCCAGTCGCGCCCGGTGGCCGCGTAGCCGTTGAGCAGGAGGAGCGGCGGCCCGCTTCCGACTGCCGTCCAGGCGATCGAGCGGCCGGGACCGACCTCCACCGACCCCGCCCCGGCATTCTCGGCCTCGCCCGCCGGCCCGGCCGCGTTCACGATGGCTCGACCTCGACCATCACCGTGACCGGGCCGTCGTTGATCAATGCCACGCCCATGCAGGCGCCGAAGACTCCCTTCTTGGCGCCAACCCGGTCGCAGAAGCGGTCGTACAGCGGCTCGGCGACCTCCGGCCGCGCCGCCTTCACGTAGCTCGGCCGCGTCCCCTTCCGCGTGTCCCCGTAGAGGGTGAACTGGCTGACGCAGAGGATCTCCCGCTCCGACCCGAGCGGCTCGTTCATCCGCCCCTCGGCGTCGTCGAAGATCCGCAGCGCCAGCACCTTCTCGGCCAGCCGGCCGCACTCCGCCTCGGTGTCCCCCACACCGACCCCGAGCAGCACCACCATCCCGGCCCGGATCTGGGCCACCTTCGCCCCCTCGACATCGACCGCCGCCTGGCTGCAGCGTTGGACCAGCGCCCGCATCGAGCGGAGTCTAGGTGCCCGAGCCGCCGAAGAACTCCAGCGCCCGCTCGGCGACCAGGTCGGGCATCTCGTCGGCGATGAAGTGGCCGCAGCCCTCGACCAGCTCGACCCGCATGTCCTCGGCGTGACGCTGGTAGCCGGCCAGCATGTGGGGGCGGAGGGCGGCGTCGTCGGTGCCGTGGAGGTGGTAGGTCGGGACCGTCAGCCGTTGGCCGGCGTAGCGGCCGCGAAGGATGGCGGGCGACTCGTGGAGCTGGAAGACGCGGTACATCTGCACGCAGGCGCGGGCGCGGTCGGGCTCGGCGAGGTTGTCGGCGAAGGCGCGCAGCGTCTCCTCGTCCCAGGCGGAGCGCACGGTGGAGGCACCGACCAGGACGCGCGGCACGAAGGCGCCGCCGCGGTGCAGGCGGTAGCCGAGGAGCGGCGCCGCGACCACCAGCTGGTAGCTGAACCGCCACAGCTCCGGCGCCATCGCGCGCCGGCTCACCCACGGGGTGAGGATGTTCAGCGAGAGGTAGCGCTCGAAGCGCCGCGGCTCGCGCAGGCAGAGCAGGAAGCCGATCCAGCCGCCCCAGTCGTGGCCGACCAGCTTCACCCGCTCGAGGCCGAGCGCGTCGAGCACCGCCAGCACGTCGCTCGCCAGGTTCTCCTTCTCGTAGCCTCGCGGCGGCGCGTCGCTCCAGCCGAAGCCGCGCAGGTCGATCGCCAGCGCCCGGTAGCCGGCCGCCGCCAGCGCCGGCAGCAGGTGCCGCCACTCGTACCAGTGCTGCGGCCAGCCGTGCAGGCAGAGGACGACGTCGTCGCCCTCTCCCGCCTCGGCCACGTGGAAACGCAGGCCACGCGCCTCCACCCAGCGGTGGCGGACGCCGTCGACCGCGGGCGGCTCGCTCACGCGCCCCGTCCCCCGGCGTCCGCCCGACGTCCGCGCTAGCCGACCGTCGCCGCGGTGCGGCGGAAGCCCTCGAGCAGCTCGCTCATCGACTCGAGGTCGCAGGCGACCATTTCCGGCCACGCCTTGTCCGGGTGGTCCTGGATCGTCTTCAGGCCGTTGCCGCTGATCACCGCGACGACCGTCTCCTCGGGGCCGATCTTGCCCTGCTGGGCGAGCTGCGCCAGCGAGGCGATCGTGGTGCCGCCGGCCGGCTCGGTGAGGATGCCCTCGGTGGCGCCGAGCAGGTCGATCGCCTCGAAGATCTCCGGGTCGGTCACGGTGCCCGCCGAGCCGCCGCGGCTGCGCACCGCGTCGATCACCAGCGGCCCGTCCCCGGGGGCGCCGATCGCCAGCGAGTGGGCGGCCGTGTCGGGGGACTGCGGCTCGAGCTCGCCGCCGCCGAGGATCGCGGTGGCGATCGGGTCGCAGCCGCCCGCCTGGGCGATGTTGATCTTCGTGCCCGCGGTCTCGGCGAGGCCGACCATCTCCAGCTCGTTCAGCCCCTTGTGGACACGCGAGGACAGGGTGCCGCCGGCCGCCGGGATCACGAAGTGGTCGGGCGCCTTCCAGCCCAGCTCCTCGACCACCTCGAAGGCGACCGTCTTCGCCCCCTCCGCATAGAACGGGCGCAGGGTGATGTTGGCGAACTCGATCCCGCTCGCCAGCGACAGCTCGCGGCAGGCGCGGTTGGCCTGATCGTAGTTGCCGTCCAGCTGGCAGACCTGGGCGCCCAGCGCCCGGCATGCCTTCGCCTTCCCCTTCTCCATGTTGCCCGGGTAGAAGACGTAGGCGGTGGCCCCGGCCTTGGCCGCCAGCGCCGCCACCGCGGTGCCGACGTTGCCGGTGGACACGCAGCCGACCTCGTCCTTGCCGAGCTCCAGCAGGCGGGCGATCGCCATCCCCACGACGCGGTCCTTGTAGGACAGCGACGGGCGATTGGTCGAGTCGTCCTTCAGGTACAGGTTCTTCAGGCCGAGCTCGGCGCCCAGCCGGTCGGCGTGGATCAGCGGCGTCTGGCCGGCGAACTGTCCGACCCGGGCCTGGGCGTCGGCGGCTGTGATCGGCAGCAGCTCCTCGAACCGCCAGATGTTCCAGGGACGGTCGACGAGGCCGTGCTCGGCGATCGCCGCCCTGGCGCGCTCGTAGTCGTAGTCGATGTCGAGGCCCTCGCCGCAGGCCGGGCACTTGAATGCCGAGTCGAGCAGCGGGGTGCGGTAACCACAGTCACGGCAGACGAGTTCGGTCGCGCAGGACCTGGTTCGCCGGCCGATCGGCCCCTCCAGATGCTGCGCGTCGTCGCTCATCGAGACTTCCTCCTTGGTCACCGCCGTGGCGGCTCGATCGGCGGCGCCCCTCCGGCACCGCTTGGTATGGGTCGTACGTCTATAACACAGGGGCTCCGTTCGCTCAACGCTTTTAGCGTAAATATTCGGATAACCCCCTGCAAAGCGGGCCTCCACGGTAGCGAACCGATCGGGTCGCGCCCGCGCGCATGGCCGTCCGTACGGCGGGGAGCGTTTTGTCTGTGGAACGGTTGTCTGCGTCCCGCCACGATAGGTCGGTGCGTCGACCTATCGCCCCCGCCCGGACCGCGCCTTGACCCCGCAGGAGCGCTTCGCCCACAACCTGCGCCGGCAGCGCGTCGCGGTCGGCATCTCCCAGGAGGTGCTGGGCGAGCGCACCGACCTGCACCGCACCGAGATCTCGCTGCTCGAGCGCGCCGGCCGCGAACCGCGCTTCGGCACCCTGCTGAAGCTGGCGGGCGCCCTCGGGACGACCCCCGACGTGCTCTGCGCCGGGACCGGCTGGGACCACGAGCGTCGCCGCTTCACGGTCGAGGATCCGCCCGCCGACTGAGCTCCGCCCGGCGCCCGCGGACCGCGGCGGGCGCGCCGCCCCCGCGACCCGGCATCACGTCGGCCGGACAGCCGTCCGCGGCATGCTTCTCGCCTCGGGAGCCCCGGTCCCGTGGCGAGAAGCAAGTTGAGGCGGGGCGGCGCCGACTGCGCATCGACGCCTTGGGAGTCGGGTCGTGACGAACGCAACCCCCCTGCTCAGCGTCAGGTCCTCCTTTGCCACCCCAAGGCGGTTTCCCTGTCTGAGTGTGCCCCGCCTCGCCTGCCGGTTGATCGGCCGGCAGGGTGGCATTCATAACAGACCGACTTCTAGCAATCAAGGGTCGCTGAACATAATGATCGCCCTGCCTTTAGGCCGGGCACGGGCCGCTACTTCGCCGCGCCGGCCGGCTGGTCGGCGGCGGCGACCCGGATCTCGCCCGCGTCCGGCCAGACGCCGGGCAGGTCCGCGGAGGCGAAGCGGCCCGAATTGATCAGGATCGCCTCGGCGGTGTGCGGGGCGAATGGCTGCAGGGCGCGGGCCAGCAGCAGGATCGCCGCGACCAGGGCCTCGGCGTCGGCGTGGCCGAGCTGGCCGCGCTTCTTCAGCTGCTTCTCGAACTGCTGGATGCGCTCGAAGAGCCGGGTCAGGTTGCGGATCGACTTGTGCATCTGCAGGTCGGCGGTGTCGCCCGCCACCCGCTCCAGGCCGGCCTCGCACCACTTGCGCAGGCGCTCGCGCATGAACTCGGTCTCCGCCGCCTTCTCGGGGTCGTGCTTGGCGTTGTCGAGCTCGACGAAGCGGTCGTGGGCGTAGGTCCAGAAGCCGCGCAGGAATTTGTTGGCGAAGCGGATCGCGGCGTCCGACCAGTTCAACGTCTTCGCCGGCCCCGCCGCCCAGAGCACCGCGACGCGCACCGTGTCGGCGCCGAACTGGCCGGCCAGCTCGTCGGGGTCGACCACGTTGCCGAGGTGCTTGCTCATCTTGCGCCCGTCGGCGATCACCATCTCATGGAAGAGGCAGCCCTCGAACGGCTCCCCCGCCTCCATGTAGGCGAACTCGCCGTGGTCGCGGAGCGCCTTGGTGACGATCCGCTGGTCGAAGACGAAGCCGCCCGAGTCGCCGCCCGCCACCAGCCGCTCGGCCGGCAGCCACCTGCGCGACTCGGGGTGGGTGAACATCCGGTCGGCGCGGTCCTCCGGCGGCACGGTGGCCGGGACCCAGAGGAAGAGCGCGTCGAAGTGGCAGTCGAGGGTGTCGGTCTCCCGCTTGGCGGGCGTCCCGCAGCGCGGGCAGGCGACGTCGACGAAGTCGGCCCGCTCGGCCAGCGGGTTCCCTTCCCCGGTCGGCTTGATGTCGCGCGGCAGGATGACCGGCAGGTCGGCCTCGGGGACCGGCACCGGGCCGCAGTCGGGACAGTGGACGACCGGGATCGGCGTCCCCCAGGAGCGCTGGCGGGAGATCGAGAAGTCGTTGGCGCGGTAGCGCTTCGCCGCGCGGGCGCCCGGCACCGGGGCGATGGGGCGGGCGGGCTCGGCGCCCGCGGGCGCGTCGCCGTCGGCGGCCGCACCGGAGGCAGCGTCCGTGGCGGCTGCGTTCCCGCCGGCGCCCTCCGCGCCGGCACCGCCTGCCTCCGTCTCCCCCGCCTCGATCCGGCCCGGGAAGCGCGCCGCGACGTCGGCGTCGGCCTCGTCGACGGCCGGGATCCCGAGCGCCGCGGTGGGCCCGAAGCGGGCGTCGACCAGCGGCGAGACCAGCACCGGCAGCCGCGCGCCGCCGGGCCCGGCGATCGCGCGGCCGGTGTCGACCACGGGCACCGAGCCGGCGTCGCGGGCGCTGCGCTCCCAGCCGCCCGAGCGCAGCTTCTCCAGCTCCGCGCGCACCTCCTCCGCGCCCGCCCAGGCGTCGACCTCGGGGTGGCGCGGCGAGAGCAGCACGAAGGTCGCCAGCCCGGCGGCGTCGCCATGCGGCGTGAAGACGGTGAGCGTTCCGTCGGGGCCGCCCAGCTCGAACTCGACGCCCTCGGCGCGGCCGAGGATGTAGCGCTGGGTGGCGAGCGCCAGCTCGTCCCACGGCTGCTCCTCCAGCAGGGCGGTGTTGGCGTCGTTCTCCTCCAGGTAGGGCGTGATCTTCAGGAACCAGGTCGGCCGACGGATCAGCCGCACCTCGTTGTGGCAGCGCCAGCAGGTGCCGCCCTCCTCGACCTGGATCGTCGCCAGCGTCGTCTGGCAGGTGTCGCACCAGTCGACGGTCGCGTCGTCGAGGTAGATCAGCCCCATGTCGTACAGGGTCAGGAAGAGCCACTGCGCCCAGCGGTACTGGCCCTCGTCGGAGCTGTAGAAGACGCGGTCGTAGTCGAAGCTGTAGCCGAGCCGCTTCATCTGCTCGAGCATCCGCTCGCCCGACTGGACGACCCACTCGGCGGCGGGGACCTGCCGCTCGATCGCCGCCAGCTCGGCGGGCAGGCCGAAGGCGTCGAAGCCGAAGCCCATCAGGACGCTGCGCCCGCGCGCCCGCTGGAACCGCGCGTAGGCGTCGCCGATCGTGTAATCGCGCACGTGGCCCATGTGCAGGTTGCCGGAGGTGAACGGGCTCGAGGACTTGACGTAGACCCCGCGCTCGCCGTCGGGAGGCGGCGCGGGCGCGCCGTAGTCGCCGCGCTCGGCCCAGGCGGCCTGGCGCTCGCTCTCGATCTGGGCGGCGTCGTAGCTCGGCTTGCGGGCGTTCTCGCTCATGCCATCAACGTTAGCTGAGCGGCCAAGACCCGCCGCAGCCGCCCCGCCCCCCGCGACGCTTGTCACCGATGGGGTAACGAGCGTCGACGTGGCCGCGCGCTCAGGCGAAGGTCCAGAGCTTGTTGCCGAGGAAGTTGAACGGCATCGCGACGGCGACCGCGATCGCCTGGGCGGCGAGTTCGCTGATCGAGGAGGTGGCGACGATCGCCTCCAGCACCACCAGGTTGACGAGCAGCGCGCCGACGCTGACCGCGGTGAAGCGGACCGCCTGGCGATGCGCCAGCCCCTCCCCGGGGCCGAAGGTCCAGTGCCGGTTCCAGAAGAAGTTGTTGCCGAGGGCGACGCAGAAGGCGCCGACCGCGGCGGCCGCGTGGTAGACGCCGAGATTGGTCGCGAGGAAGGCGAAGACGACCAGGTTGATGACGTAGCCGGAGCCGCCGACGACACCGAATTTGAGCAGTTGGATCCAGTTGTGCGGCTGGCGCGCCGCGGCGTGGAGCCGCACCGCGAGGCTGGTCTGGCCCTCGCTCATCCCGCCACCGCCCGCGCCCGCGCGACCCGGAAGGAAGGAGCCGTGCGGGCGTGCTCGCCGAGCCGCAGCCGCGAGGCGGGCGGGCCGTCGAGGACGACGTCGGTGGCGCCGTAACCGGTCTTCAGGGCGTCTAGTTCGTGCATCCAGAGCAGGACGGGAGTCGGCGAGACGTAGCGGGCGATCGTCAGGCGGTCCATCCGCACGACCCCCACCGGACGAAACTCTGCTGGAAGGTTAGCGGGGTGCTCGGCGACCGTTCGCTTGCCGACCAGGTCGACTTCCCGCACCGCTTCGGCGCCGCCGAACCAGCGCATCGCGCCGTCGGCGAGGTACCAGCGCAGCGGGTCCCCGGCGAGGCGCCAGCTGACGATCGCGCGCGGCACGCGGGCCGGGCCGAGCGCTGCGGTGACCGCCCGGTAGTCGGGCCGCTGCAGGTTGGGCGTCTGGGTGACGTAGACGTCGAACGCGAGCCAGTAGGAGCAGAGGGCCACCGCGACCAGCACCCCGGCGAGCCGGGCGCGGGCGGCGCCGAGCCCGAGCGCGACCACCACGGCCAGCGGCACCAGCGCGGGCAGCAGGTTGCGCTCCACCACGTAGTCCTTGCCGACCAGCGCCGCGGCGCCCGCGAGGGCGAGGACGCCGAGCCCGACCGCCAGCCCGAGGACGCCCCCGCGGCGCTCCCGCCGGGTGCCGACCGCGAGCAGCGCCAACGCCGCCAGGCCGACCCCGATCGCGGGCAGGACCGCGTAGTGGCCGCGCGGCGGCTCGGCGATCACGTGGCCCGTTTCGCCGACCAGGAAGCTGACCCCGGTCTGCAGGAAGCGGCCGCCGAGGCTGCCTTCGGAGATCCAGCCGATGTGGGTGGGGTTGACCTGGGCGAGGATCAGGGGGATCAGTGCGGCGCCGGTCGCGCCGACCAGGGCCAGCGCGGGCAGCAGCGCCTTCCATCGCTCGCGCAGCGCCACCGCCAGCCAGGCCGCCTCGATGCCGACCGCGAAGAAGGCGAAGTAGTGGCTGCAGAGGGCGAGCGCCGAGGTCACCGCCCAGAGGGCCAGGTCGCGGCCGCGGCGGGTGTCGAGGGCGCGGACGAAGAAGAGGAGCGAGAGCGCGCCGAAGAAGACGAGCAGCGCGTAGGAGCGGGCCTCCTGCGAGTACCAGATCAACATCGGGTTGAAGGCGAGCAGGCCGGTGAGGACGAGGCCGACCCGGCGGCTCGCCAGCTGCCTGCCGATCGGGTAGCCGAGCGGAACGGTGAGCGCGCCCAGCAGCGCCGACAGCGACCGGATCCCCCATTCGTCGCGCCCGAAGGCCTTGATCCAGCCCCAGGCGAGCACGTAGTAGAGCGGCGGGTTGGACTCGCTGACCTTCACCTCGTGCAGCATGTGGCCGAAGGTGCCGGGAAGCACCCGCATCACGGTGATCACCTCGTCGTGGTGGAAGCTCTGGATCCCGAGCGGGAAGAAGCGGATCGCCGCCCCGGCGGCGGTCAGCGCCGCGAAGGCGGCGACCAGGGCGCGGGCGCGCGCCGACGTCCCCTCGCGCAGGTCGGCGAGGGCGATGGAGGGGTCTGGAGCAGCCGGCAGGGAGGCCGCGGAGCTGTGCACAAGCGGGCAGCATGCGCCCGCTTGCTGAGACATTCCTGAACGACCGCTAAACGCTCCCTAAACCCCTCTGCCCCGCCGCTTCGACGCTTGTCCTCCATACGTGACAAGCGTCGAGGGTGCGCGGGCGTCGAGGGGGCGATCAGGGGGCGCAGGGGGAGGTCGGGGCGGGGGCGGCCGGGCCGTAGGACGGGGGGAGTTGGCCGCGCTGTGCCCAGCGGGTCGGGCGGGGGCTGGTGGCGAAGGCGAGGGTCGCGCCGCGGGCGAGTTCGCAGAAGCTCGCCCAGGGGCGGTCGTGGGGCCGGCCGTCGAGGCGCAGGGACGCGACGTACGGCGCCGCGCCCGAGCCCGGGGCGGCACCGTGGCGCGCCGCCCGCGGCGCCAGGATCGTCAGCTTCCTCCGCCCGGCGAGGCGCACCTCGGCGCGTTCGAAGAGCGGCGTGGCAAGGGCCAGCGTCCCGGTCCCCGGCTGCGCCGGGTAGAGGCCGAGCGCGCCGAAGACGTACCAGGCCGAGAGCGTGCCGAGGTCGTCGTTGCCGGGATACCCGGCCGGGCTCGGGCCGTAGAGGCGCAGGCCGCGGCGCACCGCCTCCTGCGTCCTCCAGGGACGGCGCAGCCAGTCGTACAGCCACGGCGTCCCCAGGGTCGGCTCGTCGCCGAGCAGGGCGTGGTCGGTGTGGGTGCCCCCGGCGCCGCCGTTCAGCACCCGCAGGAAGCCGTCGAGCCGGGCGGCGGCGTGCGAAGGCCCGCCCAGCAGGCGAAAGAGCCCGGCCGGGTCCTGGGGGACCATCCAGGTGTACTGGGCGGCGTCGCCCTCGACGAAGCCGCCGCCCCGCAGCGGGTCGTAGGGGCTGGGGAAGGCGCCGCTCGCGAAGCGCGGCTCCACCACCCCGCCCGCCGGTTCGAAGAGGTTGCGCCAGTTGCCGGCGCGGCGGATGAACTCTTCGTAGGTCCGCGCCTCGCCGGCCCCCTGCCGGGCCGCGAACTGGGCGATCGCGAAATCGTCGATCGCGTACTCGAGCGTCGTCGCCGCCGAGCCCCAGACGGCGTCCGGGCTGCCGGTGAGCGAGTTGGCGTTGCGGCGGTTCGTGTCTTCGTCGAAGGGGACGTACCCGAGCCGCAGGTAGGAGGCGAGGCCCTGGCGCTCCACGTATTCGCCGTTGGCGCTTTCGCACGGCGCGCTCGCCCCGCGCACCATCGCCGCCAGCGCCGCGGCGCGGTCGAAGTGGTCGGCGCCGAAGGCCGCCGCGGCGGCGATCAGCGGGTCGGCCGAGTCGCCGACCATCGTCATCGTCTGGCCGTTGGCGAGCGGCCAGCGCGGCAGGCAGCCCGACTGTTCGGCGTCGGCGAGCAGCGACTGGACCATGTCGGAGGCGCGGCGCGGGTCGAGCAGCGCCAGCAGCTCGATCTCGGTGCGGTAGACGTCCCAGCCGGAGAAGTCCGCGTACTGGGTGCGGCCCACGGCGCGGTGGACGGTGCCGTCCATGCCGATGTAGTCGCCGCCGACGTCGTCGAAGGTGCGCGGCGCGAGCAGCGCGTGGTAGAGCGCCGTGTAGAAGGTGCGGACCTGCTCCGGCGAGCCGCCCCGCACGGCGACTTTGCCGAGCGCCTGGTCCCAGCGATGCCGCGCCGCGCCGCGGATCGCGCCGAAGCCGTGCCCCTCGCTTTCGGCGCGCAGGGCGGCCCGCGCGCCCGCGACGCCGACGAAGGAGATGCCGACCCGGACCGTGACCGTCCGCGCGGCCCGGGTGTCGAAGGTCGCGTAGGCGCCGGCCCGGGCGGTCACCGCCGGGTCCTGGGACGGCGCCTGGGCGTCGGCGGCGGCTTCGCCCCCGGGTTCGAGCTTGCCTTCCGTCCAGGTCCCGGAGGCGGCGAAGGCGCGGCCGAAGCGGGCGGCGAAGTACACCTTGTAGCGCGGGCGCTGGCCGCAGAAGAGCCCGCTGCGGGCGCTGCCGGTGATTTCGCGGCGCGCCGGGTCGACCCGCACGGTCGCTTCGTCGTCGGGCTGGGCGCTGCCGCCGGCGTCGATCAGGACGCTCGCGTGCGGGGAGCGCGGGAAGGTGAAGCGGGCGAACCCGGTGCGCGTCGTCGCGGTCAGCGCGACGCCGATCGGGCCGCCCCGCCTCGGGTGCAGCGCGACCGCGTAGGCGCCCGGCGAGCCGCTCTCTTCCCGGTGGGAGAAGCCGGGCTGGAAGCGGCCCGCCAACCCCGGTCCGGCCTGCGGCGCGGGCGAGCCGCGCAGCGCTTCGGTGGTCGGCATGAACGGGAAGTCCCCGTAGGTGGCGCAGCCCGCCCCGCTCAGGTGGGTGAGGCTGAAGCCGCCGACGTGGTGCTTGCGCCAGTCGTAGCCGGCGGAGTGCGGCGACGCGGGGGTCGTGTCGGGGCTCCACTGGACCATCCCGAACGGCAGCGCCGCGCCGGGGTAGTTGTGGCCGCCGCCGAAGGTCCGCGGCCCGGGCATCGTCCCGGCGAAGACGTCCACCCGCGCGGCGGGGTCGGCGGCCGCCGTGCCCGCCAGGAGGAGCCAGAGCGCCACGGCGAGGAGCAGGCCGCGGGCGGCCGCGGGAGCGATGGTGTTTCGGAAGTTACGCGTAATGTTCCCGTCGCATGCGGCTGAGGAAGGCAACGCTCGCGGCGCTCGTCCTGACCGGCGCGGCGGTCGCCGTGGCGATCGTATTCGGTGGAGGTGAAAAGACCACCCACGCGAAGGCGGCCGACCAGGCGGCGCTCGGCGAACCGAGCGTCTCGATCGTCTCGCCCCGCAACGGCGAGGTCCAGCCCAGCCACGCGGTGGTGGTCAAGCTCGACCTCGAAAACTTCCAGCTGGCGCCGCGCCACTTCCTCGAAGAACCGGAACTCGGCGAGGGCGCGATCCGCTTCAGCCTCAACCGCGTCCCCAACTGCGTCGACCCGAAAAAGCTGCGCAGCGCGCTCAACAGCCCGCTCAGCAACAACCGCCTGCAGGGCGCCTCGATGGACTTCCCGGAACATGCCGGGCCCAACGGCATCCTCGCCGAAGAACTCGGCACCACCGGCAGCTTCTCCCCCGCCACCCGGCCGGAGATCTACTACGACCGCCTGCCGCCCGGCTTCTACCGGCTGACCGTGACGCTGGCCCAGAACAACCTCGCCGTGACCCAGTACCACGCGGTCACCAACTTCCAGATCCTGCAGAAGCCCGGGCACCACCAGAAAAAATGCCCGGCCGGGTACGTGTCGAGCGCGCAGGCCGCTGAAAAGCTGCAATAGCGCAAAACTTCACTTTGTATAGTCGGTGAGGATGCGCACCTACCGCCGGCTGATGGGCTTTCTGCGTCCCTACCGTGCCCAGCTCTGGGGGACGCTGCTGATCGCCTGGGCGGCGATGGGCATGACCGTCCTGATCCCCTGGCTGGTCGGCCGCGCCGTCAACGCGATCGGGGCCGGCAACCAGCCCGACCTCCTCCCCCTGGCGCTGGCGATCCTCGGCGCCGCGATCCTCCGGCTGGCCCTCACCGTGTCCCGCCGCGTGGTCGCCGGAAGAGTCTCGCTGGCGGTGGAATTCGACCTCCGCCAGCTCTTCTACTCGCACCTGCAGAAGCTGGAGCTCGGCTTCTTCGACACCCAGCAGACCGGGCAGCTGATGTCGCGGGCGACGGTCGACCTGCAGGCGATCCGCTTCTTCCTCGGCTACGGGCTGATCTTCATCACCCAGAACCTGCTGACGATCGTCCTCGCCTCGATCGTGATGTTCGTGATCAACCCGCTGCTGGCGGCGCTGGCGCTGATCCCGGCGCCCTTCGTGGTCTGGATCGCCTCCCGCTACAACCGGGTCTCGCGGCCCGCCGTCCAGGAGGTCGCCCAGCGGGTCGCCGAGCTGACCGCGGAGGCCGAGGAGAACGTCTCCGGCATCCGCATCGTCAAGGCCTTCGCCCGCGAGGAGTTCCAGCTGCACCGCTTCCAGCGGGCGGTGAAACGAGTCTTCGACCAGAGCATCTACTCGACCCGCCTGCAGGCTTTCTTCAGCCCGCTGATCGGCCTGCTGCCGCAGATGGGCATCGCGCTGGTGCTCCTGATCGGCGGCCGGATGGTGATCGAAGGCAACCTCAACCTCGGCAACTTCACCGCCTTCTACACCTACCTGGTGATGCTGGCCGGACCGCTGCGGATGCTCGGCGTGGCGATGGGGATGGCCCAGCGGGCGGTCGCCTCGGGCAACCGCATGTTCGAGATCATCGACCGCGAACCGACGATCCAGAGCCCGGCCGAGCCGGTCGAGCTGCCCGCCGGCGGCGGCCGGGTGCGGATGGGCGACGTGATCCTGCGCTACGCCGCGGCGCCAGGCTCCGAAAACGAGTCCGTGCCCGCCCTGCACGACGTCTCGCTCGAGGTCGACGCCGGCCGCACGGTGGCGCTGGTCGGTCCCTCCGGGTCGGGCAAGACGAGCCTCGTGGCGCTGATCGCCCGTCTCTATGACCCGAGCGAGGGCAGCGTGGAGGTCGACGGCGTCGACGTCCGCGACGTCGACCTGGTGAAGCTGCGCGCCGAGATCGCCTTCGTCGCCGACGACAGCTTCCTGTTCAGCGCGAGCGTCGCCGACAACATCGCCTACGCGCGCGCCGGCGCGACCCGCGAGGAGGTCGAGGCGGCCGCCCGCCTCGCCCAGGCCGACGCGTTCATCCGCGAGCTGCCCGAGGGCTACGACACCCGGGTCGGCGAGCGCGGCCTCACCCTCTCCGGCGGCCAGCGCCAGCGGGTGGCAATCGCCCGCGCCCTGCTCGCCGACCCGCGCATCCTGATCCTCGACGACGCCACCTCCTCGGTCGACGCGACCACCGAGGCGGCGATCAAAGCGGGCCTGCGCGAGGCGATGGCCGGGCGGACGACGTTCATCATCGCCCACCGCCTCTCCACCGTCTCGCTGGCCGACGAGATCATCGTCCTCGACCGCGGCGAGGTGGTCGACCGCGGCACCCACGCGGAGCTGATGGAGGGCTGCGGCTTCTACCGCGAGATCGCCGAGCACGGCCTGGCCGACTCGGTCTTCCTGCAGCGCGACCTCGAGGACCGCGAGGAGATGGCGCGGCTGTGAGGTCCCGCAACCGGGAGCCGGCCGCGGACGAGGCGCGCGAGGGCAACCCGCTGCGCAACATCGCGCTCCTCTTCCGGGCGCTCTGGCGGACGGTGCGCGGCGCCGACCAGCGCGGCCGCAAGGTCCGCTGGCTGGTCGGCCTGCTGCGTCCCTACCGCGCTCGCATGGTGCTGATGCTGGTGGCGCTGCTGATCGAGACCGGCGCCGGGCTGGCGCCGCCCTACCTGGCCGGGCGGGCAATCGACGCGGGCATCACCACCCACGACCTCTCGGCGCTCGACCTGACCGTCGCCGCCTTCGTCGGCGTCGCGATCGCCTACGCGCTGGCCACCTACGCCGAGACCTACCTGGTCGGCTGGGTCGGCACGCGGGCGCTGCAGGACCTGCGCGAGCGCATCTTCGTCCACATCCAGCGCATGTCGATCGGCTTCTTCACCCGCAACAACCCCGGCGTGCTGATCTCGCGGATGACCAACGACGTCGAAGCGCTGCAGCAGCTGGTCACCAACGGCGTCGTGACGATCTTCTCCAGCTCGCTGACCCTGGTCGGGGTGGTGGTGATCCTGCTGGCGCTCGACGTGAAGCTGGCGCTGATCACCTTCCTCACCTTCCCGCTGCTGGCGATCGCCAGCCTCGTCTTCCGGATCGTCTCGGCGGGCGCCTACCGGGCCACCCGCGAGCGGATCGCCGCGGTCACCGCCTACCTGCAGGAGAGCCTCAGCGGCGTGCGGGTGGTGCGCAGCTTCGGGCAGGAGCCGCGCCACCTCGACGAGATGACGGCGCTGAACGAGGCCAACCGGCAGATCAACATGAAGACCGTCTACCTGAACGCCTCCTACTTCCCGGCGGTCGAACTGCTCGCCGCGGTGGGCACGGCGGTGATCCTCCTCTACGGCGGCTCGCAGGCGATCGACGGGGCGATCCAGGTCGGCATCGTGGTCGCCTTCGTCGGCTACCTGACCACCTTCTTCGAGCCGATCCAGGAACTCTCCCAGCTGTACACGACCTACCAGCAGGGGATGGCGGCACTCGACAAGATCTTCGACCTGCTCGACACCGCGCCCGACATGGTCGACGCGCCGGGAGCGATCGACCCGGGCACGATCCGCGGCGAGATCGAGCTCGACGACGTCTGGTTCTCCTACTCGGAAGCCGAGCCGGTGCCCGACGGCGCCTGGGTGATGGAAGGCGTCGACCTGCACGTGCCGCCGGGGCAGACGCTGGCCCTGGTCGGCGCCACCGGGGCAGGCAAGTCAACCTTCGCGAAGCTGGTGGCGCGCTTCTACGACCCCCAGCAGGGACGGGTGCTGGTCGACGGCCACGACCTGAGGTCGGTGCGGCAGGAAGCCCTGCGACGCCAGCTGGGGATCGTGCCCCAGGAGGGCTTCCTGTTCAGCGGCAGCGTGCGGGAAAACGTCGCCTTCGGGCGCCCGGAGGCGAGCCTCGAGGAGATCGAGGCGGCGATCGCCACGGTCGGCGCGACCGAGTTCGTGGCGGCCCTGCCGGACGGGATCGAGACCCAGGTCGGCGAGCGCGGCGTCTCGCTTTCCGCCGGCCAGCGTCAGCTGGTGGCGTTCGCCCGGGCACTGCTCGCCGAACCGCGGATCCTGATCCTCGACGAGGCGACCAGCAACGTCGACGTGCGCACCGAGAAGACGATCGAGCGCGGCCTCGAGCGCCTCCTCCGCGGCCGCACCGCGATCGTCATCGCCCACCGCCTCTCGACCATCCGCCGCGCCGGCAAGATCGTCGTCCTCGAACATGGCCAGATCGCCCAACAGGGCACCCACGAGGAGCTGATCGCCGCCGGCGGCGTCTACGCGCGCCTGTACGGGGCCTGGGAGGAGGGCAGCGCGGCGTAGGCCCGCTCACCGGCCGATGCCGGTGCGCGCTGCACGCATTTGGGCCCCTATAGGGGCCCAAATCTTAGTCGGGAACTTCTGCGCATCAGGTGAGCCAGGTCCGAGAACCAAGCAGTTCGGCGGACGCAGGGAAGTGAGGCGAGAGGAGCGCACTCAGGTGCGTGACCCGAGTCGAACGACCGAGGACTCCGAAATACGCCGGTTATCGGACCTGGCTCAGCCGGGGCCGATGCCGCCGGATTCCCCGCCGGTTTCCGGCGCCGCTTCTTCGGGCGGCGCTTCTTCGATCGCGCCCCCCGCGCCGCCGGTTTCCGGCGCCGCTTCTTCGGGCGGGACGTATTCTTCTTCCGGCGTCGCTTCTTCGGGCGGGACGTATTCTTCTTCGGGCAGGGATTCGACGCCACCGGATTCTTCCGGGGCCGCTTCGGCGCCGCTCGATTCGGGTGGGACGATCGGCGCATGCGGCCCTTCACTGCATTCTTCGAAGCCGTAGACGGCCGCCTGGGACTGGAATTCTTCGACCGCCGGGACGGCGTTCTGGGACGCTTCTTCGAGCAGCGCTTCGTTCTGCTGGTCGGCGGCCGATCTCACTTCGCCCTCGGCTTTGGCGAGCTCTTCGGCAGCGCCCATGAATTCGGAGAAGCCGGCCGTCTCGGTCGGCCGCCCGAGCCGCTGCAGGCTCTGGACCATCCCGGTGTAGAGGTTGGAGACCTGGATCGCCTGGCTGGTCGTCGCCGCCGCCGATTCGTCGATCGAGCCGATCGCGGTGTTGACCTCGGCGCAGATCGCATCCCCCTGGCTGATGAACTGCGCCCTGCTCAGCTTCGGCTTCGTTTCGGCCTTCGGCTTCTGCGTGGCGGTCGTGCTGGAGCTGCCGCCGCCACCGCAGCCGCTCGCCAGCAGGGCGAGCGCGAGGACCGCGGGCAGGGCGAGTGTGAGGAGCTTCGGCCGCATAAGGGAATCGACGCTAGCAGAGGGAATCGACGGCTTTGCAGGGAAACTCCGGGACGGGCGTCACCGCCGCGGAGAACTGCGCCCCAGGGACTCGAACCCGCCACGCCCTGAGGCGTGAGCGGTCGACTGCGGCTCCCTGCGGCTAGGAATGCGGGTTTGCCGTCCGTGGATCACTCGCGTCAGCCGCAGCGAACTGCTCGGCCACGCTGGCCACTGGCGCATCACTGGCGCACGACGCGGCAAGGTAGGCGTCGACCAACTCGCGCGCCTCGTCGCGACTCCCGGGCATCAGATGGCCGTACTGGTCGAACGTCATCTGGATCGTCGCGTGACCCATGAACGTCTGGATCGCCTTCGGGTTGACGCCGGCGGCGATCAGCAACGAGGCGAAGGTGTGGCGACACTCGTGCAGGGAGATCCGCTGGACCTTCGCCTTCTTGAACGCCGCCCTCCCCCGCTTCCCGACGCTCGACGGCGCGAACGGCACCCGCGGCTCGCGACCGAACACCAGGTCGTCGGCGTCAGGCGGGGCGGCGGCGATCTTCCGGGCATCGAGGTAGTCGCGCAGGACGCCGAGGATCGGGACGGTGCGGGTCCCCGCCTTCGACTTCGGATCGATCTGTCCGGCCCCTTCGTCCCACGAGCGCTCCACGTGGATCTCAGAGCGGCCGAGGTCGACGTCGCCCCACCGCAGCGCCTGCAACTCGCCGCGGCGCAGCCCGGCGTAGAACGCGGTCGCCCACAGCGCACGATCGCCAACCGGCAGGACCTCGAGCAGGGCCGCCGCCTCGGTCGGCGACGCGATCCGGTCCCTCTGCCCGTTCGCCGCCGGCAGCTCGAGTTCGGCGGTCGGGTTGACCGCGACCAGCTCGCGCCGGACCGCGTGCCGATAGACGGCGCGAAGTGGGTCGAGCGTGTTGGCGATCGTGCTCGGCGCGAGTTCGTCGGCGAGCAGCCGGTCGACGAACGACTGCACGTCGGGCCGGCGGATCTCCGACAGCCGCACCGCACCGAACTCGTCGAGCACCCGCAGCCGAAGCGCCGAGCGGTATGAACGGAGCGTCGACGGCTTGAACACCTTCCCGGCGCGGTCCCGCACCGCGCCGCTGTCCGCGGCCTCCAGCCAGAGCCATGACGCCTCTGACACGGTCAGCCGGGAGGCCGTCTTCAACTTCCCGGCCGCCGCGGCGGTGCTCGCTTCGGCCCGCCATGCCTTCGCTTCGGACTCCTTCGCGAAGGTCTTGCGGACCTTCTTTCCCTCGCGTTTCAGGTAGACGGACGCCTCCCAGCCGGCGTTGCAGTCGCAGCGGCCATCTGCGTTGCTGCGACAGCCGGTCGAGTGTCGGCGCCTGATTCCGGTCGCTGCCATCACGCCACCTCGCCTTCGGTCGAGACGGGCAGGAGGTCGAAGATCGGCAGGCCACGGCGGCCCTTCATCCCCTCCTCCCTTGCGAGATCCATCACGGAGTCGATGAGCGGCACGATGCCGTCGCGCGCCTCCCGGGGATTCTGCGGGTAGGCGATGGCCCCGGCGGCGCCGGCGAGACATCCGGCGGCGATCAGGGCGTTGTCTCGCTCCGAGAGTCCGCTCTCGGCTTTCACCGATCCCGCCACGCCGGTCTGGGCGGCCATGACGACGCCGTTTTCGCCAAATGCAACCTCCCGGGCGTTGCGCAGTATCGGGCGAGCTTCTTCGCGGAGGCGCTCTTCGTTGGGGGTCAGGTCGTTGGTCATCGGGCCACCTCCGCCTCGACTTGGGCGGGGACCAGTCCCACGGCGAGGTCGAGCGCCGCGTCGAACCTCGCCCGGCCCCGCTCGACCTCGGCCCGGACCTCCGCGAAGCGCCGGCGCGAGCCGGTTCCCTCCCGCACGGCCGCCGCCGCGTCGGCGAGTCGTTCCTCGTCGACTTTCGGGAGTGCCTCCCACACCGCCGGCGCATGCAGCTCCCCCGAGTCCTTGAAGGTGTGGCCTTCCTCCATCAGGAACCGCATCGCGGCGCAGGTCACCTCTTCATAGTCGGCGGCTGCCGCGAGGACGTCCTGATGCCTGTCCATGGGCAGCACGTCCGACCTGTTCTCCGGATGCGCCTCCAGTGGGAGCACCAGGGCGTGCTGCAGGTCGATCACCGCATCGACGAGCCGCTCGCTGGCGTCATGCAGCGCCTCCGAGAGGTCCGCCCGCTTCTCGGGGTTGTTGGCTCGGGTGCCGATGCTCTCCGCATAGGTCATCTGTTGGGGCATGCGTCTACCTCCCGGTAGTCCAGGGGACCGCAGCGGCGGATAGCCTTGCCCGTGTCCTCGGCCGAGCGTCCAACTTTGCCGAGGGCCACGGGGCCGGTGTTCCTGCACGCGGCCCCGCTTTATGTACTTGCGTGGCCTCGAATCTACAGTGGCCGGTGGTCGTCCGCAAGGGCCGGCCGACCCCCGCGTTCCTCGGGCATCTCGAAGAGGGCCATGAAGGAGATCGCCGGGATACCCGGGTCGTCGGGCTTCGCGCCCAGGCGTTCCGCGCTCTCGGTCTGGATCTCGAAGACGCGCTCGAACAGCCCTTCGTAGGCCGCGGCCAGGTCCGACCAGCCCTCCTCGTCGACCCGCACCGGCACCCGGGTCGCCTGATGGTCGGGGCGCTCGACGAAGGTCCCGGCGTCGAGCGCCGTGCTCGCATTCGCGGCGAACACGGAGAGGATCACCTGCGCGAAGACGTTGCGCTCGTGCACCGTCAGCGCCGCTTCCTCCTCGGTCGAGATGCAGGGCCGGACCACGGCGCGGTAGAAGTTCTCCATCGCGCCGCGGACCTTCCGCTCGCCGATCTTCTCGACCAGCCCGAGCGCCTTCAGGCACTTGACGTGGTAGCTCACCGCGGTCACGTCGGCTCCGATCTCCCGTGCAATTTCGACCGGGCTCGCCACCCGATCCGCGAGGATCGTGAGACACCGGGCCCTGAGGGGATGGGAGACGGAGTCCCCGAGGGCCTTGCCGATGGATTCGCGTTCCTTGCCTGCCTGCATGACGATCCTCCCTCGCCGATTGGATGACGCGATCAGATCGTAAGCGGTTTTTTGACCGTTGGAGCGGTTTTATGCCGAAGGAATCACGAGCAGTGGAATCCCCTGCAGCGGTCGCCTCGGTCGTGACCGGCGAAAACACCGCGTCACGTAAGGGAGGGGGTGAAGCGCATGCGGCTTTCGAGCCAGGGTGCGACCGTTCCGGCGGTCTCTTTGTCGAAGTCCTCGTGAACTGCCGTCGACGCGCCGGCTCCAGGCACCGGCGCGCCGACCTTGACCCTGTTGCGAACATACGTTCGTGGCGTCCCATGTCGTCGAAATCTGGGAGCGGCAAGGAGAGCGAGGCGGACAGTTCACGGCCGCCTGCCTCACCTGCAACTGGATGGGCGGCGACGGCAGCCGCCTCGAAGCCGAGGCCGAAGGCCGGATGCACGAACGGGGTGAGCGTCGTCCGTGGCAGCTCGGGCCGGGAGCCGCGACCCCGTGGCGGCCGGGTGACCCGACCATGCGGTCGCATTAGTCGCCCCCGCCTGCGAGTTGTGCACGCCTACGCCGCCGATCGAGCCATTGGTCGAGGGTCAGGTAGCCGCCGTCCGTCTCCCCGGCTGCGAGACGCCTCGCACGGCTCCGCTCGCGTCGGCAGCGGGGGCCGCAGGTGACGCAGTCGGAGCGGCGGCCGGCGAGGCTCGCGCCGCAGATGGGGCAGCGGCGGTCGCCCGCGCCGGGCGCAGGCTCGGTGGTGACTGCGGAGATCGGGTTTACCACGAGGGGACCGTCTGCGTCCTGGCCTCGGCCGAGCGGCTAGCCTGTGGGAACCGATGGACGATCGAGCGGCCGCCGAGGTCGCCAAGGCGCTGAGTCATCCCCTGCGACTCGCCATCCTGCGCGAGATCCGGGACGTGCGAAAACTCTCGCCGAGCGAATATGCGCGCGACAGCGGCGAGCCGCTCGGCAATGTCAGCTACCACGTGAAGGCGCTCGAGAGAGCCGGGGTGCTCGAGGTCGTCGAGACGGCCCACCGACGGGGCGCACTGGAGCACTACTACGCGCTGGGCGGTCCGCGGGCCGGGATCGCGCTCGGCACGATGGACATGCTGGCGACGGCCTGAGCGAGCGGACAAGAGGACGGATCGGGACCCGGTCCTCACCGCGCCATCTCCTTCGCCCGTCTCCTCGCCTCGGCGCGGCGGACCTGCCGACTCTTGGGCTGATCGGCGGACGTCTCGGTCAGCTCCCACGGCTCCGCGCTCACCTGCGAGAGCGTCAGGCCGCCACGGACGCCGCCGGGCCCGTGGGGGCAGACGAGGCAGCAGTTGATTTCCGGTCCCGGCCTCTCGGTGATGTGCGGCTCGATCAGGCCGAGCGGGATGCCGGTGCCCTTGATCGTCCCCGTCCGCAGGTTTCGCTCACCGCGGAGGAGCCTGCCCGGGAGATCGTTGTCGGGCTCGCGTTCCTGCCACCTGCGCAGGATCTCCTCGTTTCGGTCGGCCTGCCGCTCGAGGTCGGCGGCGGTCCGCCGGTTCGGGCGGTGGCGCCAGGCGGGGAAGTCCTGGACGTTCAGGATGTGGCCTGCGCGGATCACCAACTGCTCGTGGAGGGCACCCTGCCAGCGTGCGTCGCCGATGCGGGTCAGCCGGACCCTGTCGCCGGGTGGGATGTCGAGCCGCCAGAAGTAGGGGAACGCGATGCCGACGCAGTCCTGCGCCTCGGGGCGCATAACCAACCCCCGCAGCATCTCGGCGTCGAGTATCTGGTCGTCGGCGTCGGCGTAACAGAACCAGTCGGTGTCGAGCAGTTCGTAGGAGGCGTTCCTGGCTGCGGCGAAGTCGTCACACCAGGCGAAGTGCCCGAGGGTCGAGACGAACTCGGGCTGGCGTTCCTTCTCGACTGCGGCCCACTCCTCGAACACCTCGACGGTGCGATCGGTCGAGCCGGTGTCGAGCAAGGCGACCTGGTCGAATGCACCCTCGATCGAGGTGAGGAGGTTGGGCAGCGTGTCCTCCTCGTCGCGGGCGATCACTGCGAGTCCGATGGTGGGCTCGGTCATTCCGTTCTCCTCTCCGGCATCCGGCAGCCACGGTCATGGCAACCGAGGTACGCCTCGAAGTCTGGGCGGGGGCGGCTGCTCGTCGTACAGCCGCCCCCGCATGCGTCCCGGCGGGGAGCAGCTTTCCCACCGGGACCATCGACCCGACCACCGCGGGAGCAGTCGATCCGCGCATCGCGCCGGCGCCCCGAAAGGAGGACGGCCGCCGGCGTGTAGGTCAGGGCGAAGGTCATCTAGTAACGACGCCCCGTCGCCTGTTCCTGCTGGCGACGGGCCTGCTCGCGGGCTTCCACCGTGGTACGGGCCCCGGCCGGGCTCATGTGGGCGAGGTACTCCATCTCCACCGCCTCACGTGCCTTCCGGACCTGCTTTCTGAGCCTTTCGGCGTCGGCGCCCGGGGAGATGCCGCGCTCGAGGTCCTCCAACTGGGAGGCGCTCTTCGCGAGCCGCTCCCGGGAGGCCGCCTCGCTCTTCTCCGCGGCGTCTTCGCCCTGCTCCAGCCCGGCGAGCCCCTTCAGCTTGGCGATCAGCGTCGGGTCGATTTCTGCGTCGAGCCCTTCGAGGGTCTCGAGGGCCTCGGCCGCCGCCTGGCGACGGGCCTCGATGGCGCTGTTGTCTTCGGTGTTCATGTTCGGTCCTTTGGTTCGGGTTACTTGCCGCGGAGCGGCTCGATCGGTCGTGAATCGGTGTCGGCCAACGGGCGTCGCTGGCGGTAGTCCACGGTCAAGTCCTCGAAGACGGCGAGGTTGACCGCGCCCGCTTCGCGAATCGGATGCAGGACGGCACCCTCGACCCACACGGGCCGGGGCCGGGCGACCCGCAGCAGTTCGGGCCTCGTGCCGGCCGCCTCGAGCTCGGCGATCTGGGCGAGGGCGATGTCCGCCCATCCCTGGACCGCCGCGTGCAGGGCGGCCGCGGCCTCGTCGACCGCCGTCGCGGCGTCTTCACGCTGCGCCTGCAACTTGCGCGCTCGCCGCATGGCATCCTCGCGGGCCTTCTCGGCTTCCGCCGCCGCGCGCTCGGCCTCGCGTCGATCGTGCTCCTCGGAGGCAAGCCGGGATCGCTCGATCACGGTCTCCTGCTCGGCGATCTGCTTCTCGATCGCGTCGAGACGGCCGGGATCGTCGAGGGTCGCCCGGCGGCGCTCCTCGCGCAGCTCCTCGAGGCGCCGGACCGCGGTCTCCTGCTCGGCTGCGAAGTCGGGGGTCTGGGTCGTGGTCAATGGGGTCTCCTTTGGGGTCAGGTTCTGGGGACGGGTGGCATGTCGAAGCCGCGAGCGGCTCCGCGGTGGCGGCCGCCGATGGAATGGCGCGAGGCGCCGCGGGTCATCACGATCGGGGCGCCGGTCGGGACCGCCTGCCGCTCGACCGCCGCGAGACAGGCGAAGGACAGCGCAACGGCGGCGTCGATCTTGCGGCTCGCCTTCTCCTTCGCCAGGCGCCAACCTCGGCCCGACTGGACGGCCACCGCATTCAGGGCGTGGCGGCGAAGTTCCTCGTCGGGATAGACCTCGAGGCGGCGCTCGCTGATCACGTCGTAGAGGGCCTGACCGGCCGCCGTCAGGTTGCCGGAGGACTGCGGGAACTCCTCCATCGGGATCCCGGCGGCTCGGAGGACGCCCGCCGAGCGGGCCAGTTGGTAGGGGTCGTACCGGACCGTCGCCAGGTGGAAGCGCTCGCGAAGCCCCTTCACGTACTCCTCGACATGCTCGAGGTCGATCGGCCGGCCCGGGGCCGGCTTCCAGATCCTGTGTGCGACGAGCCGCACGCGCTCGCCCTCGCGGGTGACGGCGACGACGGCCGCGCAGTCCTTCTTCGTCGCGGCGTCCAGGCCGACGTAGACGGCGCCCGGCCTCTCGGTGGGCATCTCGGCCGGGTTGACGCAGGCGTCCCACTTCTCGGCGGTGATGAAGGCTTCCTCGCCCGCCTGCCACTGGTTGAGGTGCAGGCGGTTGTAGGTGCCCGGGCGCAGGGACCGGCGCTGCTCCTCGTAGTACGCCGCCATCCCCGCCGGGTCGCCGAGCCAGCCGCGCTCCTGCGCCTCCTCGCCCTGGTCGATGTAGGCCCAGAGGCGCCCGGTCGCGAAGATCGGCAACTCGTCGCTGAGGCGCTCGCCCGCGAGGGCGCGCTTCCAGAGTGGTTCGAGGACGGGCGCGTCGCCGTCGAAGCCCGCGTAGGAGTCGACGATCCGCAGCGAGCGACGGTTCGGGATCGGCGTCAGCTCCTCCCAGAGCCGCACATGGGACTCCCACCGGTAGGCCCAGAGCTCGGTCCAGGAGGTGATCCCGAAGCGGCCCCCGGCGGAACCCGCGTAGTCGGCAGGCAGGGCGATGATCCGCGTCTCGGGTTCGGTGAAGATGATCCGGTCCGAGCGGATGACCACGGCGCCGGAGGCGTCGAGCCCCGCGTCGCGCACGGCCTGGACGATCAGGTCGAAGGTGTTCTCTTCGGCCTGTGCCTGGTCGTTGGCGACGACGTAGGCGGTCTCCCGCGGCGGGAAGTGGATCGCCGCGTAGAGCGTCAGCCAGGCGTTCAGCGTCGTCTTGCCGGCCTTCTTCACCGTCGAGAGCAGGAACGTCTCCCACGGTGACGGCGAGCCGTCCTCGGGGAACATCGCCAGCGCCGCCGCGACCTGCCAGGGACGCAGCGGGAGGCCCGAGTGGCGTTCGATCCACTGGGCGGCGTTCACGACGTCGACTCCTCGGTCGCATGGCCGTCGATGAACGCCTGCAGCGGTGGCTTCCTGCTTCCTGCGCCGCGCGCCAGGTCGAGCCCCAGCCTGACCCTGCTGCGTGGGGTGAGGCCCAGCGACTCGGCGAAGTCGAGCGCTTCGCGACGGAGCCGGCCCTCGATCTCCACGGAGTTGCGGAGATGGCCCTTCGCGGTCTCGATGCCGCGGCGCCGGTGGTAGTCGGCCACGTCGTCAAGGCGACAGAGCACCGTGGCGAACATCGAGACGACCACGGCGTCGGCCCGGGGCGCCGAGCCGTCCGGCTCGCGCAGCGGCAGGTCTTCCGACAGCGCCTCGTACACCTCGCGCTCGCGCTCCTCGAGCCGCTCGCGGGCGATCGCGGCAAAGCCACCATGGGTGACCGCCTGCCGGTTGCCCTCAGCCGCGGGGGTGCCGCCGCGTCGCAGGTTGGCGAGCTGGCGCTTGCGCGCCGCCGGGTTGTCGCTCAGCGGGGTCACCGGGTGGCCTCCGCTGCCCGCATGTCGCACCGCGAGGGGCTCGGGCACTCGGCCAGGAGCCCACCGTCACCATCGACGACGAGCAGGGCCGGGACCTTGCGGCCGCAGCGCGAGCAGCGGCCCTCGGCGCGGCGCAAGGTCGCGAGTTCGGCGGCGAACCGCCGAGAGCGGCGCGCGCGCTTGGACGACAGGCGCTGGTGCGGGGTCGATGCCAGGGCGCGCCCTCTCGACTTGCCCATCAGCCGCCGTTCCTTCCCATGCAACGGAGGTCGATCGCCGTCCGCGGCGAGCCCAGTGCGAAGGTGACGGCGCCGAAGCGGTAGTGGTCCGGCGTGTCGTCGGGTAGCCAGCCGCCCTCGACCATCGCATCGCCGAGCGCCTTCTCGAGCAGTGCGCGGAAGTTCCCCTCGTCACGCCGCCGGCGCTGCTTGAAGCTGAGCACCGCCGATGCCTCGACACGCCGGAGGCCGCGAGGCAGGCGCTCGGCCATCAGCAGCAGCGCGATGTCGTTCTGCCAACGCCGCTTGTTCTTGGCCCACCCCCAGCGGTTGCCGGCGACGCGGTTCAGGCTCGGCGGGGTGTCACCGATCCAGATCCGCACCGGCAGTGCCCGGGGTTGCCGACCCCGCGCGCTATCGCCGGCCCGCTCACCATGCGGCGTTCCGAGACCGTGCGCCAGTCGTGCGCCAGTGCCGTTCATGCCACAGCCTCGAGAGCGCGGGCCGCGTTGCGGTCGATCCAGCCGTCCAGCTCGGCGATCGGCACGAGACGAAGACGGCCGGATCGGATCACGCGCAGCTCCGGGAGCACGTGGCGGCGGAAGTGGTCGACCGACATGCCGAGGGAGTCGGCGGCCTCGGCGAAGCTGAGCGCGAGACGCGAGCGGTCGGCCTTCGTCTCGGCCGCGGGCGAGGATGCCGATCGCAGTCTCTCGGCGACCGCGTCGGCCAGCGCGTCGACGAACTCGACGGGGAGACTCACTCCGAACGTCGGGTTCGGGCGTTTCGCGTTCGGGGCCGCGGCGAGCGAGTCGGACGGCTGCGACGGTCTCGCACTCATCCCCCATCCCCTCCCTCTTCGGCCACCTGACGGCGGATCCGGTCGGCGCAGGCCGGGCGGTTGATGCAACGGGGCGAGAACCTGGCCGATCCCTTCGGGACTTCGGCAGCGACGAGCAGGTGGCCACCGGTTTCGCAGCGCTCGCAGACGCCGTCGGCCTCTTCGAGCGCGCGGACGGCGCAGAGGGTCAGGCGACGGGCATCGGATGCTGCGCGGCGGCGGTCAGTCCTGGGCATCGTCGACCTCCTCGTCGGCGTGTTCGGCGATCACTTGGCGGTAGCCTGCGGCGCACTCGCTATGGAGCCAGCCGAGGCGATCGTGTTTGGAGACGTAGTGGACGTCGGGCAGGATCGGCTCGTGGCAAAGCCTGCAGCGTCCGCGGCGGCGCGCGAGCGTTTCGGGGGCGGCGACCGGGGCGTTCACGCTGCGACCTCGATCCCGAGTTCCTGGCGAAGCTCGGCGGCCGCCGCCTTCGTCATCGCTCCGCCACGTCCTTCGGCGAGCGTCCGGTCGCAGGCGGCGAGCTCGGCGACCTTCTCCGCACGCTCGGCCTCGATCTGCGCGGGCGTCGGTCCTGCGGATCCGGTCGACGACGGCGAGAGGCCGCTGATGATCGGGTCGGTCGGGACGCTGGCGTTGTGGCGACGCTGGGTCTCGACGCGAGCCGCATCCTCGTCCCTGCCGGGATAGACCGGCGGCGTTAACCGGGGGGCATCAGAGGGGGAGGGCTGTTTTCCTGACGGTTCCCCTGACGGTTCAAAGGACGGTTTGGGTGACACGGTGTCCGGAGAAACGGACGTGGTGTCCTGACGCCCGGACATGGTGTCCGTCCCGGGGACACGGTGTCCGTCCCGTAGGTCTCCGGGAGTGCTCGGCGAGGACATGGTGTCCGGGCCGGACACGGTGTCCGCCATCACGATTCCCCGGTTCACGGTGCCGTGGCGGCTCGCGCCCTCCTCGAAGACGATGCCCGCGGCGACGAGGTTGCCGATCGACCGGCGGCCCGAGCGCATCGCGTTCTCGCGGATGCGGCGGTAGTCGGGGTCGGCTTTGTCGATCTCGCCGAAGTGGCAGAGGTTGGCGCGGCGGGCAAGGTCTTCGACGCCGGCGTAGCACCCGGTCCCGTCGGCGTGGCAGCGGTCGGCGATCGCGACGGCGACGGCGAGGTCAGCGCCGTAGGCCTTGGCTGGCGGCTCAAGTAGATAGCTCACGACAGCACCCGCCATTCCCAGGTCACGCGCCCTGCCAGCCGAGGAGGCGCTCGAGTTCCCGGAGGAGGCCGAGGTAGGCGATCGCTCGCTCACCGGTCGGCAGGGCGAGCCCGCGCTCCCAGTTGGAGATCGTCTGGACGGAGGTCCCGATCTGCCTCGCGACGTCGGCTAGCGTCAACTGGGCGGCGTGGCGGAGGGCGGCGCCGCGCAGGGGCGCGATGCGACGGACCTCGGCCAGCTCGCCGGCCAGCGAATCGGTCTCTTGGATCGGGACAGCGAGCACGGGTCTCCTCTCGACTTGACGAAGGTTGGATTTGGGAAGCAGCGCGAAACGCCCTTGCGGGCTGGAGGGGCTGCAGCTATGGCCGGGGCGCCGTGGCGACACCGGAATGGAGGGCGAAGAATCCGCCCTTCTACTTGTAGGGGGGGTTTCCCGACAATTAACGCGTCGGGCCGTTTTCATACGCTGAGGCGGTGCCCGTGTTCGACCCGAACGAAGCTGGCCCAGCCGTCGAAGACAACGACGACCTTCTTCCCTGGGAATCGGCCAGCGCGATCGAGGAGGCCGAACAGGCTCATCAGCGCGCACTCGAACTCGCCGGATGGAAGAGCGACTTTGAACGCGAGTGGTTCGAGGACCACGAGGATGCCACCGACGAGCAATTCAAGACCGCGCTCGCGATCCACGAGGCCGAACGCGAGGGTGAGAGGGGGCGAACCGAGCCGGTCGAGCGCGAGTCGGTGAATGTCGGCGTCGGCGCCCCGCGAATCGGTGGCCGCAGCCGATCGCTGGCGACGGCTGAGTTCTACCCGGAGGCGGACGATGTTCCGGGGGACGAGGCTGCGGTCGACAGGGCGCCGGGTATCGGCGTCCACCTCGAGCGGACGCTGACGAACCGACCACCCGGCCGTCCACGAACGGGCACGCCCGATCCCGAGTCGGCGGAGAAGCTGTTGCTCGCCCGGACCGGCGCCGCGTCGCTCGCCGAGCTCAAGGCGAGCCTCGGCCGCGGGCGACCCACGGAGGCGGGCAAGGAAGCGCGGACTCGGTTGGTCCTCGCCATCGCCGGCCTGCGGCGCGAGAAGCGCGCCACGCCGGACGCGCTGGCGTCAGCTCTCGGCTGCTCGACGCGCACGATCGAGCGCATCGCCGCTCGCTGAGCGCGCCTCCCGGTTACGGCCCGGTTTGACCCGGTTTCTCATTGGCCCCTGCGGCGAGGACCGCGGCGCTGATCTCCGGCTCCGGAATGCCGCCGCGACGGGCGAGCTTCACCGCTTTGTCGACCTCGGCGTCGGAACCGTGTCCGCGATCTCGCGCCTGGACGGCGTCGTAGACCCCGAGAACGAGCGTCTGCGCGACCGTGACCGGCAGGGCGTCGCCGAACTTGAGCGGCTTCGCCTCCTCGATCACGGCCAGCGCCTGGTCGATCACGGTGCGCGGCTCAGACACGGCGGCGCCTCAGCTCGCCGGCGACGAACATCGCCCCGGCGGCGATCCACGCGGCGAGGACCACGACGGCCGCGAGGACCAGAGCGATCAGGCCGCCGATCGCCAGCACGAGTAGCCCGAGCGGCCCGGCGGAGACGCCGGTGTTGCGGCCGGTTCGCGCGATCACTCTCATGCACTCAAAGATAGTCTTTTGGTCGCAAGCCGTCCGCCTTCCCGCTCATCCTCCCCCGCGTGGACTGGACCGCCATTACCGGCATAGTCGTAGCTGGAGTATTAGGCCCGGGAGTCGCTGGCTACCTCGCCCTTCGCAGGCAGAAGAATCAGCAGGACCACGAACGGGCAACGGAGGACCTCAAGGATCTGCGGATCCTGCTCGCAGACGCCGCAAGGGATTTACAGCGAACCGAAGGGCTGCTGACCGGCCTGTTGAGCTTGCTGCTCCGGCATGGGGAAAAGCTCGTCTCCGAGCCCTCATCTGTTTCCTATATCGACGACTTCAAGGCTACGGGCCAGGCGGCGGTGCTAAATGACGCCCGGATCGCGATCCGACTTGATGACACAAATCCGATTGCCCGGGCACACCGGGACGGCGTCGCGGCCCTCGAACGAGCTGCGAGGGCAGTCGCCCTGGTCGGCGGCCTCGGCGGCGCGAGCCTGAGAGAGACGAACGCCGAGCTCACGGGAGCACGTAACGACCTAGCGGATGCCCGCACGCGTTTTGCCGAGGCCGCTCGCGCCGATATCGGTACAAAAGTGCGTTCGGCCAGAGTGCGGCGCGACCAGAAGACTGGCGCACCCACTGGCGCATCGGCCCCCCAGAACGACTGAACCCGGCTCTACAGGCCGGGTTCAGGTCACTGCGCCCCAGGGACTCGAACCCCGACTACCTCGTCCAGAGCGAGGCGTGCTGCCATTACACCAGGGCGCAACGCGACCTCGCAGGATATCCAGACGCCGGGGCGGCGTGGTCCCGAGGCCCGGACGGGGGCGCCCGGCGGGCTCAGCCGAGCGCCGAGAGGTCGGCGCCGGGATCGGCGATCGCCGCCTTGGCGCCGCCCACGTCGACCCCGTCGGCGAGCAGCCGGCGGGCCTGGGCGAGGTCTTCGGAGCGGCCGACCGCGAGGCAGCCGGCGACTTTGCCGTCCTTCAGGTACCAGACCGAGAACTCGCCGGCGTCGCGCGAGCCGCGCCAGACCTCCTCGTCCCACCCCGCCGCCGGGCCGACGTACTCGAGGCTCGCCCAGTCGGCGAGATCGCTGAAGAAGTAGGGGACGACGTCGTAGTCGGCGTCGGCGCCGAGCATGTTGCGGGCCGCGTGCATGCCCTGCTGCATCGCCACGTCCCAGTGCTCGACCCGGATCCGCCGCCCGTGGACGACGCTGTCGTAGCTGCAGACGTCGCCCGCCGCGTAGATCCCCGGCGCCGAGGTCCGCAGCTTCGAGTCGCAGACGATCCCGTCGTCCACCTCGAGGCCGGCCCGCTGGGCCAGCATCACGTCGGGCCTCACCCCCGCCCCGACCACGACCAGGTCGCAGTCGAAGCCGCGGCCACCCTCGGTCACCACCGCGCGCACCCGGCCGTCGCCCTCGAAGGCGCTCACCGACTCGCCGCCGACGAACTCGACGCCGTGGTCTTCCAGCCCCGCCTGGAAGAAGCGCCCGGCGTCGGCGCCGAAGGTCCGCGAGAGCGCCACCTCCTCCAGCGCCACCATCGTGCATTCGGTCCCGGTCGCCGCCAGCGAGGCCGCCACCTCGGCGGCGATGTAGCTGCCGCCGACCAGCACCACGCGCTCGGCCGCCGCGGCGTCGGCCCGGATCGCGTCGGCGTTGCCGAACGCCCGCAGGTAGTGGATGCCCTCGTTCTCGGCGCCCTCGAGGCGCAGGATGTTCACGTTCGCCCCGGTCGCCAGGAGCGCCTGGCCGAAGGCGACCTCCTCGCCGCCCTGGACCTTTGCCGTCCGCGCCTCGGCGTCGATCGACATCACGTTGCGGCCGGTCAGCAGCTCGACCCCGTTGTCCTCGTACCAGGACGGGTCGTTCACGTAGGCGTCGGCGCGCTCGGCGTCGCCGCGCAGGTACTCCTTGGAGAGGGGCGGCCGTTCGTAGGGCGGCTCCGGCTCGCGCCCGGCCAGCAGAACCGAGCCCTCGGCGCCCTGCCTGCGCAGCTCGGCCGCACAGCTCGCGCCGGCCAGGCCGCCGCCGATCAGGAGGAAGTCGACCTCGCGATCAGCCACTCGCGACGCCGCCGTCGACCGCTGGTCCGAACAGTGCCTTCAACTCGTCCTCCATACCCGGATCCAGCACTGCCAGAACCTCGTCGCCCTCCTCGAGGACGGTGTCGGCCGTCGGCACGAAGCCCCTGCCCGCGCGCAGCACGGAGATCAGCAGGCTGCCTTCGGGCATGTGCAGGTCGCCCACCCGCCGTCCGGTCACGCCGGAGTCCTTGCCCAGCAGCATCTCGATGATCTCCAGCTGCTCCTCCTGCAGGTCGAGCAGGTGGACCAGGCCGTACTCGGGCACCTCGTGCTCGAGCAGGCGCAGGATCAGGTCGGTCGCCGAGACCGACGGCTTGACCCCGAGCAGGTCGAAGTGCTGGCGGTTGCGCGGGTTGTTGACCCGGGCGATGATCTGGTCGACCAGGTACTTCTCGCGCGCCACCTGGCAGATCAGCATGTTGTCCTCGTCGTCGCCGGTCACCGCGATCACCATGTCGGCGCGCTGGATCCCGGCCCGCTCCAGCACCCAGAGCTCCGAGGCGTCGCCGAAGGAGACGTTGTGCTCGAGCTCCTGCTCGACCGTCATGTAGCGGCGCCTGTCGCTCTCGATCAGCGTCACCTCGTGGTTCTTCTCGAGCAGCTCCCGGGCGAGGTTCCAGCCGACCTTGCCGGCGCCGGCGATGATGATGTACACGCGCCTGCCCCCCGTCCTAGGCGGCGCCGGCCGAGTCGTGTTCGCGGGTCGTGCCTTCGCGCACCGCCTTCTCCAGCATGTCGATCGCGACCCGCGTCGGGCAGACCGTCTGCAGGCCCTGGCGCGCGTACCACTCGGCCCGCAGCGGGTCGAGGACGCGGGCGATGACGTTCGGCACCTCGTATCGCCGCTGGGCGATCTGGGAGATGACGATGTTGGTGTTGTCGCCGTTGGTCGACGCGATGAAGACGTCGGCCCGTTCGATGCCGGCCGCCTCCAGCGCCTCCGCCTCGAGCCCGGCGCCGACGGTGAAGTGGCCGCCGAGGTCCTCCCAGCTCTTCTCCAGGCCCACCTCGAGGCGGGCGTGGGACTCGGGGTCCTCGTCAAGGGCCGAGACGGTGTGGCCTTCGCGAAGCATCGCTCGCGCGACGGAGCTGCCGACGCGACCGCAGCCGACGATCAAGATGAACATGCGGCGGATACTAGAACCCCGGCCGCACGGCTAGCCGTCCCCGTCGGTGCCGTAGTCGTCATCGGCGACGCTCTCCGGCTCCGGCGGCGCGGTGAGCAGCACCCGGCAGGGCGCTTTTTTCAGCACGTACTCGGTCGCCGCGCCGATCTCGGCCTTGGCGGCGCCGATCCCGCCGAACCTGCCGCCGCCGCGGATCTTGCTGGGCGGCTCGCCGCCGATGATGATCGCTTCCGAGCCGGCCCGGCGTGCCGCTTCGACGATCCCGGCGCCGACCCGGCGGGCGCGGATCACCTCGGTGGAGACGTCGACGTCCTCGTACTCCTCCCCCACCTCACGCGCCCGCTCCAGCGCCCGCCGCGCCTGCGCCTCGCGCTCCGGCGGCAGCTCGGCGTCGAGCGGCAGGGTCAGCGGCACCTCGATCACGTAGACCAGCTCCAGGTGGGACTCCGCCGCGCCGGCGCCGTCGGCGCTCTCGGCGGCGGCCAGCCGGCCCGCGGTGGCGACGATGTCGTCGTCGAGCTTCGTCCCGAACACGGGCACCAGGAGGTTGGAGAACTCGACCTCGGGGATCTGCTTGGTGAGCGCCGCCTCGCCGACCGAGACCCGCTTGGTCAGCGTGGTCCCCTCGAAGACCTTGCGGTAGACGACGTAGAAGGTGAGCCCGAACGCCATCCAGCCGATGCCCACCCAGCGGGCGCTGGAGTGGAAGGCGAGCACGCTGAGGAAGGCCAGCGCGCTGGCGACGGCGGCGATCATCGCCGGGACCGGCAGCTCCGCCCTGCCCCAGGCCATCCCCCAGGGGATGCGGAACGGCCGCCGCGCGTCCGGCATCGACACCCGCAGGCGGATCACCGAGAGGTGGGCGATCGTGATCGCCAGCGTCGCCCCGAACGCGTAGAGGCTGGCCAGCAGCTTGATGTTGGTCGGCACCACCAGCCCGAGCGCGATCAGCCCGCAGATCGTGATCGCCACGTAGGGCGTCGCGCGGCGACGCTCCAGTTTGCCCAGCCAGCTGGGGATCTGGCGGTTGATCGCCAGCGTGTAGGTGTGGCGGGAGACGCCGAGCATCGAGGTCGTCGCCGCCCAGAAGAGGACCGGCGCGGCGATCAGCGCCACCACCCAGCGCATGATCTCCGAGAGCCAGTGCGGGTGGAAGGCGGAGACGACGCCGAGCACCGGGTCGCGGATGAACTCGTGGCCGAGCGCCGTTTCCGGGCCGTTCGGACCGGCGACGACCGGCACCGCCATCAGCGCGATCGCCGCCATCCCGGCGTAGACCAGCGGCACCGCGATCGCTCCCAGCCAGGCGATCCGCCGCAGGTCCCGGCGGCCGACTTCGATGTCGGGCGCCAGGTCGGAGGCGGCCTCGATCCCGGCGTAGGCGAGCATCGCGACGACCGCCGCGTAGATCAGGTCGCGGGCGCTCGGGGTGCCGAAGAGGTGGATGTGGGCGGTCAGCCGGTCGGGGTGCATGACGACGATCGCGCCGACCACGATCACCGCCAGCTGCAGGGCGAGGTCGGCGAGCGCGATCAGGGCCAGGGTGCGCTGCCTGCCGCGGCCGGTGACGTTGAGGATGTTGAGCGCGCAGGCGCCGACGATCACCGCGGCGGCGACCGCGATCTGCACGCCGTTGTCGTCGAAGCCGCCCCAGATCGGCACCAGGTAGTGGGGCACCGAGATCGCCGCCAGGGCGATCACGATCAGGTAGTCGAGCAGGATCGCCCAGCCGGCGATGAAGGCGACCAGCTCGTTGAAGGCGTGGCGGGCGAAGGTCGAGGATCCGCCCCGCTCGCGGAACATCGCGCCGCCCTCGACGTAGGAAAGGGTCGTCAGCCCGAACAGCAGCCCGGCGGCGAGGAAGATCAGCGGGGTCAGGCCGAGGCCGCGCTCGGCGACCACCCCGAGCGCGAAGTAGATCGAGAAGCCGACCGCCGAGTAGGCGGCGGCGAAGAGCCAGGGGACGCCCAGGCCGCGCCGCAGCTTGCCCTTGCGGGCCGCGAACGGGACCCGCATCAGAGCTGCCTGCTCGCGATCCAGAGCCGGCCCGCGCCGACCACGACGAAGAGGATCCCCATCAGCACGCCGATCGAGCCGGGCCCGCCGCCGTTGGCCAGGGTGGTGACCAGCATCACCAGGCCGAGCACGACGAAGACCAGCGAGAAGGCCCGGACCGCGCCCTGGTAGCCGCCGCGGCGGTTCAAGCGACCGCCTCGACCACCGCGGCCCCGGGGACCGCCGGCGGCCTCTCGGTCGGTTCGGAGACGACGATCACCCGGCACGGCCGCTCGCCGAGGATCGTCTGCAGCGTCTTGTCGTATTGCGGGACGCCGTTGCGGTAGCGGAGGCCGACGACGATCGCGGCCGCCTCGATCTCGGCCGCCTCCTCGGCCACCGAGTAGCCCGCCTGGCCCGGCCGCACCCGGGCGACGTGGCCGGTCACGCGGGCGCCGCCGATCAGCTTCGCCTCCTCGACCCGGCGCTGGGCCTCGGCCTCGGCGTCCGGCAGCTCGGCGTCGAGCGGCAGGTTGGTGGGCACGGTCATCATCGAGTGGATGTGGATCCCGCGGCGCCGTTTGGAGGCGAGCTTGACCGCCGTCGCGACCATCTCCGGGGAGAACGCCTCGTGGTCCTCGAAGGCGACCAGCACCGACTGGTACTCGACCTCCTCGACGCCCAGCGGCTCCGGCAGGACGACCTTCACCGTGCGCGACAGCGGCAGGCCCTGGTTGCGGCGGTAGAGGACGTAGACGACGACGCCGAGCACCATCCAGCCGGTGCCGACGATCAGCGTCGACGGGTTCAGCGCCATCACGACGACCCAGGCGGCGAAGGTGCCAAGGCCGCCGAGCACCGCGGTGAGCGGCACGTCGAATCCGAAGGCGCGGAAGTTCAGCGGCGGCTTCCAGGTGCGCTCCAGGTGTCCCTGGGTGCTTCGCAGTCGGATCACCGCGACGTGGGCGATCGTGAACGACAGCATCGCCCCGAACGAGTACATCGTCGCCAGGAAGTTGGTCTTGCCGGGGATCAGGGTGAGGATCGCGACGCCGGCGAAGATGATGATCGCGATGTAGGGGGTGCGGTACTTCGGGTGGACCTGGCGCAGGCCCTCGGGCAGCTGGCGGTGCTGGCCCATCGAGTAGGTGAGCCGCGAGACGCCGATCAGGGCGGCGTTGGTGGCGATCAGCAGGATCACCGCGGCGAGCACGCCGACGTAGTAGCGCAGCACTTCGGTCGGCCCGTTGGAGAGGCCGAGGTTCTCGACGATGCCGAGGATCGGGTCGTCGGCGTACTGGGAGCCGAGCGCCGTGTGGTAGCCGCTCGCGGTGTGGACGACCGGCATCGCCGACAGCGCGACGATCGGGATCAGCAGGTAGAGGCCGAGCACCGCGGCGACCACGAGGCCGACGCTGCGGGGGATCGTGCGGGCGGCGTCCTTGGCCTCCTCGGCCATGTTGGAGATCGTCTCGATGCCGGTGTAGGCGATCATCCCGACCGCGATCCCGAGCGCGAACTTGCTCCAGGTCGGCGCGACGCCGAGGTGGATGTTGTCGACCAGGATGTGCGGGCTCAGCACCAGGACGATGCCGATGCCGACCAGGACGACCTGGGTCGCGAGGTCGGCGACGGCGAGGATCAGGTTCAGTTTCGAGGACTCTTCGGTGCCGCGGATGTTGAGCGCCGCGAGCCCGACGACGAGCACCGCGCCGCCGACCACGTCGCCAGGACTGTGGCCCAGCCAGGGCCAGAAGACGGCCAGGTAGTGGGGCACGAAGAAGGCCGAGATCGCCGCCGTGATCGTGTAGTTGAGCATTTGCCCCCAGGCGGCGACGAAGCTGACGAACTCGTTGAAGGCGTGACGGGCGAAGCTCGAGGAGCCGCCCGCTTCCGGGTACATCACGGTGGCCTCGGCGTAGGTCGCGGCAGTGCACATGAAGATCAGCCCGGTGATCACGAAGGCGACCGGCGTCAGCCCGAGGGCGAACGCGGCGGTGACGCCGAGTGCGTAGTAGATCGAGGAGCCGACGTTGCCGTAGGCGGCGGAGAAGAGCGCCCCGACGCCGTGGACGCGACTCAGCGACTCATCTCTTGGGATTCGCTGGGCCATCTAGGAGTTGCTGCCGAAGACTTCTTCCTCCGAATATACGCGCGTCGGAAGCGCTCTCCGGAGGTGTCGCCGGTCGAGCTCGTAGGGCGTCCGCAGGCCCAACAGGCCGAGGGTCAGCTCGAGCTCGGCGATCAGCATGCGCAGCACCCGCTCGACCCCGGCGGCGCCCGCCGCGGCCAGCCCCCAGGCGGCCGGACGGCCGACCAGGACGGCGTCGGCGCCGAGCGCCAGGGCGGTGGCGACGTCGGTGCCGCGGCGAATTCCGCCGTCGACCAGGACCGCGGCGCGTCCCGCCACCTCCTCGACGATCTCCGGCAGCGCCTCGGCGCTGCTCACCGCGCGGTCGAGCTGGCGCCCGCCGTGGTTGGAGACGACGACGCCGGCGGCGCCGTGCTCGACCGCGAGCGCCGCGTCCTCGGCGGTGAGCAGCCCCTTGACGATCAGCGGCACCCCGGCCGCGGCGGCGATCCCGCCGAGGTCCTCCCAGGTCAGCGACCGGGTCATCAGGTCGAAGGTCTCCTCGATCGTCACCTTGCGCGAGCCGCCGAGGGCCGCGGCGACGCTGGGGATCTCGATCTCGGCCGGGATCGTGAAGCCGGTGCGCAGGTCCTGCTCACGGTTGCCGCCGGGCGGCGCGTCGACGGTGATCACCACCGCCTCGAAGCCGGCGTCGACCGCCTCTTCCATCAGCGCCCTGGTGACCGCGCCGTCGCCGAACGGGTAGAGCTGGAACCAGCGCCGCGCCCCGGGCGCGGCGGCGGCGACCGCGGTCGGCGTGGTCGTGGCGAGGGTCGAGAGGCACATCACGGTCCCCGCCGCGGCGGCGGCGCGGGCCATCGCAAGCTCGCCCTCCGGGTGCAGCAGCCGCTGGTAGGCGACCGGGGCGACGAGGATCGGCGCCGCGACCGGGCCGCCGAGCAGCGTGGCGGCGGTCGAGGAGGCCTCGACCCCGGTCAGCTGTCGCGGGCGCAGCCGCCAGCCGCGCCAGTCGGCGAGGTTGTCGCGCAGCGTCACCTCGTCGCCGGCGCCGCCGAAGAAGTAGCCGCGCGGGCCCGGCTCGAGCTCCCGCTCGGCCGCACGCGCGGCATCGAAGACGTTGACCCAGTCCTGCGGCACGATCCGGCACGCTAGCCGCTCGGCGGGGTCGGCGCAGCCGCGCCGCGGCTCAGGAGGCGCGGTGGAAGCGCGCGGCCCAGGCGTCGAGCCGCGCGGCGGCCGCCTTCGGGTCCGGCGAGCCGGCGGCCGAGGTGCCGGGCGGCGGCGCCAAGCCCCAGCTTTCGCGGCCGTCGGAGGTCTGGATCGGGATCCTCGGCCCGGCCATCGCCGGAGCGTCGGCCGTCGCGTCCCAGAGCGCCTTGACGCGGGCAAGGACCTCGCGCGCCTCGCTGCGGGTGCCCTGGAGGCCCCAGTCGTGCCGGTCGGCGAGCAGGCCGGTGGCGTCGATCCCCGCGGCTTCGGCCAGGTAGAGGGCGCGGGGCATGTGGAAGCCCTGGGTTACGACCACCGCGTCGTGGACCTCGAAGATCGAGCGGGCCCTCACCATCGTCGCCCAGGTGTCGAAGCCGGCGTGGTCCTCGAAGATGTCGGCCGGCCTGACGCCGTCGCGGACCAGCGCCTTGCGCATCGTGTCCGGCTCGTCACAGCCCCAGGTGCCGTGGTCCCCGGAGACGAGGATCTTGCGCACCTTGCCGTCGTGCGAGGAAGCACAGCAGGGCCGCCGCCCCGGCCAGCGCGCCCGCGGTCTTCGGAAACCGGCGCCAGGGCCGGGTCGACGTCCGCCAAACGCTCAGCAGAAGTCAGCTCACGGCGCGAACGCTAGCAACGGCCCTACCGGCAACCGCGCGATCGGGACGCGTGGGCGCGGGCCGGCGGGCGCCGCGTCGCGGGCGCCCGCCGGTGCCGCGGACGGCCCAAAGGGGCCGTGGCGACGCTCAGAAATGCACGATCGGAATGATCAGGATCGCGACGATATTGGCCACCTTGATCATCGGGTTGATCGCCGGGCCCGCGGTGTCCTTGTACGGGTCGCCGACCGTGTCGCCGGTCACCGATGCGGCGTGGGCCTCGGAGCCCTTGCCGCCGTGGGCGCCGTCCTCGATCAGCTTCTTCGCGTTGTCCCAGGCGCCGCCCCCGGCGGTCATCGAGATCGCCGCGAAGAGGCCGACCACGATCACCCCGATCAGCAGACCGCCGAGCGCGTCGACGCTGATGATGCCGACGATCACCGGGACGATGATCGGGATCAACGCCGGCAGGATCATCTCTTTCTGTGCCGCCGCGGTCACGATGGCGACGGTTTTCCCATACTCGGGTTTCTCCGTCCCCTCCATGATCCCGGGGTGCTCGCGGAACTGTTTGCGCACCTCCTCGACCACCTGGCCGCCGGCCCGCCCGACCGCCTCGATCGCGAAGGCGACGAACAGGTAGACCATCATCCCGCCGATGATCAGCCCGATCAGGACTGCAGGACTGGTCAGGTGGAATAACGAGTTGAGGTTGTAGCCCGCCGGCGCTTCGTCGGCCAATTCGCTTTTGAAAGCCGCGAACAGGACCAGCGCGGCGAGCGCCGCCGAGCCGATCGCGTAGCCCTTGGTCACCGCCTTGGTGGTGTTGCCGACCGCGTCGAGCGGGTCCGTGATGTCGCGCACCTCCTGCGGCAGCTCCGCCATCTCGGCGATGCCGCCGGCGTTGTCGGTGATCGGCCCGAACGCGTCGAGGGCGACGATCAGCCCGCAGAGCGAGAGCTGGGCGACGACGGCGATGCCGATGCCGTAGACCCCGGCCAGCTGGTTGGCGCCGAGGATCGCCAGGGCGATCACCAGGGCCGGCGCCGCCGTCGACTGGAAGCCCTGCGCGAGCCCGGCGATGATGTTCGTCGCGTGCCCGGTCTCCGACGCGTCGGCGATCATCTTCACCGGCCGGAAGCGGGTCGACGTATAAAATTCGGTGATCCCGAAGAGCAGCGCGGTGACGGCGACCCCGATCACGGCGCAGAGCCAGAGGTCGGCGACGCTCACCGATTCCGCCGCGGCGGACGCGAACCCGACCCGCAGCGGATCGCTCATCATCCAGTCGGTGACCGGGTAGAACGCCGCGATCGAGAGGATCCCGGAGATCAGCAGGCCGCGGTAGAGCGCCCCCTCGACTTTGTCGCTGGTCGTGCGCACGGTCAGCGCGCCGATGATCGAGGCGATGATCGCGACGCCGCCGAGGACGATCGGGTAGATCGCCACCTCGCGCGCGAATTCCCCGTTGAAGGTGAGCACGCCGAGCAGCATCACGGCGACCGAGGTGACCGCGTAGGTCTCAAACAGGTCGGCGGCCATGCCGGCGCAGTCGCCGACGTTGTCGCCGACATTGTCGGCGATCACCGCCGGGTTGCGCGGATCGTCCTCGGGGATCCCGGCCTCGACCTTGCCGACCAGGTCGGCGCCGACGTCGGCGGCCTTGGTGAAGATGCCGCCGCCGAGCCGCGCGAAGACCGAGATCAACGAGCCACCGAAGCCGAGCCCGATCAGCGCGTCGACCGCCTCCTTGTCGCTGGAGCCGGTGATGATCAGGATCCCGTAGTAGCCGGCGACGCCGAGCAGCGCCAGGCCGACGACCAGCAGGCCGGTGACCGAACCGCCTTTGAAGGCGACGTCGAGGGCGGGCGGCACGCCGCCCCGGGCGGCCTCGGCGACCCGCGAGTTGGCGCGCACCGAGACGTTCATGCCGATGAAGCCGGTGGCCCCCGACAGCGAGGCCCCGATCAGGAACCCGATCGCCGTCTTGTAGTCCTGCAGGATCAGCAGCAGCACGGCGATCGGGATCGCGACCGCGCCGATGATCGTGTACTGGCGGGTCAGGTAGGCCTGGGCCCCTTCCTGGACCGCGCCCGAGATTTCCTGCATCCGGTCATTGCCCGGCGACTTCGACAACAGCCGCTGGGTGATCAGTAGTCCGTAAGCAACCGCGGCCCCGGCACAAACGAGTGCGACGACCACACCGTATTCCCTAAGAAAGCTGGTCAAGTCACTTCCCTCCGTGGAGTTTCCCGGCCGGCAGCCTATATCAGGGATCGGAAGCTTGAGCGGTCTACCTCTCCGCCGGCGCGCTCAGACGCGCTCGCCGGCCGCCCGCCCGACCACGTAGGTGCGGGCCGTCTCGGCGACCGCGGCCCGGTAGACCTCCTCGAGTGGCATGCCTTCGACGAGCGCCGCGCACGCCCGCTCCGCCCCATTCCGCTCCGGCAGCGCCGGCTCGATCCCGAGGGCCGCGCGGGCGGGCTCGGTCCACTCGAGCAGCCGCTCGAAGACCGCCCGCGTCGCGACCTCCTCCCCCGCCCGGAAGTCGATCATCCGGCCGCCCGCGCCGTGGCGGATCGCCCGCCAGAGGTTCTCCTCCACCTCGCGGTCGGCCTGCGGCACCCACGCCGCCGGGCCGCGTTCGTCGAGGTCGAGCGCCGTCTGGGCGACGCAGGCGACGATCAGCCCGGCCAGCGCCGTCGCCTCGTCCCCCCGCGTCTGCGCGTCGCAGATCCGCACCTCGACCGTGCCGAAGCTGTGGTGCGGGCGCACGCTCCACCAGAGCTGGGTCGACTCGACCACCGAGCCGGTCCGCTGCAGCAGGCCGATGAAGTCGGCGTATGTGTCCCAGTCGCCGAACGCCGAGGGCACGCCGCAACGCGGGAACGTGCGGGTGAAGATCTCCGATCGCACCGTGGCGAGGCCGGTGTCGCGGCCGTCGAGGAAGGGCGAGTTGGCCGAGGCGGCGAGCAGCGCCGGGAGCAGCTCCCGGACCCGGTCGCAGACGGCGATCGCGCGGTCGGCGCCGCGCACCCCGACGTGGACGTGGAGGCTCCAGGTGTTGTTGCGCTGCGCCACCCAGCCCAGTTCCTCGCGCAGCCGGTTGTAGTGCGGCGTGTCGATGATCCGCTGGTCGAGGTAGTCCGCCCACGGGTGCGTCCCCATCGCCGCCAGCGCCAGCCCCAGGCGCTCGCTCAGCGCGAACAACCGGTCGCGACGCTCCTGCTGGGCGGCGACGGCCTCCGCGAAGCTCTCCGCCCGCCCTGACCGGATCTCGATCTCGGCGGCGATCAGCTCGCCCGCCGCCGAGGCGGCCAGCACCTCGTCGCGGTCGCACTCGGCCTTCACCTCCTCGAAGCGGTGCGCCAGCTCGAGCGTCGCCGGGTCGAGCAGCGCGAACTCCTCCTCGAGGCCGATCGTGAAGTCGGTCGAGCTCTCGAACCGCTCGCGAGCGCCATCGAGATCGAGCGTCAAGGCAGTGGTCTCAGGCCAGGTAGAAGTACAACGCGTAGAGCAGGTCGACGGCGGGGCTCGAGGTGTGGACGGTGACCTCGGGCGGCACCTGCAGCAGCTGCTCGGAGTAATTGAAGATGATCTTCACGCCCGCCTCGACCAGCCGGTCGGCGACCTCCTGGGCGGCGGCGGCCGGAACCGCGAGGACGCCGACCACCACCTCCTTCTCGGCGACCTCCTTGGCCAGGTCCCCGTCCAGCCCCTGCACGGTGACGTCGCCGATCTCTGTGCCGATCTTCGACTCGTCGGGGTCGAAGACCGCGACGACCTGGAAGCCGTGGTCGGCGAAGATCGCCGAGGAGGCGATCGCCTGGCCGAGATGGCCGGCGCCGAAGAGGGCGATGTTGTGCTGGCCCGAGGTGCGGAGGATCTTGCGGATCTCCGAGACCAGCGAGTCCACGTTGTAGCCGACCCCGCGCTTGCCGAACTTGCCGAAGCCGGAGAGGTCGCGGCGGATCTGGGTCGGGTTGATGTGGGTGTACTCGGAGAGCTCCTGCGAGGAGATCGTCTCGCGGCCCATCTTGCGCGCCTGGGTCAGGACCTGCAGGTAGCGCGAGAGGCGCGCCGCGACCCCGAGCGAGAGGCGCTCGCCTTCCACCGGCAGCCCGGCTGCCTGGATCTCGTCGATCACGTCGGCCATGCCCCCACAGTATCGAGCCTGGAGCGCACGCCCGCCTCGTCGAAGATCAGCTCGGAGGCGACGATCCCGTCCACCTCGACCACCGGGATCCGCTCCAGATGGCGGCGCAGCAGTAGGTCGTCACTCTCGATGTCGATCTCGTGCAACTCGAAGCGATAGCCCTCGCCGTGCAGGGCGACGAGCCGCTCGATCGCCGCCTCGCAGAGGTGGCAGCCGGGGCGCGAGTAGACGACGACCTCGGTCATGCCACCGGCTGCTCGCCGGTCGCGAAGGCGTCGTAGCCGAGGTAGTCCGGATAGGGGACGCGCCGCGCCCAGCGGGCGGCGGAGCCGATCATCGCGGCGTTGTCGGTGCAGAGGCTGATCGGGACGAGCTTCAACTCGACGCCCTGGCGCTCGCAGAGCTGGGCGACCGCCTCGCGCAGCGGCCCGTTGGCGGCGACGCCGCCGCCCAGCGCGACCGCCCTCCAGGCTCCCCGCTCGAGGGCCCTCCGCAGCTTCGCGACGAGCTGGTCGACGACCGCCTTCTGGAAGGAGGCGGCGAGGTCGGCGCGGCGCGCGGCGACGCCCTCCGGGCCGAGCTCGCGACAGCGGTAGACGAGCGCCGTCTTCAGCCCCGAGAAGGAGAAGTCGAGGCCCGGGTCGCGCGACATCGCGACCGGCATCTCGAAGGCCTCCGGGTCGCCGCGCTCGGCCTCCTTCTGGATCAGCGGCCCGCCCGGGTAGCCGAGCCCGAGCAGCCGCGCCGACTTGTCGAACGCCTCGCCGGCGGCGTCGTCGAGGGTCTGCCCGAGGACGTCGTGGCCGGCGTGGTCGCGGACCGCGGCGAGCAGGGTGTGGCCGCCGGAGGCGACCAGGCAGAGGAACGGCGGCTCGAGCGGGTCGGGCTCGAGGAAGTTGGCGGCGACGTGCCCCTGCAGGTGGTCGACTCCGATCAGCGGCAGCCGGCGCGCCGCGGCGATCGCCTTGGCGGTGGAGACGCCGACCAGGAGGGCGCCGATCAGCCCCGGCCCGACGGTGGCGGCGACCGCCTCGACGTCGTCGAGCGTCACCCCGGCCTCGGCCAGCGCCGCCTCGACCACCGGCTCGGCCAGCTCCAGGTGGTGGCGCGCCGCGACCTCCGGGACGACGCCGCCGAAGCCCGCGTGGGCGGCGGCCTGCGAGGAGATCACGTTGGAGAGGATCGCGCCGCCGTCGATCACCGCGGCGCAGGTGTCGTCGCACGACGTCTCGATGGCGAGGAGTAACTCCGCCCGCGTACTCGGCTCTCGCTCGTTCGCGCTCATCATCACCGGAAATCTCGCTCACTCGCTTCCGCGTCCGCCGCGGGCGGGTCCCCCATCAGTCCAGCCACATGATCAGGGCGTCCTCGCCGTTGTCGTGGTAGTAGCGGGGACGGACGCCGGCGGGGCGGAAGCCGAAGTGCTCATACATGCCGATCGCGCGGTGATTGGAAACCCGCACCTCGAGCGTGAAGGGCAGCCGGCCGCCGCCCTCCTCGAAGAGCCGGCGCAGCAGTGCCCCGGCGACGCCGGCGGCGCGATGGTCGGGCGAGACGGCGACGTTCATCAGGTGCCAGACCTGGTCGTAGCGCGAGCAGACGACGTAGCCCGCCAGGTCCTCGCCGCGGGTCGCCGCGAGGCAGATGCCGGTCGGCTTGGAGAGCTCCAGCACGAACATCGCCAGCGACCACGGGGTCGGGAACGAGCGGCGCTCGATCGAGATCACGTTCGGCAGGTCGCTGTAGGCGAGCCGGCGGACCCGGACCTGGTCCCGGGTGGGGCGGTCAGTCTGCTCTCTGGAAAGAATCTCGCTCACGCCAACGCTCCGCGTCTGGAGGTCTGAGGTAGATCGGTTCGAGCGACTCGGAGCCCGCCCCCGCCGCCGCCAGGGCGCAGATGTGGCGCGCGGCGACCCGGTGGACGGGATCGGCGTCGTCCGGGATCCGGATGCCGCCGGCTCCTTCCAGCTCGTGACGAAATCGTACCGCCCCGGAACCGCCGACCGAGGGCGGCACCGACAGCTCGCCGAGCCGCTCGGCGAGCGCCTCGGGGCGCATCACCGCGGGCTCCCAGAGCACCTTGCCGTCCTCGTCGTAGAGCGCGACGAAGACCTCGCCGCGGTAGCCGTCGAGCACCGCGAGCCGCTCCCCGTGCGCGCCCGCGGCGCCGATCCCGGCGCCGACCGCATCGAGGGTCGAGACGCCGCGGACGGGCATTCCGAGCGAGAGGGACAGCCCCTTCGCGGTGGCGATCCCGACCCGCAGGCCGGTGAAGGACCCGGGCCCGAGGCCGACCGCCAGCAGGTCGACCGCCGCCCAGCCCCCGGCCGCGCCGGCGCAGCGCTCGACCTCGGTCAGCAGGCCGGTCGCGTGGCGCGGCCGGCCGCGCTCGGAGAGGCCCAGCCGCTCCTCGGCCAACGGCTCGCCATCGCGCCAGGCGCAGGCGGCCGTGTCGGGGGTCGCGGTGTCGAAGCCGACGACGACCAGGGGTCTCGTCCTCTCGGGTCCTACTTCACGCGGAAGATGACCCGGCCGACCCTCTTGCCCTTGACGAACCAGGTGACCTGGTGGCGGCCCGGGGTCGTCGAGGTGATCTTGTTGACGTAGAGGGTTCCCTGTTCGGCGGACTGCGGTTTTTCGGTACAGAGGTGTTCGTGTTTCGGGAACTTGACGCAAACCGTGTAGCGGACGTCGGCCTTGAGGCTCTTGAAGAAGGCGCCCTTCTTGCTCCTCATCGGGCAGACGTGGGACGGCTTCGCGCGGCGGGAGAGGCCGCAGGCGACGTAGTGCTTGAAGGCGGGCGTCCGCTTCGTCTTCGTCTTCGCATGGGTGGTCACCTGCCGCGTGTAGGTCGTCGAGTGCCTGACCCCGGCGGAGGACGTGGAGACGCCGATCAGCAACCCGGTCATCAGGGCGGCGATCACCAGCGCCGACAGCGTTCCTCTCTTCATCCTCGACTCCCTCCTGGCTCGACTGTGCGTGGGCTCATCCTTCAGCATCCATCCCGTAACCCCTGCCGGGGGCGTGGGGTGCGGTGCTGCCGAGCCTCCAATCTGAGGGTATCTACTCGCACACCTCGATCGTGCGGCGCTCCTCGCCGGCGTGCTCGATCCGCACCTCGACGGCCGGGCGGCCGAGCCGCCCCGCCCCCGCGGCGGGCCACTCGATGAAGGCGACTCCCTCGTCGCCCAGGTAGTCGTCGAGCAGCGCCGGGTCCTCGCCCTCCAGGTCCTCGAGCCGATAGAGGTCGAGGTGGGAGATCGCCAGCCGGCCGCCGCCGTAGCGCCGGCCGATCGTGAAGGTCGGCGAGGTCACCGGCTCGCTGACGCCGAGGGCGCGGGCGGCGCCGCGGATCAGCGTCGTCTTGCCCGCCCCGACCTCGCCGGCGATCACCACGACGTCGCCGGGGGCGAGCCGGGCGGCGAGGCGCGCGCCGACCGCTTCGGTCTCCGCCGCCGAGCTGGTTTCGGTCCGCTCCGCCCCCATCGTCAGCCGAAGAAGCCGAGTTGGTCGGCGGGCGGGGGCGGCTCGGAGCCGCGGTCCGATTCGGCTGCCGCCTCGGCCGCGGCGATCTCCGCGGCGCTCGGCAGCGGCGCCGGCAGCGCCTGTTCGAGCAGCGACGGGATCGTCGCGAAATCGCCCCGCAACCGCTCCTTGACGGCGGGCGTGCGCAGCGCCGCGGCGGGGTGGAAGAGCGGCAGCAGGAAGACGGTGCGGCCGCCGAGGTCGTGGGTCTGCGGCGTGCCGCGCACCTTGGTGATCCCGGTCGGGCTGCCGGTCAGCAGCTTGGTGGCGAAGTTGCCGAGCGTGCACACGACGCGCGGCTCGATCAGCCGCACCTGCTCGAACAGATAGGGCTCGCAGGCGGCGATCTCGGTGGGCAGCGGGTCGCGGTTGCCCGGCGGCCGCGACTTGAGGACGTTGCAGATGAAGACCTCCTCGCGGGAGAGCCCGATCTCGACCAGCAGCTCGTTCAGCAGCCCGCCGGCGCGGCCGACGAACGGAAGCCCCTGGCGGTCCTCTTCGGCGCCCGGAGCCTCGCCGACGAACATCACGTCGGCGTCGGCGTTGCCGGCCCCGAAGACGGCCTTGGTGCGCGTCTCGTGCAGGGGGCACCTGGTGCAGGCGGCGACCTCCTGGTAGAGGTCGACCAGCCGCGCTCGCCGGGTCGCCGCGTCAGCCGCGCCCCCGTCCCCCGCCGTCCCGGCGCCGCTCACGGCTTCTCCCCCGCCGCCCGCCGCTTCCGCGACTCGCCCAGCCGGTCCTGCCGCGCCGCCTCCCGCTCCCGCCGCCGCGATTCCTCGGAGCGCACCCGAGCGCCCCGGGGCGTCCTGGCGGGCGGCGAGACCGCCGAGATCAGCCGCCGCGTCCGCGTCGACCCGCACTCGGGGCACGCCGCCGAGCCGGTCGCCGCCGCGACCAGCTCCTCGAAGCAGGCCCCGCACCCCTCGCACTCGAACTCATAGATCGGCATATTCGCTTACGGCTGTTTGCGGCTGGTCGACATCTTGGCTCTAGGCTGCCAAATTCTCGGCTTCGACGGTCGGCCGACTTGCGGGCATTCCCGGACCGCGCGTTGCCCTGGGCGTGCCCTTGGCAGCAACCTCGGTGTCGAAAAAGTTGGCGTCACCCACCCCTGAATCGAGTAGATGGACGTAGGTGCGCAACGTGAAGGTGGGGTCTGCGTGACCGAGCCAGTCGGAGACCTGCCGGATATTCCGGCCCTCGGCAAAGAGCAGCGAGGCGCACGTGTGCCGGAAGGTATGGAAGGTCACCCAGTCCATCCCGAGCGCGCCGCGCGTCGGGATCAGAACATCGCGCGCGAGAGCCTTGGAGTCGAACGGAAACGCAAGGCCGTCCTTCGTCTTCCGCAGCTTCCCTCTGGACGGGAAGACGGAGGCCTTCTCTCCTTCGTAGGTTCGTGCGCGGTGGGCCAGCAGGCGATCCGTCATCGACGGCGAGAGCGGGAGGTCGCGCTGGCCCGTCTTGCTCTTGAGCTTCTTGCGCTTCCCTCTGTAGACCTGTTCGCGCACACGGAGCCGGTGCCTGGTCAGGTCGACGTGTTCCCAGCGCAGGCCTGCCGCCTCGCTGATCCGCAGCCCGGTGTGGGTCAGGAACTCGAAGAAGAGGCGATGTCGGTCGGGGAGGGCCGCGAGCAGCCAGCCCAGTTCCTCCCGCGACATCGCCTTGGCCTTCTCCTCAACTTCTTCATCCTGGCCCGTCTCAAGCGGCGGGGGATACGGACGCCAAGGAAGGGGTTGGACCGAACGATCCCGTCGTCTTCCGTCGCGGTGCCGTACATCGCCGACCCGGCGGTCCGAGTCTTCCTGATCTCGGAGGTCGAGGCGCCTGTGTCCCTCATCTCGATCAGAAGGGCACGAACGTCTTTCGGTTCCACCCCGACCAGCTTCCAGGTCTCCCACTTCGGCAACAGCCATTTGACGGCGACGCGCCGGTACTCGTCGCGGGTGGTCTCGCTGAGACCCTGAGAGGTCCGGCCGCCGTAGCTGTCGATCCACCCTCCGTAGTAGGTACCGAACCGGATGGTCGGCGTCGGCGCGTGATCGCCCGAGTCGCGGCGGCCCTTGACTTCGCGGGCCTTGCCGAGGGTGGCGACCGTCTCCTTCTTCGGCCTGCCCCGGTGCCGGGTGATCACCGTGTAGGGGCAGTCGCACCGCCCCTTACGGTCACAGCCCTTCCGGTGGGCGCGAAAGATCCCCGGCGTCGCGGTCTTGGTCAGCTCTGCCATGTCATCCCGATTCCTCTCGTTGATGATGCTCTACGTCCCGGCGCCTCCGAACGGGTCCTGACGACCCGCCTATCTGCTGGCTTTGACAACCGCAAGACTGCACCGGACGGAGTGGCCGGAACCCGAGCCGCAGGCGAGGGCCGCCAGGAGCCCCGGCGCAGCCGGGGCTTGAAGGCCGCGACGCCGGTGCCACACTCGCGGTCGCCAAAGCCGCCGGCCGCCGGTCCCGCGCAGCGACCGAGGGCTGCCGGTCGGCTAGTTCCGAAGCCCGCCACCCTGCAACAGCCATCGGTCCAACTCCGAACGCCTTGCGATCAATGCTGAGCCATCGCGGTGAACCGGGATGCGTCGTGCCGAGGCGAGCGCGTAGACCCGCGAGCGTGGCGCGTCGATGTAGGCGGCGATCCGATCGGCACCGCGCAGCCAACCGTCTGCCGCCTGACGCTCAGACCGCTCGCCGACCAGTTCCGCCGCGCGCTCGGCGATCTGCTCGATCAGCTCCTCGTCGATCTCTAGGTGAAGCGGTGCCACTCAGGACCACGCCTCATAGCTCGATCTCCATCGCCTGCTCCCTCGCCCGCACCTGCTCGAGCCCGAGTTCGCGGCGGGCGCGGCGGATGGCCTGCTCCGCCAGCTCGCGCGAGCGTTGGTCGGTAGCCACCTCACGCTCGTGGCCGAGAGCGGTGTCTCCGCCCCGGACGCCGTGCTCCATCCGCCAGGTCTCGATCCCTCGTGCCGCCGAGTCCCAGGCCTCCCGCCGGGGCCGGTCGGTCGGGCGCTCGCCCAGTTCGGCGGTGATGTAGCGGGGCGGGTCGAGGCGTACCGCCGCCATCCGCGCGGCGGTACGCTCGGCGATCGCCTGGTCGATCACCGCCTGCTCGGCGCGGGCCGCGTGCCCGACCTCGGCCGCGCCAGCGAATTCGGCCTCGCGTTGCCTCAATGCCTCCTCGGCGTGGCGGGCAGCCGTCGCGATGGCTTCCGACTCGCGGCGCCATTCCGCCCGCGCGCCGCGTGACCAGAACGGCGGCTCCTCTCCCAGCTTCTCCTCGCGCGCGGCGGCCTTCTCCACCGCCCTCCGCGCCGCGGCGAGGTGACGGGTGAGTTCGTCGCGCTCGCGCTCGCCCGCCGCCTCGACGTAGGCCTCGGCGGCGATCTCGTGTCGGCGCGCGAAGAGTTCGGGCGTCGAGAGGCGACCCAGCTGCTCGCGCAGCGCCGCGTCGTGGGCGGCGGCCTGGGCGCCGTCCCGCTCGGCCGCCCGGGCGATGTGCTCCAAGGCCTCGGCGGGCGGTTCGGCGGGCGCGAACTCGACCCGATCGAAGCCGACCTCGGGCGTCGCGTAGAAGAAGGTCTCGCCGCGCGTGCGCGAGGCGGCGACGTAGAGGTCCTGGCGGTCCATCGCCGGGTCGGCCATGACGAAGGCCGAGTCGAGGGTCGCCCCCTGGGCCTGGTAGATCGTCGCCGCGTATCCGGGTTCGATCGCGGGCGCGCCGTCGGCCGGATTCGTCCGCGAGAGGTAGCCGGGTTCGACATCCACCCACCTGTCGGTGTCGATCCCGGCGAGGGTCATCCGGCACTTCTCGGCGTCGACCGCCTCGACCCGCCAGCGTTCGCGATTGTAGATCCGCGCCCGCTGGTCGTTGACGCGGGTGATCACCTCCTCGCCCGCCGCGAACCGTCGGCCGCCGACCTCGATCTCCTCGGACCCGAGCCGGCCTTCGGAGCGCAGCAGCTCCCTGGCCCGCTCGTTCAGATGCGCCCGCTCGGAGTTGGCGCGGGCGATCATCAGCGCGTCCTCGCCCTGCCTCCTCGCCCCCCACCAGTCGGCGACGATCGCCTCGCGGCGGGCCTCGTGGTCGGCGGCGAGGACGAAGCGACCCTCCCGCGCGTAGCGGTCGATCGCCTCCGATCCGCGGCCGTCGCGGATCAGCTTCGCCGCCTCGCGGTCGAGGTAGTGGCGGTGGCGGATCACCTCGTCCAGGTGGATCAACTCGGAGCGGCGGGCGATCGCCGCGAAGAGGCCGCCCGCCTCGATCTCGCCGAGCTGGGCGGGGTCGCCGACGAGGACCAGCTTCGCCCGCGAGTGGTCGGCGTGGTCGACCAGGCGGGCGAGCGAGGCCGAGTCGACCATCCCGGCCTCGTCGACCAGCAGGACCGAGCGGGGCGGCAGCGGGGACAGGCCCTCCTCGGCGCGGGCGTCCATCCGCGCCAGCAGGCCGGCGACGGTGCCGGTGTCGAGCCCCTCCGCCCGCAGGACGTTCGCCGCCCGCCAGGTCGGGGCGGCGACGATCAGCTCCTCGCCCACCGCCGCCCAGCCCGCGGCGGCGGCGACGGTGGCGTAGGTCTTGCCCGAGCCCGCCTCGCCGATCACCACCTCCAGGGCGCGACCGTCGGTAAGCAGCCGCTCCACCATCGCGCGCTGGTCGGCCTTTAGGCTCGGACGCTCGGCAAGGACGCGGGCGACGACGAGCCGGGCGACCACGGCGCGGTCCTCGGCGCCGTGCATCCGCGCGGCGACGGCGAGCGCCTCCTGCTCCAACCGCCAGATGCGCCGGGTGGTGAAGCGGGGGCCGCGCGGGGTCTCGGCGATCCGCATCACCTCCGCGGAGGCGAGGAAGGCGTCGGCCAGCTCCTCCACCTCGGCGACCGGGGCGCCGTGGGGAAGGTTGTCGGCGACCGCACGGAGCGCCTCGCGGCGGTCGAAGTGGGAGACGTGCTCGGTGGCCGAGCGCCCGATCCGCTCAGTGGTCAGGACGGTGCGGCCTGGCGGCTCGTGGCCGAGACGGGTGGCGATCGCCTCGCGCGTCAGGCCCAGCTCCGCCGCCTTGACCCGCCAGGCCTCGCGCATGGACTCGTCGGTCAGGTCGCGCTCCTTGGCCCTGCGGGTGGTGAGGGTGGCGATCTGCATCTCGCGCGCCGAGGCGCCCTCGCCGGCGGCGGCGAGGATCTCGGCGCGACGGGTCGAGAAGGCACGCAGCTCCTTGGGGGTGAAGCCCTCGATCTCGGCGATCCCGTTCCGGACCTCGCGCCAGCGGACCCCGAACCTGCTGGTCAGCTCGTCGCGCAAGTGGGCCTCGTAGAGATAGCCGGCGGTCTTCGCGTGCTCGTAGAGCGCCGGGTGGTAGAGGCGGGTCCAGCGACCGTCCGGTCCGAGGGTCGCGTTGGCGACGAGGACGTGGGTGTGGAGCTGCGGGTCGCCGGCGCGCGAGGAGCGGTGCGGGTAGGCGGCGGCGAGGAGGCCCCAGCCGGGGACGAACTCAGCATTCGCGCCCCGGCGGGTGAAGGTGGCGTGGCGCTCCAGGTAGCCGAGGGCGGCCTCGACCGAGGCCCGGTGGGCGCCGGCCACCTCGGCGCCGACGCCGACCCCGCCGAGCGCCCAGGTCAGGGAGACCGACTTCGGCGCCGAGAAGGTCAGGTCGAAGCCGGGGACCGGGCCGCGGCCGCCGACCGCGCGGAGGCCGAGCGGCTCCCCCCTCGCCGGGTTCATGCCGGTCAACATGGCGGTGAGCTGCTCGCCGTCGACCTTGCCGTCGAGGCCGAGAAGGGTGGCTGCGGTGCCGACCCAATATCCCTCGGCCTCGCCCTCGCCGGAGTAGTAGTCCTCGGCGCCTTCGGCGACCTTCTCCAGGTAGTAGGACTCCTGGCCCGTGCCGAGCTTGCCGATCGAGAGCATCAGCAGGTATGTCCGCGGCGGGCGCGGGATCCGTCGTGGGTTTCGGCCATACCCCTATAGGCCGGCCGGAGGGGCGGTTGCACCGGGTGGGATCGGTCAGCCATGCCCCCGTTGACCCGTGGGGGCTGCGGTTGCACCGGGCGGCGGTGGGTGTCCATGCCACCGTTGTCAACGGGAGGCGCGGTTTGCATCGGGTCGGTTCGCCGCGTTGCCGCGAAGGAGGCGGCGCGGGGCGGTTGTCAGATCAGTCGCGGAGCGACTGATAGTGCGTGAGGTGGGTCGCTGCTGTGTCTCTGAGGTGGGTCTGGGCGCTGACTGGAATGGCTGAGGAACCCTGCCTCTGGGTCTGGCATGGGTGCTGAATGGGTGACTCTGGATCGGTGACTTTGGAGTCTCGTAGCTGCCTGTGTCGATGTCGATGAATGACTGGCTCGCTCACTTGGTCGTTGCCTAGATGACCTGGCTGGCGGTAACTCGTCGTCGCCCCTCGCGGACGCCCGAGACAGCCCGTTGGACACAAAGCCTCAACATCGCGATGCCCTCAACCATCTGGTGCTGAACCCGAGCAGGGAACCTAATGTCCTGAGTCGTTAATTTCATAGCAATTTATGATACCCTGCGGGCATGCCTCGCGGTCCTGCTGCGGTGTCAATCGAGCTGACAGATGACGAGCGCGCGCAACTGGAGCGCTGGGCTCGAAGGCGCAAGAGCGCCCAGGGGCTGGCGACCCGCTGCCGGATCGTTCTGGCCTGCGCTGATGGTGAGACCAACACGGCGGTGGCGGAGCGCCTGGGGGTCAGCCGGCCGACGGTGACGCGCTGGCGCAGCCGCTTCGCCGAGAGCCGCCTCGACGGGTTGCTCGACGAGCCACGCCCCGGGCAGCCGCGCAAGATCACCGACGAGAAGGTCGAGGAGGTGATCGTCAAGACCCTCGAGCAAGCACCGCCCGACGGCGGCACGCACTGGTCGACGCGCCAGATGGCTGCGGCTACCGGCCTCAACCAGACCGCGATCTCGCGGATCTGGCGGGCCTTCTCACTTCAACCCCACCGGGTCGAGCACTGGAAGCTCTCCAAGGACCCCCTCTTCGTCGAGAAGGTGCGCGACATCGTCGGCCTCTACCTCGACCCGCCCGAGCGGGCGATGGTGCTCTGCGTCGATGAGAAGTCCCAGATCCAGGCGCTCGACCGCTCGGCCCCGACTCTGCCGATGCTCCCCGGCACGCCGGCCCGCGCCACCCACGATTACAAGCGCCACGGCACCTCCAGCCTCTTCGCCGCGCTCGACACCGCCAACGGCAAGGTGATCCGCTCCCTGCACGACCGCCACCGGGCGATCGAGTTCAAGAAGTTCCTGGTCAAGATCGACGAGAGCGTCCCCGATGGGCTCGAGGTGCACCTGATCCTCGACAACTACGCCACCCACAAGACACCGGCGATCAAGCGCTGGCTTGCCCGCCATCCGCGCTTTCGCCTGCACTTCACCCCCACCGGCGCGAGCTGGATCAACCTGGTCGAGCGCTGGTTTGCAGAGCTCACCTCGCGCAAGCTGCGGCGCGGCACCCACCGCTCCGTCGCCGAGCTGAACGCCGACATCGAGAGCTGGGTCGAGCACTGGAACGAGGACCCCAAGCCCTACGTCTGGACCAAGAGCGCCGACGACATCCTCGACGCCCTCGCGGGCTACTGCAACGTAATTAACGGTTCAGGACACTAACTGCCCTTTGCCAGCTCGAACCAGCGCCGTATCCGTGGCGGCAATACCTCGGGATGTTTCTCGACCAGCGTTAGCAGCTGCGCCGTCGTGATCCGCTGCACCTCACGATCGGGGGATCCGGTGTAGCTCTCTGCGGCGGAGTAGGCGAAGAGAGCGGTTTCGGCGTCGGGGGCGGCGGACGCCAGTTGCTCCAAGTCGACGGACTGTCCACCCGACTTTACCTGCACGATCGCCGGGCGATGCGTCTTGCGATGGAGCATCGTCCACTCGTACGCGGGCGTGTCGGTGCGTCGCGCCCTCGGCAGAGCCAGATAATCGCCCCGTATCTGCATCCACGTGTAGATCAAGTCCTCGAGGTCGTACGGCTCAAGCTGGGCTAGGACTTCGGCCGGAGTGAACGCGAGCGCTTCCGGCTCGCGGCCGTGGAGGTCATCCCATAGCCACGCCGTGTAACGACGAGCACCTTCGTCATGGATTCGCTCGAAGCTCGATGAGGTGCCCGAGAAGGCCCGGATGATCCCGCCCGGAACCTGGAGGTCGCTCAAGGGCCGCTGCGCCCAGTCGCAGCGTCGAACCTGGTGAGTGTCCGTTCGTCTCGCCTTCGCATTGTTGACGTAGCGGTAGGGCCCAGCGAGCCGCCCGAGCCGGAAGCGTCCCGCGAGGTCGCGCGTCCAGATGAAGTCACCGACCTGCGCCTCGCGACCAAAGCGGCGCACCGTCCACATGGCGCGCCTGCCCCATCCAGGCTCATCCTTCGCCTCAAGCGCGGCAAGCACCTCGTCCAACGGAGTGCGACTTGGGAGGTCCTCAAGGCCCCAGCCGATCCCGACGATGCCATCGTCAAAGTTGTGTGCGACCTGCTCCACGTGGTCGACGCCCGGCTTTAGCGAGCGCAGCTTCGTGCGCCAGATGGTGGGTGCGTAAATGACGTCGGTCACGCTTCTATTCGCCAAGGAAGAACGCCGTCGGAGCCGAGATCGCGAACGCTTCGTCGCCGTGGGTGCAGTAGAGGAAAGTGCCCTCGTAGTTCGCGCATTCGCTCAAGGACCACCCAGGTGGCAGGTGGCTCTCGACCGGAACCTGGCCTTCGAGCAGGTGTTCGACGTCGGCCTTGACTTCCGTGCAGCTGAGGTTGGCGCCGGAGACCTGCCGCTGTTCGGACTGGCCGGGAGGGAAGCCGATGGTCCCGCACGATTCGAGGTTTTGAGGAGGCCCGTATTCGACGCCCGCCTGTTCGGCGGCCTGCGGACTGTCGCCGCCGGCTTCGCCGGTCGCAGTTTCGGCTTTCGCTCCGCTGACTTCCTGCTCCTGCTGTTCCGCTTCTTCGGCCGCTTCGTGTCCGGCTTCTTCTTCCGTGAGTCGTTCGAACTGGCCCGCTTCGAACCGCCCCTGGGAACCGGGCTTCTTTCCGATGCAGCCGTTGAGGTCTTCCTTCCCACTGTCGATCCGCTTCTGCGGGACACTTGATTCCGAGAATTCGGGCGTCCCGAGGCCGCCCTCCTCGAAGACGACGGCCCCCTTCCAGCACCCTTCGTCCAGTGAGTAGATCGAAACCTCCCACTCGACTTCGTCTTGCGGTTCTTCGATTTCGTAGTTCACGTAGCAGGCATAGAGCGGTTCCTTGCCCGTGGGCGCTCGCTGGCCCTTGCGGGGGTCCTGGCATGGTTCTTCTCCGAGGGGAAGAAACCGGGGGGTGGAAAACGGGGAACCGGTGGCTTCTTCGATGCTTTCGCCGGATTCCGTCAGAGCGACTTCCACGCTCTGTTTGACCGACTGGGCGAGTTCGTCCTTGTTGACACCGCCGCCTCCTCCACAGCCGCTGAGGATCGCGAGGCAGATCAGAACGGCACCGCCGATGGTCCCCAGCCGCATCATCGGCGGGCACTGTAGCGGTTCGAGCAAGGAACGCGAGCGAACCCCTTAGGCTGGTTCATCGCGGCGACAGCCAAAAATCTCGCCTAACTGAGGACCGCTACCAGACCGCACGCTCTCCGATCGCGCCCTGAATGGATTCGTCAGCGGTCACGAGCGGCAAGTCGAGATGCAACGCCGTCGCCGCGATAATGCGATCGAAGGGGTCGGGCACGTGGTGGCGCGGAATCTTCGCCATCGCGTCGATGATCTGCATGTCGAGCGGAACGAGCGTGAAGGCGTCTCCGTCGATGACCGAGCGGACGTGGTCGAGGACGGAGGCCTGGAAGCGGCCGGAATCGACGAGATAGCGAAGGTCCAGAAACGAGCCGACCGAAACGTGAAGGGCATGGGCGGTCAAGGCCGATTCGACCACGTCGGCGGCATGTTCCGAGCGCTCGCGCAGGGTGCCCCCGAGCATCCAGAGCATTACGTGGGTGTCGGCGACGACCGCGGGCACGGAGGTCTACTCGGACTTGCCGAGCAGCGCTTCCTGACGGGCAGCCTTGATGTCCGCGATCTCGATCGCGGGAAGCTCGCCAGCCAAGACACCGAAGGGCCACGGCGAAGAATCCCCCCCGCCCCCTGGCACCGGTCGCACATCGACCTCGCCGCCGATCTCCAGGTCGGCAGCTTCGGCTGCGGGCACGACGATCACCGTGCTGCCATCGGGGCGCTTCTCGGTCACCTTCGCCATGGCTCAAGAGTAGCCCAGCAGAGGGACGGAGCTGACAAATAGCGGCAATCGGTCCGCCTGCGACTGGGCGGTCTCGCATGTCCACTGCATCGCGTTGCCCTAAACGTTGCCCTGGAAGACCGATTTGGCTCTGAGATTGGTCTCGCGGCGCGCCGGTGCCGAACTCATAGATCGGCACCGCGCCGATCTTATGACGCGGCGGAGCGCTCCTCCTCGGTGATCGGGCTGAGCGGGGATTCCTCTGGGGTCTCGAAAAATGCCAGCACCGAGAGCGCCGAGATGCCGGGGTCCTCCGGACGCGTCCCGAGCCGTTTGGCGCTGCGGGCTTGGATCTCATAGACGCGCTCGTAGAGCTCGAGATAGGCCTCGGTCATCTCCGCCCACCCCTGTTCGTCGACGCGGAGCGGAACCCTCGTCAGGTGGTGGTCGGGGCGCTCGACCAGCGTGCCCGCTTCCAGGGCGGTGGTGGCATTCGCCGCGATCAACGACCAGGTCGTCCGGGCGAAGCTCTTGCGCATCGCGACCGGCACCTCAGCTTCCTCCTCCGACGAGGTGAGCGGACGCACGACAGCCCGGTAGAAGTGCTCGACCGCGCCGCGCACCGGCCGTCTTCGGACCTCCTCGACCAGACCTGCCTGGACCAAGGCGTTGACGTGGTAGCCGACGTTGCTCACGTCGAGGCCAAGTTCCTTTGCGATTTCCACCGGGCTGGCGACGCGATCGGCCAGGATCGCCAGACAACGGCAGCGCATGGGATGGGCAACCGCGGCGCCGAGCGTCGCGTCCGGACTCCGACGAATCGCTGCCGTTGACATCTCGTTCCTCCTTGGATTGCTGAAAGAACCTAGATCGTAATGGGTTTTCTGACCTATCCAGCGACTTTATGGATGGCTTGGCTATACCAATCGAATCCGCTCTCCCTATCACTCGGTCGGTGCGTTGGAAACAGACCGATTCGTAAGCGAGGGGGTGAAGCGGATGCGGTTTATGCAGAAGGGCAGCACGGTTCCCGCGGTGTCGATCACCAAGGCGTCCTGAGTCGCCGTGGCGAGCCCGGCCTCCGTCCGGCCACGGACGGAGGACCGGCGCGCCGCGCGGCAGATGCTTGGAGGGTCGACCAGTCATCGGCCCCCTGCGCTTCCGCCTCTTCGATCCCTGGGCGCTGAAGGTCGCCGGCCTCTCCCCCGACCGCCGCGGCAAGCAGCTGTCGCACGGCCGCCCGCCGAGGTAACGGCACGGCACCCGGGTCGCCCGCCGCCGCGCGGCCCGGCGCCCCACGTCAGCCGAGCGGCTCCCACTCCCACGCCTTCGCCGAGGCGAGGGCGCGGTCGTCGACGTGGCGACGGAAGTCGTCGAGCTCCTCCGCGTCGATCGCGTAGGAGTGCTCGGGACCCGGGAAGGAGCCGCCGCGCACCTCTTCGGCGTAGCGGGACACGGCCGCGACCATCTCCTCGTGGACGTCGGCGTAGCGCTTCACGAATTTCGCCATGTGCCCGGTGGTGATGCCGAGCAGGTCGTGGAAGACGAGCACCTGGCCGGAGGTGGCGCCGCCGGCGCCGATCCCGATCGTGACGACGTCGAGACGGTCGGCGATCGTCGCGGCGATCTCCGCCGGGACCGCCTCGAAGACGATCGCGAAGCAGCCCGCCGCCTGCAGGGCGAGGGCGTCCCCGCTCATCTTGATCGCCGCCTTGGCCGACTTGCCCTGCGCCTTGTAGCCGCCCAGCGCGGTGGCGGTCTGCGGGGTGAGGCCGAGGTGCCCCATCACCGGGATGCCGGCCTGGACGATGGCCCGGGCGCGCTGCGCGGAGATGCCGCCCGCCTCCAGCTTCACCGCCTGGCAGCCGGTCTCCTTGACCAGCCGCTGGGCGCTGGTGACCGCCAGCTCGTCGCTCGCCTCGTAGCTGCCCATCGGCAGGTCGCCGATCATCAGCGGCGTGCGCAGGCCGCGGCGCACGGCCTTGCCGAGCACGATCATCTCCTCCATCGAGACGAGGTCCGTGCGGTCGTAGCCGAGCACCACGTTGGCCGCCGAGTCGCCGACCAGGACGAGGTCGACGCCCGCCGCCTCGGCGACGGTGGCGGAGGGATAGTCGTAGGCGGTGACCATCACGATCGGTTCGCCGTTCTCCTTCATCTCGGCGAGGCGCGGCAGGGACATCGCGACCCGGTCGGCCGCGGGGACGGTGTGGGAGCGGACTCCGGAGCTCATGCGACGAGCACCTCCGGACGGTCGTCGATCGCGGTGGGTCGGTTGGCGTCGTCGACGTGGACGACGACCGGGGCGTAGCGCTCCAGGTCGGCCTCGTCGTAGGCGCCGAAGGAGGCGACGATGATCTTGTGGCCCGGCTCGACCAGATGGGCGGCGGCGCCGTTCACCTGCATCGCGCCGGAGCCCGCGTCGCCCTCGATCGCGTAGGTGACGAAGCGACTGCCGTTGTCGACGTCCCAGACGTGGACCTGCTCGTTGACCAGCAGGTCGGCCGCCGCCATCAGCTCGGTGTCGACCGTGATCGAGCCGATGTAGTCGACGTCGCGGGCGGTCACCGTCGCGCGGTGGATCTTCGACTTCAGCATCTGCCTCTGCACGTGGGTCTCCCTTCTGCTCAGCCGGTGATCGGCTCGATGACGACGTTGTCGATGAGGCGGGCGCCGCCGACCCGGGCGGCGAGCGCGATCAAGATCGGGCGGCCGGCCCCGAGCCGGTCGACCGGCGCGAGGGTCTCCGCGTCGCGGGCCTCGAGGTACTCGGGCTCGATCGCGGCGGCGGCCAGCTCGATCCGCGCCGCGGCCAGCCCCGCCTCCAGCGAGTCACGCGCCAGCGCCTGCTGCTCGGCGGCGGCCAGGGCGCGCGAGAGGGCGACGGCGCGGGCCCGGTCGGCGGGCTCGAGGTAGACGTTGCGCGAGCTCATCGCCAGGCCGTCGTCCTCGCGGACGGTCGGCATCACCTCGATGCGCACCGGGAAGTCGAGGTCGCGCACCATGCGCTTGACGACGGCGGCCTGCTGGGCGTCCTTCTGGCCGAAGAAGGCGACGTCGGGGCCGACGATGTTGAAGAGCTTGGCGACGATCGTGGTGACGCCGCGGAAGTGGCCGGGGCCGCGCCGCGCCGGGTCGCCCTCGAGGACTTCGGTGAGGCCGCCGGCCACCTCGACCGTGGTGGCGAAGCCATCCGGGTAGAGGGTCGACGCGTCGGGGGCGAAGATCAGGTCGACGCCCGCCTCGGCGGCCAGGCGCCGGTCGTGCTCCTCGTCGCGCGGGTAGCGGTCGAGGTCCTCCCCCGGCCCGAACTGGGTCGGGTTGACGAAGAGGCTCAGCACGACCACGTCGCATTCGGCGCGGGCGGCACGCAACAGCGAGACGTGGCCTTCGTGCAGGAACCCCATGGTCGGCACGTAGCCGATCGTGCGGCCCTCCCGCCGCGCCGGGGCCAGCGCGGAGCGCAGGTCGCCGACCTCGCGCACGATGTGCGCGGCAGCGCTGGTGGTGACGGTGTCGCCGGGGAACGAGCTCAACTTGATCAGGTCCATGCCTCGGGGGTCACGGCCGTCCTGGGATTATATGCCCCACGCGCCTTCTGTGACGAAATGGTCAGGGGTCTGACACGGACCGGGGGCGCCCGGTCAGGCGGCTCCCGGGCGGGCGTCAGGCGCGGCGGAACTCGATCTCGCGGAGCGGCCTGGCCGGCGCCCCGGCGCAGACCGTCCGCGCGGGCAGGTCGCGGTTGACGACCGAGTTGGCGCCGACCACGCAGCGCTCCCCCACCGTCACCCCGCTGGTCACCGCGCAGTTGACCCCGAACCAGCAGTTGGGGCCGATCTCGACCGGGCCCTTCGACGTGAAGCCCTGCCAGGTGACCGGCAGGTCCGGATCGTCGAAGCGGTGCTCGGCGTCGCCGACGAAGCAGCCGTTGGCGAACATCACGTGGTCGCCGATCGCGACCCGCCCCTGCGCGGCGACCATCGTGTTGCGGTTGAGGAAGCAGCCGGCGCCGATCTCGATCTCGCCCTCGGGGGCGAGGGTCAGCCAGCAGCCGGGCTCGAGCAGCGTCCCTTCGCCGATCCCCAACCGGCCCTCGTCGAGGGCCTCGAGGATCTCCCCCTCGACCGGGTGGCGGACGAAGAAGCCGCCCCGGGCGGCGTGGCGGTCGATCCGCAGCCGGCGCGAGAGACGGTGGTTGCGCTCGTACCAGCGCCGCTTCGCCCACCAGATCCGCCAGCCGGTCTGCGCCATGCGCGCACGTTAACCGGCCCGAGGCCGCACGCGCGACAACCGGCCCGAATACACTGCGACCCATGGGCGACCTGCGCGGCGGCATCGATCTCGGCGGCACGAAGATCCAGACCGCGGTGATCGGCGAGCGCGGCAAGGTGCTGGGCGAGGCGCGGCTCCAGACGCCGACCAGCGGCGGACCGGAAGAGGTCGCCGCGGCGATGGCCGAAGCGCTGCGCGAGGCGGCCGGGGAAGCCGGGACCGAGCCCCGGGCGCTGAGCGGCGTCGGGGTCGGGTCACCGGGCGGGGTCGACGAGTCCACCGGGACCGTGACCGGGGCCCGCAACCTGCCCGGCTGGAAGGGCGAGTTCGCGCTCGGCGGCGCGCTGGAAGAAGCGCTGGGCACGAGGGTGAAGGTCGGCAATGACGTCCAGGTCGCCACCGAAGCCGAGTTCCAGCTCGGCGCGGCGCGCGAGTTCAAGAGCATCCTCGGCGTGTTCTGGGGCACCGGGGTCGGCGGCGGGCTGATCCTGGCCGGCAAGCCGTGGCTGGGCCGCGGCGCCGCCGGCGAGATCGGGCACATGGTGGTGCAGCGCGACGGCGCCAAGTGCCCCTGCGGGCGACGCGGCTGCATGGAGGCCTACGCGGGCCGCGCCGCGATGGAAGCCGAGGCGCGCCGCCGGCACAAGGACGGCGAGAAGACCGACCTCTTCAAGCTGATGCGCAAGCACGACCGCGATCGGCTCACCAGCGGCATCTGGCAGCGGGCGCTCGACGCCGACGACCACCTCGCCGAGGATCTGCTTCACCGCGCGATCGAGGCGCTCGGCACCGGGGTCGCCTCGGCCGTCAACCTGCTCGACGTCGAGGCCGTGATCCTCGGCGGCGGGCTCGGGGTGCGCTTCGGCGATCGCTTCATGGAGCCGCTGACGCGGGAGATGAACAAGCACCTCTTCCGCGACGACCGCCCGCCCGCGGTCAGCGTCGCGTCGCTCGGCGACCTCGGCGGCGCGATCGGCGCCTCCCTGCTCGTGGGCTAGACGCTCGCTCCCAGGGCGTGCGACGCCGTGGCGTCGATTCGCTGGACCATCTAGACCCGTCCGCGCGACTGGCGCTGCTGTTTGGCCACGGCGTCGACCAGGACGGCCAACAGCAGGACGCCGCCGGTGACCATGAATTTGATCGGCGAGGAGAGGCCCAGGAGATCCATGCCGTTGGAGATCGAGCCGATCACCAGGGCGCCGAGCAGAGCCGTCCAGACCGAGCCGCGACCGCCGAAGAGGCTGGTGCCCGCGATCACCGGCCCGGCGATCGCCAGCAGCAGCAATTCGTTGCCGCCGGAGTTCTGGTTGACGGCGAAGAGCCGCGAGGCGGCCATCACGCCGCCCACCGCCGCCATCGCGCCGGCGATCGTGAAGACCGCGACCCGCACCCCGTTGACCCGGATGCCGGCCCGTCGCGCCGCCTCGTCGTTGCCGCCGACGGCGAATACGTGGCGACCGAAAGTGGTTCGTTTGACCACGTACTCCATGCCGACCACGAAGGCCAGCAGGATCAGCAGCGCGAGTGGCACGCCGCGGTCGGAGTTGAGGATCGCCACGGCGGCGATCGTGATCGCCGCGACGATCACGACCCGGACGATCTGCGCCAGCGGGTTGCTGTCGGCGAGGCCGGCCGCCACCCGGCGCCTGAAGCCGATCGCGACGGCGAAGGCGTAGGCGACGATCACCACGGCGGCGATCACCCAGCCCACCGTGCTCGAATAGAAGATGTTGGCGAGGCCGGTGATCTTCGGGTCGGTGATGTTCAGCGACCCGGTCTTCCCCAGCACCTGCAGCAGCGCCCCCTGCCAGGTCAACAGGCCCGCCAGGGTGACGACGAACGACGGCACCACGAATTTGCTGAACAGCGTCCCCTGGACGCAGCCGATCGCCGCCCCCACCGCGATCGCCGCGGCGATCGCCAGGTACGGGCTCCAGCCGTGTTTGACGTTGAGAACCGCCATCACCGCGCCCGCCAGACCGGAGACCGCACCGACCGAGAGGTCGATCTCGCCGAGCAGCAGCACGTAGACGATGCCCACCGAGATCAGCCCGATCGTGGTGATCTGGAGCATCAGGTTGGTCAGGTTCTCGGCCGAGAGGAAGCGGCTTTCCTGCACCTGGAAGATGATCGCGATGACGACCAGGCCGAGGATCACCCGGGCCCCCGACAGGTCGCCCTGGACGATCCGTCGCACGGTGCGGCGAAGGTCGAAGCCCTCTTTCGCCTTGTCGGCCTCCTCGCTCTTGGGCGACGTCGGTGCAGGCGTGGTGCTCATGCTTCCTCCCCCGCGGGGCCGGCGTCGGCGGCTTCCGCGTCCTCCTCGCTGACCTCGGCGCGGACGCCGGGCCCTTCGCCAAGCCCGGTGATCGCGGCGACGACGTGCTCCTCGGTCACTTCGGTGGCGCTGAAGTCGCCAGCCGGCCGGCCGAGGCGAAGCACGAAGATTCGGTCGGCGATCTCGAAGACGTCGGCCAGGTTGTGGCTGATCACCACCACGCCGAGGTCGCGCTCGCGGAGTTTGTTGATCAGCGACAGAACCTGCTTGGTCTGCGGCACGCCGAGCGCCGCGGTCGGCTCGTCGAGCATCACGACCTTCGGCTCGCCGAGCAGCGAGCGGGCCACCGCGACCTGCTGGCGCTGGCCGCCGGAGAGCGTGCCGACGTCGCTGCGCAGGCTGGGGATCGTCACCGCCAGGTTGGAGAGCAACTCGGCGGCGCGGTTCTCCATCTCCACCTCGTCGAGCTGCCGGCTGACCGCTCCGGGCCCGGGCAGGGTTTCCTCGCGCCCGAGAAAGAGGTTCGCCACCACGTCGAGGTTGTCGCAGAGGGCGAGATCCTGGTACACGGTTGCGATCCCCAGGTTCGTCGCGTCCTGGGGCTTTTTGATCGAAACCTGCTCGCCTTCGAAGCGGATGGTGCCGCGATCGGCGCCGTTGATGCCGGCGATCGCCTTGACCAGCGTCGACTTGCCGGCGCCGTTGTCGCCGACGAGGCCCACGACCTCGCCGGCGGCGACGGTGAAGTCGACCCGGTCCAATGCCTGGACCGGGCCGAATCGCTTACTGATCCCCTCCAGCTCGAGAAGGGGCTGACCCGGGCTCATCTCAGCCCGAGATCCCTGCTTCTTTGCACGCCGACGCGTACGCGCCTTCGCACAGTTCCTGTGGCGTCACCCAGTTTTCGGCGATCACCGTTTCCTTCAGGTTTTCTTTCGTGACCGGCGTGGAAGTCAGGAGCACCGATGGCACTTCGGACTTGCCGTTGTTGATTTCTTCGGTTTCTTCCTTGGTTTTGACTTCGCCGTTTTCACCAAGCGAGATCGCCATTTCGGCGGCGACTTCCGCCTCCGGGGCGATCGGCTTGAAGATGGTCATGTACTGCTGACCGGCAAGGATCCGCTGCAGGCCGGCGACGGTCGCGTCCTGACCGGTGACCGGCTTTTCGGCAGGATTGATCCCGGCACCCTTCATCGCCGCGATCGCACCGCCGCCCGTGTCGTCGTTGGCGGCGTAGATGCCGGCGAACCCGTTCTTGCCCAGAGCGGTGATCGCCTGCTGCGCCTCGCGCTGCGCGTTTTCCGCGGTCCAGCCGGGCGTGTCGTATTCCTTGGCGATCTTCACGCCTTCTTCTTCGAAGACCTTGTTCGAGCCTTTCTTGAAGAGGGCGGCGTTCGGGTCGGCCGGATCGCCGTTGATCTTGATGATCGGGCCTTTCGGATTGCCGTCTTCCTTCAGCTTTTCGACAAGCGATTCGGCCTGCTGTTCACCGACTTTTTCGTTGTCGAATGAGACGTAGGCGCCGACTTCGCTGTTTTCGATCAGGCGGTCGTAGCTGACCACCGGCACGTTCTGGGCGTGCGCTTTTTCGACGATCACCGCCGCGGCTTTCGAGTCCATCGGGTCGACGACCATCACTTCGGCGCCCTGGGTCAGGGCCGCTTCGCCCTGGCTCGCCTGCTTTTCGGCGTCACCGGAGGCGTTGAAGTACGACATCGTGCAACCGGAGCACTGTTCCTTCAGCGCTTTTTCGAACTCTGGTTTGTCGTTCGTTTCGTAACGCGGCGTTTCGTTTTCCGGCAAGAGCAACGCGACCTTGAGGCTGCCGCCGCCGCTTTCTCCCCCGCCTTCACTGCTTTCTTCGCCGCCGCCGCCCGAGCTGGTGCTGCTGCCACCGCCGCCGCACCCGGCGACGACCGCGGCAACCGCGATCAGCGCGAACGCCGCGAACAGCGTTCTCTTTGACCATGCTGGATAGGGCATGAATCCTCCTCCTCCATTCTTCTGCCCCCGACTTTCAGGCGACCCCTACCCCCGGATCCAGATGACCAAGCTTGTATGCAGGGAATTGCCGCAAAGGACAACGCGTACTTAACCGAATGGCCGGGAAGTACAGGTCCGCTAGGCCGCTACGGGCAGCTTGCCGTCGCGGGGTGACTTCGCCGGCTCGACCAGAGCGGCGAGGAAGCGGCCGGTGTAGGAGCCGTCCACGGCGGCGATCTCCTCGGGCGTGCCGGTCGCGACGATCTCGCCGCCGCCTTCGCCGCCCTCCGGGCCAAGATCGATCAGCCAGTCGGCGGTCTTGATCACGTCGAGGTTGTGCTCGATCACCACCACGGTGTTGCCCGCGTCGACCAGCCGGCCGAGCACGTCGAGCAGCCGCTGGACGTCGGCGAAGTGCAGGCCGGTGGTCGGCTCGTCGAGGATGTAGAGGGTGTCGCCGGTCGCCACCTTGGAGAGCTCGGTCGCCAGCTTGATCCGCTGCGCCTCGCCGCCGGAGAGGGTCGTGGCGGACTGCCCGAGGCGGATGTAGTCGAGCCCGACGTCGCGCAGGGTGCGCAGGCGGCGGGCGATCTTCGGCACGTTCTCGAAGAAGCCGACCGCCTCGTCGACCGACATGTCGAGCACGTCGGCGATGTTCTTGCCCTTGAAGCGAACCTCGAGCGTCTCCCGGTTGTAGCGCTTTCCGTGGCACTGCTCGCAGGGGACGTAGACGTCGGGGAGGAAGTGCATCTCGATCTTGATCTGCCCGTCGCCCTTGCAGACCTCGCAGCGCCCGCCCTTGACGTTGAAGCTGAAGCGGCCCGGCTTGTAGCCGCGCGCCCGCGCCTCCTGGGTCTGGGTGAAGATCTGGCGGATGTGGTCGAAGACGCCGGAGTAGGTCGCCGGGTTGGAGCGCGGCGTGCGGCCGATCGGCGACTGGTCGATGTTGATGATCTTGTCGACCTGGGAGAGCCCGTCGATCCCGTCGTGGGCACCGGGCCGCAGTTTCGCCTGGTGCAGGCGGTTGGCGACCGAGGGATAGAGCGTCTCGTTGACCAGCGTCGACTTGCCCGAGCCCGAGACGCCGGTGACACAGCAGAACACCCCGAGCGGGACCGTCACGTCGACGTCCTTGAGGTTGTGTTCGCGCGCCCCGCGCACCGCGAGCGCCCCTTGCGGCGAGCGCCGCTCCGCCGGGAGGTCGATCATTTTCTTCCCCGACAGGTACTGGCCGGTCAGCGAGGCCGGGTTCTTGGCGACCTGCTTGGGAGTGCCCGCGGCGATCACGTGCCCGCCGTGCTCGCCGGCCCCGGGGCCGAGGTCGACGAGGTGGTCAGCGGCCATCATCGTGCCCTCGTCGTGCTCGACCACGATCACCGTGTTGCCGAGATCGCGCAACCGGTCGAGGGTGGCGATCAGCTTCTCGTTGTCGCGCTGGTGGAGGCCGATCGAGGGCTCGTCGAGCACGTACATCACGCCGACCAGGCTGGAGCCGATCTGGGTCGCCAGGCGGATCCGCTGCGCCTCGCCGCCCGACAGGGTGCGGGCCGCGCGGGCCATCGACAGGTATCCGATCCCGACGTTGTCGAGGAAGGTGAGCCGTTCGGTGATCTCGCGGACGATCAGCCGCGCGATCGAGCGCTCGGTCTCGGTCATCTCCAGCTCTTCGATCCACTCCTTGGCGCGCCGCGCCGAGAGGTCGCAGTACTCGGCGATGCTGAGCCCGCCGACCTTGACCGCGAGGCTCTCCGGCCGCAGGCGGGCGCCATGGCAGCGCGGGCAGGGCTGCTCGGCCATGTAGCCCTCGATCCGCTCCCGGTTGGTCTCGGAGTCGGTCTCTTCGTAGCGCCGCTCCAGGTTGTTGACGATGCCCTCGAAGCGCACCTTGTAGGAGCGCCGCCGGCCGAAGCGGTTGGTGTAGGTCACCTGATGGCGCTCGTCGCCGGTGCCGTAGAGGAAGATCTCCTTCTCGGACTTCTTCAGCTTCGACCAGGGCTTGTCGACGTCGACCCCGTAGACCTCGGCGACCGAGGCGATCAGCCGCCGCCAGTAGGCGGTGACGCCGCGGTTCCAGGGCTGCAGCGCGCCTTCGGCCAGCGAGAGGGTCGGGTCCGGGACGACCAGCTCCGGATCGATCACCTTCTGGAAGCCGAGCCCGTGGCAGCGATCGCAGGCGCCGTGCGGGGAGTTGAAGGAGAAGATTCGCGGCTCCAGCTCGGGGATCGACGTGCCGCAGTTGAGGCAGGCGAACTGCTCGGAGAAGAGCATGTTGGGCTCCTCGGCATCGACGAACTCGATTTCGATCAGCCCGGCGGCGAGCCCGGCGGCGGCCTCGACCGACTCCGAGAGCCGACGGCGCAGCTCCGATTTCATCACCAGCCGGTCGACCACGATCGCGACATCGTGTTTGAACTTCTTGTCGAGGTCGATCTCCTCGTCGAGGCGGCGCAGCTCGCCGTCGACCTTCGCCCGCGAGTAGCCCTCGAGCCGCATCTGCTCGAGCAATTTCCCGTACTCGCCTTTGCGGCCGCGGACGACGGGGGCCATCACCATGAATTTGCGGCCGTCCTCGATCGTCATCAGGCGGTCGACGATCTGCTCCTGGGTCTGGCCGCTGATCTCCTCGCCGCACTCGGGACAGAACGGGTGGCCGATCCGGGCCCAGAGCAGCCGCAGGTAGTCGTAGATCTCGGTGACCGTGCCGACCGTCGAGCGCGGGTTGCGCGAGGTCGTCTTCTGGTCGATCGAGATCGCCGGCGAGAGGCCCTCGATCGAGTCGACGTCGGGCTTCTCCATCAGGCCGAGGAACTGACGCGCGTAAGAGGACAGCGACTCGACATAACGCCGCTGTCCCTCGGCGTAGATCGTGTCGAAGGCAAGGCTCGACTTGCCGGACCCGGAGAGGCCGGTGATGACGATCAGCGCGTCGCGAGGCAGCTCGATCGAGACGTCCTTGAGGTTGTGCTCGCGCGCGCCCGAGATGACGATCTTGTCCGATGCAGGCACGGATAATCAGTCTACCCAGGCGAACAGACGTTCCCCCACCCATCGCCGGACCGCCCGGCCCCGATCCGATCCCCGGAGCGCCTTTCTTCCCCGCAGCTTGCGGGGATTTCCGCGGCGCGCGGCCCGCCGCGGGGGGAGAACTCCCGTCGCGTTCGCACTTATCCGGACCATGTACGGGGAAGTGGGAAGGCACCAGCGGATGGCCGATCTGGCGACCCGCCAGTACGGAGTCGTCACCCGGCGGCAGCTGCTCGAGCTCGGCTACAGCGAGGAGATGATCGGCCACGACCTGGAGACCGGGCGCCTGCAGGCTTGGCATCGGAGCGTGTTCGCCGTCCGGCACCGCGGTCTGGGCCCGCACGGCCTCTGCAAGGCGGCGATCCTGTTCCGTGGTGCCGGAGCGTTGGTGAGCCATCAATCGGCGATCTGGCTGTGGGGGCTCGAGCCGAAGCTGGAGGTCCCGGTCCACGTCAGCGTGACGTGGCGCGGGCACGCCCATGACGCGATCGGGCTTCACCACTGCCCCGTTCTGCGCGACGAGGACGTCGCCGAAACCGAGCGACTGCCGGTGACGGCGGTCCCGAGGGCGTTGCTCGACTTCGCAGCCGATGCGAAGACGCTGCGGTTGGAACGCGCGATCGACCGGGCCGACCGGCTCGGCATCCTCGATCTCGCCTCCGTCGCCCGCATCACCGACGAGGTGCGCGGGCACCGCGGTTGCCGTCCGCTGCGGCGCGCGATGGTCATCTACGGCGAGAGCGGATTCACGCGATCCGGCGGCGAGAAGCGGATGCTCGCGGCGCTGGCCGACGCCGGCGTCAAGAGACCGGCGGTCAACCTCTTCGTCGATCGCCACGAGGTCGACTTCTACTGGGAGGAGGAGCGGTTCGCGGTCGAACTCGACAGCTGCGAGCACCACCGCGGTCGCCGCTCGTTCGAGGAGGATCGCAAACGTCAGGACGACCTGGCCATGGCAGGCATGGAGACGATCAGGATCAGCGGGATCCGCCTGCAGCGCGAACCCCGGAAGGTCGCGATGCGCATCGCGCAACACCTCAGCCGTCGTCGCAACGACCTGGCCGCGTAGTGAGTTCGCAGTTCTCCGTAACCGGTAAGGGAAAGTGCGAACGCACGGCCACGCCATGGAGGGCGTTTCGCAGTTCTCCGTAACCGGTACGGGCAATGCGAACGCACTCGGCTCGCGGGCGGCTACCCGGCTCGTAGGGCCACAGCGCGATCGGCGCCGCGGGCGGCTACAGGGCGGCGGAGAGCTTGCGGCGGTACTCGCGGGCGGTCGGGTCGCCGGGATCGAGGTCGGCGAGGATGCCGATCACCGCCTGGCGGATCAGGTCGCGGCGCTCGGCCGGGTCGAGCGGCTCGCCCGCGGCGCCATCTCCGGTCCCACCGGGCGCAGCGCCGTTCTGGGGCGAAAGCTCGCCCAGGAGCAGGTCGAGGGCCGCGGTCCGCTCGCCTCGGTCGAGCGAGCGCCAGGCGTCGGCGGCGACGCCGGCCCGGGCGAGCCGCAGGCGGGCGACGAGGCCGGCGGCGGCGAAGTCGTCGGGGAAGCCCTCGACCACTTCGAGCGCCTCGGCCTCGGCGCCGCGGGCGAGGCGCGCCCTGGCGAGCGCCAGGGCGACGTCCGCACGGCGCGGCTCCAGTTCGAACGCCTCGCGGAGCGAGAGCTCGTCGCCCGCCGCCAGCAGCTGATCGGCGCGCGAGGGCGCCAGGCCATCGAAGAACGCTTCGACTTTGGCGGGTGGCACGGCGCCGGTGAATTCGTCGACTACCTTGCCGTCGCGGAATGCCTTGACCGCCGGGATGCCCTGCACGCCGAAGCGCCCGGCGAGCCCCTGGTTGGAGTCGACGTCGACCTTGGCGAGCACGACTTCGCCGCCGCGCTTGCTCTCGGCCGCCTCCAGGGCCGGGCCGAGCTGCCGACACGGTCCGCACCAGGCGGCCCAGAAGTCGACCACGACCGGCACCTGCTTGGAGCGCTCGACTACCTCGCGCTCGAAGTCCGCTTCGGTGGCATCGATCGGCATGGACAGATTCTAGAGAGCCGCGATCACGCGCCGGCGGTCATGCCCTCGAGGTCGCGGCGCAGCTCGCGGAGCTCGTCGCGGATCCGGCCGGCCTCCTCGAAGCGCAGGTCGTCGGCGGCCGCCAGCATCTCCTCCTCGAGCGCGACGATCGTCTTCTCGAGCTCCTCCGGGCTGTCGAACCGCTCGGCCGACTTGCGGCGCCGCCGGGCCGGCGCCCGGTCTTCCATCGCCAGCAGCTCCGACATCTCCGAGATCCCCTTGCGCACCGTCGTCGGGGTGATCCCGTGCTCCTCGTTGTAGGCGATCTGGATCGCCCGCCGGCGATCGGTCTCCCGCATCGCGGCGCGCATCGCGTCGGTCTCCTTGTCGGCGTACATGAGCACCCGCCCGTTGACGTTCCGCGCCGCCCGCCCGATCGTCTGCACGAGGCTCGTCTCGCCGCGCAGGAAGCCCTCCTTGTCGGCGTCGAGGATCGCCACCAGCGACACCTCGGGCAGGTCGAGCCCCTCGCGCAGCAAGTTGACCCCGACCAGGACGTCGTACTCGCCCAGCCGCAGGTCGCGGACGATCTGGATCCGTTCCAGGGTGTCGATCTCGGAGTGCAGGTAGCGCACCTTGACCCCGTACTCGAGCAGGTAGGCGGTCAGGTCCTCGGCCATCTTCTTGGTCAGCGTCGTCACCAGCACCCGCTCGCCGGTCTCGGCCACCCTGCGAGCCTCGTTCATCAGGTCGTCGATCTGATTGCGGGTGGCGCGCAGCTCGATCTCCGGGTCGACGATCCCGGTCGGCCGCACGATCTGCTCGACGACCCGCGACGATTCCGCTTTCTCGAACGGCCCCGGGGTCGCCGAGACCATCACCAGCTGCTTCACCCGGTCGAGGAACTCGTCGAACTTGAGCGGCCGGTTGTCGATCGCCGAGGGCAGCCGGAACCCGTAGTCGATCAGCGTCTGCTTGCGCGAGCGGTCGCCCTCGTACATGCCGCCGATCTGCGGCACGGTCTGGTGGCTCTCGTCGACGAAGACGACGAAATCGTCAGGGAAGTAGTCGATCAGCGTATGCGGCGGCGACCCGGGCGGCCGGCCGTCGAGGATCCGCGAGTAGTTCTCGATCCCCGAGGTGAAGCCGAGCTCCTTCAGCATCTCGATGTCGTAGGCGGTGCGCTGGCGCAGCCGGTGGGCCTCCAGCTGCTTGCCTTCGCCCTCCAGCTCGGCGGTCCGCGCTTCCAGTTCGGCGCGGATTTCCTCGACCGCGCGCTCCAGCGTCTCGTCTCTGGTGACGTAGTGCGACGCCGGCCAGACGGAGACGTGGTCGATCTCGTCGATCACCTCGCCGGTCAGCGGGTCGAAGTGCTGGATGCCCTCGATCTCGTCGCCGAACAGGGCGATCCGGTAGGCCGTCTCGGCATAGGACGGCATGATCTCCAGGACCTCGCCGCGCACCCGGAAGGCGCCGCGCCCGAGCACCGAATCGTTGCGCTGGTACTGCATCTTGACCAGCTTGCGCAGCACCTCGTCGCGGTCGATCTCCTTGCCGACCTGAAAGAGCTGCATTTTTTCGTTGTAGACCTGCGGCGAGCCGATCCCGTAGATGCAGGAGACCGAAGCGACGATGATCACGTCGCGGCGCGCGAACAGCGAAGCGGTGGCGGCGTGGCGCAACCGGTCGATCTCGTCGTTGATCGAGCTGTCCTTCTCGATGTAGAGGTCCTGCGCCGGGACGTAGGCCTCCGGCTGGTAGTAGTCGTAGTAGGAGACGAAGTAGTTGACCTCGTTCTCCGGGAAGAACTCCCGGAACTCGTTGCAGAGCTGCGCGGCGAGCGTCTTGTTGTGGGCGATCACCAGCGCGGGGCGCTGCACCGCGGCGATCACCCCGGCCATCGTGAAGGTCTTGCCGGTGCCGGTGGCGCCGAGCAGGGTCTGGAAGCGCTCGCCGGCGCCGAGGCCCTCGGCGAGGCCGGCAATCGCCTTCGGCTGGTCGGCCGTCGGCGTATAGGCGGGGTTCAGCTTGAATTCCGGCACGAAGGTCAAGATAGCGAGCCGCGTGGCGCCGCCCGACGGCCGCGCGTTCGCAGTTTGCCGTGGATACGACGGAGAAGTGCGAACGCGGCGGCGGGTGGCAGAATGGACGGTCGATGAAGCTCTCGCGCGCCGTCCTCGCCGCCCTGTTCTCCTTCGCCGGGACGCTCCACTTCGCCCGGCCGCGACCCTACGAAGCGATCGTCCCGCCGCCCTTCCCGCGCCGCGAGTCGGTGGCGATCTCCGGGGCCGCCGAGATCGCCGGCGGGCTCGCCCTCCTCCACCCCGCCACCCGCCGGGCCGGGCGCTGGTGGCTGCTGGCGCTGCTCGTCGCCGTCTTCCCGGCCAACGTCTACATGGCGACGAGCCCGGAGAAGATCCCGGGGCTCGGGACCAGGATTCCCCGCTGGGCGCTCTGGGCACGGCTGCCGCTGCAGCCAACGGCGATGCTCTGGGTCTGGCGCGCGACCGCCGACTGACATCCCGGCGCCGCCGCGAGCCGCCGGCGAAGACCCGGGCAGGGCGGCGTCGTGGCGCCGATCGGGCTGCGGAGCGGGCCGGGGGCGGCCTCAGGGGAGCAGTTCTTCGAGCATCCCGCCGAGCGGACCCAGCAGGCCTTCGCCGCCACCGAAGAGCCGTTTCGCGTCCTGGGTGAGTTCGATCGCCTCTTCGAGCGGGATGTTTTCGACCGTCGTCCGCAGCGGTCCGGCCAGCAGCGGACTCAGGCGGCCGTGTTCTTCGGCGTCGTCGACCGCCCGCACCAGCCCGGCGCGGATCGCCTCGGCGAGCCTTTCGTCCGTGATATGGAAGCGCCTCGCGAAGCGTTCGCGGTTCGCCTTGGTGGCGAGCGCCCGGGCGAGCCGCTCGCGGCTGACCCCGAGCCGGCAGGCCGCGCCGTCGAGCGCCGAGAGCGTGAATTCCTGGGCCAGGCCTTCGAGGCCGCCGCTGGATTCGCGCCAGGGACGCGGTTCGCACGGGTTGCGGCTCGCCTCCGGCGTGTAGGAGGCACCGCCCGCCGCGAGGTAGGCGCCGACCAGCGCCAGCGAGACGACGAGCGCCCCGACCACGAGGATCCGGCCCCGCGTCACGGCAAGGCCTCGCGCCTCGCTCGCGGCGCGGAGCGCCAGGCATGGACGCCTGCTCGCTCCGCGCTCACAGCTCGATCCTCCGCGCCAGGCCGATCGGCAGCAGCGCCAGCAGTCCGATCAGGGCGGCGATCCCGAAGGAGGGGCTGAAGGCGTGGGTCGCGCCGCGGTCGAGCTGGTCCTGCAGTTCGGAGCGCAGCTCGACGACTTCGGCGCGTTCGGCCCGGTCTTCGGGCAGCGGGTCGAAGACGTGGCCGAGGTTGGGGACCTTGCCGTCCTCGGCTTCGAGGCGTTCGCTGATCTTCTTCGCCAGCGAGATCTTCAGCACCGGGCGGATCGGCGAGTCGAGGACGACCGCGGTCCCCGCGTTGATCGCGTCCTTCTGCTGGACGGCGATGTCGTGGGTGAAGACCGGGGTCAGGGCGAGCAGGCCGATGACGACCCCGGCGTGGCGCGCGGAGATCGTCCAGCCGCCGTGGATCGCCTGCGGGGCGCGGCCCGACAGCGCCGTCTCGGTAAGCGCCGAGAGGACCAGCGCGAGGCCGACCCCGATCAGCGCCTGCGGCGGCAGCGTCAGCGCCACCGTGGCCTTCGGCAGCAGCGCCAGCCCGCCCAGCCCGCCCGCCAGCAGCAGGGCCCCGGCGGCGGCGCGCGCCCGCGCATCGTCCACCCAGCCGGAGAGGCGCGCGCCGAAGACGGCGGCGAGCGGCATCATCGAGACGACGATCGCCGCGCCGATCGGGCTGAGCCGCCAGCCTTCGATCAGCAGCAGGACCAGCAGGAAGAGCGCCGCCGCGATCGCCGCGGACACCATCGCGAGCGCCACGTTCGCCCACAGGTGCGGTCTGCCGGTGCGGCGCACCTCGACCTCGATGACCCGGGTCGACATCTCGTGCCGGGCGACCGAGAGCAGCGGCACCGCGGCGGCGAGCGCCACCGGCACCTGAAGCAGGAAGATCGCCTGCCAGGAGACGAGCTGGGTGAGGATGCCACCGAGCGCCGGGCCGAGCGCGGCGCCGGTCGCCCCGGCGCTCGCCCAGACCACCGTGGCGCGGCGCTCCGAGCCGACCGCCGCGGGCAGCAGCTCGAGCGCCGCGGTCACCGCCGCCGCGCCGCCCAGCGCCTGCACCGAGCGGGCGATCAGCAGGGTCGAGAGCTGGTCGGAGACGCCGCAGGCGAGCCCCGCCCCGGCGAAGATCGCGAGGCCGACCGCGGCGGCCCGGCCCGGCCCCACCCGCCGCGCCACCAGCGCCGCCGGCACCGCGGCGAGCGCCATCACCAGGTTGAAGGAGACCAGCACCCAGGTGACGCCGAACACGGAGGTGTCGAGGTCCCGGTAGATCTCCGGCAGAGCGAGAACGACGATCGAGGAGTCGGCGAGGACGAGCCCCACCGCGAGCGCCGGCGCCCAGACCCGCGGGCTCGGCCTACTTCCGTTCATAGCCCAGCTCCGTGGCGTACTTGTGCCGATATTCCCGCTGCCGTTCGAGCACCAGTTCGACGTAGGCGCGGGTTTCCGGATAGGGGATCTCGGAGACCGTCAACCCCGCCCCGCCCCACCTGTCCGCGTTGCCGGGCCCGGCGTTGTAGGCGGCGAGCGCCGCGGCGACGTCGCCTTCGTAGCGTTCCAGCAGTTCCTTCAGCAGGAAGGTGCCGTAGCGGATGTTGATTTCGGGGTCGGAGAGGTCCGACATCCGGAAGGTGGTGCCGCCGCTCTGCTTCTCGATGAACTTGGCCGCTGCGGGGGTGATCTGCATGAGGCCGCGGGCGCCGGCGCCTGACTGGGCGGCGTCGGAGAACTTCGACTCGGTGTCGATCACCGCGGCGATCAGCGCCGCGTCGACCCCCTTTTCCTTGGCCTGCTGGCGGATGATGTCCTCGTGCTGGAGCGGCAGGGTGAGTTCGTCGAGCGCCTTGTTGACGGTGCCGTTGAAGGCGACGATCAGGATCGCGGCAAGCACGCCCAGCCCGGCCAGGACGGCGAGCGCCTTGGCAGCGCCGCCTGCGTACCACGGGCGGGGCCTGCGCCGGCGCGTCGGCCTCCCACTCATCCCAGCAGCTTCGCGAGCAGCGCGGACAGGGCCTCCTCGAGGTCGGCCACCGAGCCGTCGTTGACAACGACGTGATCGGCCCGCTCGGCCTTCTCCTCCTGGGTGAGCTGGCGCGCCTCACGCCCCTCGACCAGGGCATGGCCGCGGACTGCGGCGCGCTCGCGACGCACGTCCTCGGCGGCGACGATCGAGACGGTGGCGTCGAAGACCTCCTCGCGGCCGCCCTCGAAGAGCAGCGGCACCTCGACCACCGCGAACTTCGTCTCCGCCGGGAGCGACGCGACCCAGGTGGCGGTCTCGGCGCCGACCGCGGGATGCAGCCGCGCCTCCAGCCAGCCCAGCTCATCCGGGTCGGCGAAGACGATCTGGCCGATCAGCGCGCGGTCGGTCGGGGCACCCGCCGGGGCGACCTCCGCCCCCCAGCGCTCGACCATCGCCTCGCGCACCGCCTCGCTTTCGAGCAGGTCGTGGACGACCGCGTCGCTGGACAGCGTCGCCGCCCCCAGCCGCCCGAACGCGGCCAGCGCCTCGGACTTCCCCGCGGCGATGCCGCCGGTCAGCCCGATCGTCAGCGGCGCCACACGGCCCCGCCGCTCAGCCCTGCTCGGACTCGCTGTCGTCGCTCTCGCCGCCGGACGCGGCCTCGTCGGCGCTGTCCGGGGAATCCGGTCGCTCGGAGACCGATTCGCCCTCGTGGGCCTCGCCGGGCTCGCCCTGCCCATTCTCCGGCGCCTCGTCGGCGGGCGTCTCCGGCTCGGCCGGAGGCTCCGTGGCGGCCTCGACCGCCGCGGCGGCCTCCGCCTCCGGCGGCACCTCGGCGGCGACCGTCTCAGCCTCCACCGCGGGGGACTCGACTTCCTGGTTCTCGACCGCGGAGTCCTCCGCGAGGTCGATCGCGGCCTCTTCGGAGCCGCCTTCGGCGGCCGCCGCGGCGGCGATCTGCTGGCCGAGATCCTGCATCGGCATGTTCTGGCCCTCGACCCGCTTGATCGAGAGCGACAGCCGGCGCCGGTCTTCGTCGATCTCGAGGATCTTGACGTTCAGCTTGGCGCCCGGCTCGACCACTTCGGAGGGGTTCTCGACGTGGTGGTCGGCGAGCTCGGAGATGTGGACGAGGCCCTCGACGCCGGGCAGGATTTCGACGAAGGCGCCGAAGGCGACGACCTTGGTGACCGTGCCCTCGAGCACGTCGCCGGGCCGGTGGGTGCTGATCACCCGCTGCCACGGGTCCTCCTGCGTCTGCTTCAGGCCGAGGCTGATGCGCTGGCGGTCGCGATCGATGTCGAGGACTTTGATCCGCACCGTGTCGCCGATCGCCACCACTTCGGACGGGTGGTTGACGTGGCTCCAGGAAAGCTCGGAGATGTGGATCAGGCCGTCGATCCCGTCGAGGTCGACGAAGGCGCCGAAATCGACGATGTTGGAGATCTTGCCTTCCACGACCTGACCCGGCTCGAGTCGGCCGAGGATCTGCTCGCGGACCTCTTTGCGCTCCTCCTCGAGCACCGCGCGGCGCGAGAGGACGACGTTGTTGCGGGAGCGGTTCAGCTCGATGACTTTGCACTCCAGCGTCTGGCCCATGAACTCGTCGAGATTGTGGACGCGGCGGATGTCGACCAGCGAGGCGGGCAGGAAGCCGCGCACCCCGAGGTCGAGGATCAGGCCGCCCTTGACGACCTCGATCACGCTGCCTTCGACCGGTTCGCCGGAGTCGGCGGCGATCTCGATGCGGCGCCAGGCTTTCTCGAAGCGGGCGCGCTTCTTGGAGAGGATCAGGCGGCCCTCGGCGTCCTCCTTGGTGAGGACCAGGGCGTCGACCTCCTCGCCGAGCTCGACCTCTTCGGAAGGATTGACCGACTTGCGGATCGAGAGCTCGTTGCTCGGGATGACGCCCTCGGCCTTGTAGCCGATGTCGACCAGGACCTCGTCCTTGTCGATGCGGACGACCTTGCCGTTGACGACGTCGCCCTCGTCGAAGGAGACCATCGTCGCCGCGTAGTTGGGAACGATCTTGCCGTCGATGTTCAGCAGCAGCCCGCCGCTCCCCTCCACGGGGGTCGCGCTGGGCGCAGGCGTCATGGTCTCGGTCGCAGCCACGGGGTCGGCATTGTGGCAGAAAACGTCCGGCGACCTCCCCCCGAAGTCCGGTCCCACCGGGAGGACCGCGGGACACCCTCTCTCACGAACGGATTGGAGGTTCGTTCGGGTGTCCCACGATCCTCGGGACGGGCGCTCTACTACGCTGGCGGGCCGATGCCCACGCGAGCCACCAAGCGCGGTGAGGAGCGGACTCCGCTCACCGGCACCCATGACGTGCTGATCTGCGGGGCCAGCTTCGCGGGGCTGGCGGTGGCGCGGGAGCTGGCCGGATCGGGCGCCGACGTGCTGATCGTCGACCGCTACGAGATCGGCGAGCGCCAGACGTCGGCCTGCGGCATCCCCACCCGGTGGCTCGAGCAGCTGGGCCTGATGGAGGCCGAGCGCCAGCGCTTCGACTCGCTGGTCATCCACACCCCGCACGGCGAGGCGCGCTACCGCTTGCCATGGACCTTCTCGACCTTCGACTACCGAGAGCTGTGCGCGCTGCTCTGGGCCGACTGCGACGCGCGCTTCGAGACCGCCAAGGTCGAGGGGCTGGCGAACGGCGCCGCGAACGGCTCCGACGCGGTCGGCGTGGAAACCGACCGTGGCGTGGTCGCGGCGCCGCTGGTCGTCGACGCGCTCGGCTGGCGCCGCGTGCTGGCCGGCCCGGCCGGCTACCAGCCGCCCGACGCGCCGCTCTCGCGCGGCCTCGAGGTGCATCCGGAGGGCGGCGCCGAGGACCTCGAGATCTGGATCGACCGCCGCTTTGTCCCGGCCGGGTATGGCTGGTCCTTCCCGGCCGGCGAGGAGACCAGGATCGGGGTCGGCTCCTTCGACCCGCGCTTCCACGTGCGCGAGACGACCGAGCTGCTCGCCGCCGACCTGGGGCGCGACCGGGTCCGCTATCAAGGCAACTGGATCCCCCACAAACTGCGCCAGGCAACCGGGCGGGGCGTCTTCTTCGTCGGCGACTCGGCCGGCCACTGCCTGCCGCTGACCGCGGAGGGGATCCGCACCGCCCTCTACTTCGGGATCGCGCTGGGGCGCGAGCTGCGCGGCGTCGTCGAGGAGCGCCAGACCCGCGAGGACGCCGCGGCGGCCTACGCCGCCTTCAGCGACTCGCACGAGTGGAAGTTCCGCTGGATGCTGCGCGCCCAGAAGCTGGTGCCGCGGGTGCCGCCGCCGGTGCTCGGGCCGCTGATCCGGCTGCTCGGCAGGAAGCGCTTCGTCGACTGGTCCTTCCGCCACTACCTGGCGATCGCCCCGCCGGAGTTCGCCGAGGAGGGCCCGGCGCTCGCCCGACCCGAGGTCCCCACCGCGGCCTGAGCCCGGGCGCTCGTCACCCAGACGGTGACAAGCGTCGTGCCCCCGGGCCAGGCGCGTCACCCGGACGGCGACAGCCTCGAGGGGTGCGGGGGGCTACTTCGCGTTCAGCCAGTCGGTGCCGACGCCCGCCTCGACCTCGAGCGGCGGGTCGAGGGCGTAGGCGAGGACCATCTCCCGCCGCACCAGCTCGAGCGCCGCGTCCATCTCCTCCGGCGGCCCCTCGAAGAGCAGCTCGTCGTGGATCTGCAGGACGAGCCGGGTCGCCATCCGCTCCTCCCGCAGCCGCGCCCAGCAGCGCACCATCGCCACCTTGATGATGTCGGCGGCGGTCCCCTGGATCACCGTGTTGACCGCGAGGCGCTCGCCGAGGCGCCGCGTGTTGGGATTGCCGGAGCGCAGCTCCGGGATCGACCGGCGGCGCCCCATCAGCGTCGTCACGTAGCCCTCCTCCTGGGCGCGCTCGACCACCTCCTCGCGGAAGCGGCGCACGGCGGGGAAGCGTTCGAGGTAGCGGGCGACGAACTCCTCGGCCTCTTTGCGCGGGATGTTGAGGCGGTCGGCGAGGCCGAACCCGGTCAGCCCGTAGACGATCCCGAAGTTGACCATTTTGGCTTTCGAGCGCTGACCGACGTCGACCTCGTCGGGGGAGATCTCGAAAACCTCCGCGGCGGTGGCCGCGTGGACGTCTTCGCCGGCGTGGAAGACGTCTTTGAGGACCTGCTCGTCGGCGACGTGGGCGAGGACGCGCAGCTCGACCTGGCTGTAGTCGGCGGAGAGCAGGCGGGCCCCCTGCTCGGCGACGAAGCAGGCGCGGACCGGCCGCCCGAGGTCGGTGCGGATCGGGATGTTCTGCAGGTTCGGGTTGGTGCTGGAGAGGCGGCCGGTGGTGGTCGCCGCCTGGTTGAAGGTGGTGTGGACGCGGCCGGTCCCGGGGCCGATCAGGTCGGGGAGCGAGTCGAGGTAGGTGTTCTTCAGCTTGGTCAGCTCGCGCCAGGACTCGATCTTCTCGACGATCGGGTGCTCGTCGCGGATCTGGGCGAGGACCCGGGCGTCGGTCGAGTAGCCGGTCTTGCCGCGGCGCTTCTTGGTCAGCTCGAGCTTCTCGAAGAGGACGCGGCCGACCTGCTGCGGCGAGCCGATCGTGAACTCCTCGTCGGCCAGCTCGAAGATCTCCCGCTCCAGCCGCTCGATCCGCTCGCCGAAGCCGGCACCGACCGCGGCGAGCCGCTCCGCGTCGAGCTTCAATCCCTCCCGTTCCATCGCCGCCAGCACCGCGATCAGCGGCAGCTCGACCTCGCGCATCAGCGTCTCCAGGCCGAGCGCCTGGACGCGCGGCAGCTGCTCCTCGGCGAGCGCCGCGACGAGGCGCGCCTCCTCGGCCGGGTCGAGGCCCGCCTCGGCCTCCTCGCCCAGCGACATCTGGCCGTCGTCCTCCTTGGCGGGCTCTGCCGACGCCCCCGCGGCGATCCCGATCCCGGCGTCGGCGGCGAGCTCGGGCAGCTCGTAGGTGCGACGCTGCGGCTCCAAGAGGTAGGCGGCGAGCATCGTGTCGTGCTCGAGGCCGAGCTCGACGCCCTCGCGGGCGGCGGCGGCGAGCAGGCCGTGGCGGCCGCCGCCGAGCGACTTCAGGTCGTGGCCGGCGAGCGGCTTGCCGGCCAGCGCGATCGCGAGCTCGTCGAGGGAGGCGGTGCCGGCGAGGATCCGCTCGCCCTCCGCCGCGGCCCAGCGCTCGCCGTCGAGCGCGACCGCGACGCGCGGGACGTCGCCGATCTCCGCCGGGGTCGCCTCGACCGTTTCGACCCGGAGCTCGGTCTCGACCTTGCGACCGGGGACGGCGTCGCCCTCGGGCAGCGCCTCTTCGAGCCGCTCCAGCACGGCGCGCAGCTCGAACTCGCGCATGAAGTCGCGCAGCGCGCCGCGATCGGGCTCGCTGTCCATCGCCGCCTGGAGGTCCACCCCGGTCTGGATGTCGTAGTGGAGCGTCGCCAGCTCCTTGGAGAGGCGCGCGTCCTCGGCGTGATTCGTCAGGTTTTCCTTGCGTTTGGCGCCGGAGATCTCGTCGACGCTCTCCAGCACCTTCTCCAGCGTGCCGAATCTCTGCAGCAGCTGGGTGGCGGTTTTCTCGCCGATCCCGGGGACGCCGGGGATGTTGTCGGAGGTGTCGCCGCGCAGCCCCATCAGATCGGTGATCAGCTCGGGCGGCACCCCGTAGCGCTCCTCGACCGTGGCGGCGTCGTAGATCTTCGTCTCGGTGATGCCGCGCGAGGTGCTCATCACCCGGATTCCCTCGCCGACCAGTTGGTAGGCGTCGCGGTCGCCGGTCACCACCATCACCTCGATCCCCTGCTCGCGCGCCCGGCGGGCCAGCGAGGCGATCACGTCGTCGGCCTCGTACCCATCGACCTTGATGTTGGTGTAGCCGAAGGCCTCGACCAGCGGCATCAGGTGCGGCCACTGCTCACGGAGCAGGTCGGGGCGCGGTTTGCGCTGCGCCTTGTAGAGGTCGTAGGTCTTCTCGCGGCCGCTCCAGCCGGCGTCCCAGGCGACGATCACACCCTGCGGGTGGTGCTCGTCGATGATTTTCACCAGCATCGAGGCGAGGCCGAAGATCGCGTTGGTGGGGCGCCCGTCGCTGGTCCCGATCGACTCGGGCAGGGCGAAGAAGGCGCGGTAGGCGAGGCTGTTGCCGTCGATCAGGAAGAGCTCGGGTGGGTCGGCCATCGGCGCAACTCTACGCGGCGTCGGCGAGCGCCTCGCGGAGGTCCGCGAGCACCGCCTCCGGTGCCGTTTCCAGCTGCTCGCCGGTGTAGCGGCGGGTGGTGATCCCGTGCCCGCGCAGCTCGAGGTCGCGGTCGTGATCGTCCTCGAAGGCGACCGAGCCTCGGTGGTAGTCCCAGCTGTCGGTCTCGACCGCGAGCCGCCGGTCGGGCCAGAAGAAGTCGACGCGGCGGCCGTGGACCCACTGGTTGACGAGCGGGCGCGACAGGCCGGCGCGGTCGCAGAGATCGAGGAAGAGGAGCTCGAGGTCCGAACGCGAGCGCCTGACGATGCCGAGGTGCGGAACGCGGTGCCCGGCGAGCTCCGCCTGGCGCAGTGCGCGGCGGAAGAGACGGGGCTCGAGTTCGCGACGCACGTCCTCGATCGTGCGCGCCGGGGTGGTGACCGCGATGCCGTGGCGCCGGGTGACGTCGCCGCGGGTCAGCGTGCGGCTGCGGTGGATGCGGAGGCCCTGTCGTGCGTTCCGTCCTCCGTCCCCGGGGGTGATCACATGGATCGGGCCGGAGATCGGCCGCAAGAAACCCCACAGTGCCGCGGCACTGTGGTGGCTCAGCACCGCGCTGTCTCCTACCGCGAAGACCGCCGCCAACCACCACCCCCGCCAACTGAGGCTCCGATGCCCGACCGCGTAGACGCCGCGATGCAGTCGGTGCAGTCGCCCGATCCGCACCCGATGTCGGGCTCCGTGCTTCCCGATCCCCGCTTCACGCAACTGCGCCACCGTCACGACGCCGTGCTGTCGAGCCGCGATCGCGGCGACCCGCACACCCGCCGTGGCGAGAAAGTCGGTCATGGAGCGACCAAGGCGCCACGGCACCGTCCTTCTCCCCCGGTCGGGGCGTCAGAGACGTTCTTCGGTGCGCTTTGCGTGGACGATCGACGCCTTGAAGCCCCGGCCCGCGAGGCGCACGCCGGCGTGACCCGGGAACTCGGCCTCAAGACTGCCGCGCCACGCGCCGTGGCCGGGACGACCGGCGCGGGTCGGGCCGGCACCCGCGTAGGTAGCCTTGCCCGAGAACGGCGCACCGGCGGCGAAGGCCGCGGGCGCCAGGGCCGGCGGGTAGCGGAGGGCGCCGGCGCCGAGATGCCCGCTGAGCGCCCGCTTCACCTCACCCCTCCCTCCTTCTCGGTCATCGAAGCTTCATAGAAGACCCGGGCGCCGGGACGTTCTCCTCGATCGTCAGCCGCGGTCCGCGCTTCGCGGCCACCTTCAGCTCGATGCCCGGGCCGCGCCCGCCGGACGCTTCGGAGATCGCGATGCCGGCGCACACCAGGTTGGCGAGTGGGTCAAGACGCAATGGCGTGCGGGTTGCCTCTGCGTTGGTGAACCCTTCCTCGCCGTGGAAGTCGATCGTGCCGACGTATTCCCGCCCTTCGACGGTCGCGCTCTTGCCGCGCTTCGAGCGCACCGTCTCGTTCCGCCCCGTCGGCTGCACCGCGGCGTCGATTTCTCCGAGTGCGCCGAGGTCGAAGTGGACGTGTTCCTTGGTCACTTCGCCGCGGACGAAGTAGGTCGCGTGGTCGCCCTTCCTCGAGACGGAGAGGATGAGCCCCCCGGAGCTCCTCCGCCCTGGCGTGCCCGTCGAACCGACGATCCCGAGCACCTCGTAGCCGTGAGTCCCCTGCAGCTCGAACGCCCCCTCGGCGCCTTTCGGCAGCGGTTCGTCGGCCGCCGCCGTGGGAACAGCGACGAGCAGGGAGAGCAGCAGCGCTCCGATCACCGAGCCCCTGATCATTCGGCCGACCCTACGGCAAAAATTGGACATGCGTCACCGCCCAGCCTGCTCGAGCCGGGAATCTGATTCGATTCGGGGCATGCCGGTCAGCGCCCAGTACAGCGTCACCATCCGCGTCGAGCTCGACGCGCGCCAGGAGCCGCTCGGCAAGCTGACGGCGGCGATCGCCGAGGCGGGCGGCCAGCTGCAGGGAGTCGACCTCGTCCCTGGCGCCGGCCCAGAGGGCAAGCGGGTCCGCGAGTTCATCATCGACGCCTCCGACCAGGCCCATTGGGAGCGGATCCTGCGGGCGATCGGGTCGACCCGCGGAGCCCGGGTACTCGACTACGTCGACCGCACGATGCAGATGCACCGCGGCGGCAAGATCGACATGCACAACAAGTACCCGGTGAAAACGCGCGACGACCTATCGATGGCCTACACGCCGGGGGTCGCCCGCGTCTGCATGGACATCCACGCCGACCGCAGCAAAGCCTTCGAGTACACGATCAAGAAGAACACCGTGGCGGTCGTCTCCGACGGCTCGGCGGTCCTCGGGCTCGGCAACATCGGACCCGAGGCGGCGATGCCGGTGATGGAGGGCAAGTGCATGCTCTTCAAAGAGTTCGCCGACGTCGACGCCTTCCCGATCTGCCTCGACACCCAGGACGCCGACGAGATCGTCCGCGCGGTCGAACTGATGGCGCCGACCTTCGGCGGGGTCAACCTCGAGGACATCTCCGCGCCGCGCTGCTTCGAGATCGAGGAGCGGCTGAAGGAGAAGCTCGACATCCCGGTCTTCCACGACGACCAGCACGGCACCGCCGTGGTCACGATGGCGGCCCTCTTCAACGCCCTGAAGATCGTCGAGAAGCCGATCGCCGACCTCCGCGTGCTCGTCGTCGGCCTCGGCGCGGCGGGCATCGCGGTGACGAAAATGATGCTCGCGGCGGGAATCACCCACATCATCGGCGCCGATCGCAAGGGCGCCCTCTCGACCGAGCGCGAGGACTACGTCTCGGGCGAGATGAACTCCACCAAGCGCTGGTACGCGGAGAACTCCAACCCCGAGCACATCCACGGGCAGCCCGACGACGTAATAGATGGCATGGATCTCTTCATCGGCCTCTCCGGCCCCGGCATCATCCAGGCCGACTCGCTTGCCAAGATGAACGACGACGCGATCGTCTTCGCGATGGCCAACCCGACCCCCGAGGTGATGCCCGAGGACGCCGCCCCGCACGTGCGGATCATGGCCACCGGGCGCTCCGACTACCCGAACCAGATCAACAACGTGCTCGCCTTTCCGGGGATCTTCCGCGGCGCCCTCGACGCGGGCGCGCCGTCGATCACCGAGGCGATGAAGCTCGCCGCGGCGCAGGGGATCGCCGCGACGGTCGCCGAGGACGATCTGGCCGAGGACTACATCATCCCCAGCGTCTTCAACCGCGAGGTCGCGCCGAAGGTCGCCGCGGCCGTGGTCGAGGAGGCCAAGCGCGACGGCATCGCGCGGTTGAACGAGGAGACCGGGACCTTCGCCACCGTCGAGGCGACCTGATGCGGGTTCTCGTCACGGGCGCCAGCGGTCGGATCGGCAGGGCGCTCTGCGAGGCGCTCCTGCGGCGCGGCGACGAGCTCGTCGGCCTCACCCGAAATCCCGAGAAGGCCCGCGCGGCGCAGCCGCAGGTCACCTGGCACGCCTGGGAGCCGACCCTCGAACGCCCGGCCGAGGCCGCCTTCGAGGAGATCGACGGGGTCGTCAACCTGGTCGGCGAGCCGATCAACCAGCGCTGGACCGATGAGGCCAAGCGCCGGATCATGGAGTCGCGGCGGACCGCCACGCACAACCTGGTCGGCGCGATCCAGAGCCTGGCCGCGAGACCCAAGGTCCTGGTCAGCCAGTCGGCGGTCGGCTACTACGGAAGTCGCGGCGACGAGGTGATCGACGAGTCGAGCGCCCCGGGCAAGAGCTTCGACGCCGAGGTCTGCGTGGAGTGGGAGAAAGCGGCGCGGGAGGTCGAATCGTCGGGCGTGCGACTGGCGATCGTCCGCACCGGCCAGGTGATGGAGGCCGGCGGCGGCATCCTCGGCGAGCTCCTCCTCCCCTTCAAGCTCGGCCTCGGCGGACCGCTGGCGGGCGGCGATCAGTGGGTGCCCTGGATCCATCTCGCCGATGAGGTCGGGATCCTCGTCTGGGCGCTCGACACCGACTCGGTGCGCGGCGTGGTCAACGGCACCGCGCCCAACCCGGTGACCAACAAGGACTGGTCGAAGGCGCTCGGCCGGGCGCTGCACCGGCCCGCCGTGCTGCCGATCCCGGGTCTCGCCGTCGAGGCCAAATTCGGCCGCGAGTTCGGCAAGGTGGCCCAAGGCGGCCAGCGGGCGATGCCGAAGCGGACCGAGGAGCTCGGCTACGCGTTCAAGTTCCCAGACATCGACGGGGCGCTGCGCGACCTGGTCGGCTGACCGCCCGCCGGCGCGGGGGCTCCCCCGGCGCTCCGAGGGAGCCCCGGGGGATCAGGCCGGTTCGAGGGCGCCGCGGACGGCGGCGCGGACACTGGAGGAGCCGGCGGATTCGACCGCGGCGATGATGCGCTTCATGCCGGCGCCACCGGAGCGGGAGGTGACCAGGGGGATGCCGGCGGATTCGAGGATCGGGCGGGTGAACTTCGTCGCCGGGCCCGGCGATTCGAGGGTCGCGACGGCGCTCGTGTCCTCGGTGGCGCGCCGCGAGTTGGCCCCGGCAGCGGCCAGATCGACCCCTCCCCCGACCCGTTCGCTCGGCTTCAGGCAGCGAATCGCGACGCGGTAGTGCCCGGCAGCCGCCCCGTGCGCCGCCAACTCCGTGTTCGCCCCCTTGCAGAGGGGCGCCGCGACGTAGACCCTGACCGTCGCCCCCGCGGCATCGCCGCCGCCGCAGCCCGCCGCGCCGACCGCGAGCGCCGCGGTCGCCAGGCCGATCCCCGCAAGTACCGCCGCCCTGCCTCGGAGGCCCCGGGGATGACCCGCCGGAACCTCCCCGCTGTTGTTCCGCCGGGTCATCCCCGGGGCCTCCCTGGACGCGCCGCCGTCCTTCCGCCGGGTCACCACCGGTGCATCCCTGGACGCGCCGTTGTCGTTCCGCCGGGTCACCGCCTCGGATCCCGGGGCCTTCGGCGGTTCAGCCGAAGAAGACCTCGGACTCCGCATAGAGCGACTCGGGGACCGTCTTCAGCTCGGCGGTCGCCTCGGTGAGCTCGACCAGCTTGATGTCGGCGCCGCGCAGCGCCGCCATCATGCCCCAGCGGCCCTCGTCGGCGGCGTCGACGGCGTGCAGTCCGAAGCGGGTGGCGAGCACCCGGTCGAAGGCGGTCGGGGTGCCGCCCCGCTGGACGTGGCCGAGGACCGTCGCCCGCGCCTCTTTGCCGGTGCGCCGCTCGATCTCGCCCTCCAGCCAGTGGCCCACCCCGCCCAGCCGCACGTGCCCGAAGGCGTCGGTCTGCGATTGGTCGGCCTGCGGCATCCCGCCGATCGGCTTGGCGCCCTCGGCGACCACGATGATCGGCGCGAAGTGACTGGCGAAGCGGCGGCCGATCAGCTCGCAGACCGCGTCGACGTCGAACTCGCGCTCCGGGATGAGGATGCCGTTGGCGCCGCCGGCCAGGCCCGCGTACATCGCGATCCAGCCCGCGTGACGCCCCATCACCTCGACGATCAGCACCCGGTGGTGGCTGTCGGCGGTGGTGTGCAGCCGGTCGATCGCCTCCATCGCGATGTTGACGGCGGTGTCGAAGCCGAAGGTGTAGTCGGTCGCCGAAAGGTCGTTGTCGATCGTCTTCGGCACCCCGATGACCTTGAGGCCGTGCTCGGCGTGCAGGCGCGAGGCGGCGCCGAGCGTGTCCTCGCCGCCGATCGCGATCAGACCGTCGACCCCGGCCGCCTCGAGATTGGCGGCGATCCGGTCCGGGCCGCCCTCGTCGGCGAACGGGTTGGTCCGCGAGGTCCCGAGGATGGTGCCGCCGCGGGGCAGGATGCCGCGCACCTCGGGCACCCCGAGCGGCCGGCGATCGTCCTCGAGCGGCCCGCGCCACCCGTCCCGATAGCCGACGAACTCGTGCCCGTGGACGCCCACCCCTTTGCGCACCACGGCCCGGAGGACCGCGTTCAGCCCGGGACAGTCCCCGCCTCCGTTCAACACGCCGATCCGCATCCCGGCTAGGTTAGCCATGTATGGCCGATACCCCCGATCTCCCCGCGATCACGGCCGCCCAGCAACGGGCCTGGGCCGACGGCGATTTCTCGATGGTCGCGGCGATGATCGTCAACGTCGCCGAGCGGCTCTGCGACGCCCTGGACATCTTCCCCGACGAGCGCGTGCTCGACGTCGCCTGCGGCAGCGGCAACGGGGCGATCGCCGCCGCGCGGCGCTCCTGGGGCGGCGCGGTGGGCTCCGATTTCGTCCCCGCCCTGCTGGAGCGCGGCCGCCGGCGGGCCGCCGCGGAGCACCTCGAGGTCGAGTTCGTCGAGGCCGACGCCCAGGCGCTGCCCTTCGAGGACGGGAGCTTCGACGTCGCGATGTCGATCTTCGGCGCGATGTTCGCGCCCGACCAGGAGCGCACCGCGGCGGAGCTGCTGCGCGTCGTCAAGCCCGGCGGGCGGATCGGAATGGCCAACTGGACGCCGGATGGCGGCCTCGCGCAGCTGTTCATGACGATCGCCAGGCACACCGGCGGACCGCCGCCCGGCACGATGCCGCCGGTCCTCTGGGGCACCGAGGAGCGCCTGCGCGAGCTGTTCGGCGAGGGGATCTCCGGGCTGCGGCTCGAACGGCAGGTCTCCCGCCAGGCGTTCCGTTCCGCCGATCACTACCTCGACTTCTTCCGCACCTACTTCGGGCCACTGCGCGCCGCGTTCGACGAAGTCGGCCCGGACGGCGCCCCGGCGCTGGAGGCCGACCTGCGCGACTATCTCGACGAGGTCAACGCGAGCGAGCGGGCGATGGTGCTCGAACCGGAATACGTGCAGATCGTCGCGATCCGCGCCTGAGCCGGCCCGGCCGCGATCCTCAGGTGAGCGCCGCCGCGGGCGGCGCGATCAGGAGCGCGGCTCGGACTCGACGCCGCCGGCGGAGCCCATGCCCACCTTGATGATGACGCCGACCAGCATCAGGCCGAAGAAGATCAGGCCAGACACGCCGCCCCCCTGGCCGAGCCAGGCGTAGATGATCAGCGTGACGGCGATCGCGAGAAAGGTCCAGACGGCCATGAACATGCGCCGCGCATCCTATCCGGCGAGCGCGACGCGTGCCTCGGCGAGGAACTCGGCGACCGCGTCGCCCGCCTCGGCGGGGGTCGAGCCCTCCCCCGCCGCACGCACCAGCCGGCTGCCGATGATCACCCCGTCGGCCGCCTTGCCGACCTCCGCGGCCTGCGCGGCGGTGCCGATCCCGAAGCCGACCGCGACCGGGGTCCCGCCGGCGTCCGCCTTGGTGGCCGCGACCAGCGCGGCGAGGTCGGTCGGGATCTCGGCCCGCTCACCGGTCGTCCCGACGGTCGAGACGACGTAGACGAACCCGGTCGCGACCTGGCAGATCCGCCGGCGGCGCGCGGCGGGCGTGGTCGGCGCGACCAGCGGCACCATCGCCAGCCCGGCCGCCGCGAAAGCCTCCCTGACGTCCTCGGCCTCCCCCAGCGGCAGGTCCGGCACGATCGCCCCGGCGGCGCCCGCGGCCCGCGCGAGCTTCGCGAACTGCGCGGCGCCGCCGTGCGCCAGCACCATGTTGACGTAGACCATCAGCACCACCGGAACCTGGTCGGCGACCGCTTCACAGGCCTCCAGGCCGGTGCGCAGCGTCGCGCCCGCGGCCAGGGCCTCGGTCGCCGCGGTGTGGATCGTCGGGCCGTCGGCGAGCGGATCGGAGAACGGCACCCCGAGCTCGATCAGGTCGGCCCCCGCGTCGGCGTAGGCGGCGGCGACCGCGAGCCCGGTCTCCCGGTCGGGATACCCGGCCATCATGTACGGCATCAGCGCGGCACGGCCTTCGGCCTTGGCGGCGGCGAAGGCGGCGGCGATCCGATCGGCGCCGGGGGTCACGCGGGCCCCGCGGAGGAGTCGACGCGGCGCACGTACTCGGCGAGGTCCTTGTCGCCGCGGCCGGAAAGGCAGAGTACGTCGAAGCCATCGCCCTCCAGCGGGTGGTCCAGCAGCCAGGCGATCGCGTGGGAGGACTCCAGCGCCGGGATGATGCCCTCCAGGCGGGCGAGCTGCCGCAGCGCGCCCAGCGCCCCGTCGTCGGTGACCGAGAAGTAGGAGGCGCGACCGGTGTCGCGCAGCCAGGCGTGCTCGGGGCCGGTCCCCGGGTAGTCCAGGCCGGCGGAGACCGAGTGGGCCTCGAGGATCTGCCCCTCCTCGTCGGAGAGCACCGCCGAGAGCGAGCCGTGCAGGACGCCGGCCTGCCCGGCGCCGAGCGAGGCGCCGTGGCGCCCGGAGGCGACTCCCTCGCCGCCCGCCTCGACCCCGACCAGGGCCACGTCGGCGTCCTCGACGAAGGGGGTGAAGATGCCGATCGCGTTGGAGCCGCCGCCGACGCAGGCGATCACCCGCCGCGGCAGCGCGGCCTCGACGGCGAGCGCCTGCTCGCGCGCCTCCTCGCCGATCACCAGCTGCAGGTCGCGCACCAGCGCCGGGTAGGGCGCCGGGCCGACCGCCGAGCCGATCACGTAGTGGGTGGTCTCGACGTTGGCGACCCAGTCGCGGATCGCCGCCGAGACGGCCTCCTTGAGGGTCCGCGCGCCCGCCTCGACCGGCGCCACCTCGGCGCCCAGCAGCTTCATCCGCTCGACGTTGGGCGCCTGGCGGCGAATGTCCTCGGTGCCCATGTAGACGACGCACTCGAGGCCGAGCAGGGCACAGGCGGTCGCCGTGGCGACGCCGTGCTGACCCGCCCCGGTCTCGGCGATGATCCGCCGCTTGCCCATCCGCTCGGCGAGCAGCGTCTGGCCCAGCGCGTTGTTGATCTTGTGGGCACCGGTGTGGGCGAGGTCCTCGCGCTTCAGGTAGACCCGCGATCCGACCCGCTCGGAGAGGCGGGCGGCCAGGTAGAGCGGCGTCGGGCGGCCGATGAAGTCGCGCCGCAGCGCGTCCTGGCGCGCGTTGAAGGCCGGGTCGGAGCGCGCCTCTTCCCAGGCGGCGGTCAGCTCGTCGAGCGCCGCGATCAACGTCTCCGGCACGTAGCGGCCCCCGTAGGGGCCGAATCTGGTCGGGGTCGCGCTCATCGGGTGGCGGTCGGGACCGAGTTCGCGGCCTCGAAGAACGCGGTCATCTTGACGTGGTCCTTGCGGCCGGGAGCGGCCTCGACGCCGCCGGCGACGTCGACCGCGTAAGGATGGACGATCTCGACCGCGGCGGCGACGTTGTCGGGGCGCAGGCCTCCCGCGAGGATCGCCGGCACCTCGGAGCGGTGCCCACGCAACAGCTCCCAGTCGAAGGTCTCCCCACTGCCGCCCCAGAGGCCCTTGGCGCGCCGGTCGAAGAGGTGGAAGTCGACCGAGCGATAGGCGTCGGCGCCGTGGACGTCGGCAGCGGAGGCGACGTGGACCGCCTTGATCACCTTGACGCCCGCCCGGCGGCCCACCTCGGCGCAGAAGGAGGCGCCCTCTTCACCGTTCAGCTGCACGACCGAGAGCTGCTCGTCCTCGACCGCGCGGACGACGTCGCCCAAGGCCGGGTTGACGAACACGCCGACGATCTCCGTCTTACGGCGGAACGCGGCCGCGATCTCCGCGGCGACGGCGGGCTCGACATGGCGCGGCGAGGGCTCGTGGTGGATCAGCCCGATCGCCCACGCCCCCAGCCGGACCGCCTCGGCGGCGTCGTCCAGGTTGGTGATCCCGCAGAACTTGACACGCATATGCCCAGATTACGCGACACCACCCCTCACGCTTGTCGCCCTCTGGCGACAAGCGTCGCGCCGCGGCGGCCGTCGGGGCGCGGGCGGCGCCGCGGCAGAAGAGAGCCGCCCGGGAGGCCGGACTCCCCCCGGGCGGCGGTGTGCTTCCCTCAGCCTTTCGGCGAGGCTTCTTCGACCTTCGCGGGCCGGGTGCCCAGCGTCACGGTCGCAGTCTTTTCCTTGCCGCCGCGCAGCAGCTTCAGCGTCACTTCGTCACCCGGTTTCTTCTGGTTGACGAGTTCGATGATCTGTTCCATGTTGGAGATCTTCTTGCCGTCGGCCTCGACGATGATGTCGCCGCCGAGGTTGATTTCGGCGCCGCCGATCGTCGCCCGGGTGCTGCCGCCTTCGATCCCGGCCTTGTCGGACGGACCGCCCTTTTCGACCGACTGGATCAGCACCCCTTCTTCAACCGGCAGGTTGACCGCCTTGGCCAGCTGCGGGGTGATCGTGCCGCCCTCGATCCCCAGGTAGGCGTGTTCGACGCTGCCCTTCGTCTCGAGTTCGTGGATCACTTCTTTGGCGGTGTTGATCGGGATCGCGAAGCCGATGCCGACGTTGCCGTTGGAGCCATTGCCACCGGTCTCGATCTGCGAGTTGATGCCGATCACTTCGCCCGCCGCGTTGATCAGCGGGCCACCCGAGTTGCCGGGGTTGATCGCCGCGTCGGTCTGGATCACGTTGTCGATCGAGAAGCCGTCCGGTGCCTGGATCTGGCGCTGCAGCGCCGAGACGATGCCGCTGGTCACGGTCCGGTCGAGGCCGAACGGGTTGCCGATCGCGACCACCGGGTCGCCGACTTCCATCTTCGAGGAGTCGCCCAGCGGCAGGGGATCGAGTTCCTTGGCCGGCGCGTTCACCTTCAGCAGCGCCAGGTCGGAGGCCGGGTCGGTGCCGACCACTTCGGCGGTGTAGGCGTGGTCGGAGGCGCCGATTTTCACCTGGATCCTGGCGGCACCTTCGATCACGTGGTTGTTGGTGAGGATGTGTCCCTTGTTGTCGAAGACGATGCCCGAGCCGGTCGCGGTGCCGCCGCCGCGCGATTCCGGTTCGAGGAAGGGGTTCAAGCTTTCGGTCTGTTCGGCGGGGATCGTCGATTCGATGAAGGCGACGCCGTTGCCGTCGGCCTTGTAGATCTCGTCGACGGTGTTGCCGCCGTCTTCAGAGGTCTTGGAAACGATCGGCGAGCTCGTCGTCCGTTCGACCGTGACGGTGCCGCCGCCGCTCGACTTGACCACCCCGGTCACCAGCAGGATCGCGCCGACGACGGCGACGACCGCTCCGCCCAACAGGGCGGAGCCGAAGGACGAGCGGAAGAATCCCTTCTTCTCCGGTTGCCTGGGCTGCTCCGGCATCTCTTGCATATGGACAGGGTTCCTTGGACCTTTGACGCGGCGCTAAAGCGAATCGAAAAATTTCCTAAAGAAGGTGGCCCGGACGGGCGGCGGGGTCCGAAGGCGGGACGGGCGCCCGCCGCGCGCAAGGGCGCCGGCGCTCAGTACAGATGTTCCCGCGTCTCGTCGGCGCCGGTCAGCTCGCGAGTCTTGGCCTCGGGGTCCTCGGCGAGCATCAGCGCGCCGCCGATCAGCACCGCGTCGACGCCGACCCGCTCCAGCTCGGCCAGCTCCTCGCGCCCGGAGATCCCGCTCTCGGCGACCACGGTCTTCCCGGCCGGCACGTCCGGCATCAGCTCGAAGGTGGTCTGGATGTCGACCCGCTGCTCGTCGAGGTCGCGGTTGTTGATCCCGACCACCTCCACGTCGACCTCCAGCGCCCGCTCCAGCTCCTCGGCGTCGTGGACCTCGACCAGGCAGTCGAGGTCGAGCGCCCGCGCCTCCTCGTAGAGCCCTCGCAGCTCGCGGTCCTCGAGCGCCCGGACGATGAGCAGAACCGCGTCGGCGCCGTTCACCACCGCCTCGTACAGCTGGTAGGGGTCGACGATGAAGTCCTTGCGGATGATCGGCAGGGTCGTGGCGGCGCGGGCGGCGCGCAGGTCGCCGAGCGAGCCGCCGAAGTGGCGGGCGTCGGTGAGCACCGAGAGCGCCGCGGCGCCACCGCGCTCGTAGGCGGCGACCTGGCCGGCGATGTCGGCGTCGGGCGCGATGTCGCCGACGCTCGGCGAGCGCCGCTTGAACTCGGCGATCAGCGAGAGGCCCGGTCGCACCAGGGCCTCCTGGAAGGGCCGGTCGGGGCCGCGGCCGGAGAGCTGGGCCTCCAGGTCGGCCTGCGAGACCTCGCGCTTGCGTGCCTCCACGCCCTCCCGGGCGCCGTCGATCAACTCATCGAGAATTCCCACTGGACGAGGAGAGATTAGCCGGCCGAGGAGCGCGTTGCCGCGATCAGCTTCTCCAGCACCGCGGCGGCGGCGCCCGAGTCGACCCCTGCGGCCGCCCTCTCGACCCCCTCGTCGAGGTCGGCGGCGAGCCCGCCGACGTAGATCGCGGCGGCGGCGTTCAGCAGCACGATGTCGCGGTGCGGGCCGCTCTCGCCGGCCAGCACGGCGCGGGTCGCGGCGGCGTTCTCCTCCGGGGTGCCGCCCGCGATTTCGCTCAGCTCGAGCGGCGCCAGCCCGAACCGGCCGGGCTCGACGAACCACTCCGCGGTGCGCCCGTCCAACACCTCGATCACGCGCGTCGTCGCCGACAGCGCCAGCTCGTCGACCCCGTCCTCGGCGCTCACCACCAGCGCCCGCTCGGCGCCGAGCCCGATCAGCGCCTCGGCGATCGTCTCCTGGTAATGACGGTCCGCGACCCCGACCAGCTGTCGGGTGGCGCCCGCCGGGTTGGTCAGCGGCCCGAGGAAGTTGAAGACGGTGCGCACCCCGAGCCCCGCCCGGGCGGGGCCCACGTGGGCCATCGTCGAGTGGTGGCGCGGCGCGAACATGAAGCCGAAGCCGACCTCGTCGATGCAGCGGCCGACCGCCTCGGGGCCGAGGTCGACGGCGACGCCGAGCGCCTCCAGCACGTCGGCCGAGCCCGACTTCGAGGTGTTGGAGCGGTTGCCGTGCTTGGCGACCGCGCAGCCCGCCCCGGCGGCGACCAGGGCCGCGGTGGTCGAGACGTTGAACGTCGAGGGGCCGCCGCCGGTCCCGGCGGTGTCGACGAGGTCGGCGCGCTTGGTGTGCACCGGGGCGGCGAGCGAGCGCATCGTCCGCGCCAGCCCGACCAGCTCGGAGACCGTCTCGCCCTTCGCCCGCAGGGCGATCAGGAAGGCGCCGGTCTGGATCGGCTCGGTGCGGCCTTCCATGATCTCGGCGAGCACCGTCGCGGCGTGGTCGGCGGTCAGGTTCTCCCCGGCGCAGACCGCGTCGATCGCCCGGCTGACGACGTCGTTGGGCATCCTCAGCTGCCTCCCGCGGCGTCGACCGCCGCCGGCCGCACGGCCTCGGTCGCCGGCCCGCAGCCGCCGACCAGGAAGTTCTCCAGCAGGTGCTTGCCGTGCGGGGTCAGCACCGACTCGGGGTGGAACTGGACCCCCTCGGCGGGCAGCTCGCGGTGGCGGGCGCCCATCACCACGTCGCCGAGGTGGGCGGTCAGCTCGAGCGCCTCGGGCAGGTCGGGGTCGGCGACCAGCGAGTGGTAGCGCCCGGCGACCATCGGGCTCGGCAGCCCGGCGAAGATCGAGCGCCCGTCGTGCTCGATCTCGGCGTCCTTGCCGTGCACCGGGTTGCCCTGCACGACGCGGCCGCCGAAGGCCTCGACCATCGCCTGGTGGCCGAGGCAGACGCCCAGCACCGGCGTCCCCGCCTCGGCGAAGGCGCGGATCGCCGCGCCCGAGATCCCCGCCTCGGCGGGCGTGCAGGGACCCGGCGAGACGACCAGCCGGTCGGCCCGCCGCCCGAGCAGCTCGGCCACCTCCGCCTTGTCGTTGCGCACCACCTCGATCTCCGCCCCGAGCTCGCCGAGGTACTGAACCAGGTTGTAGGTGAAGGAGTCGTAGTTGTCGATCACGAGGACTTTCATGTCGTGCGCCCTGGCCCGCCCACGGCGGACGCGGGAGGGCGTGGCCATCCATATCTGATTCTTTGGCCACACCCGGGAGCGGAGCACATGGGCGGAATTGTCATATCCAATCTGGCTGGGCGCAGGCGACCTCGACGGCGCGGAAGACGGCACGCGCCTTGTTCACCGACTCGTTCCACTCGTAGCTGGGCTGCGCGTCGACCACCGTGCCGCCGCCCGCCTGGACGTGCAGGCGGCCGTCCTTGGCGACCACGGTGCGGATGTGGATCGCGGCATCGAGGTCGCCGTCCCAGGAGAGGTAGCCGATCGCCCCGCCGTAGGAGCAGCGCTTGACCGGCTCCAGCTCGTCGATGATCTGCATCGCCCGCACCTTCGGCGCCCCCGAGAGCGTCCCGGCCGGCAGCGCCGAGCGCAGCACCTCCATCGCGGTCACGCCGTCGCGCAGCGTGCCCGACACCTGGCTGACGATGTGGAGGACGTGGGAGTAGGTCTCGATCACCATCAGCTCGTCGACGCCGACGCTGCCGTACTCGCAGACGCGGCCGAGGTCGTTGCGGCCGAGGTCGACCAGCATCACGTGCTCGGCGCGCTCCTTGGGGTCGTTGATCAGCCGCTCGGCGAGGCGGCGGTCCTCCTCGGCAGACCCGCCGCGCGGCGAGGTGCCGGCGATCGGCCGCATCAGGACGCGATCCCCCTGCACCTTGACCAGCGGCTCCGGCGAGGCACCGACGATCTGGAAGTCGCCGAACTCCAGGTGGTACATGTACGGCGACGGGTTGACGGCGCGCAGCCCGCGGTAGACGGAGAAGGCCTCGACCGTCGCGGCGGCGCTGAAGCGCTGCGACGGCACGACCTGGAAGGCGTCTCCCGCGCGGACGTACTCGATGATCCGCGAGACGGCGGCTTCGAAGTCCTCGCGCTCGAAGTTGGAGGTGAACTCAGGCGGCGAGGTGATGCTCACGCCGGGGGGCTGCGGGACGGCGCCGCGGAGGCGCTCGCGCATCTCGGCGATCGTCGCGGCGGCGCGCCCGTAGGCGGCGTCGATGCCGTCCTCGTCGGCGATCGCGCAGGCGAGGATCGTCAGCTCGTGGCGCAGGTGGTCGAAGACGAGCATCGCGTCGGTGACCATCAGGGCCAGGTCGGGGAGGTCGAGCTCGTCGGGATTGGGCGGGCCGAGCGGCTCGACCGTGCGCACCAGGTCGTAGCCGAAGAACCCGACCGCGCCGCCGGTGAACGGCGGCAGGTCGGCGACCGGGGCCGGCGAGTAGGCGGCGAAGCGCTCGGCGACGGCGGCGTAGGGGTCGGGCGCGGGCTCGACCCGGGTCGGGTCGCCGCCGCGCAGGGCGGCCTCGCCGCTCCATTCGGTGAGCTCGCCGTCGCTCCAGCGGAGCACCGCGCGGGGCCGCAGGCCGACGAAGGAGTAGCGGCCGACCTGGCCCTGCTCGGCCGACTCGAGCAGGAAGCAGGGCGCGCCGTCGGGCTCGCCGGCGCGCAATTTGAGGAAGGCCGAGACGGGCGTCTCGGTGTCCTCGACGAAGCGGGCGCGGACCGGGACCACGTTGCCCTCGCGGGCGAGCTCGCGAGCCTCCTCGAGGGTCGGCGTCAGCCGCAGCTCAGCCTCACTGGCTACGGGCATTGAGCTCCTCCTGCACGGCGGCGAGGGGGACCCGACGGGAGACCAGCAGCACGGCGAGGTGGTAGATGACGTCGGCCGCCTCTTCGGCGACCCGCTCGTCGGTCTCCTCGCGGGCCGCGCGGACCACCTCCTCGGCCTCCTCCTCGACCTTCTCGCCGATCCGGGTGGGGTCGTCGAGCAGCTCGACCGTGTAGCTGCCCGCGGGGCGCTCGGCGGCGCGGCTCCTCAGGGTGCGCTCCAGCGCCGGCAGCGCCTCGTGGGCGAGGCGGCGCGGCTCGCCGGGAGCGGGCGGCGCGTCCCTCTGCGGCGCGGCGGCGCCGCCGACCTCGCGGTAGAAGCAGCTGCGCTCGCCGGTGTGACAGGCGGCGCCGGTCGGCACGACGATCGCCAGGACGGCGTCGCCGTCGCAGTCGTAGCGCAGCTGGCGCACCGCCATCGTCGCCCCCGAGGTTTCGCCTTTGCGCCAGATCTCCTCGCGGGAGCGGCTGAAGAAGTGCATCTCCCCCGTCTCGAGCGTCAGTCGCAGCGCCTCGCGGTTCGCGTAGGCGAGCATCAGCACCTCGCCGCTCGCCTCGTCCTGCACCACGCAGGGCACCAGGCCGCGCCCGTCGAAGTCGATGCCGTCCAACATGCCGCCCATCGTAGAGGCCAGGCGGCCGCCGGACGCAGGAGGGGATGCCTCCCGGGACCCGGTTCCCCGGGCATCCCGGGAGACGAGGGAGCGGCGCCCGATCCCTACTCGATGCCGAGCCGGTCGAGCATGTCCTCGTCGCGACGCCAATTGCGCCGCACCCGGACGCTCAGGTCGAGGTGGACCTTGGCACCCAGCTCGTGCTCCAGCGAGCGGCGCGCCGCGGTGCCGATCTCGCCGATCTTGGAACCGCCGCGGCCGATCAGGATGCCCTTCTGGGACTCGGTCTCGGCCCAGATCTCGGCCTTCACGGTAACCAGGCCGTCCTCTCGCGACTCCACCTCGAGCACCGAGACCTCGACCGAGTGGGGGATCTCCTGGCGGGTGCGGTTGAGCACCTGCTCGCGGATCAGCTCGGCGAGCAGCAGCTCGCTCGACTGGTCGGAGGAGTCCTCGGGCGGGTACAGGTACGGACCCTCCGGGACCAGCTCGCCGAGCCGGTGGGTCAGCTCGCCGAGCCCCTCGCCGGAGCGGGCGCTGACCGGGAAGACCTCGTCGACGCCGGCCAGCCCGGCGGCGTCCGACAACGCCTTGACGGTGCCGCCGCGGCCGATCCGGTCGCACTTGTTGACCGCGCAGATCACCGGGATCTCGGCGCGGGCGGCGAGCAGCGCGCGGGCGATGAAGCGGTCGCCGGGTCCCACCCCCTCCTCGCCGTTGACGACCAGCAGCGCCACGTCGGAGTCGGCCAGCTCGCGCTCGACCCGCGCCTGCATGCGGGCGGTGAGCGCGTCGCGGGGACGCTGCACGCCGGGCAGATCGACCAGGATCAGCTGCCGCCCGGCCTCCAGGTCGGTGGCGACACCGCGGATCGCCCGGCGGGTCGTCTGCGGCCGCACCGAGACGATCGCCACGTGGCGGCCGACCAGCGCGTTGACCAGGGTCGACTTGCCGACGTTGGGACGGCCCGCCAGGCCCACGAAGCCGGAGCGCGTCGTCATCGGAGCGCGGCGAGGATCCGGGCCTGGAGGCAGAGCATCTCGCCGTCGTCGGCCTCGTGGTCGTGGCCGCAGAGGTGCAGGACGCCGTGGACGACGGTCTCGGCGAGCGTCATGTCGACGCAGTGCGCGGGGCAGATCGCCACGTCGCCGAGCTCCCGGGGACCGGCGCTCGGGCCGAGCTCGTCGATCGGGAAAGAGAGCACGTCGGTCGGCGCGTCGACGCCGCGGTGGGCGCGGTTCAGTTCCCTGATCCGCGCCGCGTCGACGATCTCGACCGCGAGGTGTCCGTCCTCGACGCCGACCGCGGCCAGCGTCGCCGCGACCGGCTCGCGCAGATCGGCGGGCACGTCAGACAGGTCGACCGGCACCGTGGCGATCGTAGGCGGCGACGATCCGCTGGACGAGCTTGTGGCGGACCACGTCCTCGCCGCCGAACTCGATGAAGGAGACGTCCTTGACCTCGCGCAGGATTTCGCGCACCGCGACGAGGCCGGAGCGCTGTTCGGTCGGCAGGTCGATCTGGGTGATATCGCCGGTCACGACCATCCGCGAGTTGAAGCCGAGCCGGGTGAGGAACATCTTCATCTGCTCGGGGGTGGTGTTCTGCGCCTCGTCGAGGATCACGAAAGAGTCGTTGAGGGTACGGCCGCGCATGAAGGCGAGCGGCGCCACCTCGATCACGTCGCGCTCGAAGTAGCCGTTGACGCGGTCCGGGTCGATCATGTCGTAGAGCGCGTCGAAGAGCGGCCGCAGGTAGGGATCGACCTTGGCCTGGATGTCGCCGGGCAGGAAGCCGAGCCGCTCGCCCGCCTCCACCGCGGGACGGGTGAGGATGATCCGCTGGACCTTGCGCTCGGTCAGCGCCGCGGCCGCCATCGCGACGGCGAGGAAGGTCTTGCCGGTGCCCGCGGGCCCGATCCCGAAGGTGATCGTATTGCGGCGGATCGAGTCGACGTAGCGCTTCTGGTTCAGGGTTTTCGGCGCGACCTTGGTGTTGCGGTGGCGCCAGACGACGTCGTCGAGGATCGCCGCCGGGCTCTCTTCGGCGTCGAGCGCCCCGGCCACCGCTTCGATCGTCCCCGGCGCCACGTCGTGGCCCTGCTCGATCAGCTCGACCAGTTCGTCGACCACGGTCGCCGCCTCCTGCAGGTCGGCGGCGTCGCCGTCGAGGGTGAGCACGTTGCCGCGCAGGTGGACCTCGACCGGCAGCTTGTCGCGGAGCCCGCGCAGGACCGAGTCCTCGGAGCCGGCGAGCTCGGCGGCGACCTCGTTATCGAGGGTCAGCTGTCGGCGGGCCAAGTTCTAGGCACCCAGCTTCCGCCGCACCGCAGCGCTGACGCGCTTGCCGTCGGCACGGCCGCCGACCTTCGGCATGACCGCCGCCATGACCTGGCCCATCTGGCGCGGCTCGGTGGCACCGGTCTCGGCGACCGCCGCGGCGACCAGCTCGTCGAGCTCCTGGTCGCCCAACTGGGCGGGCAGGTATCCCTCGATCAGCTGCGCCTCGAAGCGCTCGGCGGCGGCCTGCTCGGCGCGCCCGGCGCCCTCGTAGGCCTCGGCCGCCTCGACCCGTTTCTTCCGTTCCCGCTGCAGGACGGCGATCTCGTCGCCCTCGCCCAGCTTGGCGTCCTGCTGCAGCGCGTCGGCGACCAGCCGCAGCGCCCCGGCCTTGTCGCGTTCGCGCGCTTTCATCGCCATCCGCACGTCGCTTTGCACCTGCTCGAGAACGCTCATGACATCCAAGGTTAGACGGCCGCGTCGGGCGTGGCGTTTGGACGGCAATCGGTGAGCATTTCGCAGCACCGAGCCTCAGGCCGGGACGGTGAACTCCACCCGGCGGACCTCGCCGAGCGGCATCTGCAGGAAACGGGTCGCCACCTCGCGGAACGCCGCGACCGGGCCGGTGCAGAAGAACTCGTAGGTGCCCTCCTCGTCGCCCTCGCGGGCGAGGCCGGCCGCCTCCAGGGTGCGCTGCACGGCGGCCGCGACGGCGTGGCCGCCGCTCACCAGCCGCACGTCGCGGCCGAGGATCCGCTGCAGCATCGGCGCCACCAGCGGGTAGTGGGTGCAGCCGAGGATCAACGTGTCGACGCCGGCCTGCCGCAGCGGCGCGCAGTAGCCGCGCGCCATCTCCATCGTCTCCTCGTCGAAGAGCGAGCCTTCCTGGATGAAGGGCGCCAGTCGCGGCGCCGCCACCTCGATCACGTCGAGGCCGCGCCCCTGCGCTTCGAGCGCGCGGCGGTAGGCGCCGCTCTGCACCGTGTTGGCGGTGGCCAGCACGCCGATCCGGGCGTTGTCGGTGATCGCCGCGGCGATCTCGGCCTGCGGCTCGACCACCGGCACCACCTCCACCCCGTGCGCCGCCGCCACCTCGCGCACCGCGTCCTCGGCGATCGCCGTCGCCGTGTTGCAGGCGATCACCACCAGCTTCACGCCGCGGTCCAACAGCTTCTCGGTGATCAGCCCGATCCGCCGCCGCAGCCGCTCGGGGTCGCGGGCGCCGTAGGGAAACATCGCGGTGTCGCCGAGGTAGACGTAGTCCTCCTGCGGCAGGGCGACCAGGCACTCGTGGAGGACGGTGAGGCCGCCGACGCCGGAGTCGAACATCGCGACCGGCAGCGACGCGTCGATCAAATGAAGGGCTTGTAGACCATGAGGAAGATGGTCGCGACGACCAGGACCCCGGTCGCCGCACCGACCTGGCCGATCAGCCTGCTGCGCGCCTCGAACTCGGCGCTCAGCGTGTCGCCGGCGGCGAGATCGCGCTCGGCGATCTCCTGCAGCTGGGTCATCCGCGGCCCCAGGAACCCGTGGTCGATCCCGAACAGGGCGATGATCGCGAGGAAGCCCCAGACGACGAAGAACTGGCTGCCGCTCCAGACGCTGCTGCTGTCGGCGAGCAGGACGATCCCGGCGATCAGCAGGATCACCATCCCCGGGTTGACGACGTACCTGTCGACGCGCCGCATCCCCTCGATCAGCGCCGGGGCGCCGCGGGGGAACTTCGGCAGCACCGAGAAGAAGATCCCGTAGCCGAAGGTGGGTCCGAAGGCGACCACGACGGCGACGACGTGGAAGAACAGGACGATCTTGTAGCCCGAGTCGTTGATGGCTCCGAAGGGCATCGCGGCGCAGCCTATCGAGGGCGACGGAGCAGCAGCGCGGCCCAGTCGCCCAGTCGGGAGCGGTCGTGCTCCTCGAAGCCGGCGGGCCCGAAGGCCGCGGCGACCTCGTCCAGCTCGGAAGGCAGGATCCCGGAGAGCACCAGCAGGTCGGGAAGCTCCCCTTGCAGGTGGCCCGCAATGGACCTGAGGATCGGCGAGGTCATGTTGGCGACGCAGGCGGGGGCCGGCTCGGGCAGGGATTCGCGCAGGTTCTGGCGCTGGAAGCCGGCCTCGACGCCGTTGGCGGCGGCATTGGCGGCCGACGCCTCGATTGCCGCAGGCTCGTGGTCGTAGCCGGTGACCGGGGACCAGCCGAGCTTGGCGGCGGCGATCGCGAGGACCCCGGAGCCCGTGCCCAGGTCGATCAGCGGGCCGTGCGCCTCGCCTGCGTCGGCCAGCCGCAGCAGGTACTGCAGGCACAGGCGGGTGGTCGGGTGGGCGCCGGTCCCGAAGGCCTGGCCGGGGTCCACCACCAGGTCGATCGCGCCCTCGCGGGGCGGCTCCCAGGACGGGCGCAGCCAGAGGCGGCCGCCGACCAGCAGGGGCTTGTGGAAGTCGCGCCAGCGGTCGGCCCAGTCGTCGGAGATCTCGGTCGAGGTGACCGCGATCGGGCGTCCACCGACCACGGCGTCGATCTCACCCAGCTCCGGCAGCTCCCCCTCGCCGCCGTAGATCGCGTACTCGACGAAGCCCGGCCCGCGCTCCTCCTCGACCCCGTTCGGGGCCAGCACGGTCAGCTCGGCCAGCACGAGGTCGGCCTGGTCGGGGCTGCACCGCACGGCCAGCCGGATCACGAGCCCCTGCGTCCCTACCGGAAGACGTTGCGCATGCGGCCGAAGAAGCCGTCGCCGTGCTGCGGCTCGAGGTTGTCGGGCCCGAGCGTCCCGTCGAGCCGCTCGGCGATCTCCCGCTGCTCCTCGGAGAGGTTGGTGGGGACGACGACCTCGACGACGACCCTCTGGTCGCCGCGACGCCTGCCGCCGAGCCGCGGCAGGCCCGCGCCCCGCAGCGTCTCCTCGTGCCCGGGCTGCGTGCCCGCCTCCAGCTCGATCTCGCGCTCGCCCTCCAGGGTCGGCACGGTCACGGTGGTCCCCAGCATCGCCTCGGTGGCCGGCACCCGCACCGCGCTGACCAGGTCGGTCCCCTGCCGCTCGAAGCGGCCGTCGGCGGCCACCGCGACCTCGACGTACAAGTCCCCGGTCGGCGCCCCGGGCTCGCCCGCGTGGCCGGCACCGCCGACCCGCAGCCGCTGCCCGTCCTCGATCCCGGCCGGGATCTCGATCGTCTTGGTCACCCGGTCGCGGTCGCGGCCGCTCCCGCCGCACACCTCGCACGGGGTGTCGGGCACTTTGCCGGCGCCGTGGCAGACGTCGCAGACGACGCCGCGGACCATCTGGCCGAACGGCGTCCGGGTGACCTGGCGCAGCTGGCCGGCGCCGCCGCAGCGGTCGCAGGCCTCGATCGGCGTCCCCGGCTCGGCGCCGTTGCCGCGGCAGTGCGAGCAGACGACGACGGCGTCGAAGCTGAGCTCCCGCTCCACCCCGGTCGCGACCTCGTCGATGCTCAGCTCGGTCTGGACCAGGACGTCGCCGCCCGGGGCCGGCCCGCCGGCGGCGCCGCCGAACGCGCCGCCGAAGGCCTGTCCGAAGAGCGACTGGAAGATGTCGTCGATCGAGCCGAAGCCGGCGCCCGGGTCGAAGCCGCCGGAGCGCAGCCCCTCCGCCCCGTACTGGTCATAGGTGCGCCGCCGCTCGGCGTCGGAGAGGACCTCGTAGGCCTCGGCCGCCTCCTTGAAGCGGGCTTCGGCGTCGGGGTCGTGGCCGGTCACGTCGGGGTGCAGTTCGCGGGCCAGGCCGCGGAATGCTTTCTTGATCTCGCTCTCGGAGGCGTCGCGGGAGACGCCCAGAACCTCGTAGTAGTCGCGTGGCATGTGTGGGTAAAGCTAAATGGTTGATTCGATCGGCAGGGTGTGGACGGGGGCTATTCGTCGTACACGGTCTCGAAGTAGCGGGATAGCTCGCGGGCGGCGACCCGAACCGAGGCGATCGCGGTCGCGTAGTCCATCCGCCGCGGGCCGACCACGCCGACCGCGCCGAGGTTGCGGTGGCCGAGGCCGTAGTTGGCGCCGACCACGCTGACCGAGCGCAGGTTGGGCTGCGGGTTCTCGTCGCCGATCCAGAGGAAGACCGAGCGCTCGGCGAGCGAGGAGCGCAGCATCGCCAGCATGTCGGCGCGGCGCTCCAGCGCCCGCATCAGCTCGTCGGCGCGCGGCAGGTCGGCGATGTGGGCCGCGGAGAGCAGGTGGGCGGCGCCCTCCATGTAAAGGTCGGCGGGGCTCTCCGGTTCGAGGTCGGTGAAGGCGGGCGCAAGCGTGGCGACGAAGCGCGCCTCGACCGCGTCGAGGCCCGGGTCGGCGAGGCGCGAGGCGATCATCCGGGCGCCGATCCCGAGCCCGTGCAGCTGCTCGTTCAGGTAGCTGGAGGCCCACTCGACCAGGCCGGGGTCGACCTCGCGCTCGAACTCGAAGACACGACGGGAGACGTCGCCGCTGGAGGCGATCACGATCACCACGACGCGGTTGGGCTGCAGGCGCAGCACCTCGACCCGGTGGATCGTCGTCGTCGCGGCGAGCCGCGGCGCGGTCGCCATCGCGACCAGGTCGGTGACCTGGGCGAGCGCCGCGGTCGTCTCCCGCATCGCCTCGTCGACCTCGCGGCGCAGGCGGGAGAGCTCCAGCTCGACCCGCGCCTCCGGCGCCTGCCCCGACTTCATCAGCCGGTCGACATAACGCCGGTAGCCGGAGTCGGTCGGGACCCGGCCGGCCGAGGTGTGCGGGTGGGTCAGGTAGCCCTCGGACTCGAGCAGCGCCAGCTCCGCGCGCACCGTCGAGGAGCCCCACTCGACCCCCGGCATCTCCGCCACCTCCTTGGACGGGACCGGACGCGCCGACGCCAGGTAGGCGTCGACGACCAACCGCAAGATCAGTTCCTGCCGCTCGGTGAGCACCCCTAAAGCTTAGGAGGCCCGGGCGCGGAGCTTCCCTCGCTAGAGCTCCAGCTCGGCCTGGGCGTTGCGGATGATGCGGTTGTCGCCCTGGGCGGCCTCCAGCGCGAGGGTCACGCGGTCGCCCTCGACCGCCTTGACCTCGCCGGTGACCACGACCTCCTGCTCGGGCAGCCCCATGCCGCGGAACTGGACGGTCAGCTTCTTCAGCGCCCGCGGATCGCCGCCCGCCAGGCCCTGGGTGGCGGCTTTGGCGACCAGGCCCATCGAGTACAGGCCGTGCAGGATGTTGCTCGGCAGGCCGACCGACTTGGCGAACTCGGCGTCCATGTGGATCGGGTTGAAGTCGCCGGAGGCGCCCGCGTAGCGGTGCGGCAGGTACTTGTCCGGGGTGACCCGCAGGTCCGGCATCGCGTCCCCGGGATTCACGTCGGCCATCTCAAACCCCCCTGACGATGTTGGTCCAGGTGCCCCGCACGACCTCGGCGCCGGCCCCGTTCACCGAGGTCGTCTCGAAGACGTAGAACCCGTTGCCGAGTTTCTCCTCGATCGAGACGCACTTGGCGGTGGTGGTGATCTCGTCGCCCGAGCAGGCGGGCTCGTCCCACTCGAAGGTCTGGCCACCGTGCACCATGGTCGCGAAGTTCATCCCGACCTCGGGATCGAACATCGCCGGCGCCAACGCGTGCATCGAGTAGACGACGGCGAACATCGGCGGCGCGACGACGTCGCGGAAGCCCGCCTCGCGGGCGGCGGCGACGTCGAAGTGGACCGAGTTCTCGATCCCCAGCACGGTCGCGTACTCCTTGATCTTCTCGCGGCCCACCTGGTAGGTCGTCGCCGGCCAGGACTTACCGACCGCATCGGTCTTGATCGCCATGGCGCGCAACCTATCGCGTCGGGCGCCCCCCGGGCATCCTCCTGGCCGGCCGGCCAGGACGGTGCGCAGGTCGGTCAGTCGATCTCCAGGACCGCCAGGAACGCCTCCTGCGGCACTTCGACCCGGCCCACCGCCTTCATCCGCTTCTTGCCCGCTTTCTGCTTCTTCAGCAGCTTGTTCTTGCGGGTCACGTCACCGCCGTAGAGCTTCGCGGTGACGTCCTTGCGGAGCGCCTTGACGGTCTCCCGGGCAAGGATGTTGGAGCCGATCGCCGCCTGCACCGGCACGTCGAAGAGCTGCCGGGGGATCGTCTTGCGCAGCCGGCCGACCAGCTTCTTGCCCTGCTCGTAGGCGAAGTCGCGGTGGACGATGATCGAGAGCGCGTCGACCTTGTCGCCGGCCAGCAGGATGTCGACCTTGACCAGGTCGGAAGCCCGGATGCCGATCGGTTCGTAGTCGAGCGAGGCGTAGCCGCGGGTGGAGCTCTTCAGCACGTCGAAGAAGTCGAGGACGATCTCCCCGAGCGGCATGTCGTAGCGGATCTGCACCCGCTGGGCGCTCAGGTAGTTCATGTCGACGTGGGTGCCGCGCCGCGCCTGGCAAAGCTCCATCACCGGCCCCACCTGCTCTTTCGGGCAGATGATCGTGGCGCGGATGTAAGGCTCTTCGATCGCCTCGATCCGGCCGGGGTCGGGCAGCTCGGTCGGGCTGTGGACCTCCTGCTCGGCGCCGTCGGTGAGGTGGACGAGATAGCGGACGTTCGGCGTCGTCGCCAGCAGGTCGAGGCCGTACTCGCGCTCCAGCCGCTCGCGCACGATCTCCATGTGGAGGAGGCCGAGGAAGCCGACCCGGAAGCCGAAGCCGAGCGCCTCGGAGGTCTCCGGCTCCCAGGAGAGCGCGGCGTCGTTCAGCGACAGCTTCTCGAGCGCGTCGCGGAGGTCTTCGAAGCGGTCGGTGTCGATCGGGAAGAGCCCGCAGAACACCATCGGCCGGACCTCGCGGTAACCCTCGAGCGCCTCGGTGGCCGGTTCGGCGTCGCCGGTCAGCGTGTCGCCGACCCGCAGCTTGGTGACGTCCTTGATGCCGGTGATCAGGTAGCCGACGTCGCCCGCCTCCATCTCCTTCACCGCGGTCATCGCCGGGCGGAAGAAACCGAGGTCGTCGATGTCGGCGCGGTTTTCGTTCTGCATCGCGAGGATGCGCTCGCCCTTGCGGAAGCGTCCGTCGACCATCCGCACGTAGGCGATCACGCCGCGGTACTGGTCGAACTCGGAGTCGAAGATCAGCGCCCGCGCCGGCGCCTCGACCTCGCCCTCCGGGGGCGGGATGCGGGCGACGATCGCCTCCAGCACCTCGGGGACCCCCGCGCCGGTCTTGGCGGAGATCCAGAGCGCGTCCTCGGGGTCGGTGCCGAGCAGGTCGGCGATCTCCTGGGCGACCCGCTCCGGCTCGGCGCCGGGCAGGTCGACCTTGTTGATCACCGGGATCAGCTCGAGCCCGTTCTCGATCGCCAGGTAGGTGTTGGCGACGGTCTGCGCCTCGACCCCCTGGGCGGCGTCGACGACCAGCAGGGCGCCCTCGCAGGCGGCGAGGCTGCGACTGACCTCGTAGGAGAAGTCGACGTGGCCGGGGGTGTCGATCAGGTGGAGGTGGTAGGTGTCGCCGTCCTGGGCCTCGTAGTCGACCCGCACGGCCTGCGCCTTGATCGTGATGCCGCGCTCGCGCTCGAGGTCCATCGAGTCGAGCAGCTGCGCCTGCATTTTTTTCGGGTCGACGGCGCCGGTGAGCTCGAGGATGCGGTCGGCGAGCGTCGACTTGCCGTGGTCGATGTGGGCGATGATCGAGAAGTTGCGGATCTTGTCCATGCGGAATCCCCGAGTATGAACAGGGCCGACGTTGGACGCCCGCCAAACCGCCCCACCCCCGCCAACTCGCCCCCGGGGGTGCCGGCGCCTGGGCTGGTCGCAGTTCGTCAAGTCCTGGGGGCGGGCGATCTCTCCCCCTCGTCGGAGCGAGCCCCCGAGAGCTACGGACAGGCTTTGGGGTCGAGCGGCCCGGTGATGCGAAAGACGACCGTCGGCGCCCTCTTCAGCACCACCTTGGCGTTCGGGCCCGCGATCCAGGCCGCCTGGGGCGGGTAGGCGGGCCTGCCGGCTTCGATGCGGTCGCGGCTGGCGACCACGTAGTCGTATTGGCCGGCGTCGACCAGCCGCCGGAACGCCGGGCAGCTCGGCGCGGCCTGAAAGCCGCCGTGGGGCCGTTCGACCCCCAGATAGGCGACCCGGTTGGACAGATCTGTCCCGAACAGCGGGTACTGACGCGTGCTGGTCGTCCCGATGCGGGCGCCGGAGACGTCGCGAGCCCAGGCGAACGCGGCGTCGAGGCCCGGCGTCGTGAAGCTCGGATCGCGGTAGCGGTTGCGCAGGTAGTGGCGCTCGATCGGATAGCCGACGATCGTCCCCGCCAGGGCCGCCCCGACTACGAGCCCCACGACCCAGCGCCGCGGAAGTCGGTCTTCCTCAACACTGCGTCTGCGTTTACTCGTCGTGTGGACGCGTAAATGCAGACGGTCGCCCGGTGGCATCGGCCGCTCGCCCAGCTTCGGCCCGAGGGACGCCGCGCGGACGGCGAAGGCGCGCAGCGGCGGGACGGTCGGCAGCAGAGCGAGGCCGAGGACGAGGGCCGGGCTCAGGTAGCGGAGCCCGGATTCGAATCCCCGCGGCATCCCCTGTGGGCCGGAAGCCGAGGTCGGGGACACGAGCCACGCCACCCCCGCCGCGAGCCCCACGAGCCCGGCGAGCGCAAGCACGCCGCTCACGCCCGTTGAAGGGCCGGAGCTCGACTTATGGGTCCCCCGACCGGTGCGCGCCGCGGGAGTGCGACCGGCCGCGAACGGGACCAGCGCGAGCACGAGGCCCGCCAGCGCCGCGGCACCCAGCCCCGGCCAGACGATCCAGAGCCCGCCGTGCAGACCCGGCAGGAACCATTCCGACCAGACCGAGCCATTCGTCAGGTAGGAGAGGACGCTGTGCGCTTCGCGGCCGCCCAGCGCCTGTTCGGGCGCCGGCAGGTGGATCGGCCCCAAGCGGTGGATCCAGGGCAGCGGGTTGCCGGTGTCGACGAGGTTGCGCAGGTACCAGTAGCCGCCGCCGGCCAACGCCATGCCGCCCGCGCAGAGCAGCGCCCGCCACCGCCCGCCGCGCGGCGCCAGGGCGACGAGCCCGAGGACGAGCACCGCCGCGGGAAGCAGGTAGTTGAGCTTCGTCCCCGCCGCCAGGCCCACGGACAGCCCGACCAGCAGCAACGCGCCGGTCGACACCCCCCGCCCTCCTGCCCCGCGACGGCCGCCTACCGCCGCCGCGTTCAGGGCGATCGCGATCGCGGCGAGCAGGAAGAAGATGGCGACGATGTCGTTGCGGGCCTCCCCGGCCTGGTCGGCCAGCGCCGGGACGCTGAGCGCGATCGCGCCGAGCGCCAGGGACCAGGGCGCGACCCGGAACGGGCGACCGATGCACCAGCAGGCGAGCAGGCACCCGAGCAGCCAGCCGAGGTTGAGGAACGGCGAGAGCAGGTCCCGCGAGAAGGCGAGCATCCCGATCGCGTGGACGACTTCGCTGTTGGCCGGGTAGAACCAGGCGAGGAACTGGGGAGCGATGAAGTGGAGGTCGATCGTGTTGCCGGTCTGGAAGAAGCCGGCCGCGAAGGGTCCGTGGTACCAGGTGGAGTCGAAGCCGGTCATGCCGGTGCCGAGGCGCAGCTTCACTCCGGTCACGAAGTGGCCGATCGCGATCCCCGCGATCAGCAGCGAGACGACGGTGGCGACCAGGGAGGGCCTGCCCTCGACGGACGCCGAGCCGCCGGGCGGCCCCGGCGCAGGCCCCCCGCCCCGGCCCGCCGCGGCGGGCGCCGTCGCCCCGGCCCGCCCCGCCGGCTCCTCGCCCGTGGGGAAGGACGACGCGCCGTCCCCGGGCCGGACCGCAAGGCGCAGCGCCAGTCCCGCCGCCGCCACACCGAACAGGTAGGGCACCGGCTCGAACGCCGACACCGTGCCGAGGAGCTCCGCCACCCAGATCAGCAGCGCGACCGCGACGACGGCGCTCGCCAGGAAGCCCGCCTCTCCCCCGACCTCGGGCAGCCACCGGCGCCGCACCCGGTCGGCGCCGACCCAGGCGAAACCGACCAGCGCCAGCACCTCGACGACGCCCAGCAGGTAGCGACCGGCCCCGAGCATCTACGACCCGCGCCGGCGCAGCAGGCGGAGGATCTGCTCCAGCTCGGCGATCCGGAAGAGCCAGGCGACGCCCAGATAGACCACCGCGCCCGCGCCCAGCCCGAGCCCGAGCGAGGCGATCTGGGCGGGCGTGCTGCGCCCGAGCGCGCCGTCGAGGACGTCCCAGACCACCCAGCTGACCGCGGCCAGCGCCGCGGAGGCGATCGAGATCCGGATCGAGGTCGAGAGCAATCGCCCCAGCTCCAGGCCGCCGAACCGGCGGCGCAGGATGTAGGCCTGGGCGAAGACCGCGGCGCTGGTCCCGATCCCGGTCCCGGCGACGATCCCGCCCACGCCGAACTGCTTGTAGAGGGCGGCGGCGGCGAGCGCCGAGACGACCAGGTCGATCACCGCCAGCGCGGTCGCCTGCCAGGGCCGCTGCAGGCTGAAGAAGGTCCGCGTCTGCAGCAGGTAGATGCCGTTGGTGGGCAGCGAGAAGGCGAACCAGAAGAGGGCGGTGGCGACGATCACCGTCTCGTGCGGGTTGAATGCGCCGCGCTGGTACACGAGCCGGATGATCGGGTCCGAGAGGGCGAGGAACGCCGCCGCGGCGGGGATCAGCACGAAGAGGATCTGGCGCATGCCGTTGGCCAGCGTCGCCCGGAGGTTGACGAATTCCCGGTTGTTGGCAAAGCGGGCCAGGGTCGGGAAGAGGACGGTCGCGATCGCCACCGAGAAGATCCCCTGCGGCAGCTGGTAGAGGCGGAAGGCTTTGTCGATCGCGGCGGGCGCTTCGTCGGAGACGAGGCTGCCGAAGAGGCTGTTGATCAGGGCGTTGAAGTTGATCAGGCCGAGGCTGATCGTCACCGGCAGCATCAGGGTGAAGACGCGGCGCACGCCGGGATGGCGCCAGTCGAGGCTCCAGGAGAAGTGGAACGGCGTGTGGCGGAGGTCCCAGGCGGGGATCGCGAGCTGCACCGCGGTGCCGATCAGGATCGCGATCGCGTAGGCGTAGATCTGGTCGGGCTTGGCGAACAGCGGCTTCAGCACGACCAGGGCGAGGATGATCGCCACGTTCCAGAAGAGCGGCGAGATCGCGAAGGCGCCGAAGCGGTCGTAGCTGTTGAGGATGCCGACGACGATCCCGCTCGCCCCGAGCAGGATCAGGATCGGGAAGAGGATGCGGGAGAGGGAGACCGTGAGGTCGAGGAGATAGGCCTTACGAAGCCGGGCGCGAAGATCGGGATGATCAGCGGCGCGGCGAGGACGAAGATCGCGGTCAGCGCCCCCAGCACCATGGTGATCAGCAGCAGCAGGGTCGAGGCGAGGCGGAAGGCCTCCTTGAACTGGCGGCGGCCGACCAGTTCGGTGAAGACCGGGACGAAGGCGGGCTGCAGGGCGGCGTCGGCGAACAGCGCCCGGACCAGGTTGGGCACCTGGAAGGCGATCGTGAAGGCCGACATCGGGCCGTTGATCCCGTAGTAGCCGGCGGCCACGATTTCGCGGGCGAGGCCGGCGACGCGCGAGGCGGCGGTCGCCGCGGAGAAGAAGGCGGTCGACCGCGCGATCCGCCCGCCCTGCCCCATCCGCGGGGTCGGGAGCGCGAATTCCTCGCTCGGATAGAACGCCTCGGCCTCGCCGACGCCGACGTCCGCGTTGATCGCGCGGTTGCCGTGGGCGGGGATGTCGGGTGCCTCGGATCTCTCCAAGCTTCGTTCTCAGTCGCTATAGTCGGCGACCGCCCATAGCCGACAAGAGTTGGTCGGGCGCGACGACATGGCCAACATAGCCTCACAGAAAAAGCGGATACTTCGCAGCGAACGCGAGCGCACCGAGAACCGGCTGCTGACCAGCACCGTGAAGACCTACTTCCGGCGCCTGGAGACGGCGGTCGAGTCCGGCGACGCCGATGCGATCGAGAACGAGCGGCGCGAGCTGTCCTCGAAGATCGACAAGGCCGTCCAGAAGGGCGCCTTGCACAAGAACACGGGCGCTCGCAAAAAGTCCAAAGCCGCCCGCATCGCGGCGTCTTAGGTGGCTGCAAAGCGGCGCATCGCGGCGTCGGCGCTCGGTCACGTGCTGACGCACGCTCCCTCGCGCCTCCTTGCGCTGCTTGGTTTTCGCTCCTGGGAGGCCGCGATCGGGGGTGGTGGTGTCGGAGGGCTGAACGCCGTCGGGCACTGGCTCTCGCGGTGGCTCGGTGAGGCGGAGCGGTCAGAGTCGGGGCCCTGCCGTCACTTCCAGGAAGCGGCGGCTCAGGGCTGGGCGCCGGCCATCGAGCGCAGGGCGAGGGTGAAGGCGAGCTCGTCGCCGTAGGCGGCATCGCCGCGGCACCAGCGCTCCAGCTGGGCCAGGGTCTCGGTGGCGCGCCGCAGGTCGCCGAGGTCGGCGTCGCGGAGGCGGGCGACCAGCTGCCTGGCGGCGTAGGGGTGCATCTTGAGTTGGCCCTCGACCTCGCGCGGCGGCATTCCCTCCTCGAGCATCGCGGCGGCGGCGCAGGCGGCGCGCAGGCGGGAGGCGAGGCCGTAGACCAGACCGTTGACGTTCTCGCCCTGCTCGACCAGCTGCTCGCCGACCCGCAGGGCGGTCCGCGCGTCGCCCTCGACCACCGCGTCGGAGAGCGTCCAGACGGCGACCTCGGAGGTGTCGGCGATCATCTCCTCGAGATCGGCGGCGGTGACCTGACCGCCGTCCCCGGCCCAGAGCGCGAGGCGCTCGAGCTCGTTGCGCAGGCGCAGTGGCTCGGCGCCCATCCGTTCGACCAACAGGCGGGCGGCGGCCGGGTCGAGGCGGAACCCGAGCCGCTGGGCCTCGGCGAGGAGGGCGCGGGGCATGTCGCGCGCTTTCGGCGCCTCGAAGTCGTGGATCTCCCCGTTGGCCGCCTTGACGGCCTTGAGCAGCTTGGCGGGGGCCTTGGCGCGGGCGATCAGGACCAGGGTGAGGTCGGGCGGCAGGTCGCCGCCGACGGCCTCGGCGACGGCCACGACCTGCTTGTCACGCCATTTCTCGATCCCGTCGGCGAGCAGGTAGCGGCGGGTGCCCATCAGCGACATCGCCGGGATCGCCGCCAGGAGCGCCTCGTGGTCGGGCGCCCCGCGCCCCTCGCCGGGCTCGAAGACCTCCAGCGCCCCGTCTCCCCCCTCGCGTTCGGCGCGGGCGCGCAGGCGGCGCCGCGTCGCCTCGATTTTCGATCCGTCGGTGCCGGAGATCAGGTAGAGCGGGCGCATCTCGTCGGGCATCAGTTCGAGTCTACGGAGAAGGACCGGCGACGAACGACGATCTCGATCGTGCCGTCGCGGTCGGTCCGCAGGGTCGGGACGTGGTGGGCGGCGAGGGTCGCGAGCGTGGTCGGGGTCGGATGCCCGTAGGTGTTGTGGGCGCCGACCGAGATCACCGCGAGGCGCGGCCGGACGCGGTCGAGAAGCGGGCCGAGGCCGGCGTCGTCGGAGCCGTGGTGGGCGACCTTGAGGACGTCGATACGGCCCGGGTCGAGCGGCGTCGCTTCCGCCTCCGCGTCGGCGGTGAGCAGCATCGTGAAGCGGTGCCAGCGCGCGCGGATGACGAGGGCCAAGAGGTTCGGGTCGGTATCGGGGGGATCTTCGGAGAGCAGGGTCGGCGGCGGCCACAGCACGTCGAGGCGCAGCGCCCCGGACCGCAGCGTGGTGCCGGCGGCGACCGGGGCCGGGCGGACGCCGTCGGCCCGGGCGGTGGCGAGGAAGCGGCGGCCGAGACGCCCGTACGCGAGGCGAGCGATCGGCAGGCTCCCGAGCGCTTCGGCGATCCCGGCGGCATGATCGGCCTGGTCGTGGGTGACGATCGCGGCCCCGAGCCGGTCGACGCCCTCCTCCCGGAGCTTGGCGACCAGCCCGTCGCCGGGCGGCCCGCCGTCGACCAGTACAGCCGGCGCGCCGCGCGGCCGCAGCAGGATCGCGTCGCCCTGGCCGATGTCGAGGACGTCGATCCGGAGACCGGGCGGGGGGCCGGTGGGCGCCGTCGGGGCCCGCGTCCGCCAGGCGACGGCCACGAGCATCGCGAAAAGCGCGAGCACCACGGCGGCCGCGCGCCCTCGCCGCAGCCATGAGCGCCGTCGTCCTCTCCTCCCGCCCCCCGACCGCGGTCGTCCTTTGGCCCGGGCCGCGTGACGCGGTCGTCCTTTGGCCCGGGCGCCGGGCCTCAGGTCGACCGCGGGTCGGGAACCGGGCCTCAGGTCGACCGCACGTGGGGGACCGGGCCTTGGGTCGAGCGCGGTCGGGGTGGCGTCGAGTGGATCGATCGCGGTGGGGGTGGCGGGCGACGGATCGATCGCGGGGGGCGGCGTGGGGGCGTCGGTGCGGTCCGCCGCGGGGGTTGCGGCGGGCGCGGCGCGGGCCGGGGAGAGTTCACGGCGGCGGGCGCGGGCGAGGCGGCGGGCGCGGGCGAATCGGGTGGCGGCGGCGATCGCGGTGGCCATCGCCGCATAGGTCGCGAGCATCGCCGCCAGGCCGATGTGGACGTGGAGGACGGCCCAGGAAGGGCGCGCGCACCAGGCGGCCACCTGGGCGATGTAGGCGAGGAGCAGGGCGTCAAGGCCGTTGAGGGGCGCCAACGGGATGCCCGGCAGCTGGGCCAGCGCCGCGGAGACCATCCCCAGCCACATCGCGGGCGCCACCGCCGGGAGGACCAGGACGTTGGCCGCGAGGCTCGTCACGGAGACTTCTTCGAAGACCAAGGCGATCAGCGGCGCCGTGGCCAGCGTCGCGGCGACCGTGACGGCGATCCCCTCGGCGAGCGCGCGGCGCCAGGGACCGGCGGCGCGGCTCGGCGGCGCGGCGCGCCGTCGCCATCGGGAACCCTCCCCGCCCGCCGTGCCCCGACTGCCGCCGCCCGGCAGTTGGACCAGCAGCCATCTCCGGATCGGCGCGGCCAGGAGCAGGATGCCGAGCACGGCCGCGAAGCTCAGCTGCCAACCGACGTCGCCGGCGACGCCGGGATCGATCGCCACCGTGACCACCAGTGCCAGGCCGAGGGCGTAGAGGCGCGAGGCCCGCCGGCCGCCCAGGGTCGCCAACAGTCCCGCCGCGCCCATCACTCCCGCGCGCTGGATCGACGGGCCGGACCCGGCCAGCGGCACGTAGACCGCGATCAGCCCGAGCACCCAGATCAGCCGCTCGCGCAGCGACACCCCGAAGGCGGCCAGGACCGGCATCGCCAGCAGCGCGAGCAGGGTGACGTTCTCGCCGCTCACCGCGGTCAGATGACTGAGCCCGGCGCGGATGAAGTCTTCCTTGGTCGACGCGTCGAGCGCCTCGTCGTCGCCGAGCACGAAACCGCGCGCCAGCGCCGCCTCCCGCGCCGGCATCCCCTCCCCCAACCCGGCCTCGGCCCGGGCGCGGATCTCCCCGGTCCGCACCACCCCCAGCGCGACGACGACCACGATCCCGAGCACCAGCGCCGGAGAGGGGCGCGGCGCGCGCATGGCGCTCAGGGCTGCAGCCGTTCGCGCAGCGCTTCCATCGTCGCCGGGCCGATCCCGGAGATCTCATCGAGCTGGTCGACCGAGGCGAGACCGCCGTGTTCTTCGCGGAAGCCGATGATCGCTTCGGCGGTGACCGGGCCGATCCCGGCGATCGTGTCCAGTTCGGCGGCGCTCGCCGTGGCGAGGCTGATCGGGCCGGATTCCGCGCCGCCGGTCCCGGCGGGCCCCGCGCCGCCGGGAGCCGCGCCCCCCGCCGCGCCTCCTCCCGCGCTCGCGACGGGGCCTTCCGCCGCCGCCTCGGGCACCACGACCTGCTGCCCATCGGCCAGCCGCGCCGCGAGGTTCAGCGATTCCAACGCCGCCTTGCCGTCGGCACCGCCTGCCCGCTTCACCGCATCGTTCACCCGGCTCCCGGCGGGCAGCCGGTAGACGCCGGGCCGCCGCACCGCCCCGGTCACGTCGACCACGACGTCGCTCCCGGCGCCGCTCACCGAGAAGGTCCCTTCTTCTTCTTCACCACCCCCGGCTTCGGCTTCGTCGCCGCCGGAGCCAGACGAGGAGCTCCCGTAGCTGGAGGTCGTGTAGCCGGCATTTGCCGGGCCCCCTCCCCCGCCCTCGGCGCGCACCGCCCGCGCGCCGAGAAAGAGGAGTGCGACGGCGATCGCACCGTAGACGGCGACCTGCGTTCGGCTCAGCTCGGGCATGCCCGCCACCCTGGCGGGCAAGTGCGCGTGTGTGGCGCGCAGTTCGCAAATTCTCGGCTACGGAAGCGTCAAGACTTCCGGCCTCACCGGCCCGCGATCAGGACTTCCGGCCCCGTCTGACCCGGATGGCCCGCCGAGAGGTGCCACGGCCCGGCGCGCGCACGGGACAGGCGACCCGCTCGACCCGGCGCCACCCGGGGCGGCGCCCCGCCGCGTCTCCCTAGTAGTCGTCCTCGTCGTCGTAGCCCGCGACCTCGGCCAGCTGGTCGCTGTAGAGCTCTTCGGCGGCGACCGGCGGCGACTGGATCGAGAGGATCGCGAAGTCGGCGCCGGCGTCGTTGCGGATCGAGTGCTCGGTCGCCGGCGGCACCAGGATCAGATCGCCCGGCGAAACGGCCTGCGTGTCGCCCGCCACCGACATCGTCCCCTCGCCGCCGACCACCACGTAGGCCTGCTCGGCCTCTTCGTGGGAGCGCAGCTGCTGCTCGGAGCCACCGGGCAGCACGAGCCAGGTCACCGACAGGTGGCGCGCCCCGAGTTCCCCGGCGTCCATCAGGACGTGGGTGCGGAGGCGATGCCACTCCTCGACCGAAGATTCCGAGAGGCGCCTGACGAGCACGAGCCGTTTCTACCAAAACCGGGCGCCCGAACCGCGTCCGGCAGGCCGCCGGGTCGCCTCGGCCAGGACGGACGGACTAGCGGACGACCAGGTTGACGAGCTTGCCCGGCACGACGATCTCCTTGACGATCGACTTGCCGTCGAGGTGGCGGGCGACCTTCTCGCTGGCCCTGGCGAGCGCCAGGAGCTCCTCCCGCGGCGCCTCCGCGGGCGCCTCGATCCGGTCGCGGAGCTTGCCGTTCACCTGGACGATCAGCGTCACCGTGTCGCTGACCAGCATCGCCTCGTCGGCCACCGGCCACGGCTGCTCCCAGACCCGCTCGCCGGTCAGTCGCTCGTAGACCTCGGAGCCCAGGTGGGGAGCGAAGGGGAAGATCAGCGATGCCGCGGTGGCGGTCGCGAGGCGCAGCGCCGCGTCGCCGGCCGGATCGCCGTAGAGGCCGTCCTTGCACCGATAGGCGTCGTTGACCAGCTCCATCACCGCCGCGATCACGGTGTTGAACTGAAAGCCCCGCTCGAAATCGGCCGTCGCCTTGTCGATCGCCCAGTGGGCCTTGGCGACGAGCGCCCGCGCCTCGCCCTCCGCGGCCGCCGGATCGCCGCCCGTCGCGGTCCGCTCCACGACCTCTACGCAGAGCCGCCACAGGCGCGACAGGAAGCGGTTGACGCCCTCCACGCCCTCGTCGGTCCAGTCGCCGCCGCGCTCCGGCGGACCCATGAAGCAGACGTAGGTGCGGGCGGTGTCGGCGCCGTAGCGCTCGACGTACTCGGCGGGGCTGACCGTGTTGCCACGGGACTTCGACATCTTCGCGCCATCGCGGGTGATCATCCCCTGCGCGAACAGGCTCGCGAACGGCTCCTGCACGTCGAGGTGACCGAGGTCGGCGAGCGCCTTGACCAGGAACCGCGCGTACATCAGGTGGAGGATCGCGTGCTCGACCCCGCCGATGTACTGGTCGACCGGCATCCAGTGGGAGGCCGCGTCGCGGTCCCAGGCGGCCTCGGAGTTGCGCGGGTCGAGGTAGCGGATGTAGTACCAGGAGGAGTCGACGAAGGTGTCCATCGTGTCGGTCTCCCGGCGCGCCGCGCCGCCGCACCGCGGGCACCCGGTCGCCACCCAGTCGCTCGCCGCGGCGAGCGGGCTCTGGCCGTGCGGCGCGTAGTCCTCGATCTCCGGCAGCTCGACCGGCAGCTGGTCCTCGGGGACCGGCACCATCCCGCACTCCTCGCAGTAGACGATCGGGATCGGGGCGCCCCAGTAGCGCTGCCGGGACAGCAGCCAGTCGCGCAGGCGGTAGTTGACCGCGGTCTCGCCGCGCCCCTCCGCGGCCAGCCACTCGACCATCTCGCCGTAGGCCTCGCGGTTGTGCTTGCCGTCGAAGCGGCCCGAGTTGGTCATCTGGCCGTCGCCGGTGTAGGGCAGGCCACGGGCATCGCGGGCGGTCTCGGGATCCTCCCCCTCGATCACCCGCTGCACGGGCAGGTCGAAGGCCTTGGCGAAATCGTAGTCACGGGCGTCGTGTCCGGGGACCGCCATGATCGCCCCGGTCCCGTACTCCATCAGCACGTAGTCGGCGACGAACATCGGGATCGCCTCGCCGTTGACCGGGTTGACGACGCGGCGGCCGAGCGGCACGCCGGTCTTCTCGCGATCCTCGGCGCCGCGCTCCTCCGCCGACTCGCGGCCGACCCGGTCGACGTACTCGCGCACCGCCGCCTCGGCGGGCGTCCCGGCGACCAGGCGCTCCAGCTGCGGGTGCTCCGGCGCGAGCACGAAGAAGGTGGCGCCGAAGAGCGTGTCGGGACGGGTGGTGAAGACCGGGAAGTCGAGGTCGACTTCCTCGCAGCGGAAGGACACTTCGGCGCCCTCGGAGCGGCCGATCCAGTTGCGCTGCATGGTGATCACGTGCTCCGGCCACGACTCCAACTGGTCGAAGTCGGCGAGCAACCGGTCGGCGTAGTCGGTGATCTTGAAGAACCACTGCTCGAGGTTGCGCTGGATGACCTCGGTGCCGCAGCGCTCGCAGCGCCCGTCGACGACCTGCTCGTTGGCGAGCACCGTGGCGTCCTTCGGGCACCACTGGACCGGCGCCTCGGTGCGATAGGCGAGCCCGCGCTCGTACAGCTGCAGGAAGATCCACTGCGTCCAGCGGTAGTAGTCGGGCTTGTGGGTGGCCAGCTCGCGCGCCCAGTCGATCGAGATGCCCCACTCCTGGAACTGGCGGCGGAAGGAGGCGATCGAGCGCTCGGTGGCGACCCGCGGCGGCTCGCCGGTTTTGATCGCGTTGTTCTCGGCCGGCAGGCCGAAGGCGTCGTAGCCCATCGGGTGCACGACCTGGAAGCCCTGGCGGCGGCGGAAGTGGGCGATCGCGTCGCCGACCGCGTAGCACTTGAGGTGGCCGACGTGCGGCTCCCCGGACGGGTAGGGGAGCATCTCGCAGACATAGGCCTTCGGCTTGTCGGGGTCGAATCCCGGCTGCCCGGGGTTCGGGACCTCCCAGGTCTGCTCCGCGGCCCACACCGCCTGCCACTTGCCCTCGATCGCCTTGGGGTCGTATCCGCTCATGAGCCGCCGATCTTATGAGGGCGGCGCGGCGCGCGGCGCGAGCCGCCTGGCGGGACGCGGCGAGCCCGCGCCGAGCGGGCGCCGGTTCGGACGGTTGCCGCGGCGCCTCAGGCCCCGAGCCGCACGGTCAGCGAGTAGTGCAGGCCGCTCATCGAGTCGAGGATGTGGGGCCAGACGTAGACCTCGATCGTCGCCGCGACGATCAGCATCGGCACCGCGATCGCGACGGTCACCGCGGTGGCGGCTAGCAGCTGGCTCCACTCGCCGCGGCGGCTGGCGAGCAGCCAGGCGGCGAGCGGCAGGAAGAGCGCGGTCAGCTCGATCAGCGCGTGCGGGAGAACGCTGAGGATCAGCTCGAGCCGGCTGATGTGCAGCTGGTAGGCGAGCGTCGAGCCCTGGAAGCCGAGGTAGAGCGCCTGCGTGGAGAGTGAGAAGATGGTCACCGCGGCGACGAAGAGGATCGCCAGCTCGCCCGCCTTGACATGGATCCAGCGCGAGATCCCCGCCCGCTGCTCGGCGGCGAGCGGCATCGAGGCGCCGGCGATGAAGCCGGCCACGCAGGCGGTCGCGTGCAGGGCGAGGACGAGCGAGTTTCGGTAGAGGATCGGCAGCAGGTCGGGGAGCCGGGATGGTTCGGTGTAGCCGGGCAGCTTCCACGGCGACAGGTCCGGGGTGAGGAGGCCGGAGACGAGCCAGACCGCCGCCAGCAGGGTCAGCGCGATGCAGAGGCTGAGCGCGAACCAGCCGCGCAGGACGCGCCACCTGTCGCGCCGCCACCCCGCGAGCGCCTCGCGGGTGTCGTCCATCCCGTGGGAGAGGACGTGGTCGTTGGCGGTGCGGGCGCCCATCGAGAAAGCATCGGCACCGGGAGGGCGCGAGTTGAGTCGCGCGGACAGTGGAGCTGAGGGGAATCGAACCCCTGACCTCTTCGCTGCCAGCGAAGCGCTCTGCCAGCTGAGCTACAGCCCCGGGAGCGACGCAGTGTACCCGACCGGGCCTAGGCGGCGTGGCGCTCGGGGCCGTCCTCGTCGACGTCGAGGACCAGGTTGCCGGGCGCGGTGTGGCGGACCTTGAAGTCGAGGGCGGAGACCGATTCGAGCTCCTGCAGCAGGTCGACCGGGCGGTCGAGGCGCATCGAGAAGGTCGCGCGGCCCTCGGAGAAGCGTTCGACCGAGATGTCGGTGGCGCCGAGCCGGCCGACCGCGTCCTCGAAGCCGACCAGCTGGGCGAAATCGCCGAGCGGCCCGATCTCGAGCCGGACCCGGCCTTCGTAGAGGCCGGGCTCCCAGGAGGTGTCGGGCCCCGCCGGGGCGTGCCCGTTGCCGTTGCTGTCGGGGGCCGAGCCGCCGGCGAACGGCTGCGGACCGACATCGGCGGCGGCCGCGGCCGCGGCTTCGGCGTCGGCGGCGATGTCGGCGGCGGATTCGGCCTCCTCGGCCGTCGCCGCCGGAGGGTCATGGTGCGGGCGCTCCGGTGGCATGTCGGCCACCTCGCGGTGCAGGCCCGGCGCCACCTCGGCGACCCCGCCGTGGGCCTCGGGGGCCGCGCCGTCCTCCGGCGCCTCGGCGTCGCTCAGCTCCTGCACCCGGCGGCTCACCTCGACCGCCTCGCGCAAGGCTTTCATCCGGATCCGGGTGGCCTGGCCGCGTGCCTGGGCCTGCAGCTCCGCGAGCCGCGCCGAGACCGCGTCGAGCGAGGCGATGCTGCGGTCGTGGCAGGCGTTCGCCTCCGCGAGGCGCTCGGTGAGGTCGCGGATCGTCCGCTCACGCTCGATCACCATCCCCGACAGCGAGGAGAGGTCCGCCTCGTGGGCGGCGATCGCCCGCGCCTGGATCAGGCTCTGCGATTGGAGGTCGGCATTCTGCTCGCCGAGCGACGCGGCGTGCTGCTCGAGGTTGGCGATGTGGGATTCGCGCGCCGCGAGGGCCGCATCGACTTCAGGGCGTCGATACCCGAACAGCGCCCACCTGAAGCTCGTCATGGGCGCGACCGTAGAGGGGCGCCCGGACGTTACTTTGGGGCCGGCCGGATCAGCGATGCCACGGAAGGGTCCCCGCCGGTCCGAGCCGGCGCGCCCGTCCCGTCCTCCACTTCGGCAGGTAGGAGGGCGGGACGGGCGCGCCTCGGCATACGCCCCCGTCGGGGACGCGACCCGCGACGCCGGGGCGCGGTCGACCTTTGGCCCGCCCCTCCGGGCGCGGTCGTCCGACGTCCGTCCACCGGGCCAAAGGACGACCGCGACATCGGGTCCGGGCCAAAGGTCGACCGCACGCCCGACGCCGCCGCGGCGTTCGCACTTCGCGGTAACCGGTAGGGCCAACTGCGAACGCGGCCCTCGGGGCCGGCGGGGGCGTGGCGGGATGCGCCCGGCGCCGGCGCCCGTCCGTCTCTCGCGCCCGCCGCTCCCGCCCGTCCCGCGGACCGCCCCGCCGCTCCCCGCCCGCGCAGGCGCGCCCAACCCTTCCTACCTGCCGACCGGAGGAAGGGGTGGGCGCGCCGTGGGGGACGGGCGCGCCGGGTCGGCCTGGGACGGCCGTCGGGTGGGCGCGGCGGTCGGCGGACCGCCGGAGGGCAGGTGGGCTCGGCCGGTCTAGGCGCCGGCGGCGGCGGGCGGGGCCCCGGGCTCGTCGAAGACCAGCTCGAGCCGCGGCGCCTCGTGCCAGAGGTCCTCGAGCTGGTAGCGGTCGCGCGCCTCCGGGGTGAAGACGTGGAGGACGACGTCGAGGTAGTCGATGATCGTCCAGCCGGCGTCGCCGCCGCCGTCGACCCCGCCCGGCAGCAGGCCGGTTTCGCGCTTGACGCGCTGGCGGACCTCGTCGGCGATCGCCCGTGCCTGGCGCTCGTTGCGGGCCGTGCAGATCACCAGGAAGTCCGTGTAGGCGACCAGGCCGCGCATGTCGAGCACGGTGATGTCCTCGGCTTTTTTCGAATCGGCGAGCTCGGCGAGCCGCCTGGCGAGATTCTCTGACTGGACCGGATTCAAGCGTAGATCCCCTTCTCCTCGATGAATCGCGCGACCGGCTCGGGCACCAGGTAGCGGAGCGGCCGGCCGGCTGCGGCACGCTCCCTGACCGCCGACGAAGAGACTCCGAACTGGGGCATCTCGAGCATCGTCGCGCGCCCCTCGGCGCCGAGGCTGCGGACCACCGCCGCCACCTCGGCGTCGGAGATGCCCGACCGCCGCGCCACCGCGAGGCGGGCCAGCCCGACCACCCGCTCGGGCTCGCGCCAGCTCTCGAGTCCGACGGCGGCGTCGGCCCCCATCACGAAAACGAGATCACTTTCGTCTCTTTCGTCGGCAAGCATCTGCAAGGTCTCATACGTGTAGGACGGCCCCTCGCGCTCGACCTCGAGCGCCGAGACCGAGAAGCGCACGTCGTCAGCGGCGGCGAGCCGGGTCATCGTCACCCGCAGCTCCATCCCCGGGTCGTCGGCGATCCGCTTGTGCGGCGCGACGCCGGTCGGGACGAGGATGACCTCCGACAGCCCCAGCTGCCAGAGCGCCTCCTGGGCGAGCGCCAGATGACCGAGATGCGGCGGGTTGAAGGCCGACCCCAGGACCCCGATGCCGCCGCCGGGCGCGTCAGCCACGCACCTGACCGCTGCCGCGGCCGACGTACTTGGTGGTGGTCAGCTCGCGCATCCCGATCGGGCCGCGCGCGTGCAGCTTCTGGGTCGAGTTGCCGATCTCGGCGCCCATCCCGTACTCGAAGCCATCGGTGAACCGGGTCGAGGCGTTGACGTAGACGGCGGCGGCGTCGACGCCCGCGACGAAAGCGTCGGCCGCCTGCGCCGATTCGGTGACGATCGCCTCGGAGTGACCGGTCCCGCGCGCGTTGATGTGGTCGACCGCGGTCTCGACCGAGTCGACCACGGCGACCGCCATCCGCAGCGCCAGGTACTCGGTGTCCCAGTCCTCGGCGCTCGCCTCGCCGACCGCGACGTCGCCCGCCGCCGCGCGGGCCCGCTCGTCGCCGACCAGCTCGACTCCCTCGGCGGCCAGCGCCGCGAGGATCGACGGCCCCTGGTCGGCGGCGATCGCCGCGTCGAGCAGCAGCGTCTCGGCCGCGTTGCAGACGCCGGGGCGCTGCACCTTGGCGTTGACGACGATCCGCCGCGCCATCTCCGGGTCGGCCTCGGCGTGCACGTAGACGTGGCAGTTGCCCGCCGCCGCGTACATCACCGGCACGGTCGCCACCGCCTTGATCGCCTCCTTGAGCCCCTCGCCGCCGCGGGGGATCAGCAGGTCGACGACGCCCTCCTGAGTCGCCAGCTCGGCGAGCCCGTCGCGGTCGCCGGCGTCGAGCAGCAGCACCGCGTCCTCCGGCAGCCCGGCCTCGGCGAGCGCCTCGCGAACGATCGCGGCGAGCGCCGCGTTGGAGCGCCGGGCGTAGCTCGAGCCGCGCAGGACGATCGCGTTGCCGCTCTTGATCGTCAGCGCGGCGCAGTCGATCGTCACGTTCGGGCGCGCCTCGTAGATCACGCCGACCACCCCGAGCGGGACGCGGATCTTGCGCAGGTCGATGCCGCTCGCCAGCGTGCGGTGGTCGAGCTCCTCGCCGACCGGATCGTCGAGCGCGGCGACGACCCGCACCCCCGCGGCCATCGCGGCGACCCGCCCGGCGGTCAGCGTGAGGCGATCGCGCAGCGCGTCGGTGAGACCGGCGGCGCGCTCGTCGGCGAGGTCGGCGGCGTTCGCCTCCAGCACCGACTCGGTCCGCGCTTCGAGCAGCTGCGCGGTCGCCGCCAGGGCGACGTCCTTGGCTTCGGTCGGGGCGCTCGCCAGCGCCCGCGAGGCACGCTTCGCGGCGAGGCAGCTATCGGCGATCGATCTGGTCGCTACGGCCATCTCGCAAAGGGTAACCGGCGCCGGCCCGCACACTCCCACCCGTCACGCATCCGGCACGGAGTCGGCCCTAAAGCAGCACGAAGCGGTCGCGATGGATGACCTCCTCGGGCATCTGCGGGAAACGCTCGCGGATGTAGGCGCTGTTGCGGCCCTCGGTCAGCGCGACGTCCTGCGAGGAGTACTCGGAGATGCCTTTCCCGAGCGGTTCGTGGGTCTCCTCGTCGACGACCCAGACGGCGTCGCCCGCCTGAAAGGCACCGCCGCTGTCGACGATCCCGACCGCCAGCAGACTGGACCCGCTTCCCCGCAGCCGGGCCGCCGCGCCGCGGTCGACCTCGATCGTCCCGGCGGGCTGCTTCGCGTATTTGAGCCACAGCTTGTACGGGGTGAGCCGGCCCTCGACCCGCGCCGCGAAGCGCGTCCCGACCTCTCCCCCGGCCGCCGCCGCGGCCAGCTCCTCGTGGCGCGTGCCGTTGCAGATCGCCACCGCGACGCCGGACTCGCTGGCGATCCGCGCCGAGGCGATCTTGCTCGCCATGCCGCCGCGGCCGAACCGCGACGCGCCGCCGACGCTGATCCGGGCGAGCGTCTCGTCGTCGTCGATCCTCGCCACCAGCTCGGCCTCGGCGGAGGTCCGCGGGTCGGCCGTGAAGACGCCGTCGGTGTTGGTCAGCAGCACCAGCAGCCGCGCCTTCAGCAGGGCGGCGACCAGCGCCGCCAGGAAGTCGTTGTCGCCGAAGGTGACTTCGTCGGTCGAGGTCGTGTCGTTCTCGTTGATCACCGGCACGAGGCCCCAGGTGAGGAGGCGCTCGAGCGCCTGACGGACGTTCAGATAGTGGCTGCGTTCGGAGACGTCGGAGAGAGTCAGCAGGACCTGGGCGGCGCGCGTCCCGGCGGCGGCGAGCCGCGACTCATAGGCGCGGAAGAGGTCGCCCTGGCCGACCGCCGAGCAGGCCTGCAGCTCGTCCATCGCCCGCGGCCGCTCCCGCAGGTCGAGCAGCCGCATGCCCCGCGCGATCGCCCCCGAGGTGACCAGCACGACCCGCTCCCCGGCCCGCTCCAGGGCGGCCACCTGGGCGCACACGGAGTCGAGCACGTCGGCCCGCAGCGAGCCGTCGTCGGCGGCAACGATCGAGGAGCCCAGCTTTACTACCAGCGTCATGGCCGGCAAGTCTACGAGCGGGCGCTCGCCCTTCGGTCACGAGCTGCGGGTGCGCTACGGCGAGTGCGACGCCCAGGGCATCGTCTTCAACGCCAACTACCTCGCCTACGTCGACGTGGCGCTGACCGAGATCTGGCGCCAGGCGATGGGCTCCTACGAGGGGCTGCTGGCGACCGGGGTCGACACCGTGGTCGGCGAGGCGAACATGCGCTTCCTGGCCCCGGGCCGCTTCGACGACATGCTGCGGATCGAGGGCGGCTTCGACGGCCTCGGCCGCACCAGCACGGTGTTGCGACTCTGGTTCCGCCGCGAGGAGGACCTCCTCGTCGAAGCCGACATCCGCTACGTCTTCGTCGACCTGGAGAACTGGCAGAAGACCCCGATCCCGGTCAAGGTCCGCCAGGCCCTCGAGCCCTTGCTGCTCAGCTGACGAGCTCCGCGATCCGCCGCCGCCCGCGAGCGGCGCTCGACCGGCACGGCGCGCCGCCTCCGGGGATGCGGTCGACCTCACCAGCGGGCCCGAGAGCGTGGTCTGCCGAGGGCCGGAGCGAACGATCAGATGTGCAGCTCGAACTCGTGCTCGCCGACCCGCACGTCGTCGCCCGGCTCGAAGCCCGCCCTGGTGAGCGCCGCGATCACCCCAATCTCGGTGAGCCGCTGCTCCAGGTAGGCGAGCGCTTCCTCGTTGCCCGTGTCGTGGCGTTCGAAGAGCAGCTCGACGCCGCGACCGCCGATCCGGAAGCCGCCGTCGTCCTCCCGCTCCACCCAGTAGCCGCCCTCGCCGGCGGGCCGGTAGACGCGGTGCTCGGACTCGAACTCGCCCGCCGGCGCGGCGGCCGGCGCCGGCGCGGCCGGCTGCACGGCCGCCAGCTCGGCGAGGATTCGCCGGCGCAGGTCCTCCACCCCCTCGCCGGTCGCCGAGGAGACCGCGACCACACCGAGCACCGAGTCGCCGAGCCGCTCGCCCCACTCCGCCACCGCCGCCTCGACCGCGACCCCCTCCAGCAGGTCGCGCTTCGAGAGCACCACCAGCTCGGGCAGCCGCTCGAGCCCCGCGCCGTAGGCCCCCAGCTCCCCCCGCACCATCTCGTAGTTGCCGACCGGGTCGCCCTCGAGGGGCGCCAGCTCGACCAGGTTGACGAGCATCGAGCAGCGCTCCACGTGGGCGAGGAACTCGTGGCCGAGGCCGGCGCCCTCGGCCGCACCCTCGATCAGGCCGGGGATGTCGGCGAGGACCGCCTGGCGGTCCTCGCCGTTGATCGTCCCGAGCGCCGGGGAGAGCGTCGTGAAGGGATAGTCGGCGACCTTCGGCGTCGCCCGCGTGAGCCGACCGAGCAGTGAGCTCTTGCCCGCGTTCGGCAGCCCCACCAGCCCGACGTCGGCGAGCAACTTCAGCCGCAGCTCGATCCAGTCCGCCTCCCCCTTCGTCCCCTGCTCGGCGAAGCGCGGCGCCTGTCGGGTGGAGGTGGTGAAGCGTCGGTTGCCGTGCCCGCCACGGCCGCCGTGGGCGACGACCGCCCGCTGCCCCGGCTCGACGAGGTCCACCGCGGCGCCCTCGACCGTGACCGCCTGCGTCCCCGGCGGCACCGGGATCTCGCGGTCCTCCCCCCGCGCCCCGTGGCGGTTCGAGCCTTCGCCGTGCCGCCCGCGCTGCGCCCGGAAGTGCTTGCTGCCCCGCAGCGCGCCGAGATCGCGCCGCGACGGGTCGCAGACCAGCACCACGTCGCCTCCGTGCCCGCCGTCGCCGCCGTCGGGCCCACCCTTCGGCACGTGCGCTTCGCGCCGGAAGCTGATGCAGCCGTTGCCGCCCGCGCCGCCCTCGACCCAGATCTTCGCGGTGTCGTCCACGGACAAAGACTAGAAGGGGCGCACAAGGCGCCCCTCCTAGTCAAGCTCGCAGTGAAATCCGCCTCTAGTCGCCGGCCAGGACGCTGATCGTGCGGCCCTTGCGGGCGCTGTGGAAGGAGACCTTGCCTTCGCGGGTCGCGAAGATCGTGTGGTCGCGGCCGATGCCGACGCCCTCGCCCGGCCAGAAGCGGGTGCCGCGCTGGCGGACGATGATCTCGCCGCCGTGGACCTGCTGGCCGGCGAACACCTTGACCCCGAGCATGTTGGGGTTGGATTCGCGACCGTTCCGGCTCGAACCGAGGCCTTTCTTGTGTGCCATGTCCTAGGCCTCCTCTTTCTCGGCTTTGGCGGGGGCTTTCTCGGCGTCGGCTTTTTTGGCCGAGGCTTTGCCGCCTTTGAGGCTGGTCACCTCGAGCCGGGTCAGCTCGGAGCGGTGGCCGGCGCGCCGCCGGTAGCCCTTCTTCGCCTTGTATTTGAAGACTTTGACCTTCGGGCCGCGCAGATGGCCCGCGACTTTCGCCTCGACTTTGACTTTCGCCAGGTCTTTCGCCCCGACGATCACGTCGCCGTCGCGGAAGAGCACCGGGCGCAGGGAGACTTTGTCGCCCTCCTTGGCGTCGAGCCGATCGACGAGCAGCGAGCCGCCCTCTTCGACCTTGTACTGCTTTCCACCGCTTTCGACCACCGCGTACATGCTGCCTCGTTCCTCTTCTGCCTACTCGTCCGAACTGCCTTGTTTGGCGCGCGAACGCCCCCGGCCGCCGCGGCGGCCGCGACTGCGTTTGCGCGCGGGAGCATCGTAGTCTAGCTGGGAGCCGTCGGAGGCGCCGTTCGAGCTTCCGTTCGGGGACTCGCCGCCCAGCAGCGAGGCGATCGCCGCCGCCCGCTCGACCTCGTCGATCCGCACCAGCTTGCGCTCGCCCACGTAGGGCCCGCCGCCGGTGACGCTGACGATATAGGAGTCGATCCGCGCCACCGCGTCGTCGGCGTTGTACATGTGCGGCTCGTCGAGCTTGACCAGCACCTCCTCGCCGACCTTGAACGGCAGCGCCAGCTCCTCGATCTTCTCGCGCGTCCCCGACTGGACCAGTTCGAAGGTCTCGATCGCGTTCGCGTCGCCACCCTCGAAGTGGAAGCGCCTGCCGGTCTCCTCCTCGAGCTCGGCCAGGCCGCTTTCGGGATCGGTGAGCGCCGCCGCCACCTTCGGGTTGACGCGGACCAGGAACGCCTCGGCGGATTTTTCCGCGGCGATCTCCCGCATCTTGCGCAGGCCCTCCAGCGCCACCGTCTCGGCCGAGAGGACGACCCCCTCGCCCTGGCAGGTCGGGCACAGCTCGGTGAGGATCTCGCGCACCCCGTCGGTGACGTTCTGGCGGGTCATCTCGACCAGCCCGAGCGGCGAGACCTCGACCACGTAGCTCTTCGACTTGTCGGCGTCGAGCGCTTTGCGCATCGTCTTCAGGACCTTGTCGCGATTGGAGGCGCGGGCCATGTCGATGAAGTCGATAACGATGATCCCGCCGATGTCACGCAGTCGCAGCTGCCGGACCGCCTCCTCGGCGGCCTCGGTGTTGACTTTGGTGATCGTCTCCTCGAGGCCGCCTTTGCCGCGCCCGGTGAAGCTGCCCGAGTTGACGTCGATCACGGTCAACGCCTCGGTGTAGTCGATGATCAGGTAGCCGCCGGAGGGCAGGTCCACCCGCCGGTTCAGGGTCGACTCGATCTCCCGGTCGATCCCGAATTTCTCGAACAGGGTCTTTTTCTGCCCTTTGTAGAGTTCGACCCCGTCGACCAGCTCCGGCGCGGTCCGCTGGAAGAAGCTGGTGACCCGCTCGAACTGCTTCTCCGATTCGATGATCGCCTTCTCGAACTCGTTGAGGAAGACGTCGCGCAGCACCCGCACCGAGAGGTCGGCCTCCTGGAAGACCATCGCCGGCGCCTTCGTCTCCGCGGCCCGTCGGTCGAGCACCTCGTTCAGCTTCTGCAGGTAGGAGATCTCCCGCACGAAGTCGGTCTTCTTGGCGCCGTGGGCGGCGGTGCGGACGATCAGCCCGCCCGGCCCCTTGTAGGTGCGATCGACCATCTTGCGCAGCCGGTCGCGCTCTTTGTCGGAGAGCCGGCGGCTGACCCCGACCCCCGAGCCCTGCGGCGCGTACACCAGGTAGCGCCCCGCGATCGAGACGTTCATCGAGAGCCGCGCGCCCTTCGTCTTCAGCGGGTCCTTGACGACCTGCACCAGGATCTCCTGGCCGGGCTTGATCAGCTCGTTGATCCGCGCCCCCTTGCCGGACCCGCGGCCGCGCCGCGGTGCCTGCTGGCCGTCCGGCAGGACGATCTCGTCGACGTGCAGGAAGCCGTTGCGCTCGAGGCCGATGTCGACGAAGGCGGCCTCCATGCCGGGCAGGACGTTGTCGACCTTGCCCTTGTAGATGTTGCCGACGATCGAGCGCCGACCGCGGCGCTCCATGTAGAGCTCGGCGACGTTGGTCTTGCTGCCTTTCGATTTCGCCTCGAGTACGGCAACACGCGTCTCGCCTCGCTCGGCGGACACCAGAATCGTTTTTTTCATGTTTTCAGCTCAGTTCGGATAGGTACGCATGCGTGGCCCTCTACAGAGACGTCACCAGGCGAACCTTCCCCGCCGGCTGAGACGCGCCTGGATATTGATGCTCTGGAGAACCCCAATCGCCAAGAAGGTAGCGAGCACGGAGGACCCTCCGTAGCTCACCATCGGCAAGGGAATGCCCGTGATGGGCATGATGCCGAGGCACATCCCGACGTTGACGAAGACCTGGAACAAGAGCTCGACGGCGATGCCGCCGGCAACCAGGATCCCGTAGGAGTTCTTTGAGAGCGTCACGATCCGCAGCGCCCGCCAGATGAGAAGGGCGTACAGGGATAGGACTAACGCGGCGCCCATGAACCCGTAGCGCTCCCCGATCACCGCGAAGATGAAGTCGGTCGAGCGCTCGGGCACGAAGTCGAGCCGCGTCTGGGTGGCTTGGTCGCCGCGCCCGGCCTTCTGACCGGCGCCGATGGCGACCATCGATTGGTCCTGCTGGTAGCCCGCGCCGCCTGGTTCCGCGCTCGGATTCAGAAACGAGGTGAGCCTCTGCTGCTGATATTCCTTGAGCACGGGGTGGCCGACGGCAGGCGCCACCACGAGGACTAAAGCTATGAGGACGGCGATTGCGCCGCCGATTACCGCAAAGTGGGTCCATCGGATACCCCCGAAGTACATCACGGCGAGGGTTCCGACGCCCAGCACCAATGCGGTGCCAAGGTCGGGCTGGAGGAAGACGAGGAGCGCCGGAGCCAGTCCCAGAGCCAGATATCGGACGGTTCGGCGCACCGGAGAGCCGCGCCGGGCGCCGTCGATCACGAAGCCCGCGAGGGCGAGGACGAGCAGGAGCTTGCCCAGCTCCGACGGCTGGAAGGAGAAGAGCGGGAGTTCGAAGGCGCGGGTCGAGCCGCGCGCCGCGAAGCCGAAGACGAAGATCAGCGCGATCGAGACGCAGAGGAAGGTGTAGATCCCGACCCGCAGCTCGCGGAAGCGCGAGTAGTCGATGCGGCCGAGGACCAGCATGCCGATCACGCCGGCGACACCGTAGATCGCCTGGCGCTCGACGTAGTAGTGCGGGTTGCCGGGGACGTCGTGCAGGGTCGCCTGGCCGAGCGTGAAGACGCTGAAGGCGACCAGCCCGACCGCGGCGAAGGTCAGCAGCCAGTCCGTCTGGGCGAGGCCGAGGCGCTCGCCGATCGTCGGCCGCTCCTCGAAGAGCTCGGGCCGCGACTGGCGCGCCCGCGTCGCGTACATCATCCGCCTTCACCCGTCCCGGTTCCGGCCGCTTCTTCGACCGGCGCTTCTTCCCCCAGGGCTTCTTCGCCGAGCACTTCTTCGCCTCCCAGGCCTTCGGTGGATTCGGCGGCTTCGCCCGTTTCGGCTTCCGCCTTTTCTTCGGCTTCCTTTTCGAGGTCGTGCTGGAAATACGCTTCGAGGATCTGCTTGTTGGCGGGGGCCGCCGATTCGGAGCCGAAGCCCCCTTCCTCGATCGTCACCACGGTGACGATATTCGGGTTCGGGTAGGGCGCCAACGAGATGAACCAGGACTGATTGCCGTGCCCGACGCGTTCCGCGGTCCCGGTCTTGCCGGCGATCGAGATCGGGAATTCGGCGAAGACCGAGGTCGCGGTCCCGCCCGGGCCCGACGTCGCGTCGTGGAAGCCTTCCATGATCAGCTGCCGCGTTTCCGGCTTGATCTTCACGTGGCGGCGCGGACCGGGGTCGAGTTCGCGCAAGACCCGTCCCGCGGCGTCCTGGACCTCCATGCCGACGTGCGGGGTGACGATCGCGCCGCCGTTGCCGAGCGCCGCGTAGGCGATCGCCATCTGCAGCGGATCGGTCTGCAGGTACCCCTGCCCGGTCGCCAGCTGGACGTTCTGCCCCGGCCCCCAGGGTTCGACGTATTCGTTCCCCGCCGCGATCTCTTCCTCGGCCCACTTCTTGCCCGGCACGGTCCCCTCCGTGCCTTCCGCCTGTGGCAGGTCGATCCCGGTCGGATTGCCGATCCCCATCTTGTGCGACCAGTTCTGCAGGTCGTTGTTTTCCCACATCCGCTCGCCGAGCTTGTAGAAGAAGACGTCGGAGGACACTTCGAGGGCGTGGACGACGTTGATGGTGCCGAGGATCTCGCCTTCGGAGTTTTCGAATTTCTGCGTGCCGACTTCGATGTAGCCGTGGTCTTCGACCAGCGTGCTGCCGGTGATGTAGCCGTCTTCGAGGCCGGCCAGCGCGGTCAGGAGCTTGTAGGTCGAGCCGGTCGGGTAGGCGCTTTCCGTCGCCCGGTTGAAGATCGGTTCGCCTTCTCCTTCGCCGGCGAGGTGTTCGTACTCCTTCTGGCTCATCGGCTTGGTCCAGACGGTCGGGTTGAAGGTCGGGGAGGAGCCGAGCCCGAGGATCTGCCCGGTGTGGATGTTCATCGTCACGAAGGCGCCCGGCAACCCGCGTTCGGCCAACGCCGCTTCGCCCGCGCTCTGCACGGCCGGGTTGATGGTCAGCTTCAGGTTGTCACCAGGCTTCGGCGGGGTCGAGCGCAGCCGCCCGCCCTGGGTCGGCTCGCCGAGCGCGTTCACCTGGTAGCGGGAGATCCCCGGCGTGCCGCGCAGGATCTTGTCGTAGGTGTACTCGACGCCTTCCTTGCCGACCATTTCCCCCGGTTCGAGACCCTTGTAGGGCCCTTCTTTCAGTTCTTTTTCGGAGACCTCGCCGGTGTGGCCGACCACGTGCGCGGCCTCCGTCTTCGTGCGGGTAGTTGCGGACGAAGATCTGTTCCACCGTGACCCCCGGGAACTTCCCCGGGTGTTCCTTGATGTAGTAGACGAGGTCGTAGCCGACGTCCTTGCGCAGCGTGACCGGCGCCCCCGCGGCGACCACCTTCAGTTCTTCTTCGATCCGCTTCAGGACCGCGGGCAGCTTCATGTGGACGAGTTCGCCGATTTCCTTCAGCTCGGTGTTCCGCGCCGCTTTTTCGGTGGGCAGCTTGGAGGTGTCGACCTGGAGCGCCAGGCTGGTCCGGTTGTCGACCAGCACCTGCCCGTTGCGAGCGAGGATCTTCCCGCGCGGCGCGACGATCTTGGTCGAGCGGGTGCGGTTGCTCTTCGCCTCGGCGAGGTTTTCGGGGCCGTTGATGATCTGCAACTCCCAGAGCCGGAAGAAGAGGACCGCGAACAGCGCCACGGCGACGCCGCCGACGACAGCGATCCGCAGCGCCATGCGGTTGGGGCGGGCCCTGTCCTCGGGTCGCAGATACATGCTCGCCTACGCTCCCAGCACCGTCGGTCGCCGGGTCCGCCGCACGGTCGCCTCGTCGACCAGGGCGGGGCGCACGAGGCGACGCACCCCGGCGTAGATCGCCCAGCCGAGGAAGAAGGCGAAGAGGCTCTTCATCAGCATGTCCTGCAGGACCAACACGCTGACGTCGGTGTGGATCCCGAACATCGCCTCGATCGCGCCGAAGCCGAGCTCGGCGGCGAAGGTCAGCAGCGCGCAGAGGAGCGGCGCCACCAGCCGGCTGTGGATCTCGAAGCGCTCGCGGAACATCCCGGCCGCGTAGCCGACCGCGATCAGCACCAGCGAGGCGCCGCCCAGCGGCTGGATCAGCAGGCAGTCGAGCAGAAAGCCGATCGCGAAGCCGGAGACGGCGCCGGTCATCGTCCCGCCCAGCAGGCCGAAGGCCACGACCAGGGCGGGCAGCACGTCGGGGCTGGTGCCGAACAGCTCGACCTGGGAGAAGAAGGTCAGCTGCAGGAGCACGCCGAACAGGCCGACGACGAGAAGGCGGGCGACGATTTTCGGGGTGAGGATCACCGGCGGCCTCCCCCCGTCAGCACCTGGACCGTGTCGAGGTTGCGCAGTTCGGCGAAGGGCCGCACGACCGAGCGGCCCTGCGCTTCCTGTTCGTTGATCGAGGCATGGGTCACTTCGCCGACCGGGATGTTCGGCGGGAAGCGGGATTCGAATTCTTCGGAGTGCCAGCCGGCGGTCACCACGGACTCGCCTTTATGGACGCGCTGGTCGGAGTTGAGGAATTCGAGCACCAGGCGGTCCGGTTCGCCGACCGTCGGCCTGACGATGCCCTGGATGCCCTGCGGCACCACCTTGACGGAGACCGCGCTGGAGTGATCGGAGATCAACGTCACCTTCGAGGTGCCGCCGGTGACCGCGCTGACCCAGCCGATCAGGCCTTCCCCGTTGACCACCGCGTCGTGCGGCCGCACCCCGTCGCCGGAGCCGACGTCGACCATCACGTCGCTGAACCAGACGGTCGGCGAGAGGCCGATCACGTGCCCGGTCACCGGTTCGTATTCGGAGGAGATCGCGCCCGATTCCTTGAGCTTCATCAGCTTGCGCAGTTCCGCGTTTTCGGCGAGCGCCGCCTGCGCCCCGACCGCCTGCTTGCGGGCGACTTCCAGTTCTTCTTCGAGCTTGTGGTTCTTGCCCCGCGCTTCGAAGGTTTCGTCGAACCAGTTGACCAGATCGCGGGCGGGCTTCAGGGCCCGGTCAAGCACCGAGGAGACCGGCGAGAAGACCGCCGTGACCCCGCGCTGCAGCCCGTTGGACCCCTGGCCGTAGGTCAACGTCAGCAGCGCGAAGGAGCCGACGACCAGGAGGGCTAGAACCGCCCTACGGCGGCGAACTTGCTTGCGATACACGTCGAGGATCCAGGTTGGTGGTTGTGCCTGAGAGCTGGATGAACACGCCCGCGTCACACACGCCGGCGCGCTCCCTGCCCGTTCCTGCCGCTGCGGTGGATCGTCTCGAACTCCTCGAGCGAGATTCCCGAGCCGACCGCCACGCAGGTCAGGGGCGACTCCGCCAGCTGACAGGGCATCTGGCACTCATCATGGAGTCGCTGCTCCAATCCTTGCAGGAGGGCGCCGCCGCCGGCCAGGGTGATGCCGCGGTCCATGATGTCGCCGGCCAGCTCGGGAGGCGTCTGGTCGAGCGTCTCCTTGACCGCGGCGACGATGTGGCCGACCGGCTCTTCGAGCGCCTGGCGGACCTCCTCGGAGCCCAGCTCGATCGTCTTCGGCAGGCCGCTGACCAGGTCGCGGCCGCGGATCTCGGTGCGGACCTCGCTCGGCAGCGCCGTTGCCGAGCCCGCCTCGAGCTTGACCTCCTCGGCCGTCTGCGCGCCGATCGCCAGTTTGTATTTGCTCTTGCAGTGGGCGACGATCGCCTCGTCGAGCTCGTCGCCGCCGACCCGGATCGACTGCGAGACGACGATGCCGCCGAGGCTGATCACCGCGACCTCGGTGGTGCCGCCGCCGATGTCGACGACCATCGACCCGGTCGGCTCGGCGACCGGCAGCCCGGCGCCGATCGCCGCCGCCATCGGCTCCTCGATCAGGTAGGCCTGGCGAGCGCCCGCCGAGAGGCAGGCCTCCTCGACTGCCCGCTTCTCCACCCCGGTGACCCCGGAGGGCACGCAGACGACGACCCGCGGATGGGCGAAGCGGTTGGAGTGCACCGACTGGATGAAGTGCCGCAGCATCTGTTCGGTCACCTCGAAGTCGGCGATCACGCCGTCCTTCAGCGGACGGATCGCGGTGATGTTGCCGGGCGTGCGGCCGATCATCCGCTTCGCCTCGACCCCGACCGCGTGCACCTGGCCGGTTTTGGTGTCGATCGCGACGACCGAGGGCTCCGACAGCACGATGCCGCGACCGCGTACGTAGACCAGCGTGTTCGCGGTGCCGAGGTCGACGGCCATGTCGCGGCCGCCGAGGCGGAAGATCCTGCTGAGCCAACTCATATTTCAGTCCCTGGGGTAGGCAGAACGCCCCATGATTCCAAACGGGAGGATTCGAACCGGGGTCGGCACGCGCGGCGCAGAAAATCCGCCGCGTGCAGGATGAACGTCTGCTCACGCGGCGCTGACGAGGCACTAAGAAGCGCTCTGCGATGCGGCTTGCGGCGGTTCGTCAGGAGCGCTCGAAGAGAGCCGGAGCGAGCTCGGCGAGCAGCCCCACCGGCAGCCCGACGACGTTGGAGACGCTGCCCTCGAGACGCTCCACCAGGCTCGAGCCGAGGGTCTGGATCGCGTAGCCGCCGGAACGGCCTTCCCACTCTCCGAAGTCGACATAACGCCGCTTCTCGTTCTCACTCAGCGGCTTGAAGACGACCTCGGAGCGCTCCAGGCCGCTGCGCTCCTCCCCGTCCATGGCGACCACGAGGCCGCTCATCACGGCGTGGGCGCGCCCCGACATCCGGTCCAGGTAGGCGCGCGCCTCCGCCGCGTCGGCAGGCTTGCCCAGCACCTCGCCGTCGAGGACCACGTCGGTGTCGCAGGCGATCACCAGGGCGCCCGCGGGCGCCGCGACGGCGCGCGCCTTGCGGCGCGCATTCTCGACCACCAGGTGCTCCGGATCCCCCGCCTCCAGCTCCTCGACGCCGGGGACGATCACCTCGAACTCGAAGCCCAGCTTTTCGAGGATCTGACTCCGCTGCGGCGAGCCGGAGGCCAGGACGATGGCCCTCACAAAGCGGTGGTCCGGTTCAGGCCAGCTCGGGGAACCAGATCGCGATCTCGCGCTCGGCCGACTCATCGGAGTCGGAGCCGTGGACCATGTTGAAGGTCACCTCGAGCGCGAAGTCGCCGCGGATCGAGCCGGGCGCCGCCTCGACCGGGTTGGTGGCGCCGATCAGCTGACGCGCCGCCTTCACCGCTTCCACGCCCTCCAGCACCATCGCCACCAGCGGTCCGCCGGTTATGAAGGAGACGAGCTCGCCGAAGAACGGCTTCTCGGTGTGCTCGGCGTAATGCTCGTTGGCGATCTGCTCGGTCGCCGTCATCTTCTTCAGGGCGGCGATCCGCAGGCCCTTGCGCTCGAAGCGGGCGATCACCTCACCGGTCAGGGCGCGCTCGAAGGCGTCAGGCTTGACGAGGATCAGGGTCCGGCTCACGGCGTGGGCTCCTTTGTTCTTGTTCGCTGGTCGGCGCCTCTCTGGAGGCGCTGCGGGCGGACCCCTTGCGGGCGCCCGAAGATTTCGATCGCGACGGGGCTGCGGGTTCCTCGTCCGCCGCGGGGCGTTTTTTGCGCGACCGGCGCGGCGGCTCGCCGCCGGGCTCCTCCTCGGGACGACGGCGGCGCGGCTGCCGCGAGCGCTCGCCGGAGAGGGCCGTCTCGCAGTAGGGGCAGAGACCCCAGCGCGGATCGACCGGTTCGCCGCAGGTCGGGCAGGGGTCCTTCAGCCGGCGCTGGCAGTTGGGGCAGCGCAGGAAGTTCTTCTCCACCGGGTATTCGCAGTTCGGGCAGCTCTGCTCGCGCAGCTGGCGGACCCGCAGCTCCGCGGCGCGGATCTCCAGCTCGCGCTCGTGGGCGTCCTCGAGATACTCGGGCGGGCGCACGATCGCGTAGACCGCGGTGCCGATATAGGGAAAGAACGAGGCGATCGTCGCGCAGGCGACCAGGAAGGGATCGGAGATCCGTCGACGCGCGTCGAGGTACGTGTAGACGATCAGCGCCAGCCACAGCACGATCAGCAGCAGCAGGACGAGGGTCGCGGCCAGGTTGAGGCCCGAGTTGGTGATTCCGAAGATCGCTAGTGCCATGGGATGCCCCTTCACGAGAAGGGATCGCGCAGTCTATTCGCCGTGGGGGCGCCCGATCCTGTTCGGCCCCGCAAGGCGGGCCGCATCGGCTAGAGGAATAGCCTCCCGAACAGGTACCCGACGCCGAAGAAGAACAGGATCACGACCACCACCACGGCGGCGACCAGGCCCATCATCGAGAGCAGTTCCGAGCCCGCGCCGCGATCCATGCAGGAATCCTCGCACAGTCGGTATGGGTCGTCGGACCATCCCGTTCCGCGGAACCGGCATCAGCTCTCTCCGCCTCCCGGCGCCGACGGCAGGCCGGCACGCGAGGCGCGGGCCGGGGCGATCAGGAAGTGCGATCCGGTGACCAGGAGGACGCCATCGAGGGCTCCGCCGGCCAGCTCGGCGGCGTGGGCGAGCGCCGCCTGCGGCCGCGGCTCGGCGACCGCCTCCAGGCCGTGCGCGAGGCAGAGGTCGGCCAGCTCCCGAGCGGGCCGCGAGCGGGCGCCGGGACGGCCGTGCCCGGCCAGCGCCGCGGGCGGCAGCTCGGTGCAGACGACGGCGCGCAGGGCCGGCGCCAGCGCCGCGATCATCGCCGGCGCGTCCTTGTCGGCGAGGATCGCCAGGCAGGCGACCACCGGCCGGCCCGCCGCGATCCCCGGCAGCGCCTCGGCGAGCGCCGCCGCGCCGTCGGGGTTGTGGGCGGCGTCGACGTAGGTCGGCGGTCCCTCGGCGATCAGCTCGAGCCGGCCGGGGACGTGCAGAGCGGCGGCGACCGCGGCGACCCGCTCGCGGTCGAGGGCGCCCAGGAACGCCTCCACCGCGGCGGTCGCGAGGGCGAAGTTGCGGCGCTGGAAGGCGCCTGTGGCGGCGAGCCGGACGTCCGGCCCGGGGTCCTCCGGGGCGGGGACGACGGTCGCGCCCCGTTCCCCCGCGATCCGCTCGGCGAGCGCCCGGACCTCTGCGGAGACGCGTCCCAGCACCAGGGTCGAGTGGTCGCGCAGGACGGCGAGCTTCTCGGCGGCGATCTCGAGCTCGGTCCCCCCCAGCCACTCGGTGTGATCGAGGCCGACCGAGGTGAGCACGGTGACCCGCGAGGGGATCGTGTTGGTCGCGTCGAGGCGGCCGCCGAGCCCGGCCTCGATCGCCGCGGCCTTCACGCGGGCACGGGCCAGGGCGACGAAGGTCGCCGCGGTCGCCGCCTCGAACTCGGTCACCGCGTCGCCCTCCTCCAGGGTGCGGTTGACGCCCTCGGCGGCGCTCGCCACCTGGGCGACGGCCGCGGCCCAGGCGGCGGCCGAGATCTCCTCGCCGCGGACCATCGTGCGCTCGGTCCAGCGCGAGGCGTGCGGCGAGAGGCAGGCGCCGGAGGCGACGCCGTGCGCCTCCAGCAGCGCCGCGACCATCCGCGTCACCGACGACTTGCCGTTGGTGCCGACCACGTGCACGGAGGCGAAGCGGCGCTGGGGCAGCCCGAGCGCCGTGGTCAGCTTCCACATCCGGTCGAGCCCGAGCCGCCAGCCGACCGGCTCGAGCGAGTCCAGGTAGTCGTCGGCGTCAAACAATTCGCTCGGCGATCGCTCCGCCACGCGTCCGCATCGCCCCAGGCCGGCCGGCGATCGCTCCGCGGCGCACCGGCTCGCCTATCCGCCTTCCAGTTCGGCGAGTTCGGTGCGGTAGCGGTCGAGCTTGCCGCGCTCCTCCTCGACCACGATCGCGGGCGCCTTGGCGACGAAGCCCTGGTTGGAGAGTTTGCGCTCGGCGCGCTCGATCTCGGCGCTCAGTTCCTCGCGGCGTCGGCCGAGGCGCTCGGCGACCGCGTCGGCGTCGAGCTCCTCCGAGGCCAGGATCCGCACCGGGCCGACCGCGGCGACCGGCTCGGAGCCGACGCCGTCGAAGGCGAAGCGCGAGAGCCGGCCGACGAACTCCGACGGCGCCATCCCGTCGATCGCCGCCGGGACGACCGCCTTGGCGGCGACGCCGACCAGGTCCCGCCAGGCGCGCAGCCTGCGGGTCAGGGCGATCTCCTCGGCGACCTCGGACTCGGCCTCGACGTCGAAGAGCGAGGCGTCGGCGGCCGGGAACTCGTGGACGACGAGGTGGCCGTCGCGGGCCGGGTGGAAGGACCAGATCTCCTCGGTGACGAAGGGCATCGTCGGGTGCAGGAGGGCGAGCACCCGCTCCAGCGCGTGCAGCAGCGTCGCCGAGACCTCCTCCTCGCCCTCGTAGAGGCGCGGCTTGACGATCTCCAGGTACCAGTCGCAGAGCTCGCCGTAGACGAACCCGTAGCACTCCTGGACGGCGTGGGCGAAGTCGAATTCCTCGAGCTTCTCGGTCACCGAGGCGATCGTCCGCTCCAGGCGGGACAGGATCCAGCGGTCCTCGATCCGCGTCGGGCGCGGCGCCGGCTCGACCGCGGCGGCGTTGAGGAGGATCAGCCGGCTCGCGTTCCAGAGCTTGTTGGCGAGGTCCGAGCCCTGCTCGACCTTGGCGTCGGAGTAGCGCACGTCCTGGGTCGAGGACATCGCCAGCAGTCCGAAGCGCAGCGCGTCGGCGCCGCGCTCGTCGATCTCCTCGAGCGGGTCGATCCCGGTCCCCAGGCTCTTCGACATCCGCCGCCCGTCGCGGGCCTGGATCACGGAGTGCACGTAGACGTCGCGGAAGGGGATGTCGCCGGGGAACTCGAGCCCCATCATCACCATCCGCGCGACCCAGAGGAAGAGAATCTCGCGCGCCGTGGTGAGGAAGCTGGTCGGGTAGAAGGCGCGCAGCTCGGGCGTGTCGTCGGGCCAGCCGAGGGTCGCGAACGGCCATAGCGCCGAGCTGAACCAGGTGTCGAGGACGTCCTCCTCCTGGACCAGGGAGCCCCCGCACTCGGGACACTTCGCGGGGTCGGGCGCGACCTCGGCGACGACTGGATCGGCCTCGCACTCGCCGCAGTACCAGACCGGGATCCGGTGCCCCCACCAGAGCTGGCGGGAGACGCACCAGGGACGGATCTCCGCCATCCAGTCGAGGTAGACGCGCTTCCACTGGGCGGGGGCGATCCGCACCTCGTCGCGCTCGACGACCTCGATCGCGGGGGCCGCCAGCTCGTCCATGCGGCAGAACCACTGCAGGCTGATCAGCGGCTCGATCCGCTCCCCGGAGCGGTGGCTGAAGGGCACCGAGTGCGTGTAGGGCTCCTCGGCGCGCAGCCGCCCCTCCTCGCGCAGCGCCGCGACGACCGCCCGCCGGGCCTCGGCGACCGGCAGGCCCTCGAACTCGCCCGCCCGCTCGTTGAGGCGGCCGTCGGGGCCGATCACGACGATCTCCTCGAGCCCGTGGCGGCGGCCGATCTCGAAGTCGTTGACGTCGTGGCCGGGGGTGATCTTCAGCGCCCCGGTGCCGAACTCGGGGTCGACGTAGGCGTCGGCGATGATCGGCAGCCGGCGACCGACCAGCGGCAGCACGCAGAACGAGCCGACCAGGTCGGCGTAGCGCTCGTCCTCGGGGTTCACGGCGACGGCGGTGTCGGCGAGCATCGTCTCGGGGCGCACGGTGGCGACGGTGAGGACGCGGTCGGTGCCCTCGACCGGGTAGTCGATCGAGTAGAGCGAGTCGGCGACGTCGCGGTTCTCGACCTCGAGGTCGGAGATCGCCGAGCGCGTCCCCGGGTCCCAGTTGACCATGTAGTTGTCGCGGTAGATGTAGCCCTTGTCGTAGAGCTGCTTGAAGACCTTGTGGACGGCGCGCACGTAGCCTTCGTCGAGCGTGAAGCGCTCGCGCTCGTAGTCGCAGGAGGCGCCGAGCCGCTTGTACTGCTCGACGATCCGTGAGCCGTACTCCTCTTTCCAGGCCCAGACCCGCTCGACGAAGGCCTCGCGGCCGAGCTCCTGGCGCGTCTTGCCTTCGGCCCGCAGCCCCTTCTCCACCACCGCCTGGGTGGCGATGCCGGCGTGGTCGGTGCCGAGGATCCAGAGCGCCTTGCGCCCTTTCATCCGGTTCATGCGGACCAGCGCGTCCTGCATCGAGCCGTTCAGGGCGTGCCCCATGTGCAGCGCGCCGGTCACGTTGGGCGGCGGGATCGCGACCGAGAAGTTCTCCTCCGGCGCGCCGCTCGCCTCGGGGTGGAAGTAGCCGCCATCCATCCATTCCGCGAAGACGCGCCCCTCGACCTCTCCTGGCTCGTAGCGGGTCGTCTTCTCCAGCTGCGCTCGCTTCGCCGCGTCCATGCGGGCGAGTCTAGATATCGAAGCCCCTCAGCGGCCCGGCCGTGGAGACTTACTCGGTCTATGCCCGAGTAAAGCTCCACACGAGCGCCGCCTTCGCCCGGGGGAGGCTCGATGGACCCCCGAACGAACCTCCCCGCTGTTCGTGAGAGAGGGGGTCCATCGGACCTCCACCTCGCCAAGTCGTCCCTCGCTAGGCGGTTTCCTCGCCCAGCCCGTCCTCCTCGGGGGGCCCGATGTCCTGCTGGGCGGCCTCGGTCACCAGCGTCGGCCGGCGCCCCTGCATGATCGTCTCCCTGGTCACCACGCACTTGGTGACGTCGCGCCGCGAGGGCAGCTCGAACTGCACGTCGAGCAGCGTCTCCTCGAGGATCGAGCGCAGGCCCCGCGCCCCGGTCTCCCGCTCGATCGCCTTGTCGGCGATCGCGTCGAGGCTGTCGGGCGAGAAGACCAGCTCGATGTCGTCGAACTGGAAGAAGCGCTGGAACTGGCGGGTCAGCGCGTGCTTGGGCTCGGTGAGGATCGTGGTCAGGTCGTCGCGGTTCAGCTGGTGGATCGCGGTGATCACCGGCAGCCGGCCGATGAACTCGGGGATCAGGCCGTAATCGATGAGGTCCTCCGGAAGCACCTGCTCGAACCATTCGCCGGTGTCCTTCTGGGTCCGCGAGGAGATCGCCGCACCGAAGCCGATCCCGCGCTCCCCCACCCGCCGCTCGATGATCTGGTCGAGCTCGGCGAAGGAGCCGCCGCAGATAAAGAGGATGTTGGTGGTGTCGATGGTGAGGAACTCCTGGTGCGGGTGCTTGCGCCCGCCCTGCGGCGGCACCGAGGCGGTGGTCCCCTCGAGGATCTTCAGCAGCGCCTGCTGGACGCCTTCGCCGGAGACGTCGCGGGTGATCGACGGGTTGTCGGCTTTGCGCGCGATCTTGTCGATCTCGTCGATGTAGATGATCCCCGTCTCGGCCTTCTTGACGTCGAAGTCGGCGGCCTGGATCAGCTTCAGGAGGATGTTCTCGACGTCCTCGCCGACGTACCCCGCCTCGGTCAGCGCGGTCGCGTCGGCGATCGCGAACGGCACGTTGAGGATCCGCGCCAGCGTCTGGGCGAGCAGCGTCTTGCCGCACCCGGTCGGCCCCAGCATCATGATGTTCGACTTCTGCAGCTCGACCTCGGTCTCGTCGGACTGCGCGATCTGCACCCGCTTGTAGTGGTTGTAGACCGCCACCGAGAGCGAGCGCTTGGCGGCCTCCTGGCCGACCACGTACTCCTGCAGGACGTCGTAGATCTCCTGCGGTTTCGGCAGGCTCTCCAACTCGAAGGCGGGCGGCGCGGTCAGCTCCTCGTCGATGATCTCGTTGCAGAGGTCGATGCACTCGTCGCAGATGTAGACGCCGGGGCCGGCGATCAGCTTTTTGACCTGGCGCTGCGACTTTCCGCAGAAGCTGCAGAGAAGCTGCTCGTTGGAGTCGGTTGGACGTGCCAGTTGAATCCCCTCCTGACGGGACGATCGATTCGGAGCCTTCGGTGGGGGTCCCCAAGCTTAGAGGGGCACCGGTGCCGGTTACAGGGGATCGTTTACGGCACCGCCGCCGTCGTCCCTGCGCCTGAGCGCCGGCTTGCAGGCGGCGATAGGTTCGGGAGATGGACGACGCGGTCGGGATCGGTGCGGTGCGGGAGGCGGAGCTCGAGGCGCTCCTGCCGCTGATCGCCGCCTACCAGCGCTTCTACGAGGTAGAGGACGTCGACGACGATCGCAACCGCGCCTTCTTCCGCCGCTTCCTCACTCCCAGCGAGGACGGCGAGCTGCTGGCGGCGCGCGACCCGGACGGCGCGATCCTCGGCTACGCCTGCCTCTACTGGCACTTCTCCTCCCTCGCCGCGGCTGAGACGGTGCTGATGAACGACCTCTTCGTGACGCCGCGGGCGCGCGGGCGCGGCGTCGGGCGCGCCCTTATCGAGGCGAGCGCCGCGGTCGCCCGCCGGCGGGGCGCCGCCTGGCTGGAGTGGGCGACGGCGCCCGACAACCACACCGCCCAGCGCCTCTACGACTCGCTGACCGACGAGAAATCGACCTGGCTCGAGTACGAGCTCGACGTCTAGGTCGACGGGACGCCGCGCTTCAGGCGGGCGTTGAGGTTGCGGCGCAGGTAGAGGTAGGCGGCGAGCGAGGTCACCAGGTAAACGAGCCCGACCAGGGTCATCACGCCGCGGATGCTGGAGACGACGATCGCCAGGATCGCGATGATCACCAGGCCGACGAGGGTCGCGAGCGCCATGAAGCGCAGCGTCGCCTCGACCTGGCGCCGCAGCGGATCGTCGTCGCCGCCGACTTTGGGACCCTGACCGCCCCCCTCGAAGCCGGCGCCGGGATCCTCGGCCTTCTCGACCTGGTGTCGCTCCTCGGGCATCGCCGCAGCCTAACCGGCGCCGCCCGCGCGGCGCCGGCGCGCCGGCGCCGGGGGAATCGCGGCGACGACCCGCCTGGGCGACGATGAATGGGGGGACGGCCCAAGGACGCCGGAGCGTCAGTGGTGCTCGATGACGCGGTCGACGATGTGGTACTCCTTCGCCTCCTCCGCGCTCATGAAGTAGTCACGCTCGGTGTCTTTGGTGACCTTCTCGAAGTCCTGGCCGGTGTGTTTGGCGATGATCTCGTCGAGCCGGCGGCGCACGTCGATGATCTCTTTGGCGTGGATCTCGATGTCGGTCGCCTGGCCCTGGAAGCCGGCCGAGACCTGGTGGATCAGGATCTTCGAGTTGGGCAGCGCCATCCGCTTGCCCTCCGCGCCGCCGCAGAGCAGCAGCGCGCCCATGCTCATCGCGACGCCGACGCAGATCGTCTGCACGTCGGGCTTGATGAACTGCATCGTGTCGTAGATCGCCAGGCCCGCGTACACCGAGCCGCCCGGCGAGTTGATGTAGAGGCTGACGTCCTTGTCGGGGTCCTCGGACTCCAAGTGCAGCAGCTGGGCGACGATCAGGTTGGCGATGTCGTCGGTGACCGGCGTGCCGAGGAAGACGATCCGCTCGCCCAGCAGGCGCGAGTAGATGTCGAAGGCGCGCTCGCCGCGCGAGGTCTGCTCGACCACCATCGGGACCAGGGGACTCATCGTTGCCGCACTCTATAGAAGGCGTTCGCGCTGCCCGGCGCGCCCGCCGCGCTCACTCGCCGCCGGGCGTCCACAGCTCGCCCGCGTCCTCTTTGTCCTTCTCTTTCTCCGGCGTCCAGATCTGCTCCGCCGCGGCCGCTTTCTCGGCGCGCTCCTCGGCCTCGGCGAGCGGGATCGGCTTGGCCGAGTCGGCGACCAGCTCGATCGCCTTGCGGGCCAGCAGGTCCTCGCGGATCACCGCGTCGCGACCGTTCTCGCGCAGCCGCGCCAGCAGCTTCTCCGGCGTGGTCCGTTCGTGTTCGGCGGAGTGCTCGAGCGCCTCGACCATCTCCTCCTCGGACACCTCGAGCTCCTCGGCCGCGGCGATCGCGGTCACCACCGCCTCGCGGCGCAGCTCCTGCTCGGCGTCGGGCTTCGACTCCTCGACCAGGTCCTCGCGCGTTTTGCCCTGCATCTGCAGGAACTGGTTGGGGTCCATCCCCTGTTGGGCGAGCTGGCGTTCCATCCGCTCCCAGCGTTCGCCCGCCCGCGCGGTGACGATCGCGTCGGGGATCTCCACCGTGGCGTTGCCGACCGCCGCGTCGACCGCGGCGATCCGGAAGTCTTCGGCCGAGCGGCTGTTCAGCGCCCCGCCGACTTTCTCGCGGATGTCGGCCCGCAGCTCCTCCAGCGTGTCGAACTCCGAGGCGTCGGAGGCGAAGTCGTCGTCGAGGTCGGGCAGGATTTTCTCCCGCACCTCCTTGACCTTCACCTTGAAGACGGCATCCGCGCCCGCCAGTTTCTCTTCCTGGTAGTCGTCGGGGAAGGTGACCTCGACGTCGACCTCGTCGCCCGCCGCGGCGCCGGTCAGCTGCTCCTCGAAGTCGTCGATCAGGTTGCCGGAGCCGAGCGTCAGCAGGTAGTCGTCGGCCTTGCCGCCCTGGAAGGGCTGGCCATCGACGAAGCCCTCGAAGTCGATCAGCACCGCGTCGCCCTCGCGGGCGGCCCGCTCGATCGGCTCGAGCCGCGCGAAGCCCTCGCGGATCCGCTCCACCTCGGTGTCGACGATCTCCTCGTCGACCTCTTTCTCCTCGCGGCCGACCTCGAGCCCCTTGTACTCGCCGAGCTCCGCCCGCGGCCGCACCGCGACCTCGAACTTGAAGGTCAGCGGCTCCCCCTCGGCCTCCGGCGAGGACACCATGTCGATGTCCGGGTCGCCGATCGGCGTCACCGCGGCGTCCAGCAGCGCCCGTTCGTACCACTCCGGCAGCGCGTCGCGGATCGCCTCGGCGAGCACCGCGCCGAAGCCCATCCGCTGGATCACCAGCGAGGGCGGCGCCTTGCCCTTGCGGAAGCCGGGCAGGCGCAGTTCACGGGCCATCGCCCGGGCGGCGCGGTTGACGGCGCGCTCGACGTCCTTGGACGGGACCTCCGCCTGGACCTCGACGCGGGAGTCGGGAAGCTCTTTCAGGGTCGTCTGCATCGTCGGCTGACCCTAGCGGGAGCGGATCATCATCCGCAGCGCCGCGCCGAAATCGATCGCGAAGGCGAAGCCGCGGCCGAGCGGCCCGGTGACGAGCCAGGCGCGCGCCCGGTCCAGCGGTCCGATCTCAGCCACCGGCGTATTCCAGCAGGGAGCTGTCGATCAGCCACTCGACGGGGGCCCGGTCGTCGGTGTAGACCTCGCCGCCGGCGAGCCGCGGCCGCAGCCGCGCCGCCGACTCGAGCGCCACCCGGCGCAGGTCCCGCGGCAGCTCCGGCGCCGCCGCCTCCAGGCGCGCCGCGGTCAGCCCCGTGCCGCCGACCAACAGCGTGTTGGTGGCGGTGACCGGGTCGCGCAGCACCCGCGGGAAGGCGGAGGCCATCGTCGCGCCGAGCACCTGCTCGAGCGCGTCGGAGCCTTCCGGATGGCCGACGTTAACCACCGCCACCCCGCCCGGCGCGAGCCGCTCGGCAACCAGGTGGAAGAACTCCGTGGTGGTCAGGTAGAAGGGGATGTAGGGCTGCCGGTAGGCGTCGACGAGGATCGCGTCGTAGCCGCCGTCGGCCGCCTCCAGCCAGGGCCGCGCGTCCGCCTCGTGCACCGTCATCCGCCGATTGCGGAGGCCGAGGAAGCGGCGGCCGAGCGAGGTGAGCTCACCGTCGATCTCCACCGCGTCGACCGCGGTGCGCGGGAAGTAGCGGCCGTAGGCGCGGGCGACCGTGCCGCCGGCGTTGCCGAGGATCGCCACCCGCCGCGGCTCGGGACGCGGGCCGATCGCCGGCAGCACCGCCAGGTCGTCCCAGTAGTCGCCGGTCAGGTAGTTCCCCGGCCGCCACAGCGAGTGGACCGCCTGGCCCTCGTTCAGCTCCATCGCGCGGCTGCCGTCGCCGCGTTCGACGATCCGCACGTACTGCTGGACTGTCTCGCCCTCGTAGAGGACGCGGTCGTCGCCCTCCTTGATCGCCCCGGGTGGGATCGCCAGCGCCAGCGCCAGCCCGGCCGCCACGACCAGCGCCCGCGGGCCGATGGCGATCGCCGCCGCCGCCGCCAAGGCGAGGGCGAAGGCGATGAAGGTGCGCTGCGTGCCGAGCAGCGGGATCGCGACCAGCGCCGCGGTCATCGTGCCGACCAGCGAGCCGGCGGTCGAGATCGCGTACAGGCGGCCGACCGCCTCGCCGGCGCGCCCGGCCTCCTCGCCGACCGCGAGCCGCGCCGCCCAGGGCGCGACCGCGCCGAGCAGCGCCACGGGCACCGCGACCAGGATCAGGACGCCGAGGAGGGAGCCGGCGAAGGTGGCGAGCGAGAGGCCTTCGAAGGCCCGGACCGAGAAGCCGAGGAAGGGGCGCGCGGCAAACGGGACGATCGCGATCAGCGCGGCGGCCACCAGGATCAGCGCCCCGAGGCCCGCGGGACGGGGGTGGCGATCGGCGAGCCGGCCGCCGAACCAGTAGCCGGCCGAGAGGGCGACGAGGACGATCCCGATCGTGTTCGCCCAGACGATCGTCGAGGCGCCGAAGTAGGGAGCGAGGAGGCGGGCGGCGGCGATCTCGACGCCGAGGCTGGCGCCGCCGACGACGAAGACGAGCGGCCCGAGGGCGGCGGGGCGCGGGGCGCCGTCGGCGCCCGCCCCCGCGCGGGGCCGGCGGCTCGGGGTCGGGTCGGCGATCAGACGGGACACTGCCCCGACCAGCGTAGCGGGCCGTTTCAGGCGCCCGACGCGCCTTGCGGTGCTAGCTTGCCGCGATGCGGAGCGCCGCCGACAGCTTCCCGCCGATCGGCGGCTACGGCTTCCTCTCCGACTGCCACACCTCCGCCCTCGTCTCCTTCGACGGCGCGGTCGAGTGGCTCTGCCTGCCGCGCTTCGACTCGCCGAGCGTCTTCGGGGCGCTGCTCGACCGCGGCGCCGGCCGCCTCACCGTGCGCCCGCGCGGCGTCACCGTGCCGATCAGCCGCCGCTACAAACCGGGGACGCTGGTGATCGAGACGACCTGGGTCACCGACACCGGCTGGATGGTCGTCCACGACGCCCTCTCGATCGCCGCCTGGACGCCGAGCCAGGGCGGCCCGATCGTCTCCCATGACTCCGACCGCTCGCTGCTGCGGGCGGTGACCTGCATCGACGGCGAGGTGGAGGTGGAGATGGAGTGCCTGCCGCGCTTCGACTACGGGCGCGGCGCGGCGAGCTGGAGCGAGCCGGCGGCCGGGGCGAGCTGCACGGCGGGCGGCCCGGACGGGCCGGCGCTGGAGCTGCGCTCCGACCTGGCGCTCTCGGTGGACGGCGGGGCGCTGCGCGGGGCGAAGAAGCTGCGCGAGGGCGAGAGCGCCTTCTGCGCGCTCAGCTGGGGCGAGGGCGAGCGGGGCAGCGGGCCGCGCAGCGCGCCCGAGGCGCTCGGCCGCCTCCACCTGACCGAGGACTTCTGGCGCCTCTGGCTGCGCCACGGCGAATTCCCCGACCACCCGTGGCGCATCCACCTGCAGCGCTCGGCGCTCGTCCTCAAGGGGCTCACCTACACGCCGACCGGGGCGATCGTCGCCGCCGCGACCACCTCGCTGCCGGAGGCGCCGGGCGGCGAGCGCAACTGGGATTACCGCTACAGCTGGATCCGCGACTCGACCTTCAGCCTCTGGGCGCTGCACACGCTCGGCTTCGACCAGGAGGCGCGCGACTTCATGCGCTTCATCCTCTACGTCTGCCGCGACGAACCCGAACTGCAGATCATGTACGGGATCGGCCATGAGCGGCGGCTGACGGAGTCGACGCTGGACCACCTCAGCGGGTACGGCGGGGCGCGGCCGGTGCGGATCGGCAACGGCGCCTTCGACCAGCGCCAGAACGACGTCTGGGGGGCGCTGCTGGACTCCGTCTACCTGCACGAAAAGGCGCTGCGCGGGGCGGGGACGCAGGCCGACCGCGGCCTGATCCGGCACCAGGTCGAGAAAGCGATCGAGTCCTTCCCGCTGCCCGACCAGGGCATCTGGGAGTCGCGCGGCGAACCGCAGCACTACGTCTCCTCGAAGGTCAGCATGTGGGTGGCGGCCGACCGCGGGGCGCGGCTGGCGCGCGAGATCGGCCGCACCGACCTGGCCGAGCGCTGGGGGGCGAAGGCGGACGCCTTCAAGGCGGAGATCTGCGCGCGCGGCTGCCGCGACGGGGTCTTCCGCCAGCACTACGACACCGACGCGCTCGACGCCTCGCTACTGCTGCTGCCGCTCTACCGCTTCCTGCCGGCCGACGACCCGCGCATCGCCGCCACCGTCAACGCGATCGCCGACGAACTGACCGAGGACGGGCTCGTCCTCCGCTACAAGGTCGAGGAGACCGACGACGGCCTGCACGGCAAGGAGGGGACGTTCCTGATCTGCTCCTTCTGGCTGGTCTCGGCGCTGTCGGAGATCGGCGAGCGCGAACGGGCGCTGATGCTCTGCGAGCGGCTGCTGACGATGGCGGGCGGGCTCGACCTCTTCGCCGAGGAGATGGAGGCGAGCTCCGGCCGCCACCTCGGCAACTTCCCGCAGGCCTTCACCCACCTGGCGCTGATCAACGCGGTGTCCCACGTGATCGCCGACGAGCAGAACCCGGAATCCGGCGCCAAGGAAGCCTTCACCGAGATGGGCGGCGTCCGCGAGGAAGGCTGAGGCCGGAGGGCTAGGGGCGTTCCATCCGGTAGACGACGAGGCGCTCGCCGCTGCGGCCGGTCGTCTCGAAGTCGAACTCCATCCCGAGCGCCCGGGCGACGCCGAGCGAGGCGGCGTTGGCGGGCTGGATGCGGGCGATGATGCTCGGCATCCGCAGCGCCTCGAAGGCCTCGTCGCGGAGCGCCGCGGCGCCCTCGGTGCCCAGCCCCCGCCCCCAGGCCTCGGGCTCGAGCCACCAGCCGATCTCACGCTCCCCCGGGTCGAGCCCCGCCGTCCCCTCCCCGGCGTAGTTCAGCGAGACGAGGCCGATGCCGCGCCCCTCGGCACGGTCGATCGCCGCCCGCCAGCCGAAGCCGTGGTCGTCCCAGTGGCGGCGCTCGGCGCGGGCGACGTCGGCGGCCAGCAGCGGCGGCCAAGGGTCCCCGGTGCCGATGAAGCGCATCACCTCGGGCCTCGATGCGAGCCTCACGAGGAGGTCGGTGTGGCGCTCGTCCCAGCGCTCCAGCCGGAGGCGCTCGGTCTCGATCACGGGGGCGGCGTCGATCACCACCGACAGTATTGCGTCGGCGGCGGGTCAGCCGGGCGTCGGCAGCCAGTCCCAGAAGCGGCGCGCCTGGTCGTGTGGGCGGACGCCGGCGCGGCGGATCGCGGTCAGCGGCCGCTCGATCCGCAGGTCTTTGAGCGGCAGGGCGACGAGCCGCCCCGCCGAGAGGTCGGGCTCGAGCGCCAGGTCGGAGATCAGCGCGAAGCCGCCCGCCGCGAGCGAGCGCTTCATCCCCTCGACGCTCGCCACCGAGAGGTCGGGCTCGAGCTCGACGCCGATCTCGGCGAGCGCCGCCGCCGCCACGGCGCGCATCCCCGAGCCGGACTCGCGGGAGATCCAGCGCCCGCCTGCCAGCTCGCGGGGGTTCACCTTGCGGCGGTGGGCCCAGCGGTGCCCGGCGGCGACGACGAGGACGATCTCGTCGCGGGCGACGACCTTGGTCTCGAAGTCCTCCAGCGGTTCCAGCCCCTCGACGAAGCCGACGTCGGCGCGGTCCTCGCGGACGGCGGCGATCGCGGCGGGCGAGTTGACCACGTCGACCTGCGGGTGAACGCCGGGCAGCTCGGCGCGGAAGGCGGTCAGCCAGCTGGGCAGCAGTGCCTCGCCGACCGTGTGGCTGGCGGCGATCCGCAGCGGCCGCGCGGCGCGCCGGCCGGCCACCGCCTGCTCGGCGAGCGCCAGCGCGTCGAGGGCGCGGCGCGCCTCCGGGTAGAGCGCCATTCCCTCCTCGGTCGGGCGCACCCCGTGGCGGCCGCGCACCAGCAGAAGGGCGCCGAGCCGCCGCTCCAGCGCCTGGATCCGCTTGGTCGCCGCCGACTGGGTCAGGTCGAGCGCTTCCGCGGCGCCCTGGACGCTGCCCGCCTCGACCGCCGCGAGAAAGGCGGCGAGCTCACGCGAGGGAAGCGGGTCAGGCATCACTCACATTCCAGCACGGAATGGCGGGCGAGAAGCTGGGCCGTCGCGCCGGCGGTCCCGGGGCACGACCGTCGGGGCGTACCGCCGCGACGGTCGGGCCGGCCTACTGCCCGTCTTTGGCCTCGAGCTCCCGCCGGCGCGCCTCTTCGATCGTCCGTTCGGCGTCGCTCAGCGGGTGCCAGCCGTCGGTCTCGACCGGCTTGTGTTCGAGGTTCTTGTAGACGTTGAAGAAGTGCTCGATTTCTTCCTGGAGCTGGCCGGGGACGTCGTCGAGCGTCTCGATGTGGGACCAGCGCGGGTCGCGGACCGGCACGCAGATCACCTTGTCGTCGGCGCCCTTCTCGTCGCGCATCTTGAAGAGGGCGACCGGCTTGACCGGCGTGACGCAGCCCGGGAAGGTGGGCTCGGAGCCCACCACGAGGCAGTCGAGCGGGTCGCCGTCCTCGCCCAGGTGGCCCGGGATGAAGCCGTAGTCGGTCGGGTAGACCGTCGAGCCGGAGAGGAACCGGTCGAAGACGACGCGGTCGAGGCCCTCGTCGTACTCGTACTTGTTGCGGCTCCCCTTGGGGATCTCGATGAAGGCGAGGAGTTGGTTCTCTGCGACTGGCTCGTTCAAGAAGGAACTTCCGGGGAAGGGGCGCTGCGGGGAGGCGGAACACTAATCAGTCGGGGCGCGGCCGCGCTGCGCTCCCCCCTGACGACCCCCCGGTCAGGCACGTCGCGAGCACGCCCGGCGGCCGTCGAAAGGACGCGCCGGCCGGCTTCTCCGCCCCGGACGAGCGGCGAGGAAGCAGGCGCGGGCCGTCCGCGGCGGCGCCCCTCGTAGGCTGCGATCCATGCGAGCCGGTCTCCCTCTGCTTGCCATCGTCGCGCTGGCGCTCCTCGTCGCGGGCTGCGGCGGCGACGAAACGAAGCTCGAATCGCTCGCCGGCACGCCCGCCGCGATCCACGTCGTCAACGACATCGAAGCGATGGCCCACGCCTGCAAAGCCGAAGGCCGCAGGGCCCGCCGGGCCGCCGTCAAGGCCTACACCAACCTGGCGAAGATCACCTCGATCCACCCGAAGGCGACGTTCGGCCCGGAAGCGGACGAAGTGACGATGCGCCGGCTGCTGCGGCGCACGGTCGAGAAAACCGGCCACTGCATCGGCATCACCGTCGACTCCCAGGGCAACTACCACGTCGAATGACATCGCCCGGCGCCGCCCGCCGGCGGCGGGCGGTCGGGCGCGGCGGCGGACGCGCGGGCACGGCGGGGGCCGATCGGTCGACCCCCGCCCTCCGCCCGTGCGAGCCGCCTCAGCCCGTGATCGCGTGCACCACGGGGTAGTAGCCGTTGGCGTGCCCCCGGACCTTCGGGTGGAAGCTTTCGCTGGTCGGGCTCGAGAGCCCGTTGATCCACTCCGTCGTCGAGCCGCTGCCGCCTTCGCAGATCGCGTGGCCGATGAAGGGCGGGATCACGTTGGCGAACGTGAAGTTCGACCCGGCGCGGGACGCCGCTTCGCTGATCACTTCCTTCAGCAGGTCCGCCGTTTCGTTCAGCCTGCTCTCCTCGCTGGGGCTGAACCAGGTGAAGGCGTTGCAGTCTTCGCCGTTGAACAGCCGCGGGTAGTCCAGCACGACCACGTGCGCGGTCGCCGCCCGTTCGGCGATCGCTTCGTTGACTTCGTCGAGCCGCCCCGGCAGTTCGTATTCGATGATTTCCTGCGCTTCGTCGATCGCCCCATTGCAGTTCGACGCCCACCACGGCAGCGCGCATTCGGTGATCACGTGCGAGAAGCCGGCGTCGTTGCCGCCGATCGTGTACGTGACCCAGTTCGTGTTCGAGGTCACACTGGACACCTGCGAGCCGAGCAGGTCCGAGGTGGTCGCCCCGGCGCACGTCGCGTTGACGAACGTCCATTCCGGGTGCGCTTCGTGCAGCAGGTACGGGTACGCGTACACCGACCGCTGACATTCTTCTTCGTAGAACGTCCGCGTGCCCGTCCCCGACGAGTACGAATCTCCCAACGCGACGTACTTGGTCGCCATTGCCTGCGCCGCGAAGGCGAGACAGAACGCAACCACGCATGCCGCCGCAAAGATGCGAGTGAACTTCATGACACTCTCCTCCCAAAGAGTCATCCGGGCCCTTTCCCCGGACGGTTCGGACCAAGCTAACAGGTTGAATGAGAGTTGTCGAACTAATCAGGGAGTTTCCCCTGGTTTTTCTGGCCGCGGTGCCCCGCCACGCCATCTCCCGGTGCCGGGTTGCGAGTATTGGCGCCATGTCGGCGCCCGAAGCTCGCATTGCCGTCCACCTCTCGCCTCGCGGCGGTCGCGACCAGCTCCTGGGGATCACCGACGGCGTCCTGCGCGCCCGGGTGACCGCGCCGCCCGTCGACAATCAGGCAAACCGGGCACTCTGCCGCCTGATCGCCAAGCGGGTCGGCGTCGCGCCATCGAAGGTCAACCTGGTCCGGGGCGCCAGGTCGCGGCTGAAGATGATCGGCGTGGCCGGACTCGACCGGGCGGCCCTGGAGCGCGCCCTGCGAGACCCCGCGAGGTGACGGCGGTGAGCGGCAGCGGACGCATCCTCGACCTCAGGCGGCTCGGACCACCACTTGGTGGCGGACGACGCGAAGCGGCCGAGGGATGCCGCCGCCCAATCACCAGGTGAGCCGCTCGGCCGGCTGGATCATGCTCAAGGTTTAGGCGCCAGGAGCCGATGGCCTTCGGGAAGAAGGTGACCTAATCGAAACCATGAAGATCGTCGTCGGCGAGGACTCCGCAACCGTCCGGAGGCTCGTCTGCACTCGCCTCCTTGCCGACGGATACGAGGTGATCGAGGCACATGACGGCGCCCAGGCGCTCGAGATGGCGATCTCCGAGCGTCCGGACGCGCTTGTACTCGACAAAGTGATGCCCAAGCTGGACGGCTTCGAGGTGGTCCGGATGCTCAGGGAGCGTGAGGACACCCGCACGGTCCCGATTGTGATGCTGACCGAGCACTCCAGCGAGGAGGACGTGCTCGGCGGCCTCAGCCTCGGCGTCGACGATTACATGCCGAAGCCCTTCAGCCCGCGGGAGCTGTCACTGCGGCTGGACCGGCTTCTCGCCCGGAAGGGCCCGGATCGATGACCCTCCTACTCACCTGGGCGGCGACCGGCATGGCGGTCGTGTTTGCGGCGCTCCTGGCGGCGATCGTCGTCCGGCGATTCCGCGCCGATCGCCGGCGGGCCCGCGATCTGGCGATGCGTCCAGCACTCGAGGCCCTGCTCGGCGAGTACCTCGCGGCCGAGCAACAAGAGCAGCCATCGCTTCCCGCCGGGCGTGAGTCGCGGGACCTCATCCGAACGATCGCGCTCGAAGCGATGGCGGAGCTGCGTGGTCGCGAGCACTCTCGCCTGGTCACGCTGCTGGAGGTCTCGGGGATCGTCGCCGAAACGGTAGCCGGCCTCGCCTCGCGCCGCCCCCGGGTGCGTCGGGCCGCCGCCGAGGCCCTGCGACAGATCGGCAGCGAGACGAGCGTCCGACCGCTTTCGGTCGGGCTCGAGGATCCGGACCTCGACGCCGCCCTGACCTGCGCCGCAGCGCTCGCCGAGCTGTCCGATGATTCGTCCATCCCACGGATGCTGACGCTTGCGGACCGGGCGGCGGTCGCCCGACCAGGCGCCGTCGCGGCGATCCTGGTGACACTCGGCCGCCGCCACCCCACGGCGATCGGTGACGCGCTTCTGCCCGAAGCCTCGATCGCGCTGCGCCGGCTCGCCGCCGCGGTGGCCGGCGAGCTGCGGCTCGCGGAACACGTCCCGGCGCTTCGCGAAGCGCTCGGCGGAGCCGACGCCGAGCTGGCGGCGCGCGGCGCGAGGGGCCTCGGACTGATCGGAGACGAGGGCGCCTTCGCGGCCCTGGCCGCGACGGTCGACGACGACGAGCGCGTCTGGTTCCTCCGTCTCGCCGCGACGGAGGCGCTCGGGGAGATCGGTGACGCGCGGGCGGTTCCGCCCCTCGAGCGCGAGCTCAATGCCGACCAGTGGGTACTGCAGGCGAAGGCGGCCAAGGCACTGCGCCTCTTGGGCGCCGGCGGAGAACGGGCTCTGCGTCGCGCCCTTGCCTCCCCCACCGAGACGGTACGCGAACACGCGAGGGTGGCGCTCGAGCGATGAACGCCTATGTCGCCTTCGTGACGATCTACTTCGTCGTCTTCATGATCTTCCATGGTTGGCTGCTGCTGATGGCAGGGTTGGAGACGAGAAGACACACGGGACGGCTGCGGGAGACGAGCCTGCGGAGCACCGTGCGCTCTCCCCTCGCCCCGCCGATCTCGATCCTGGTCCCGGCATACAACGAGGAGGCGGGGATCGTCGACAGCGTTCGATCACTGATGGCGCTCGAGTATCCCGTCTTCGAGATCGTCGTCATCAGCGATGGCTCGGCCGACGCGACGGTCGAACGGCTGATCAAAGCCTTCGACCTGGAGCAGCTGCGCCGCCCCACCCCGCCCTTCGTCTCACACAAGCCGATTCGGGCCGTCTTCGGGCCCCGCGGGGAGGTGCACCTGCTCGTCCTCGAGAAGGAGAATGGCGGCAAGGCGGATGCGCTCAACGCCGGGATAAACTTCGCCGAATACCCCCTCGTCTGCGCGATCGATGCCGACTCGGTGCTCGAGCAGGATGCTCTGGTCAAGGCCGCGATGCCTTTCCTCGACGATCCGGTCGGGACCGTCGCGACCGGCGGCCTGGTGCGGGTGGCCAACGGGTGCACCATCGAGCGCGGCCGGGTGATGGAGGCCGGGTTGCCACGCACGGCCTGGCCGATGTTCCAGGTGGTCGAGTACCTACGCGCCTTCTTCGGCGCCCGCACGGGCTGGAGCGCGGTCAACGGGCTGCTGATCGTCTCCGGCGCCTTCGGCCTGTTCCGTAAAGACGCCGTGATCGCGGCCGGCGGGTACAACACCGGGACGGTCGGCGAGGACATGGAGCTGGTCGTGCGCCTGCACCGGACGATGCGGGAGCGGCGGCGGCCATGCCGGGTCGTCTACGTCCCCGACCCGGTCTGCTGGACGGAGGCGCCCGAGAGCGCCCGCGTCCTACGGCGTCAGCGGCGGCGTTGGCAGCGAGGCAGTGCGGAGACGCTGCTGATGCATTGGCGCATGCTGGGGAATCCGCGCTACCGGGCGCCCGGAATGCTGGCGATGCCCGCGCTACTCTTCTTCGAGCTGCTCGGACCGGTGATCGAGCTGTCCGGGTACGCGGTCGCCGCGATCGCGTTCGCGACCGGGTCGATCGACCTCCAGGTGTTCCTCCTCTTCAATGCGATCTCGGTGCTCTACGGGCTGACCCTCTCCTTCGGCGCGATCGCGATCGAGGACGCGAGCTTCGGCCGGCACCCGGGGTGGGACCAGCTCGGCAGGATCATGCTCTTCGCAACGCTCGAGAACGCCGGCTACCGCCAGCTCGGGCACCTCTGGCGCCTGGAGGGCTTCTGGCAACTCGTGCGCCGCGGAGAGTGGGGCGCGATGGAGCGCACCGGATTCGCGCAGCCGGGAGCCGAGGCGATGTCCGTCGATGAGGTAGGTCTGCGATGAGCGAGAAACCTGAGCATGGGCTGCGGGGCCCGGCGGCACGCCTGGTCGGGCTGATCGGCCTCGTCGTCCTCCTTTACGGAGGCGCCATCGGCGTCGGCATCTGGCGCTTCGACGTCGCGCTGGAATCCAGCGAACAGGCCCTGAGCGAGTCCCGCAGCGCCGCCCTGACCGAACAGGTGTCGGGGGCGATCAGCGAAGAGGTCCTCCTCGGGGCCGGCTACAGCGTCACGAAGGACCCGAACACCCTCGCCGAACTGCGGCGCCTCCAGGCCAGACTCGGACGTGACCTGCGAGCCCTGAAAGCGCGCCTTCGGGAGGAAGGCCAGCTGGACGAGATCAGCCTGGTCGCGGAGGCGGCGGCGGGCCACAAGCAGATCGACAAGATCTTCGAAGAAAGAGTCGCCCCCTTCGCCGGAACCTCAGGCCGGATCCTGCCGGGAACCGAAGCCCTCGGCCTCGCAGGCGAACGGGTTCGCAAGAAGTTCGACGCCGTCGTCAATGCGGCTCACAGAGATGTCGAAGCGTCACGCTCGAATGCCGCCAACGACGCCGACAGTGCCAAGCTGATCGCGATCCTCGCCGGGGTGCTGGCGACCCTGGCGGCGATCGCCACCGCCTTCTACGCGGTGCGGCTGATCCGTCGTCTCTTCGCCAGAATCGACGGTCAGTTTCGCCGCGTGGACGAACAGCTCGTGCAGCTGGAGACGATCCGTTCGACCGCCGACTCCCTGACCGGGGTCGCCAACGGGATGCTCACGGCCACCACCGAGGTCTCCACCGCGACCAACGAGCAGTCCGCCGCGGTGGCAGAGGTCGCGGCGACGACCGAGGAGCTGCAGGCCACGGCGGGGTCGATCGCCGACAACGCGAGGGCGGGCTCGACCGCCGTGGACCAGACCGGCGACACGATGCGCGAGATGCAGGAGCAGGTCGAGGCGATCTCCGAGCGCTCGGTGGCGCTCGGCGAACGCAGCCAGAAGATCGGGGAGGTGCTCGAGCTGATCAACGACATCGCCGAGCAGACCAACCTGCTGGCCCTCAACGCGGCGATCGAGGCGGCCCGGGCCGGCGAGGCCGGCAAAGGCTTCAACGTCGTCGCGACCGAGGTGCGCAAGCTCGCCGAGCGCTCGATCCGCTCCACCGATGAGATCCGCGAGATCGTCACGGCGATCCAGGACGAGACCAACGCGACGATCATGGCGACCGAGCAGGGCACCAGGCAGGCGCGAGAGGTTGGCGAGCTGATGAGCTCGGCCGCCGATGTCTTCTCGCAGAGCCTGCGAGCGACCGAGCAGCAGAAGGAGGCTGCCGAGCAGGTCTCCACGGCGATGGTCCAGATCCGGGTCGCCGCCGAGCATCTGGCCGCCGAGCAGCAGCAACGAGCAGAGACCGCGGAGCGGCTGACGAAGGTGGTCGCGGCGCTCGACGAGCAGCTGGCAGAGCTTGCCCGGTTGGGTGACGACGGGCGACCGCGATCCGACCCATCGCGATGACCGCGATGCACCTCCGCGTACGCAGCGGCCGTGAGCAGTACGCGCTCGCGGTCGACGACGTGCGGGAGATCGCCCGGGTCGGTCGGATCTCGCCCGTTCCCGGGTCCCCCCGGGGGGTGCTCGGCGTCTGGAACCTGCGAGGCGACGTGATTGCCGTGGTGGATCTGGCGACCGTGCTCGGGATCGAGGCAGGAAGGCCCACGATGGTCGTCGTCGCCGATGTCGGCGGTCTGCGTGCGGGGGTCGCGGTCGCCGAGGTGATCGACGTCTGCGTGCTCCCCGAGGCGCGCGAACCGATCCAGGCCGATTATCTGAGCGGTTCGGTGATGGTCGACCGCCAACCGGTCGGGATCGTGGACCTCGGTGCCTTGCTGGCCGCGACGGCGCGTGCGGGACGATGACCGAAATCGACGCGGAGACCCTGGAGATCGCCCGCGAAGAGGCGGGCGAATGCCTCGCCAGGATCGAGGACAACCTGCTCGCCCTGGAGGCGGGCAGGCGCGACCCGGAGCTCGTCGATTCGTTGTTCCGCGACGCCCATTCGGTGAAGGGGGCGGCGAGCATGGTCGGCTGGCCCGAGGTCGCGGCGATCGCACACGGGATGGAGGACCGCCTCGAGGACGCCCGCGACAAAGGTGAGCTGGCGCCCGAGGAGGTCGAGCCGCTGCTGAAGGCCACCGATGAGCTTCGCAACGCGGTGGACGCGGCGGTCGGCGGACGGCCTGACGCCCCGCCGGTCGAGCCGGCCGTCCAGGCCAGGGAGCTGCCGCATGCCGCGATGCGGGTCGACCCGGCGAGGGTCGACCGCATGCTCGACGCGGTCGGGGAGACGGTGCTGCACCGCCGTCGCCTCGAGCACATCGCCGGCGATCGGATCCTCGCCGCCGGCGACGAGGCGGAGGAGGAGATGGATCGCGGCGAGCTACTTCTCGACCAGCTCCAGGACGCGGTGATCGCGATGCGGACCCTGCCCTTCTCCTCGATCGTCGGGCCGTTTCCCCGCGCCGTGCGCGACCTCGCCGCGGCCGCGGGCAAGGAGGCGGACCTGGTCGTGTCCGGCGCCGAGACGCAGCTGGACCGCGTCATCCTCGAGGGGATCTCCGATCCGATCGTCCACCTGCTGCGCAACGCCGTCGCCCACGGGATCGAGCCTGCCGAGGAGCGCGAGGCGGCCCGCAAGCCCAGGCGGGGCCGGATCGAGCTGAGCGCCGCACAGCGTTCGGGGATGGTCGCGATCGAAGTGGCCGACGACGGCCGCGGCGTCTCGCCGGAGCTGCTGAAGCGCGCCGCCACGGCCGGCTCGCTCGCCGACGTGCTGACCACCGCGGGGCTCTCGACCGCGGTGGAGGTCGGCGATCTGGCAGGGCGCGGCGTCGGCCTCGACGCCGCGAGGAGCCACGTCGAGGCCCTCGGCGGTCGGATCGACGTGCGCAGCGACCCGGGTCGCGGAACGCAGGTCGTCCTGCTGGTGCCGATGACGCTGGCCCTGCTCAACGTGCTGCTCTGCGAACGCGACGACCAGGCCTTCGGGCTCCCCGTCTCCAGCGTCCGCGAGGTGGTGGACGTGAAGGAGACCGCATCGCTGGGAGGCCGAGCACGCATCGAGCTGCGTGGCGAGGCGGTGCCGCTGGCGGACCTCACGGCCCTGCTCGGCGGCGCGCCGGCGCCGCTCCCGGGGCAGCCACCCGCGATCGTCGTCGTCTCGGCGACGCGCGCCGTCGCGGTCGCCTGCGATCGCGTCCTCGGCGACCGCGAGCTCGTCGTCAAGAGCCTGGGGCCGCTGCTGGCGCGGGTGGAGGGATACCTGGGGGCGGGCATCCTGGAGGACGGACGGGTGGCACTGATCGTCGACCCCAACCATCTGCTGGAGACCGGATCGACGCGGTCGCTGGCATCCGCCCCGATCGCGCCGCAGCGCCGGGCGCCGAAGGTATTGGTCGTCGACGACCAGCGCAGCGTGCGCCAGCTGCAGCGCAGCATCCTCGAGGCCGCCGGCTACCGGGTCGACGTCGCGGAGCAGGGTCAGGAGGCTTTGCAGAAGGTGCGCGCCGACCCGGACCTCGACCTCGTCCTCACCGACGTGCAGATGCCAAAGATGGACGGGATCGAGCTGCTGGAGGCGATCCGCGGCGACGACACGCACAGGTCGCTGCCCGTCGCGATCGTCACCTCCAAGGGAAGCGAGGAGGACCGGCGACGAGGGGCCGAGAAGGGCGCCGACGCCTACATCGTCAAGGAGGAGTTCAACCAGCAGGCCCTGCTCGAGACGATCGGGCGCCTGGTTGGCCGCGGCTAGATGGCACGGCCGCGGCGGATCGTCGTCTGCGACCGGTCCGTGGCCAGGGCGCGGGCGACCGCCGCCTTCCTCGAACGCGATCCCGACCTGGAGACGGTCGGAGTGTTCGGCGGTGTCGCGGAGATGCTGCGGCGGTTGGAGGGGCTGGCCCCGGACCTGGTCGCGCTCGACCTGGGGACGGTCGGGGCCGACGTCGCGGTCGTCATCGAGCCTCTCGCGCGGGACCGACTGCTGCCGGTGCTGCTCCTGGGCGGCCGCCCCAAGCGCGACGACGAGCGGATCGCGGCAGCACTCGCCGCCGGCGCCGTGGAAGCGGTCACCGAGGATGGCCTGCGCCTGGACGACCCTGAGAGTGTCTGGGCCGTCGCCCTGCGCAGCCGCGTCAAGCGCCTCGCCAACCTGCAGCTGCGCCGTGGCCGGAGCGACCCGCCCGCCGGACCTCCGCCGGGGCCGAGGCCCTGGCGGAGGTCCGGCACCCCCTACCGCGTGGTGGGGGTCGGAGCCTCGGTTGGAGGGCCGCCGGCCCTGGTCGAGATCCTCGGCAGCCTGCCGCCCGACTTTCCGCTTCCGGTGCTGGTGGTCCAACACATGGCGCCCGGCTTCGGCGAGGGCCTCACCGCCTGGCTGGATCGCAGCGTCCCGCCCCCCGTGGCGGTGGTCCGAGAGGGGCAGATGCTCCGTCCCGGGGTGTGGATGGCACCCGAAGGGACGCACCTGAAGCTGGGGCCGACCATGCGACTCCAGCTCGACGGCGAGACCGTGCACGGTCCGCACCGCCCCTCGGTCGACGTTCTCTTCGAGAGTCTCGCGGCGGCGGTCGGGTCGGAGGCGGTTGGCATCGTCCTCACCGGGATGGGCAGCGACGGCGCCGAGGGCATCCGCAGGATCGGCACGGCAGGCGGCCTGACGATCGCCCAGGATGCCGGGACCTCGGCGGTGTTCGGGATGCCGCGGGCGGCGATCGAGGCCGGCGCCGACCTCGTGCTTCCGATCGAGGGGATCGCCTCGAAACTGGCGACGCTGCGGGCGCGGGGCCCCTGGTGAGCGACGACGCGCTGAGAAAGGTTGCCGAGCGGGTGAGGCGCGAGACCGGGACGGTCGTCAAGGACGCGCGGCTGACCGCCCTCGAGGCAGCGATCGCACGAGTCGCTCCCGGGATGAGCGCCGAGCGGTTCCTGGCCGAGCTGACCGGCCGCGCGCCTGGATCCCTCTGGCACCGCCTCGTCGACGAGGTCACGGTGCAGGAGACCTACTTCTTCCGCGAGCTGCGCGAGCTCGAGGCGATCGACTGGCAGGAGTTGTTGGCGGAGAACCAGGAGAGCGGCTTCGGCGTCGTACGGGCGTGGGTCGTGGGCTGTTCGACGGGAGAGGAGGCTTACTCGCTGGCGATCCTCGCCTGCGAGGCGCTCGGTCGCGAGGCCCCCCCGGTGAAGATCCTCGGGACCGATGTCTCGAAGGCGGCACTGGCCCGCGCAGAGGCGGGGGTCGGGTACTCGCAGCGTTCGGTTCGAAACCTGGCGCCGCCGCTGCGGGAGCGCTATCTCTTCGCCGACAAGGACCACTACCGAGTCAAGGATGCGCTCAAATCGCTCGTCCGCTTTCGCTTCCATAACCTGGCCACGGACCCCTTTCCACCGCTGGGGGAGATGCCCTTTGACGTGATCGCCTGTCGCAACGTCCTCATCTACTTCGACCCGCCGACGGCGGAGCGCACGCTTCGCTCCCTCGAGGCGGGGCTGCGGGCAGGCGGTCGCCTGGTCCTCGGCGCGGCGGACCAGCTCGGTGCCGCGGGGAATCTCGGGCGCAACCTCGCCCGGCCGGTCGAGCGACGGCGACGGTCCTCAAAGCGTGCTCTTCGCCGGCCGCTCGGCCTCGGGCCCCCGGCCGGGGACGAGGCGGCTGCGCCTCCCGGACCCCTCGAGGAGGTCTCCACCGAAGCCACCCGGGGGCGGCGCCGACGGGCAGAGGACAGGATCGAGGAGGCGTTGCTCGCAGCCGATCGTGGGGACTTCGACGCGGGGCTCGAGATCGTCGAGCCGGTCCTGGCCGCGGATCCGCTGATGGCCGACGCCAACTTCACGCGCGGCCTGATCGAGCTCGGCTACGGCGACGCGCGAGCGGCGATCGGATCGCTGCGCAGGTGCCTCTACCTCGATCCCGATTTTGGCCTTGCCGCCTTCGAGTTGGGGCGCGCGCACGAGGCCGACGGCGATCGCGGGTCGGCAGAGCGAGCTTATGAGCGGGCGCTCCGGTCGCTCCGGGCGCGGGACCCCGAGGACGAGCGCCACCGGGCGATCCTCGATCGGGTCGACCTCGGTGAGGTCGCCGCGGCCTGCGAGGCCCGCCTGCGGGGAGACCGGGAGAGCACTCCGTGAAGATCCTCGTCGTCGACGACTCCGCCGCCTACCGCCGCGTGCTGGAGGCGGCGGTGAAGGAGCTGGGCCACGATTGCCTGGTGGCCGCCGACGGGCTCGATGCCTGGGAGGTGTTCCGGGCCGAGGGTGCCGACGTGGTGATCAGCAACTGGATGATGCCCGGGATCGACGGAGATGAGCTGTGCCGGAGGATCCGGAAATCCGACCGCCCCTACGCCTACTTCATCCTTTTCACCGCCCTGGAAGGCAGGCGGAACGTGCTGCGCGGGATGGAGGCCGGAGCGGACGATTATCTGGCGAAGCCGCTCGACGAGGACGAGCTCGAGGCCTGCCTGGTCGCCGCGTTCCGGGTCACCAAGCTCTACCGCAAGCTGGCCGAGCAGCAGGCCGAACTGGAGCGGCTCAACCGCGAGCTCTTCGAGCAGTCGCGCCAGGACGCGCTGATCGGGATCGGCAACCGGCTGCGGATGCAGGAGGACCTGGAGACGATCGAGGCCAACGTCGAGCGGTACGGAAGCGGCTACGCGGTGGCCCTGTGTGACGTCGACCGCTTCAAGGCCTACAACGACAGCCGCGGCCACCTTGCGGGGGACGATGTCCTGCGCGCGGTGGGCGGGGCGCTGAAACGAACCTGCCGGAAAGGCGACGCCGTCTACCGCTACGGCGGGGAGGAGATGCTCGTCGTCCTCCCCGGGCAGGATCGCGAACTCGCCGCGGCGGCGGCCGAGCGGATGCGACTTGCGGTCGAGTCCCTGGGGATCGCCCATCCGCGCGGTGACCCGGCCGACGTGGTGACGATCAGCATCGGGGTCGCGGTGCGCGACAGCGAGGGCCGCAGTGGGTTCGAGCCGCTGTTGCGGGAGGCCGACGACGCCCTTTACCGGGCCAAGGAAGAGGGCCGCAACAGGGTGGTCGTCTGGGGCCCGGCTCGGTGATCGCCCCGTTCGCCCGCGAGGGCTCGGAGCCCGGAGGGAACTCCGCCTCGTCGGGCTAGGGCGTCGCCTCGCGAAGGGCGAGCGCCACGTCGAGGTGATCGAGCAGAAGGTCGAGCACCTCGGGGTCGAACTGCGTGCCCCTCCCCTCCCTCACCAACGCGACGGCCTCGGAGATCGGAAGTACCGGTCGGTACGCGCGGTCACTGAGCAGCGCGTCGAAGACATCGGCGACCGCGGTGATGCGCCCCTCGATCGGGATCGCGTCGCCGACCAGCCCGTTCGGATAGCCGCTGTCGTCGAAGCGCTCGTGGTGGGTGAGGGCGATCGTCGCGGCGAGGCGAAGCAGCTCGCTCCTGGAGTCGGCGAGAATTTCGTGACCGGAGAGCGTGTGCTCTTCCATCACCATCCGTTCCTCGGGACCCAGCGGCCCCGGCTTGCGGAGGATCTCTTCCGGGGTGCCGATCTTGCCGACGTCGTGCATCGGCGCCGCGTCGCGCAGAAGCTCGACCCGATCGGGGTCGAGGCCCATCTTCTGCCCGAGGAACGCGGTCACGGCAGCCAGTCGATTGACGTGTTCTCCGGTGGACGCATCGTGGCGATCGATCGCGCGGGCCAGGCGCTCGACCGTCTCCTGGCGGGAGACCTCCAGTTCCTCGATCAATTCGTCACGGAGCCGTATCGCCTCCCGCTCGACGCTGACGTCGACCGAGATGCCACCGACCGCCACGATCTCCCCGGACTCGTCGAACAAGGGAAACCTGGTCGTCTTGAAGGTCCTCGACCTGCCCTGATATTCGACCGTGTCTTCCCGCTCGACCACCGAGCCCTCCTCGAGGCTCCAATCGTCACAGGCCGTGGGGCCCTCGGCCGACCCGGCGGCGCGAAAGGCATCGTCCGACATCCCCAGTGGATCCACCCGCTCCATCGTGGCCATCTCTTTGGCTTTCGCGTTTGCCATCACGTAACGGCCGGAACGGTCTTTGGCGAAGATCGCGATCGGAACCATGTCGACGATCGCCTGGCGGCGCCTCTCGTGGCCCTCCCTGAGCCGACGATCGGCGATTTCGAGGTCACGCCGGCGCAACGCGTTCATCGTCGTGATCAGGAGCTGGCCGGGCAACGGCCTGACGACGTAGCCGAAGACACGTCCCTGATCCGGCTCACGACGATGCTGGCGATCGAGCAAAATGATGAGTGGCTGGTGAGCCGCCGCTACCTCAGCGCCGGCTCGATGGCCCCGCTCCTCGAGGAGCGGGGCCATCGGCAAGACGAAGCGGAGGTGAAAGAGCTCCAGGCGGCCTGAGCAGCCGAGCGCCTCACCGACGATCGTGGCGAACTCCTACACCACGTCCTGGGACTTGACTTGTGGCATAGCTGACAAGCCTCGAACCGGCAGGCCCGAACAGGGGACCGTCCACATCGCGCTGCCGCCGGAAGACGACGCCGCCGAGCTGTCCTTCCGCGTGAGTACGCGTAGCGGCGCATCTCCAGCCCCTCGCGCAGATCACCCGGCGTCAGCCCAATCGCCCGTGCGGCTTGTCGAACAGCCGGCGGCAAGCGCCGCCGGCACTCAGGCGAGCAGACCGGCGGCCCCTTTGATGACCGCGGCGACGCCGATCGCGGCGGCGCCGATGATCGCCGCGTGTCGGCCGCGGCGGGCGAGCCAGGCCCGGAAGCGGCTGACGGCATCCTGCGTCCGCTCCGGCGCCAACGCGAAGCCGATCAGCGGCAGCTCCAGCAGCATCAGCTGGATCAGGCAGAAGCCGACGACGAGCAGGACGGTCGCCACCGTCGAGGTGCCGAGCAAGTCGATGTGGCCAAGGCCCGCCAGATAGGAGGCGCCGGGAAAGCTGAGCAGGACGCCGACCGCGAAGGCGACGCGGGGCGAGCCGCGGCCCAACAGTCGCAGAGGTAAGGATTCCTTTTCGTCACGATCCTCTTCCCCGCGCTTTTCCCTCTTGCGACGCTCTTTGCGCGCGCGCAGACCGCGGTCCCGGTCGGTCGCCAGGACGAAGGCGATGATCAGCGCGAGCATTCCGATGGCGATGTCTCCGGCGGGGCTGATCGTGCTCTGGCCGGTGCTGACCGCACTCGACCCCTGCAGGGCGAAGACGATGGTCAGTCCGAGGCCGATGCTGGTGACGTAGGCGCCGAGCAGGTACCCGAGCATCAGCCGCTTCGGACCCTCCAACAGCATCATCACCGTGACCGCGGCGAGAAGCGCCGGATTGAACATCGACAGCAACGCCAGCAGGAAGATCTGGAGGAGGTCGCTCATGTCGATCGGGCCGCACCGGTCGGGCCGGGGTGCTCGAACCCCTGCGCGATTCCGCCGAGCGCGAAGCAGAGCGCCCCGCCGAACGTGCCCCAGTTGGCGATGTCCACGTTGACGGCGCTGCCGATCGCGGGCCTGGTGAACGCCGCCGGCCCGGCGATGAAGAAGAGGATCGAGCCGAGCTGGTTGACGACCGCGACCCACCACTCCAGGTCGCCCGGCTGAACCCACTGTCCCGCACCCGGTTCCGACCGGACACCCAAATAGACACGGAGGTGTCGGGTGTCAGCAACAACGGAGGACCGGGTGGCCAACAACGGAGGGGAGCCTGCCGAGGACCAGCGCGCCGAGCGCGCAGCCGAAGGCAAGCGGGAGGTGCGCTGGTCCTCGCGCCGCAAGGAAGGGGTGGTGCTGCGGCTGCTGCGCGGCGAGTCGCTTGACGCGCTCGCCCGCGAGTGCGGCCAGCCGGCCGGCGCGATCAGCCGCTGGCGGGAGGACTTCCTCGCCGCCGGCCGCGAGGGCCTCAAGGCAAGGGCCGCCCCGCCCGAAGAGCGCGAGCTGCGCGAAGCGCAGCGAAAGATCGGCGAGCAGGCGATCGAGATCGACACCCTCCGAGCCCTCTTGGGGAAAAGGGGGCTCCACGGTCAGAGAGGCGGTCGAGGTGAGCGCCGAGACCGGGCACCGGCTCGGCACCGTCTGCCGGATCGCCGGCGTCTCGCGCTCGGCGGCCTTCGAGCGTGTCCGGCGCGAACGGGAGGGCGCCGTCGGCGAGCGGGCGCATCGCAAGCGCGGGCCGGTGGGCGCGATGCCCGACGCCTGCCTGCGCGCCGAGATCCACCGCACGATCGAGGACTCGCCCTTCAACGGCGAGGGCCATCGCAAGGTCTGGGCGCGCCTGCGCCGTCGCGGCATCCGTGCCTCGCGCAAGCGGGTGCTGCGGCTGATGCGCGAGGACGGGGTCCTCGCCCCGACCCCGCAGGTGAGAAAGCGCGCCGCGCGCCTGCACACGGGCACGATCACCGTCGAGACGCCCGACACCCTGTGGGCAACGGATGCGACCGAGGCCTGGAGCGATCAGGACGGCCGCTGCGCGGTCTTCGTGATCGTCGACCACGGCACCGGCGAGCTGTTCTTCGACGCGGCCCACCGCATGGACCGCTTCGCCGCCGCCGATCTCCTTCGCGAGGTCACAGCCGAGCGCTTCGGCTCGGTCGAGGCGGCCGTTGCCGCCGGGCTCGCGCTGCGCTACGACGGCGGGCCCTGCTTTCGCTCAGACCACTACCAGGCCGAGATCGACCACCTGGGGATCGCCCGCTCGCCCGCCTTCCACTACGAGCCCGAGACGAACGGATGCGCCGAGCGGGCGATCCAGGCGCTCAAGGAGCAGGTGCTGTGGATCGAGCGATTCGAGACCTTCGAGCAGCTGCGCGCCGCGGTGCGGGACTTCGGCCGCCTCTACAACCGCGAGTGGCTGCTCGAGAGGCACGGCTACCGCACGCCGATCGAAGCTCGAGAGGGGTTCCTCGCCGCCCGCGACGAGGGTGCCGGCTCGACCCGGGTGCGATGATCGATTTGTTCAACCAAGCGTCCGGTTATCCGGGTGCGGCGCACCACGTCGACGCCGCCTCGTGGAGTGCGACCATCCCCAGGCGACCCGAGAGCAGGAAAAGGATGCAGCCGACCATGTCCGGGGCCCAGATCAGCCGGTTCTCCTGCTGGATGCTGAGCCCTTCCATGAAGGAGGAGACGAGGCTGATCCCGAAGGCCAGCGTGCCGGTGAAGAGAACGAAGGCCGCCAGCCGGCCGAGGTCGGTCGGCTGATAGGACCACCATCGCCACCGCTCCCCGTCGCCGATCCGATCGTTCGCCACCCCGAGCACCGAGCCGTACCCTCCGGCGCTGAAGAACACCCCTCCCGCCAGGTAGATCGAGGCGCTGGTGAGGGCCTCACCGGAGCCGACCTGCGCGACCCAGGCCCCGATCGCGAACAGCGAGCCGCCGAGAAAGAGGGAGATCGCGACCGCCGAGTTGAGCGTCCGCCGCCGATACGCCATCCACCCGCCACCCGGGCTCAGTAACCGGGAGTGCGCGTCATCTTGTGGCGCTCGGACTCGTGGGCGCGGCCCTTCTTCTCCAGCGTCCCCACGGCCGCCTCGACGTCGGCGGCGAGATGGTCGATCAGCGCGCGGCTCAGGGTCTCCTTGACCAAGGCCCGCATCACATTCACCTCCTGCGCGTCCGGGGGCATCGTGTAGTCGGGCAGCATCCAGCCGCGCTCGGCCGAGAGCTGCCAGGAGACGTCGAACTCGTCGTAGGCGTGCTGTTCGGCCAGCTTGAAGGCGACCAACGGCAGCTGGTCCTCCTGCTCGCCGATCAGCTCGAACTTGCCGATCGCCTTCAGCTTCTCGGCGAAGGCGCGGGCGTTCTGCTCCATCGCCTTCATCACGTACCCGTAGCCCTCGCGCCCGAGGCGGATGAAGTTGTAGTACTGGGCCAGCACCATCGCCGATCCGGTCGAGAAGTTGAGCGTGAACGTCGCGTCGGTCTTGCCGAGGTAGTTCTCGTAGAAGACGAGGTCCTCGGCGAGGTCGGCCTTCTCGCGGAAGATCAGCCACCCGATCCCCGGATAGACCAGCCCGAACTTGTGGCCGGAGACGTTGATCGAGCGCACCTGCTCGAGCCGGAAATCCCACTCGGAGTCCGGGTGGAGGAAGGGCCAGACGAACCCGCCACTGGCCGCGTCGATGTGCATCGGCACGTCGAGGCCGCGCCTGCCCTTGATCTCGACCAGCAACTTGTCGATGCCGACGATGTCGTCCGCGTGACCGGTGAAGGTGGTGCCGAGGACCGCGGCGACACCGATCGTGTTCTCGTCGAGCCGGGGCTCGATGTCCTTCGGCCCGACCGTGTACTTGTCCCGCTGGAGGGGGACGATTCGCGGTTCGACGTCGAAGTAGCGGCAGAACTTCTCCCAGACGACGTGGACGTCGCCGCCGAAGACGAGGTTGGGCTTGTCGACCGGCTTGCCTTCGGCCTCGCGCCGCTCCTTCCACTTCCACACTTGAGGGAGAGGGCGCCGAGCATGATCGCCTCCGAGGAGCCCTGGGCGCGGGCGCCCGTGGTCTCCCCGGGCGCGTGGAAGAGGTCGGCGAGCATGCGGATGCAGCGCTGCTCGATCTCGGCCGAGATCGGGTACTCGGCGTGGTCGATGAAGTTCCGGTACAGGTTCTCGGCGATGATCCGCTGTGCCTCCGGCTCCATCCAGGTGGTGACGAAGGTCGCCAGGTTACGGTTCGGATCGCCCTCCAGCTCGAGTTCGAGGCCGACCAGTCGCATCGCGTCGAGGGCAGCCATGCCGCTCTCCGGGAAGGGGCCGTCGGGTGCGTCTTCGACGAGAAAGCGGTTGCCGTAGAACATCCCCGGCTCGCGGACGGCGTGGCGCGCTTCGTCGTGGGTGGCACTGCCTGATTGGCTCATGAACTCAGCCTAGGAACGGTGGTGCCGGCGCGCCTCACCCAGACCGGGTGAGGTGGGCGACCCGCTGCCGAACTATCCTCGTCCAATGTCGTGGCGCACCCGCCGGCGCATCTACGAGTACGTACGCAACAGCATCTGGATCGTGCCCGCCCTGTTCGCCGCCCTGGCGATCGCGATGGGAATCGTCCTGCCCGACATCGACGAAAGCGTCAACTCGACGATCGGCATCTCCTTCGGCGCCGAAGCGGCCAGGTCCGTGCTCGGGACGCTCGCCGGCGGCATGATCACCTTCACCGGCTTCGTCTTCTCGATCCTCCTGCTGGCCGTCCAGTTCGGCTCCAGCCAGTTCTCGCCGCGGATGCTGCGTCGCTTCCTGCGTGACCCGACGACGAAGATCGCGCTCGGGCTCTTCATGGCGACCTTCATCTACGCCCTGTTGGTGCTGCGCGTCGTCGGCACCTCCGCGGAGCAGTCGTTCGTTCCCAGCAACTCGATCTCCGTTGCCCTGATCCTCCTGCTGCTCAGCATGATCATGTTCCTGCGCCTGATCAGCCGCACCACCCAGGGGCTGCGGGTGGCGGCCGTGCTCCACGACCTCGGTCGCGACGCCCGCAAGGTGGTGGACCGCATCTATCCCGAGGCCGCCGGCGAGGCGGAGGCACCGCTCTCCCGGTCGCGGCCTGCCTCCGCGGCCAGAACCGTCGGGTTCAGCGGCGAGCCGGGAGTCCTCCAGAGCATCGACACCCGGGGTCTCGTCGCCCGCGCCGCGGCGGCGGATGCGGAGATCGAGCTGGTGCCGCGGGTCGGGGAACTGCTCGCCACCGGAGCGCCGCTCTTCCGCGTCCGCGACGACGGGGACACGATCGACGACGGGTGGTTGCAGGGAACCGTCGCGGTGGGCGACGAGCGCACGCTGCGCCAGGACCCCGCCTTCGCCTTTCGGCTCCTGGCCGACATCTCGGCCAAGGCCCTCTCCCCCGGCGTCAACGACCCGACCACCACGACCCAGGCCCTCGACCAGATCGACCTGCTTCTGCGCCAGATCGGCGGCCGCCGGCTGGGCCCCGGGGTAGCCCGCGACGTTGAGGGCAGGGTCAGGCTCGTCTACCCGGTTCCGTCCTGGGAGGACTTCCTCAGCCTGGCCGTCGACGAGACGCGGCAGTTCGGCGAGGGATCGGTGCAGGTGACCAGGCGCCTGCGGGCATTGCTCGAGGGTCTTCGGGACACGGTTCCGGAGTTCCGTCGGGCAGCGGTCGAAGCCGAGCTCCAACTCCTCGACGCCTCCGCCGACCGCGCCTTCACCGACCGCGGCGATCGCCTGTCGGCGGCGTCCCCGGACCGCCAGGGGCTCGGCGCCGGGGAGCCGCCGAGCCCATAGCGTCCGACCGAGGCCGGTCGACGGTCCGACCGAGTCCGGTCGACGTCCAGGGTCTCCCGTCGAGGTCGATCGCCGGCGTCAATCGATCATGAACCAGCCGCGGACCTCTGCCTCGTGGTCGACATACCGCTTCCCGGAGACGTCCACCACCGCCTTCTCGATCGTCCCCCCGGTGAACCGGAAGGGAGCCGTGTAGTCCGGGGTGACCGGCGAGGCGCTGTCGCGGCCGACGCAGAGGCCGTCGCCGACCAGGCAGAAGGCGCCGGGCTGGGTGACGATCTCCCCGCTCGCGACCTCCTGGTCGTCCACATAGAGGGTCAGCGTGCCCACGAAGCCCGGCATCGCCGGATCCTCGCTTTTCCCCTTCACCGCGAAGTCGGCGGTGCAGACGTGGCGGCCGGACGCAAGCTCGGCGTCGGCGACGATCTCCTGCAGGTGGGTGCCGACCCAGTTGAACGTGTAGCGCAGGCGGCGGTCCTTGACGTAGAGAGTGTGGCCGCCGGCCACCCCACCGTGGGCGAACAGGACGCCCTCGGCGTCGGCGGAGTCGACCTGCACCCCGACCGAGATCGTGTAGGAGCGCCCGTTGATGCGCACCGCACCCGACTCGGGCACGTCGGCGGTGTCGGGGTAGTACACGTAGCGCTCTCTGGGTGCGGCCGGCTGCGGGCGCTCCGCGAGCACCTGTTCGAGCGCCGTGCGGTCGTCGAGCGGCAGGCCGTTGTAGATCCCGGCGTAGTAGAACCAGAGGCTCTTCAGCCGCTCGAGGCGGGCCGGCTCGGAGGCGGCGAGGTTCCTGGCCTGGGCGCGATCCGACTCGAGGTGGTACAGCTCCCACTCGTCCTGCTCGTAGTTGCCCCAGCCGCTCAGCGGCGGGTGCACGGTGCAGGCGAGCCAGCCCTGGTGGTAGATCGAGCGCTGTCCGAGCATCGCGTAGAACTGCGTCTCCTTGCCGGGGGCGCCGGCGTCGGCGAGCGAGGCGGCGAAGCTCTCGCCCTCGATCGGGCTCTGCGGGTGTCCGTTGATGACCTCCGGCGGCTCGATCCCCAGCAGCTCGTAGACGGTCGGCACGACGTCGACCGCGTGGATGTACTGCCCGCGCGGATCACTCTGCGGCGCGATCTTGGCCGGCCAGGAGAGCAGGCACATGTCGGCCACTCCCCCCTCGTAGCCGGCCCAGCGCTTCCAGTAGGGGAAAGGCGTGTCGAAGGCCCAGGCCCAGCCCGTGTTGTAGTGGTTGTAGGAGGCGGGGCTGCCGAGCTCGTCGATGTGCGGCAGCGTCAGCTCGGTCGAGTCCGCGATGCCGTTGAAGAAGCGCCACTCGTTGAAGGAGCCGTTGGGGCCGCCCTCGCCGCTGGCGCCGTTGTCGGAGACGACGACGACCAGCGTGTTGTCGAGCTGGTCGGACTCCTCCAGGTAGTCCAGGACGCGGCCGAGCTGGTCGTCGGTGTAGGAGACGTAGCCGGCGAACACCTCCGCCATGCGGCAGAAGAGCCGTTGCTCGTCGGCGCTCAACGAGTCCCAGGGGCGCACCGTGTCGAGGCCCGGCCACGGCTTGCCTTCGGGGCCGGTGGTGTCGGGCTCGCCGTGCGGGTTGATCGGCGAGAGCTCGGTGTCGTCGGGCAGCAGTCCGAGCTCCTTCTGGCGGGCGAGGATTTCCTCGCGGATCGCCTCGTAGCCCTGGTCGAACTTGCCCTTGTACCGGTCGGCCCACTCCGTGGGGACGTGGTGTGGCGCGTGCCCCGCCTGCGAGGCGAGGTACATGAAGAAGGGCTTGTCGGGGTCGATCGCCTTGGCGTCGCGGATGAACTGGATCGCGCGGTCGGCGAGGTCCTTGGAGAGGTGGTAACCCTCCTCGGGCGTGGCGGGCGGGTCGATCTGGTGGTTGTCGTGGACCAAGTCCGGATACCAGCTGTTGGACTCCCCGCCGAGGAAGCCGTAGAAGCGCTCGAAGCCGCGCCCGAGCGGCCAGCGGCCCTTGTAGGAGGCCATGGTCGCCTCCTCGCCGGGGGTGAGGTGCCACTTGCCCACGCAGTAGGTGTTGTAGCCGCGCTCGGCGAGGACCTCGGAGATGAAGCCGTTCTCGAACGGGATCCGGGTGGAGATCCCCGGGAAGCCCGAGCTGAACTCGGCGATCGTCGCCATCCCGTTGGAGGTCGCGTTGCGCCCGGTCAGCAGCGAGGAGCGGCTGGGAGAGCAGAGCGCCGTCGTGTGGAAGTTCGCGTAGCGGACCCCCGCCTCGGCGATCCGGCGCATGTTCGGCGTCTCCACCGGCCCCCCGAAGACGTCCATCGTGCCGTAGCCGATGTCGTCCCAGGCCAGGAAGAGGACGTTCGGGGCGCCGGCGGGCGCCTGCGGCGCCAGGTAGGGCTCCCAATCGGGCACGGAGTCCCGGATGTCGACCTCGATGCGTGGACCGTCCTTCTCGTTCTTTGCCATCCGACTCCCGATCTCGTCGTCGTACTCGGCGCTCATGCGAGGAGCTTCGCCTTGGCCTGCTCGAACTCCGCGTCGGAGAGGGCGCCCTTCTCCCTCAGGTCCTGCAGCTTGTGGAGCTCGTCGGCGGGGGATGCCGACTGCGCCTGCGTGCGGACGTACTCGTCGAATTGCTGCTTCGCTTCGCCCTGCGCCTTGATCGTCCGATCCCGCATGCCCTGACCGCGGGCGACCAGGTAGACGAGCGCCGTCAGGAACGGGATGAAGACGAGGAGGAGCACCCAGACGGCCTTCCACCATCCCGACAGCTCGTGATCGCGGAAGAGGTCGGTGATGATGTAGATCAGGATCCAGATCCAGATCACGAAGAAGAAGATCTCGGCGACGATGAGCAGCAGTTCGCCGAAGCTGATGTTCGCCAGGGGCACCACGCCGTCCTTTCTGTCGGGTTCGTCGGCCCAGATAGTCGGGCGGGGGCTCCCCGGTCACATCATCCCGATCGGGTGATTTCGCCCCCGACCGACGCGTCCGGGTCGGCTCGGACCTCGCACGACAGCACGTCCCCGCCATAGGGACCAAGCGCGTCGAGGACACGACCTCGCACCGCGCGGGAGACCGCCGCGAGGAGCGCCGAGGTGCCGGGAAGCAGCCGCGCCTCGAGGCCGACGCGGAAGCCGGCGTCGATCCCGGCACCCTCCTCTCCGCCCGCCCCACTCCCGAGCAGGCCGCTCCAGAACCTGCTCCAATGCGCCGTGGCGCCGAGCCTGCGGCTGGTCGTCAGCCGGCAGCTGCCGTCATGCCCGCAGACGACCACCGCCGCGGCATCCGGGTCGATCCCGAGATCACCCGCGCAGCGGTCGAATTCCTCGGCCGCCTTGGTGGCCATCGCTTCTTCCGGATACGTGATCGCCAGGATGTGCGTCACCGATCCTCCATCTCGCCGCCGGGCCGGTTGCGACCGAACCTAGGCTCCCGGCCCGTCCGCCGCATCGCCCGAACGGGGTGATCTGGCGCCGCTCAAGCGGGCCGATGGCGGTCCGTGCCATCACCGTCCAGCAGGCCCGACCGCCGGGCCAGCTCGATCGCTTCCCGGCGCGAGGACACCTCCAGCTTCCGGTAGATGTTGCGCACGTGGGTTTTCACCGTGTTGGGCGAGACGTGCACGGCCGCGGCCACCTGGGGAAAGGAGAGATGGCCGGGGAGGAAGTGGAGGATGCGCAGCTCGGCCGCCGTCAGCGGCTCATCGGGCAGCGCCGGCTGGGTCCGGTGGGAAGCCTCGAGCTGCTCGAACCAGCGGGAGAGCACCGGCGCGTCGGGAACCTCGCCCAAGCGGCCGGCGGCCTCGCTCGACAGGAGCCGGGCCCCGGCCCGGTCGTCGAGCCGGATCGAGGCCCGGGCCAGGGTCAGCCTGACCTCGATCTCAAACCAGCCCACGTAGTCATCCAGCTCGGCGAGCCGGCGCTTGCCGGCCGCGAGGTCGGCGGCAGCCGCTTCGGTCGATCCCAGCCGCGCCCGCACGTAGGCCGAGGTGGCGAGGGCGAGGGCGATCATCGGGTACTCGCCCAGCCCGTAGCGGTCGATCTGCTCGCGAGCCCGAACGATCTCGCGCCTGGCGGCGTCCCAGTCACCCCGGTCGATGAAGAGCAGTCCAAGCTGCGCGAGACAGAGGCATTGGACGTTGGGCGCCCCCACCGAACCGCGCCGGACCCCCTCGAGCAGGCGACCCTGAGCCGCGTCGAGATCGCCGCGCAGATGCAGGCCGACGCCGTCCACCAGGCAGCAGAGGCTGCGCCAGGGGTCATCCTCGACCAGCATCGGCTCAACCGAGGCGATCGAGGCGCGCATCGCCACGATCCCCTCACGGGCGAGGGTCGCTTCGACGATCCGCACGCCGGCCTCCAGCGAGGTCGGCGATTCCGGGGAGCCTCCGGCGGCGAGCGTGCGCCTGGCCACCGCCGCCCAGTGCTCCGCCTCCGGGCCGCTGCCGAGCGTCAGCTCGGTCACCGACCGGGTCAGGCTCAAGCCCGGGTTGGCCGCGACGGTGGGCTCGCCCAGGCGCTCCAGCCAGGCAACGATGGTCGCGAGCCTGCCTCTGCTCAGGTAGTCGGAGACCGCGGCCCAGAGGAGCTCACCGGCACGAGCGGGTACGGCAGCGTCGACCGCGTGCTGGATCGCCTGGTCCCAGTCTCCCCGAGCCCGCCACCACTCGGAGGCCCGCAGGTGCAGCCCCGGCTCGGCCTCCGGTTCGGAGCGGCTCAGCTCCGCGCGCAGCATGTCCCGCAGCAGCGGGTGGAACCGGAACCAATGGTCGGTGCGGTCGAGCGGGATCAGGAGCATGTTGGAGCGCGACAGGCCCCGCAGGACCGCCGCGGAGTCGTGGCGCTCGAGCACCGCGTCGCAGAGCTCACCGCTCATCCGCTCGAGCACTGATGCCTGGCGCAGAAACCAGCCCCACCGGCCGGACGCGGGCAGCAGGAACTCCTCGCGCAGGTAGTCGACCACGACGCGGTCGTCGCCGGCGAACCGGGCGAGCGCCCGGGCCGGGTCGGCGGATTCGGTCAGCGCCAGGCCGACGAGGTAGATGGCTGCGGACCAGCCCTCGGTCCGCCGCACGATCGTGTCGAGCTGGCGCGGCGCGAGGTCGACTCCGATCGCGGACAGCAGCGCGGCGCACTCGCGTTTGGTCATCGTCAGGTCCTCGCGGCGCAGCTCGATGAGCCGACGGCTGGCCCGCAATCGGCCGAGGCGCAGGGGCGGCTCGACCCGCGTCGCGAGCGCCAGCTGGGACCCCGCCGGCACGCCACGGAGAAGCGCGCCGACGATCGCCAGCGAGTCCGCCGACTCGAGCCACTCGAGCTCGTCGAGGATCAGGAGGTAGGGCTCGTGGCGAGACTCCAACCCGGCGAGCAGGCGAGGCACGACGACCCCTTCGATGTCGGGCTGCGGCGCGGCCAGCGCATCGAGGACGTCCTCCGGCACCGGCTCCGAGGCGCCGATGGCGCCGGCTATCGAGCGAACGAGGACGGCGGGGTCGTTGTCACGGGTCGAGAGCAGGACAGTGTGTGAGCCGCGCCGATCGAGCGCCGCCAACTGCCTGAGCAGGACCGACTTTCCGTACCCCGAGGGAGCGCTGAGGACCAAGGTCCTGCTGGCGTCCTCCCGCAGGCGGTTGAGCAGCCGTGGGCGGGGGACCATCTCGTCCACCCCAGGGCCGGCCGGGCGCACGCCCTCGTTCTCTGCAGGCGTCGTGGTGGCGTCCCCAGTCAAACCGGTCCTCTTCCTCTGCGATGGCGTCTGGAGCAAGGCTAAGCCTCTGCGCCGGGGTTTCGCAAATCACCCCGATCGGGCGAGGCGCGCCGGGCGCCGGGCGCCGGGCGCCAAGGGTTGAACTCGAGGACTGAGACACAGGATCGGAGCGCAGCTCGGAGATCCGGGCGCGCAAGCGGAGATCCCCGAGCACGGAGGAGTCTGAGCGGTGGGCTTCGAGCACACCATGGACAACATCGCCAAAGGAGTCGAGATCCTCGGCGTGGCGACGATCCTCGTCGGCCTCACGACCGCCTTGATCGCCGGCGGCCTCAACCTGGCGCGGGATGGGACGCCCGGCGCCGCATACCGCGTGGTCCGGACCGTCTTCGCTCGGACCATCCTCCTCGGGCTCGAGTTCCTGGTCGCAGCGGACATCATCAGGACGGTTGCCGTCCAGCCCTCGCTGGAGAACGTCGCCGTTCTCGGCCTCATCGTCTTGATCAGGACCTTCCTCAGCTTCGCGCTGGAGGTCGAGCTCGACGGCCGCTGGCCGTGGGCCCGGACTTCAGATGTGGAGCTCGTCGAGCAGTCACTGCGCGACGATCACGGCCAAGGCGCCGAGGCCGAGGACGACGCCCGCCCCGGCAAAGAAGGTGACCAGGAGATCGTCGCTTGACCGGGCGCCATGGGACCCAAGGCGGCGGTCGAAGGCGCGCATGCGACGGGTGCCCAGAACGAACATCGCGATGCCGTAGGCAGAGAAGGCGACTCCGAGAAGTGCATATGGCCAATGCGTGGCCTTCGGCTCCAGCTCGGGCAGAAGGCGGCCGACACCAAGCGCGACGGCGATCGCGGTGAGTCCGGTGCGCCACCAGGCCAGCAAGGTCCGTTCGCCGGCCAGCGTGGTCCGACGGGTGCCGCCGTCGCCCCCGGCGGGCTCTTCCCCACCCATCAGCCGTGGGCTCGCCTCGGTCGCGATGCCTTCACCTGGCGAGGATAGCTCGCCGCCTCGGGTCGGCCCGCGGGGTCCCCCGCCGGGACGCCGGCGATCCCAAGCGCCGGAAATTCCGTCGAGTGCTCGGATAGATTGCCCGGCGTGTTGCGCGCAGACAAGAACGCTGCAGTTGTCCGCCTGCCGTGGTCCATCCCGCGACTGTTCAGCGGGCGCTACGCCCTCCAGGCAGGCAAGCGGGTCTTCGATGTTCGCTGGCAACGGGCCTGGGTCGAACAGACGAAGGAAGCCCAGCTCGAACGGCCCGTGTCCCTCCTGACGGCGGGCAAGCGCCGCTATTGGTGGTTCCACGACTGCATTTATTGGGAGGACGATGGGCTGGCGGCCGACGATGTGAAGGCTTTGGTGCTTCAGCGAGAGCGCAAGGCCCAGCGGCAACTACAGACCGCCCACAGCCTCATGCGAGCCGAGGAACAAGGCCGGCCGACCCGCCTCCCCGTGCCGGTCGAGATTCGACGGCTCGTCTTCGAGCGCGACGGCGGCAGGTGCGTCGAATGCGATTCGAGCTTTGACCTTCAGTACGACCACGTCCTGCCGGTCGCGCTTGGCGGAGCAACCACCGTCGAGAACCTGCAACTGCTGTGTGCCGACTGCAACGGAAGAAAGTCGGACTCGATCTAAGTGAGTCCCGGAACCAGCATCACGCCATAGGCGCCCCTCGCAATCGCCGGACCGGTGCCGCGCTTGCATCCCCAGATCCCGCGGCTACGCTGGTAGCGACCATCCCAGAGGAGGAACGCATGCACGCGCGCGTGGTGAGATTCACCGGGGTTACCGCGGAGAAAATCTCCGACCTCGCAGGGCAGATCCAGCACGAAGGCCCGCCGCCGGGCGTCGAGGCGAGTGGAATCGAGGTGCTCTTTGACGAGGCGCAAGGAACCGCCGTCGTCGTCGTGTACTTCGAGACGGACGAGAAGATGCGCGAGGCGAGCGCGGTCTTCGACGCGATGGACGCTTCGGAGACGCCGGGCACAAGGGCATCGGTCGACGCCTGCGAGATCAAGGTCCAACGCTCGCTCACGTCTTAGCGAGTGCGCTCGGGCGACGCGTCGCCCGAGCCCTGTGGAAGGATGGCTCGGTCACTGGGTGCCAGGGCCGGTCGGCCCTGAAGGGCCGGCCGGGGCTTGGCGATCGGTCATCGACCGTACCCGCCCGACCGCAGACGAAGAGGAAGGAGACGGCGAAGATGAGGCTGATGGGTGTAACCACGGCGGGCCGAGGCAAGTGCTCGCACCCGCTCGGCTTCGCCGCCTCGCTGGCCCTGCTCGCCGCCCTGCTCGCCTCGGCCCTGGTCCTCGCCCCGTCCGCCGAGGCCCGGGTCTACTGGACGACGAGCTCGGGCAACATCGGCCGCTCCAACCCAGACGGCACGGGCGTGAGGAGCCGCTTCATCCCCAGAGCCGCCGCCTACCCGGGCGCGATTGCCATATCCGGCCGCCGCATCTACTGGGTCGACCGCAACAGGGACACGATCGGCCGCGCCAACCTCAACCGCACCGGCGTGAACCGTAACTTCCTGCGATTTCCCGAGACGCCGGAATTCCGCCCCCACGACATCGCGGTGGGCGCGGGTCACATCTACTGGGCGACCGACGGCACCTTCATCGGCCGCGCCAGGCTCAACGGCTCGCACCGCCAAAACAGGTTCATTCGCCTCAACAGGCGCTTCTCTCCCGGGTCGCTCGCGGTAAACGCTCGCCACATCTACTGGTCGGCCTATCCGTTTCAAGGACCCAGCGCGATCGGCCGCGCCAACCTCAACGGCACCGGCGTGAGAAACAGCTTCATCCGCAGCAACACCAGCCCATCCAGCATCGCGGTGGGCGGTGGACACATCTTCTGGACGACGCCCACGAACGCGATCGTCCGCGCCAACCTCAACGGCACCCGGGTGCGCCCGAGATTCATCACCATGCCCAACGGCCAGCCTGGCAGCATCGCGGTCGGAGCCGGCCACATCTACTGGACCAACTGGGATTACTTCAAGCACCCGGTCGAAGGCAAGGAAGGCTTCGGCTGGATCGCGCGCGCCAATCTCAATGGCACGGGGCTGCGCACCAGATTCCTCGTCAGAACGGGAGGCGATCCGACGGACGTCGCGGTGGCGTCCGGCGCTCGCTCCCGCGGACGCGGCTGACCGCCACGGACCCTCCCTCCGACGACCGCCCTGCACCAAGGCCCTGCCTGTCCGCAGCGCCAAGGGCCCTGCCTGTCCGCAGCGTCTCCTTGCGGCCCTGACCAGTGCGGATCCGTACCTCGGCCCGGCGCACACGAGCGGCCGGGCAGGCCGGGCCGGCAGATTTCCGCCCCGCGCAGAGGCTTCCGCTCACGGCCCGAACTGACCCGCCGCTGCCGTCGGGTCGACGACGCTGGTGCCGCCGTCGACCGGCAGGGTGGCGCCGTTGACGTAACTGGCGTCGGGCCCGGCCAGGAACGAGACGACGGAGGCGATCTCCTCGGCCCACGCCGGCCGACGCAGCGGATTGTCGACGTGGGTCAGCCGATAGGCGCCCTCGCGGTCGGTCGCCCGCGCCCGCGCGACCGCGTCCATGTCGGCGTCGGCCATCGGCGTGCGCACCCACCCGGGGCAGACGCAGTTGGCCCGCACACCCTCCGGCCCGTAGTCGTTGGCGAGCGAGCGGGTGAGCATGATCAACCCCGCCTTCGAGGTGCAGTAGGCGGCCCAGCCCGGGCCGGCCAGGTAGCCGTTGACCGAGGAGACGTTGACCACGCACCCACGCCGCTCGATCAGAGACGGGAGCGCGGCCCGCGCCATCAGGAAGGCGCCGGTGAGGTTCGTGCGCATGACCCGCTCCCAGCCCTCGAGCGTCTCCTCGAGCACCGGTGCGGCGTCACCGATCCCGGCGCTGTTGACGAGGACGTCGACGCCGGAGAAGCGCTGCACCGCGGCGACGACGACGCGCTCGGCGTCTCCGGGGACGCCGACGTCGGAGGGGACCGCGACCGCCTCCCCACCGGCAGCCTCCACCTCGCCCACCGCCTCCGCGCAGGCCTTCTCGCGGCGGCCGGCGATCACCACGCCGCAGCCGTCGGCGGCGAGTCGGCGGGCCGTGGCAAGGCCGATCCCGCTCCCGCCCCCGGTCACGATCGCGCATCGGCTGGGACCCTCGCTCACCGGGGGATTATCGCCCCATCGAGCCGAGCTCGGGCGATCTTGCCTCCACGGACCCCAGCTCGGCCGGGCGCGCCTGCATCGGCTCCACGTCCCTCGCCCCCATCGCCGCCGGCGAGCCCGGTCGCACTCTGACGGACTCGTTGTCAGACAATACATTTCGCGTGGCGGGCACCGGAAGCTTGAGCCCGGAGCAGTACCGCAGAAACGACGAATCCGGCGCCCGGGGCGAGGTAGGGTCGCGGGCATGGACCCGGTCGGTCACGACCCTGAAGCCGAGGAGCAGGCCGTCCTGCTCGTCCTCATCCAGGAGGGCCGCGCCAACCACTGCTGCACCTCCGCGTGTGTCGCCATGGTGCTCGGGCGCGAGGCCGTCGACGTCGTGGGAGCGCTCGAGCGGCTGGAGCAGGACGGTCTCGTCTCGCGCTCGATCGATGCCAGGGGCCAGGAGTGCTGGCGGCCGATGCTGGGCCTGGTCGCCCCGGCCTGACCTTCGGCCCGGCCTGAACCTCGGTGCCCCTGCACTACGCTCGCAAGGGCCATGGAAGAGCGCCGGGCGGTCGAGGTAGCCAGAGCCCTCGGCCACCCGCCGAGGATCGCATTCCTCACCGATCTCCGCGACCGACAGCGGCTCTCGCGCCCAGCGATTAGGCGCGCGAGGCGGGCGAGCCGCTCGGCAATGTCAGCTACCACGCCAAGGCGCTCGAGAAGGCGGGGGTGCTCGAGGTCGTCGACACCGCCAAGCGCCGCGGCGCCCCCGAGCACTACACGCCCGGACAGGTCCCGACGCCGGGATCGTTCTCGGCGTGATGGATCTGCTCTCGACCGCCTCCAAGGCCGCCTTCCCCCCGGATGCGTTCGGTTTCGCACGACACCCCGGGGGTAGGCGACAGACGGGATCGCGGTCCGGCCCCCGGGGCGACACGGCCACGCCAGGATCTGCCCATCCCGCAGGAGGGACCATGTTCTACTGCGAGCGGTGCGGCACCAACTTCAACGCCGCGGCAGGAGCGGCCCAGGTCTGCCCGAGGTGCCGCGCCGAGGGCATCTACTCGCCGCTCACCTTCAAGCTCTTCGACCCCGCGGTGACGCGGGGGATCGGGGGCACGACGCGACGGGAGGCGGCGAGGAGCGAGAAGCGGCGCCGGGTCAACCACGGGTGAACCTGCGGGCGGGCCGACCCGGCGACCGCATCAGTGACCCTGCCGAGCCGCGAATCTCTCCGCCGGATCAGACCTCCTTGACTCGCTCCGGCTCGCCGTGGGAGTGTCGGGCGCTACTGGAAATCGACAAGGAGACGCGCATCATGGCCGACGGACTGATTCTGGAATTCGAGGGATTCGGGATCGAGAAGTACAAAGAGGTGAGCGATGCGCTCGGGATCGACCTGGAGACGGGCGGCGGCGCGCCGGATGGGCAGCTTTTCCATGCCGCCGGTGCCAAGGAGGGAGGGGTCGTCGTATTCGAGGTCTGGCGCTCCAGGGACGATCAGGCGCGCTTCATGGAGGAGCGACTCGGAAAGGCTCTGAATGAGAGCGGCGTGACCGGTCCCCCCCGTCGGATGGAGTGGCTCGACCTGGCCGCCTATTTCAATCTGGATTAGGGCGACGCAGGTGCGTGCGTGGCGGTCTTCGGGCCGCCGCGTCATCGCCGCAGCGCCTTCGGCCGCCTCGCGCGCGACAAGGCACCAGGGCCGATAGATCGACCTCGCAGCCGTTCTCCCCGAAGTTCGCACTGCCGCCGGAACCACGGGGCTCTTCTGAGTGGAAGGCCCCCATTTACCGGTCCACCCTCAGTGAGAGTTCGTGGTCGGTATCCGCTTGCACGGTAGCGGGGTCGACCGTCGCCTCGCGGAGTGAGCCCGTAGGGCGATCGGAGCGAGGCGACGGGGCGCCGTTCTCCTCCCGCCAACGCTCCGCGAAGCGGGCCGGCGGCAGCATCCCCAGCGCCGAGTGCGGGTGTTCGGTGTTGTAGGCGGAGATCCAGTCGGCGAGGATCACCTCGGCCTCGGCCAGGCTGTGAAACAGCTCGACGTCGAGCACCTCGTCGCGGGCGCGGCCGTTGAAAGACTCGATGAAGGGGTTCTGCCAGGGGGAGCCGGGCTCGATGTAGGCGGTGGCGGTGGCGTTGAGACGACACCAGTCGCGCAGGGCGTGGGCGATCAGCTCGGGGCCGTTGTCGCAGCGGATGTGGCAGGGAGCGGTTCCGCGCATGGCGACGAGGCGCTCGAGCACGGCGACCGTGTCCTCGGCGGTGATCGAGCGAGCCACCTCGCTCGCGAGCGCCTCGCGGGTGAACTCGTCGACGACGTTCAAGATGCGGATCTGGCGGCCGTCGGCCGTCTCGTCGGACTGGAAGTCGAGCGCCCAGACGTGGTCGGGGCGCTCGGCGCGGAGGCGCCTGCCGTCAGCGTTGTCGCCCAGCCGGGCGCGCTTTCGCTTGCGCTTCGGCACCCGCAGGCCCTCCTCGCGCCAGATCCGCTGCACGCGCTTCTTGTTGACGCTCCAGCCCTCTCCGAGGAGGCGGGCATGGGCGCGGCGGTAGCCCCAGCGGGGCTTCTCTTCGGAGATCTTGCGCAGGGCGGAGCGCAGGGCGGCGTCGTCCTCGGCGGCCTTCGGCTCGTAGCGCTGCGTGGAGCGATGCTGCCCCGCCACCTGGCATGCCCAGCGCTCGCTGACGCCGAGGCGGTCGCAGAGCATCGCGACCGCCTGGCGCCGGCGGTCTGGGCTCAGAAGTTTCCCGCCGAGATCTCCTTGTGGGCGCGGACTTCCAGCTCCTTGTCGGCGACGATCTGCTTCAGCTCGCGGTTCTCGCGCTCGAGCTCCTTCAGCCGCTTGACGTCGGCGGCCTTCATCCCGCCGTACTGGTTGCGCCAGCGGTGGAAGGTCTGCTCGGAGACCCCCAGCTCCTTCGCGACCTCCGCCACTCCCCTGCCTTCGCCGAGCATCCGCTCGGCCTCCCTGAGCTTGCGGATGATCTGCTCGGGGGTGTGTCGCCTTCTCTTCACTTGCGTCGGTCCTCCTTGGCCCAGTTTCGCGGGCCGGTAGGACTCTCACAAGGGTCGGACCGATTTCAGGCTCTATTGACGTTTCCGTGGGTGAAGTAGGGCGCTGAGAAGAAGCGCACGCCGCTCCGCGCCTAGGTTTCCGGTTTCTCGAAGACTGGAAACGAAGGGAGCGGCAACGACGTGCGCGAGAAAAGGGTATGGGCACGCCTGCTCGGCTTGGAGCGGGCGGTCGTCGAAAGCGTGGAGATCGACGACAAAGGGCAGGTGGTGGTGGCGGTCCGGCCGCACCATCGGGAGCGTGATCGCTGCGGTGTCTGCGGGCGGCGTGCGCCGGGCTTTGACCTCGGCGAGGGGCGGCGTCGCTGGCGGGCGCTCGACCTCGGCACGACGATCGCCCACCTGGAGGCCGACGCGCCGAGGGTCGCCTGCACCGAGCACGGCGTCGTCGTCTGCGCCGTCCCCTGGGCGCGCCACGGCTCGCGCTTCACCCGCGCCTTTGAGCAGCAGGTCGCCTGGCTGGCGGTGAACACGTCGGGCAGCGCCGTCGCCGAGCTGATGCGGATCGCCTGGCGCAGCGTCGGGGCGATCTGCGAGCGGGTGGCGGAGGAAGCGGGCCGCGAAGCGGACCTCCTCGCCGGCCTGCGGCGGATCGGCATCGACGAGATCTCTCACCGCAAGGGCCACCGCTACCTGACCGTCGTCGTCGACCACGACAGCGGCCGCCTGATCTGGGCGGCGCCGGGGCGCGACAAGGCGACGGTCGAGGCGTTCTTCGACGCGCTCGGGGAGCAACGCGCAAAGCGCCTCAAGCTCGTCTCCTGCGACATGGCGGGCTGGATCGAGGCGGTGTTGGTGAAGCGCTGCCCGAAGGCCAAGCGCTGCGTCGATCCCTTCCACGTGATCGCGCTCGCCACCGAAGCGCTCGACAAGGTTCGCCGCGAGGTCTGGAATGAGGCACGCCGCCAGGGGCAGACCGACGTCGCCCGCGAGTTGAAGGGGGCTCGCTACGCACTGTGGAAGAACCCCGAGAACCTGACGGGCCGCCAGCAGTCAAAGCTCGCCGACATCGAGAAGCTCAACCGGCCGCTCTACCGCGCCTACCTGCTGAAGGAGCAGCTGCGCCAGATCTACCGGCTGGGGCCGAGGGCGGCGATCCGCCTGCTGGATGAGTGGATCTCCTGGGCTCGGCGCTGCCACCTGAGGCCCTTCGTCAAGCTCGCCCGCACCATCACCGAGCAGCGCGACGGGATCGTCGCGGCCATCCGGCACGGCCTCTCCAACGCCCGCGTGGAGGCGATCAACACACAGATCCGGCTGATCGCCCGCCGCGCCTTCGGCTTTCACTCGCCTCAGGCGCTTATCTCCCTGGCGATGCTGAAGCTCGGCGGGTTGTGCCCGCCGCTCCCCGGCCGAGTCACCGTTACGTGACCCACGGAAACGTCAGGAGAGCCCGAATTCAGGGGGTCATGCCATGAGTACCGCTAGCGGAACACAAGACGAACCACGTGGCGCGGGTGGAGGGTGATCCGATCTCGCTGGCACGGTGATCGTCCTTACGCGATCACCGAGGCGAGATCAGTGCGGAGGTCGGGCCAAGCCGTCACAGCCTCTTGGTAGCCCTTGCCCATGAGCGTCGGCGGTCCGAAGATCATCATCACGTGGCCAACCCGCTCGCCGAACTGGTCGAGCTCGCCGGCCTCGGAACTCGCTCAGACCTACGTTAGAGACCGAGGAACCCTCCGACCGCCAGGATCGCCGCGACGGCGCAGAGGGCGAGGAAGAGCGCAGTTGCGACGCGGACCCATGCCGGGTTGGGTGCTCCGTCAATTCCTTCTTCTTCATCCAGGGTTTCCGGGTAACGAGCTTCTGCGCGCGCAAGCTTGGCTGGGCCATAAAGATGGCGGGCCCACCAGGACTCGGGTCGGGCCAGCCTGAAGCCGGTGATCCATCAGACGATTCCGAGCGTGTACCAGCCGTGATCGAACAGGGGCCACTGGCCCTTAAGGACCGTGACCGTCGCCGGCCCAATGATCAGCACGACCCAGAGACCGATGCCGTAGCCGATGGCGACCCCCGTCGATACCGCGAGCAGCTCCACAGCCGCAGTATCGCCGGTCGGGGCTACTCGCCGATACCTCGGATGCGGCAGGCGCGCGGACACGGATAAAGCTCTGGGTCGCGTCCGACCAACCGCCAGGTGACCTCGAACGCATCCGCCTGAAACGCTCACCCTGCCTTCCCAGCTCTCCGCTCACCCAGGGTGGGGTCTCGGAGTCGGTCTCCTCACGCTTCAAGAAAGCGCGGGTCTTCTCAAGAAACGGTTCCGTCCCATGCCCAGCTAGCCTCGATCCGCCGTTTTCACCCTGCGGGGTGAGACCGCGTGACTTGAGGTAGGTAACAGCGCCAGGGCGGTTCCGCGGAGCCGCCCTGGCGCCCCTTTCAATGTTGGTCGCCGACGGATCGGAGCCTCGGCGCCCGTTCTCGGGCAGGCCGGGATCGGCAGGTGCGGCGATGAGGGTCGAGGCTGGGAGAAGGCCCCGTGGCTACGGGCTCGCGGCCGGCAGTGCCCGCAGCCGCGCGAACGCAGCGACCAGCGCCTCGGCCCACGGCCAGGTGCGCGGCAGCCGCAGCGCCACCCGGCGCCCCGAGCGGACCAGGCGCCCGGCGACGTGCAGCAGGCGCTGGCGCACCCGCTTGGGCTCGGCGAGCGCGAGCTCGCCGTCCAGGCAGAGCAGCGCCGCCCAGCGCAGCAGCGCCTGCGCCAGGAGCGAGACCTCAAGCCAGGACTGGTTGTGGGCGAAGGCGCCGAGGGGCATCTTTCGCATCCCGGTCTCCTTGCCGACGCGGATCGCGTCCTCCACGCGGGCGCGGCGGCGGTGGCGCAGCTCGAGGGCGGCGATGTCGGCCCCGTCCTGGTCGGTGATGAAGGCGGTGTGGCGGTAACCGGTCTCGCAGTCGAGAACCGAGAGCTGGGCGCCCGGATGGGGGCGCTCGCGGCGGACGATCAGCCGGGTGCCCTCGGGCCAGGTGGAGAGATCCACGCGACCCGTCAGCTCTGTGACCTGGGCACCTTCACGCTCGGTCCCGTCGCCGTCGATCGCGCTCTGCCAGGCCGACCCGGGCAGCTCCACGATCGCACCGCGAGCCCGCTCGTCGACCTCGTAGCCGACCGAGAAAGGGGATCTGCTCCCTTCCACCTGTGGCCGACCCGCAAGGGCGAGGCGGTGGTCAAAGGAGGGCCGCCCCCGAGGGGAGGAGATCGCAGCGAGCCGAATCCGCTCTTCCTCTCCCATGCCGCCGGGCTCAGCGAGATCTACGTCGCGCTGGAGCGAACGCTTCCCAGCGAGCTCAGGCTCGCTCGCTTCGAGCGTGAGGGTGAAGCGCGGGAGGAGTTCACCGTCCTGGCCTCACGGGACAAGCGCGCTATCGCCCCCGACGTCTTCATCGAGATCGCCGACCAGGACGGGCAACCACTCACTGCCTTTGTCGAGCTGGATATGGGGTCTATGTCCCACCGACGCCTGGCCCAAAAGGCGGCCGGCTATGCGGACTATGCGCGAGCCGAGGCGTTGCGGCAGAGACACCCGTTCTGCCCGGGGCTGCTCTTCATCACCACGACCGAGGGCCGCGCCCGCTCGTTCATCGCTGCCATGCGCAAGCAGGCTGGGCGCAGGTCATTGCTCCTGACCTGCGCCTGTGACCTGGCTCGGAAATTGGAGCGGTGCGCGGTAGACCGACGCTGGCTCCTCGGTGACGAAGAGGAGGGCATGACCGACCTTCTCGGTGCGCTGACGGAGGCTCGGCGGCCGTTTGACGAATTGATGGAACGCCAGGCGGCCAAACGGCGCGCTGAGGAAGAAGAGCGCGAGCGGCTGCGCTCTGACCCCGAGACCCTCGCCGAGCGCCTGCGGAATGAGCTGCGCCGTGGCTGGGGAAGCGACCGGCTCGGACGAATCGCCACCGAAGCCCTTCGGCTCTCTGTCGAAGACGAGGGCGGGCTGAACGAGATCGAGCGCAGAGCACTGGAAGCGGTCGGCGGGATGCTGGCCGAACCGCTCGCGCTCCGCCTCGCCGACCGCGAGCCGACGCCTTCCGAGCGCGAAGCTCTGGCGGTGTTGGTCGCCCACCACCGCGCGAGCCAAGTCAACCGCTCGGAGGAGGCGGCGTAGCGATTCGGCGAAGGGCCGAAGCTGCGTCAGCGCCGCCGCTGGCTGGAGGATGGCGACCTCCTTGGCACCGACTCGGTTGCAGGCCTTGCCCGCGATGCCGAGCAGGACCGCGAGAACGCCGCCGAGCAAGCGCGCCTGCGGGACAGCTACCTGCGCTGGCGCGAGGCGAAGGCCACCCGGCTCGTTAAAAGGCACGGCTTCATCGCCCGACACCGCATCGGCCGCGATGGCTTCCTCGTCGAGGTCGACCGGACCTCACTGCGCTTCTGCTCGGGCTGCGAGGAAATCGTTTATCCCGACCCCGACCGCGAGCACGGCCCCGCTCGCCGCGACGTTGCCGCCTACTGCCATTTCTGCGGGTCCGGGGTGCTGAAGGAGCTTCCGGCCGAGGGGGCCGAGCCGACTTGAGATCCGGGCGCGACGGAGCTAGACCTGGTGGGCGGATCGCAGACCGGCGCAGCCGCGATCACCAAGGCAGGCAACACAAAGCGGCCCCGGTCGGCGGCCTCGAACCCATCATGTCGATTGAACGCACCAAGCCCGGATCAGCGCTGGACGAACAGCTTCGCCGCGAACAGGCCAAGGCGATCTTCGACCTACTGGCCGCCCGACGCCGGAACGCCAAAGGCAGTCGCCGATGACCGGCGCGGCGCGTTCCCTAAAGCTCGGCCGGCGTCACGACGAAGCCGAGCCGCTCTGCACCACGGCGCAGCCTGCCGTCGACGGTGACCAAACGGCAATCGCTCAGCTTCGCAAGCGCGACGTACTCGGCGTCGTAGGTCTTCGCCCAGCCGAATTCCTCGGCTACTTCCCACGCCGCCATCGTCAGCCCGCCCGGCCGCTGCTCGCCGATCGACAGCTTCCCGGCGAGGAACCGCTGCAGGGCCAGCTCGGCCAGGGCGTTGGAGATGTCGCCACGAAAGGCCATCTCGTGGAGCACCGACGGAACCTCGCTCCAAAGCAGCGGCGGCGCGATCAGCCTGCCTCCGTCATCGAGGGCGGCGCTTGCCTGCTCCCCCGCCCGGTCAAGCGACAGCTCGACCGCCAAGCTCGCGTCTACGACCAGCACGCTCAGTGGGACTCGCGGGAGCGCCGCACGGCGGCTGCGACGTTCGGCATCGGCTCGCCGGTCAGGGTCTCGCCCCAGCCTGCAGGTAGCGGAGCCATCTCCGGCTCTTCGACCGGCTCGTCGGGGATGACGATCCGCGCGCGGGCCGCCCTGGCCTCATCGAGGTCGAGCACCTCACGCAGCAGCCTCTCCTTCGCGGTCACGGTTCAAGCGTACCGACCGAGCCCGCGTCAACCCGAGGAAAGGAGCCGATGATGCGGCGCTTTGCCTGGTACGGCCGACTCTCGACCAAGGACAAGCAGGACCCGACGCTCTCCTTCCCCTCGCAGCGCGAGGCCTGCGCCACGAAAGCAGCCGAACTGGGCGGGGAGATCGTCTGCGACTTCACCGACCAGGAGGCGGGGCGGCGGGATGGTCGAGCAGGTTGGGCCGAGCTGCTGCGGGAGGCCAAGGAGCGGGAGGCGCGTCGCTTCGATGCGGTCGTCATCTACGCGACCTCGAGGCTCTCGCGCGACCTATTCCACGCGCTGACCTACGAGCGCGAGATGACCCGCGCGGGCGTTGAGGTCTTCTACGCCCTCACGGCCGGGGACCAGACCAGCCCGGAGGGTCGGCTGATCCGCCACATGTTCCAGGCGCTCGACCAGTTCGAGGTGGAGAAGCTCGGGCGCGAAGTCCGGCGCGGCCAGACGCAGAACACCCGCCAGGGTTATCGCAACGGCGGCCGCGCTCCCTATGGCTACCGGCTGAAGCACCAGCCGCATCCCGACCCGGCGCGGGCTAAGGCCGGCGATACGAAGTCGCGCCTGGTCGTCGAGCGCGACCGGGCTCCCGTGATCGCCGAGATCTTCGAGCGCTTCCTCTCCGGCGCCGGCTACAAGGAGATCGCCAACTACCTCAACCGGCCGGGCGGCCCGCCGCCGCCGAGCCACGTCGACAAGAGACGCAACGCATCCCGGCAAATGGGCCAAGACGACGATCAAAGCGATGCTCGAAAACCCGGTCTACACCGGCCACCTCTACTGGAACCGGCTCGACTCCCGCGCCCACAAGCAAGGCGTCGGTCCCGTCACTCGCCGCAGCCGCGACGAATGGATCGAGGCAGACGAACAGCACGAGCCGCTGATCACCGAGGAGCAGTTCGAGCGGGTGCAGGCGGAGATGAAACGGCGCTCGTGTCCCGCACCCGGTTCCGACCGGACACCCAAATAGACACGGAGGTGTCGGGTGTCAGCAACAACGGAGGACCGGGTGGCCAACAACGGAGGGGAGCCTGCCGAGGACCAGCGCGCCGAGCGCGCAGCCGAAGGCAAGCGGGAGGCGCGCTGGTCCTCGCGCCGCAAGGAAGGGGTGGTGCTGCGGCTGCTGCGCGGCGAGTCGCTTGACGCGCTCGCCCGCGAGTGCGGCCAGCCGGCCGGCGCGATCAGCCGCTGGCGGGAGGACTTCCTCGCCGCCGGCCGCGAGGGCCTCAAGGCAAGGGCCGCCCCGCCCGAAGAGCGCGAGCTGCGCGAAGCGCAGCGAAAGATCGGCGAGCAGGCGATCGAGATCGACACCCTCCGAGCCCTCTTGGGGAAAAAGGGGGCTCCACGGTCAGAGAGGCGGTCGAGGTGAGCGCCGAGACCGGGCACCGGCTCGGCACCGTCTGCCGGATCGCCGGCGTCTCGCGCTCGGCGGCCTTCGAGCGTGTCCGGCGCGAACGGGAGGGCGCCGTCGGCGAGCGGGCGCATCGCAAGCGCGGGCCGGTGGGCGCGATGCCCGACGCCTGCCTGCGCGCCGAGATCCACCGCACGATCGAGGACTCGCCCTTCAACGGCGAGGGCCATCGCAAGGTCTGGGCGCGCCTGCGCCGTCGCGGCATCCGTGCCTCGCGCAAGCGGGTGCTGCGGCTGATGCGCGAGGACGGGGTCCTCGCCCCGACCCCGCAGGTGAGAAAGCGCGCCGCGCGCCTGCACACGGGCACGATCACCGTCGAGACGCCCGACACCCTGTGGGCAACGGATGCGACCGAGGCCTGGAGCGATCAGGACGGCCGCTGCGCGGTCTTCGTGATCGTCGACCACGGCACCGGCGAGCTGTTCTTCGACGCGGCCCACCGCATGGACCGCTTCGCCGCCGCCGATCTCCTTCGCGAGGTCACAGCCGAGCGCTTCGGCTCGGTCGAGGCGGCCGTTGCCGCCGGGCTCGCGCTGCGCTACGACGGCGGGCCCTGCTTTCGCTCAGACCACTACCAGGCCGAGATCGACCACCTGGGGATCGCCCGCTCGCCCGCCTTCCACTACGAGCCCGAGACGAACGGATGCGCCGAGCGGGCGATCCAGGCGCTCAAGGAGCAGGTGCTGTGGATCGAGCGATTCGAGACCTTCGAGCAGCTGCGCGCCGCGGTGCGGGACTTCGGCCGCCTCTACAACCGCGAGTGGCTGCTCGAGAGGCACGGCTACCGCACGCCGATCGAAGCTCGAGAGGGGTTCCTCGCCGCCCGCGACGAGGGTGCCGGCTCGACCCGGGTGCGATGATCGATTTGTTCAACCAAGTGTCCGGTTATCCGGGTGCGGCGCACTCGACCGGCCACGGCAATCGGCGGCGACGCCCACAACAGCGCTTCTACCTGCTGCGCGGAATCGTCCACTGCGCAACCGGGCACAACCCCCTGCGGATGCAGGGGCGCGGGCGAAAAGGCGAGCCGACCTATTACACCTGCGGCTACCGGGCGACCTACGGCGACCGCGCGGCCGAAGCGGTCGGCCACGGCAAATGGCAGTACGTGCGCGAGGACAAGCTGGCCCACCTGATCGACAGCTTCTTCGCCACCAGGATTTTCGGCCCGAAGGCGCTGGACCACTTCCAGACCGAAAGCTCAGCCCTTGCCGGCTCCCTGGAGACGCAGAGCAACGGCACGCGAAAGCGGGTTGCGGGCCAGCTCGGCGAAATCGACCAGAAGATCGAGCGCCAGCTCGCCGCGATCGAGGCGGGAGTCGATCCGGTCGTCGTCGGTGAGCGCATCCGCAGCCTCAAAGGTGAGCGGGAGGAAGCCCAGGCGGTTCTCCAGCAGCTCGATCAAGCCGGACGCGACAGCACCGCCGTCGATCCCGACGACGCCCACACGGTCCTGGCGTCACTTCCCGACCTTGCCACCGAGCTGGCCGATGCCGATCCCGAGCTACAGCGGGCGGTCTTCGAGGCCTTCCGCCTGCGCGTCGAGATCGACCGCAACGGCGGACGAGTTCACCTGCGCGCCCTGGTCTCCAGCGCGTTCGGCAGCGCCAGGGACTTGGTGGATATAGGAGGAGCGGGAACCGCTGCTCTCTCCGCTAAGGCCATACCGCTACGGGGATTCGAACCCCGGTTTCCAAACTGAGAATCCGCTCTCGGAAGCCATTTGCGGTCGATATGGGTTCTCTCTGTCCAGTTGGTTGAGTTGAGTTCGGCCCAGTTCGGTGGAGTTGGGTACACATTTCGGGACACGGATTCGGAGCGTGTTGGCCTCTCGCCCACCTATCCTCGGAGACATGGCATTCGCACCCATCGATCGCCTTGCCGCAGCACAGCTCACCGAGAGCGAGCGACGGACGGTCGCTCGCCTTGTGGCGCGTTTGGGCGAGAGGCTGGGCGAGGACCTTCGCGCGGTCTGGCTCTACGGCTCGAGGGCTCGTGGGGAGGCGCATGGCGAATCCGATGTCGACCTGCTGGTGATCGCCGAGGGCGGCCACGTTCGCCACGGCCGGGTCGCCGGAGACCTCGGGGAACAAGCCGCGCTCGCCGAGGGCGAAAGCCCGTTCACCTACTCGGTGCACGTCCATGATCCCGACTGGGTGCAAGGCCGCCGGGAGATCGAGTCCTTCTTCATCCAAGAGGTCGACCGCGACAAGATCGTCCTCGCCGGGAGCGCGCTCGAGTGAGCCCGCGCTCCGCGGAGTTCATGGAGCAGGCGCGCGACCGCTCGACGGTTGCCCAAGAAATCATGGAGTCAGGGCATCCAGCCGCCGCCGCGAGCTCCGCTTACTACGCGATGCTGAACGCTGCCCGGGCCGCCCTGTCGGAGCAGGACGAGCACGCAAAGACCCACGCCGGAACTTGGACGCTCTTCAGCGCCGCCTTCGTGGCAACGGGGAAGTTCGACCAAGAGCTGAGCGCACTGGCCCGGCGGGCAAAGACCGCTCGCGAAAAGGGCGACTACGAGGCCGCGCCCCCGAGCAGCGAGGAAGCAGCGGAGTTCGTCAAGGGCGCGGCCGAATTCATCGCCGCGATCGACGAGCTGCTCGCGGGCTGACGTGGCCCATCACAGGCGCAAACGCCCCAAGCACCGTCGCGGCGGAGGCCTGACACCAACGGAAGTACAAAGTCCGGGGAAACACGATCACGATCTACGAGTGCCGCCCGCCCTGGCCGAAGGGCATTGGCCCAGACTGGACCAGGATGCGGGTCTGCACCTTCGAGTGGGATCCGACGACCCGACTCTGGACGCTCTACCGGCGGCACCACTCACGCCCGCCGCCGCGGAATGGACAGATCGACTGCTCGAAATCCCCAATCAAGACGAGCGAAGTCAAGCAGCCCGTCTTGTGCAGCTCGCGCGGGCAGCCGAGCTGTGGCTCGGAGGTGTCCTGTGCCTCGCCAAGAAGCAGCTCATCAACTTTCGGCGCCGCCGAGGAAATTGGCAGGCAGTCCATCCCCTTGACGGTTGACGGGGTTGACGCTATCTTCGTGTTCAATGGCAGCGAATCCAACCCTCTTAGATCGCACCGTCGAGGAGTTTCGGCGGACCCTGGCCGAGATCGGCGGGCAGCCCAATTCCGCTGACGATGCCGAGGCGATCGGCAGACGGGCGGCGATGGTCGTGCTCGCGGGCGGCGCTTGGGAACGCGCCCTCGGGGAACTGCTGACCAGCGCCGAAGCACGGGTTCTACTCGGTGGGATCAGTCGCGAGGCACTGCGAAAGCGGGTGCTCAGTGGCTCCGTGATCGCCCTGCGCGACGACGCCGACCTCATCCGCTATCCCCGCTGGCAGTTCGACGCAGCGAACAGCGCGCCCTTTGTGGCGATCAAGAAACTCAACGGGATCTTTGGCAAGGCGGGACTCGACCCGTGGACCCTTGCCGCGTTTGCCACCGCCCCGCAGCCGGGGCTCGATGACCGGACTCCGGTCGAAGCCCTCGGCGACGCCGACCCTGAGCCCCTGCTGCTCTCGGCCCGCCGTGCGGTGGCCGACCTAACCCGTTGAGTTCGCGCGGCCTGCCCGCTCCTCCGGACGAACTCCCCGAGCTTCCCAGCGCGAAGCTCGGGGCCGAAGCTTTGTGGCGGATCCACCCGGTTGACGTTTCCCCGTGGTTCTTCGACGACGGCCCCGATGGTCGATTCAACCTCGCCGGTACGGGCACGTGCTATCTCGCCGGGGAGCCGATCGGCGCTTTCGTCGAGAAGTTCGGGCGGCTGCTGCGGCCGGGCGGCGTGATCCCCGAGCCCTTGGTTGACAGCCAGCGCCTCTCGACTCTGCGGCCGCCCAAGGTGTGCATCGTCGACTTAACCGACCCGAAAGTCCTTGGCCTCGCCGGCCTTACCGCCGAGATCCATGCGACGACCGACTACAACCTGACCCAGAGTTGGGCGAGCGCGCTACGGGATGCCGGGTACGCCGGCATCCGTTACAAGGCCCGCCACGACCCCCGAGGGCAGCTGGTCTCGATCGCCCTCTTCGGCTCGAGCAAACCGCCACGGGGCGTTGCGAAGACGACGACCATCCCGGTGGATCTGATCCACGAAGCCTCCACCACCTTCGCTGTCACGGTCCTCCCCCGCCGCCACTCGCGACGTCGGTAAGGCAACTCGACACTGGACATCGCTACCGCCGGCCGTCGCCCCAACACGCTGCCGCTGCTGCTGCACGGCAACAGCGAAGCCACCCCAGCATGAGGAACCGCGCGAGCAGACGCCCTGTTGTCGCGCTGGTTCCCCAAGGAACGAGAAAAGGACCGACGAAACCGGAGCGGAGCCCTTGGCTTCCCGAAGCCTTTGCAGCGCAATACCGCTACGGGGATTCGAACCCCGGTTTCCGGACTGAGAATCCGGCGTCCTAGTCCCCTAGACGATAGCGGCGAGGGATGAGCAGTTTAGCGAGCGCGGCGGCGAGGGGCGTGGCGTCGGTCACGCAGTGGCTTGAGGGCCCGGACCGGTAGATTGACGGGACTCGCGGCTGTGGCGGAACTGGTAGACGCGCACGGTTCAGGTCCGTGTGGGCTAGCGCCCGTGAAGGTTCGACTCCTTTCAGCCGCACTCGGCGCCGGCGGACGGCCGGCGCCGGATGGCATTCAGGCGGACGTCGCAGGATGGGCCGGGCGCGAGCCCTTCTCGCAGGACGAGATCCCCAGCGAGGAGACGAGCTTGCGCCGCTTCTTTGCGGCGGTCTCGCGGGCGGCCGTGTCGTGGATGGCCGGCGAATTGAAGGCGCCGACCTGGAGCGCCCGCACCTGGCCGAGCACGCCTTCCAGCTGTTCGACGTCGAGCGTCAGGTAGCGCCGGTAGGCAGCGACCCGATCGCGGGGCGGCACGAGGGGCGGCACGAGGGCCGCCAGCCGGAGGGTCCCACGGCGGGCCAGCCGGTAGAGCGGTTCCCCGACCCGCAGCCCGTAGGCCATCGCGAGCGGCCTCGCCTCGACCGGATCGGTGACGCCGCGGCGCATCCCCTCCATCCTTTCGATCAGCCCGTCCGCCTGCGACAGCAGGCGCTTCGCTTCACCCGCCACTCCGCGGCAGATCGCGGTCGCCCGCCGCCGGAACGCGGCCGCCGAAAGCGGCCTCGCGCCGGCGGGCGGCCGCAGGGAACCCAGGCTGCGGCCATCGGTCATGCCGAGTTCGGCGCGCAGGGCCGGGGTGTAGTCGAGGACCCGGGAGCGCGACGGCAGAGCGACCTTCGGGTGGGCGCCGAAGGCGAAATATTCCATCCGCATGTCCATCGTGAGCTCCGGGCCACCGTCGGCGGTGGGCAGCTGCTGGACCATGCGGACGAGGCGCAGGAGGCCCCGGTCGTCGATCCAGACTTCGACCGGGATCGGGGCGGGAGCGCGTTCGGCGAACGCTTCGTACTCGCGCGCCGGCTCGGCCTCCCCCTTTTCGGCCAGCAGGCCGGCCACCCGCGCCAGGTCGATCGTCGTCTTGTACCGCGTCGTCTGGTGGTCGCGGACGATCTCCCGATCGACCCGTTCGACCTGGGCGACGGCTTCCAGCATCCTGAGCGTCCCCTCGGCGCGGCCGCCGAAGGCGGTCTCCGGGTCGTGGCCGAGCAGCGGTTCCATCCCCAGCCATTCCTTGCCGGGCGGCAGTTCGCCCGCGATGGCCGAGGAGCGGAGGAAGACCTTGCGGGCGTCGCCGACCGATTCGACGTTCACGGTGGCCTGGCCCGGGACCGGCACCGACAGCTCGATCCTGGCCCGGTCGCCGCGCGCGTCGAAGGCGCCGCGGCCCGTCCCGACGATCGCCCTCGAGCCGCCCGCGGCGCTGTAGGTGACCTGCAGCTTGAGGTGGGCGCCGGGCATCGCCGCGGTGCGCTCGGCCGCCTGCGCCACCGGGTTCAGCGCCGCCGCCCCGCCGTGCAGCAGGTAGTTGACGACGACCGCGATCAGCAGCACCGACAGCAGGCCGGCGAGCCAGAGCAGGCGCCTGGAGAGCGGGTCGTCCACGCGGGTGCATCGGCCACCGCGCGGCGGCGCTTGAGCGTTCGATCGCCTTCGGAG
>CAVXNN010000006.1:0-546333 GCA_963763265.1 uncultured Actinomycetes bacterium | reverse complement strand
CCGAGGCCGACGATCCCCAGCTTCATCGCGAGGGCGCGCTCAGGCGCCGGAGGCGACGATCGACTCGGCGGCGAGCAGCGTGTGCCAGGTCGGCAGCAGGGGGATGTCGTACCAATCGACCACGGATTCGCGGTACTCGGCGATCTCCTGTGAGTACCAATACCGTTCGAAGTCGGAGCGCTTCTCCCAGACCATCGTCTGCTGGAAGGCGAGCGGGTCCTCGTCGGAGCGGGTCAGCGACCAGCTCTTGGCGCCGTAGGCGGTGCACTTCGCTGCCGCCGGCTCCCAGGCGTCCAACCAACGATCGCCCCGCAGCGGGGCGATGTGCCAATCGAGTCTGCAGACCTGGAGCATCGGCTAATCCTTTCGCATCCTCGTCGCGGGCGTCGTTACGCCCCGACCTCGGCCCGGATCGCGCCCGGGCCCTCCTCGGTCTTGCCCGCGTCCTCGGAGTAGGCGCCGACCAGGACGGCGATCTTGCCGAGGTGCTTGTTTTCGTGCATCAGCTGGTGGGCGGTGGGGACGCCGTCGAAGCCCATCGTCTGCCAGAGGACGGGGCGGACCTTGCCCTCCGCCATCAGCTGGTTGGCCCGCATGCACTCGTAGGCGTTGGCGAAGTGCGAGCCGATGATCTGCTTCTGGCGCATCCACAGGTAGCGGACGTCGAAGTCGAGCTGGAAGCCGGACGTGGCGCCGCAGATGACGACTTTGCCGAACGGCTTGACGACGTACACGGAGGTCGGGAAGGTGGCCCGGCCGACGTGCTCGAAGACGATGTCGGGAGCGTCGCCGAGGATCTCTTTGACCCGGCCGGCGAAGCCGCGCGAGGCGCGGAAGCGCTCCTTGTCGGCGGCCGGGTCGGTGAGGTTGGCGTCGGTCCGCATCATGTCGCCGAACTCGGAGCGGTTGATGTAGTCGACGGCGCCCAGCTCCTTGACCAGCTCGCCCTTCTCGTCGGAGGAGACGACGCCGACCGCGTTGGCGCCCGCCGCCGCGCAGAGCTGCGTGGCGAAGACGCCGAGGCCGCCCGCGGCGCCCCAGATCAGGACGTTGTGGCCGGGCTGCAGCTTGCACTGGTCCATCAGCATCCGGTAGGCGGTGAAGTAGGTGAGCCCGTAGGAGCAGGCCTCCGACCAACTCATGTTCTGGGGCCGGGGGAGGAGCTGCTGCGCTTGCACCTTGGTGAACTCGGCGAAGGAGCCCCAGGTCGTCTCGTAGCCCCAGATCCGCTGGCTCGGCGCCGCGAGCGGGTCGAGCCCGTGGACCTCGACGTCCTCGTAGGACGCCTGGTTGCAGTGGATCACGACCTCGTCGCCGACCTTCCAGCGGGTGACGCCCTCGCCGACCTTCCAGACGATCCCGGAGGCGTCGGAGCCGCCGATGTGGTGGCCGTACTCGGGGTGGTCGCCGTAGCCGAAGACCGAGACCGGCTTGCCGAGCGCCGCCCAGACGTTGTTGAAGTTGACGCCGGCGGCCATCACGCGCACGATCACCTCGAAGGCGCCTGGCTCGGGCACCTCGATCTGCTCGAGCTGGAAGGCGTCTTTCGGCTCGCCCTCGCGCTCCTGCCGGATGACCCATGCGGCCATCGTCTCCGGGAGCGTTCCCGGCTCGACGTCAAGTTGGGTCAGGTTGCTGGTATCGACAGCCAAAGCTTTGCCTCCGTATCGGGTTTCCCGCCTGCCGGGCCATCCTAGATGTTGATCGTGGACCGGGGCGGCTCTATCGCGAGTCGGTCCCGGCGCGCGCCGGCAGCTCGACCATCGGGTCGTCCTGCTCGCCGCTGCGCTCCAGCTCCTCCAGCTCGGCGGCGACGACCCGCCGCGGCGAGCCGTCGATCGGCTTCGGCGCCTCGGCCTCCTCGCCGCGCGCCGTGCCGAGCTCCTGGAAGCGGCGCAGCGACGGCAGCACTCGGCTCTCGGCCGAGGCGACCGCGTCGTTGTAGGCGTTGACCGCCGAGGAGAGCTGCCGGCCGCTCTTCGACAGGTGGCGCAGGAAGACGCCCATGCGGCCGTAGAGCTCGCCCGCCGCGTCGGCGATCTCCTGGGCCTCGGCGGCGATCCGCTCCTGGCGCCAGCCGAGCTCCACCGTGCGCAGCAGCCCGACCAGGGTGGTCGGCGTCGCGATCAGGATCTTCTGCTCCAGCGCGTAGTCGTAGAGCTTCGGCTCCGCCTCGAAGGCGGCGTGCAGGGCGGCCTCCGAGGGCATGAAGCAGACCACGAAGTCGGGCGTGTCGCCGCTCTCGAACTGGTCCTGGTAGCGCTTCGAGGCCAGTTTCGAGATGTGCTCGCGCACCTGGCGGGCGTGGCGGATCAGCTCGCCGCGGCGCGTGGATTCGTCTTCGGCTTCGAGCACCTCGAGGTAGGCGTCGAGCGGCACTTTCGAGTCGATCACGACCTTGCGGTCGGCGGGCAGCATGACGATCGCGTCGGGGCGCAGCAGCCCGTCGTCACCGTGCAGGGTGGTCTGGGTGATGAAGTCGACGTGCTCGGTCATCCCGGCCAGCTCGACGCAGCGCTTCAGCTGCACCTCGCCCCATTCGCCGCGGGTCTTCGGCTGGCGCAGCGCCTTGACCAGGGTCCCGGTCTGGGTGCCGAGGTCGGTGAGGCCGAGCTTCATCTCGTCGAGCAGCGAGCGGACCGCGCCGTCGGACGCCTTGCGCTCGCGGCTCATCGTCGCCACCTCGCGTTCGATCCGCGCCAGGTTCTGGCCGATCGGCTCGGTGAGCCGGCGGAATTCGGCCTCGCGCCGCTCCAGGGCGGCCTCGGCGCTCTTCGTGTCGACCTTGCGCGACTCTTCGTTCATCCGCTGCAGGTCGGCCACCGCGGCCGAGGTCGCCTCCTGCACCGCGGCGCGGACGTCGATCGGCTCGGGCGGCTCCTCGCGGCGGCCGAGCTGCGCGTAGAGCAGGCCGGCGACGGCGGCGGCGAGCACCAGGATCACTATCGCGAGGACGACGATCATCGGACCAACGATGGTTGCGCACGGCCCAGACGCCACCGGGCGTCGCGACCGCCGCAAAGTGCGCCGGGCTTTAGGTCCGTGCGCCACCATGGGGCGCGGTGACCGACCGACTGCTCACCGGCCTGGGCGCCCTCGCCGCCGCGGCCGCCGTGGTCGCCGCCTTCGCGCTGCTGTTCAGCGTGCTGGGCTCCGACGGGAGCGGCACGCCGACCGCGACCGTGCTGCGGGTCGACGTCCCCGGCGGGACGACGGCCGCCGGGCGCGCTGTCGCGGCCCGGCCACGCCTCGATCGGCCTCAGGGAGCCGTACCGCGGCGGCGAGCCGGCGGCCGCCCCGGGCGCGGTCGCCCCGCACCGCACCGCCCGCGTCCCCACCCTGCCGCGCCCGCCGCGCCGCGGCACCGCCTTTGCGATCGCCCACGTCCGCAAAGGCGCCCGGGTGGCCCTGCGCCGCGCGCCCGGCGGCCCGCTCGTCGCCAGGCTCGGCGCCCGGACGGCGTTCGGCTCCCCGGCCTCCTTCTCGGTGGTGAAGACCCGCCCCGGCTGGCTCGGCGTCACCGCCCCCGAGCTGCCGGACGGCGCGCTCGGCTGGATCCACCGCGACCGCGCCGGGTGCGGGTGTACTGGACGCGTTGGTCCCTGCACGCCGAGCTCGCCGCCCGCCGGCTGCAGCTGCGCTACGGCCGCCGGGTGGTGCGCAGCTTCGCCGTCACGGTCGGCGGGCCGGGGACCGAAACGCCGCCCGGCCGCTACGGCGTCACCGACGGGGTCGGGTTCCACGACAGCCCCTACTACGGCTGCTGCGCCCTCGCCCTCAGCGGCCACCAGACCCAGGACCTGCCGGCCGGCTGGATCGGCGGCAACCGCCTCGCCATCCACGGCACGCCGGGCGCGGTCGGCAACGCCGAATCGCTCGGCTGCATCCGCGCCACCGACGAGACGATGCGCTTCCTCTTCGCCCGCGTCCCGCTCGGCACCCCGGTCTTCATCGCCGCCTGACCGCCTCGCCCGCGGCGTTCGCACTTCTCCGCGCTATCCGCGGCTTTCTGCGAACGCCGCCCGCGTGGCGCGCCATGCGTTCGCACTTCTCCGCGCTATCCGCGGAGAACTGCGAACGCCGGTGGGGTGGGTGGCGCCCCACCGGCGGGGCGTGGTCGACGGCCGCCGGACGCCGGTGGGTGGCGCTACGGCAGCAGGACGTCGTTCTTGGAGGAGGCGCGGTAGGGGCCGACCTTGAGGGTCGCCGGGGCACCGTGGACGCCGGGGACGGCGATCGTGTAGCTGCCGGCCGGCAGTTCGGTGGAGAAGGTGCCCGGGTTGTTGGCGGTGATCGCCGGCGAGGACTCCTCGCGTGGGCCGTGGATCACCAGGTGCGCCTTCGATCCGGTCTGGTTGGCGGCGACGAAGACGACCGCGAGCGGCGCCTGCGTCTTGATCGGCGGTTGCGGGTGGTTCTGGTTCTGCGGCAGCTGCTGGTGCTTTTCCGGCCCCATGCCGATCACGCCGGGCTTGACGATGACGCCTGCCCTTGCCGATCGTCACGCTGACCCGGGTCGGCACCGCGGGGCGCGGTTCGTTGGGGTGGCTCTGGGCGCCACAGCCCGCTCCGAACAGCGCCAAGATCAGCGCGGCGAGCGCGCCGCCCCCCGCGACTCTGGCTCTCCCGAGAACCATCTCGGCGTGAATCTAGCCGAAGGGGAGGGCGACGACTTCAGCCGTAACGCCATCTTCACCTACGGCGAGCTCGGTCCCGGGCTCCGCCTCGCGGCGCAGGATGGCCAGACCGATCGGTCCGTGGGCGGGGGAGACGACGGCGCCGCCGAGCGTCCCGACCTCCTTCTCGCCGAGCCGCAGGGAGGCGCCCGGCGCCGCCGCGCCGCTCAGGCGCAGGCCGCGCAGACGGCGGTTCGGCCTGCCCTTGTAGTGGAGCCGGGCGACCGTCTCCTGGCCGATGTAGCAGCCCTTGGTGAAGCTCACCGCGTCCTCGACGATGTCGGCCTCGGCGGGCATCGTGCGAGCGTCCATCTCGGCGCCGAAGCGGGGGACCCCGGCCTCGACGCGGAGGATCTCGACGGCCTCCGGGCCGACCTCGACCGCGCCCGCGGCGAGCAGCGCGGCGCGCAGGCGCTCGCGGTCGGCGGTGGCGCAGATCAGGTCGACCCCCTCGCGCGTTCCCACGGCCAGCGCCGCGATCCCGGCCAGTCGACCGCCTCGTTGGCGAACTCCGGCAGCGGCGCCGCCGCGGCGATCTCGGCGGCCCGCGGGCCGATCAGCGAGAGCACCGCGCGCTCCGCGGTCGCGTCGGCCACCTCGACGTCGCGGCCGATCGAGTACATCGTCAGGTGCCGCAGCGCCTGCGGCAGGGGCTCCGGCTCGAGGTCGATCAGGATCTCCTCCGGCTGCCGGCCGCAGCACCCGCATGTCGGTCTGCATGTGCCCCTTGCGGTCGAGCAGCGCCGCGTACTGGCCCTCGCCGACCGCGAGCGCCTTGACGTCGTTGGTCAGCTGGCCCTGCAGGTACTCGGCGCCGTCGGGGCCGGTCACCGCGATGACGCCGCGTGGCCGCTCCAGCAGCCCGCACTCCTCCCGCAGCTGCCGGTATTGCGCATCGAGCTCGACGGTCACGGTCATGCTCCCGATTCTAGGAACCCGGCCGCGTCGGCGGAGCGGTAGCCTTGGCGGCGATGGCACTCGCCGACGACTTCCAGCGCATCCTCGACGCGCTGCCGCCCGACTGGACCGACCTCGAGGTCGACCTGCGGATCGACGACGAGAGCCGCTACGTCGACTGCGCCGTCTTCGTCAGCCAGGTCAACGCCCAGGTCTACACGCGGCCGAAGGAGTGGCACTGGCGGCTGCTGGTCGCCCACAGCTTCGGCCACGCGGCCGCGGCGGAGACCGTGAAGGGCGTGCTGGCGAAGATCGACGCGGAGGGCGTCGGCGGCGAGCTGCGGGTCGCCGAGGTGCGCGAGGGGCGCTCCGAGGTCGTGCAGATGTGGGGACGCCCGGAAAGCGTCCGCGAGGAGTTCCGCGAGCGCCGCTCCATCTAGCGCCGTGCCCGACGGCGCGACAAGGAGCTAGGTGGGTTCCGCGATGGCTCGCGTGCTCAGCATCGTCACCGACCTGATGCTCGCCAGCCGGGTGGAGGCCGGGCTGTCCGCGGCCGGGCACGAGGTGGTGACCAGGGGCTCGCTGGAGGAGGCGCCGCTGGAAGGGGTCGACGCGATCGTCGCCGACCTCGACGTCGAGAACCCCGAGGCGCTGGTCGGCCTCGGCATCCCGGTGCTCGGCTACTGCTCCCACGTCGACACCGACACCCGACAGGTGGCCGAGGCGGCGGGCGTCGACCGCGTCGTCCCCCGCTCGCGGATGTCGCGCGAGCTCCCCGACCTCCTCGCCGGCCTCCTCGGCGGATAGCCGCCGTCCGCCCTCCAGGCGGGTGAGCTGTCCTCGACTCCAGGGGGGTGGCTGTCCTTTGTAGCCCTCTGGGCTACAAAGGACACGGACCCCCCTCCGCGGTCGCCTACTTTTCGAGGTCGAACGCCTTGCGCACTTCGAGGGGGTGGGGGAGGAGGGCGTGGGAGCTCGCCCAGGTCGACCATTCGCCCAGCACCGCTTCGTCGAAGGGCAGGGGACGCAGGGCGGGGAGCAGGACCCTCAGCTGGGCGGCCTGGTCGGCGCGCTGCAGGCTCGGGTTCGCCGCCAGCAGGTCGCCGAGCGCCTTTGCCGGCGCCGCCTCGACCAGGCGGTAGCCGCGCCGCGTGGCGCGCACCATCGCCCGCGCCAGGCGCGGCTGGTCCTCGAGCTCCTTGCGGGTCGTCGTCAGCACCAGCTCCGGGTAGGAGGGCGCGCCGAATTCGTCGACTTTGAAGACCCGCAGCGGGATGCCGCGTCGCCGCGCCTCGACCGCCTCGGCGTTCCAGAAGCCGGTTGCCGCGTCGACCCTCCCGGCGGCCAGCGAGGCGACCGCGTTGTAGCCGATCGTCACTTCGTCGACCCCGGCCGGGTTGCCGCCGTCGGCGCTCACCTCGGAGTCGACGACCGCGGTGTCGGAGGGCAGCCCGGTCACCCCGACCGTGTGGCCGTCGAGGTCGCGCGGCCGCCGCACCGGCCCGTCGCGTCGCGCCAGCACCGCGGCCAGCGGCCGCTGCACGATCGGCATCAGGCCGACCAGTTCGAGCCCCTTCTCGTCGGCGATCCCGAGGTCGGTGATATCGAGGATCGCGAACTCGGCGCGGCCCGCGGCGAGCAGCTTCGGCGCGTCGGTCGATTCGCCGGGAACCTGGATCTGGAGCGCGATCCCGGCATCCTCATAGAAACCTTCGGCGGCGGCCGCGTAGATGCCGGCGTGGACGGCGTTGGGCGTGAAATCGAGCACGACGGTCGCGCCTTGCGGCGCGCCCGGTTCCGCGCCGCCACCGCCGCAGCCGGCCGGTCCGGCGAGCAGCAGGACGGCCGCCAGCAGCGCGACAGCTCGTCTCATCTGGCGGGGAGCCTAAAACCTTGAGCAAATATGGGTAGACTGCCGCCGCTTCTTTTTTGGCGAGGGAACGACTTCTAGGAGGGGAACAGAGAGTGGAGCTGGAGCAAAAAGGACTGTCCGCATATCTGGCGGAGCTGATCGGCACTTTCCTGCTGGTCTTTTTCATCACCAGCGTGGTCACTCTCTTCGTCTCGACCGGCGCGCAGTCGTCGTTCGGCTCGGACTACGCCGTCGTCGGCCTGGTCCAGGGCCTGACGCTCTTCGCGGTGATCTGCATGTTCGGTGCGGTGAGCGGCGGGCACTTCAACCCGGCGGTGACGCTGGCCGCCGCGACGATCCGCCGGATCAGCGTGATCGACGCGGTGATCTACATGCTCGCCCAGCTCTCCGGCGCGGTGCTCGGCGCGCTGCTGACCAAGGCGCTGCTGCTCGACGAGGGCCGCGCGACCCACTACGGCGCCGGCACGATCAGCGGCCTGCTCGCCAACAACACGGCGGGCGCCACGGTCGAGGCGATGGGCGTCTTCGCGCTCGTCCTCGTCATCCTCGCCGTCGTCTTCTCCGAGAAGAGCACCAAGGACTGGGGACCGCTGGCGATCGGCACCACCTTCGTCTTCATCGTCATGGTCGGCGGCCCGCTGACCGGCGCCTGCTTCAACCCGGCCCGCTGGTTCGGCGCCGCGCTCGTCTCCAACGAATGGGGCGGCGTCTGGCCCTACCTGGTCGGCCCGGTGGTCGGCGCGCTGGTCGCGGTCGGCGTCTGGCGCTTCGTGATCGAGGCCGGTGGCCCCGCCCCGACCGATACGCCGCAGCGGGTGGCCGCGCCCAAAGCGCGTTCCGCCGCGCCTTCGCCGGCGCCCAAAGCCAACGACGCCTAGTCGGGGGGTGGGACGCGCCGGGCCCGAGCCGGCGCGTCCTATAGCTTTGCCGGGGTGCAACGGGTTACTTTCTCCCGAAACTTCACGCTCTCCCTGTCGCGGACCTGCCAGTGCTACTGCAAGTACTGCGCGTTCGCCACTCACCAGGCGCACGTCCACGCGCCGGTCGACGTCGAACGGATCCTCGACGAAGCGCTGAGGCGGAATACCAAGGAGCTGCTCGTCCTCACCGGTGAGCGGCCCGAGGTGAACCCGGTCGTCGCCGAACGCCTCGCCGCCTGGGGCCACGAGGACTTCACCTCCTACGTCGTCTGGGCCTGCGAACGGGCGCTGGAGCGGGGGATGCTGCCCCACACCAACCTCGGCGTGCTGTCGAAGGGCGACCTGGCCCGCCTGCGCGAGGTGACCGCCAGCCAGGGGCTGATGCTCGAGTCGATCGACGAGGGCCTGATGGAGACCGTCCACGCGGGTAGCCCCACCAAGCACCCGAGCGAGCGCCTGGCGACGCTCGAAGCAGCCGGCGAGCTGAAGATCCCGTTCACGACCGGGATCCTGGTCGGGATCGGAGAGTCCCACGAGTCACGGGTCGAATCGCTGGAAGCGATTGCCGCGGTGCACGAGAAGCACGGTCACATCCAGGAGGTCATCCTCCAGAACTTCGTCCCGCACCCCCGCTACTACGGGGCGGAGGTCGCCGAGATCGCCGACGCGGCCTCGCGGCGGCGTTGGACGGGACAAGGCGAGAAGGGGGCCGAGGGGGACCCTTCACTCACGAACAGCGGGGAGGTTCGCTCAGGGTCCCCCTCGGCCCCCTTGCCGGCGTGGGCGTCCGACGTCGGGATCGACGAGATCAAGCGGCTGATCGCGGAGTGCAGGCGGCTGATGCCGGACGTCGGGATCCAGGTGCCGCCCAATCTCAGCGACTGGTGGCCGGAGCTGGTCGAAGCGGGCGCCACCGACCTCGGTGGGCTTTCCGCCAACGGCGACCACATCTCGCCGGAGGAGCCGTTCCCCTCGCCGCACCAGGTGCGCAAGGAGCTGGCGCCGCGTGGCTACGCCCTGACCGAGCGGCTCTGCGTCTACCCCCAGTACATGGACATGGACTGGATGGAGCAGGGGGTCCTCGACGTCATCAAGCTCAAGTACTGGAGCTTCATCCCCCGCAAGGGCAGCGGGCGGCGCTCGGACGAGGCCCTGGACGCCGGGCTGGCGCCGCGCGCGATCGAGAAGGGGCGCGAAGGGGTCGAGCTCAGCGAGGACGAGCTGACCGCGCTCTTCGCCGAGACGCGCCCCGAGGTGATCGAGGAGATGCGGATCGCGGCCGACGAGCTCCGCCGCGAGCTGGCCGGGGACGTCGCGACCTTCGTCGTCAACCGCAACATCAACTTCACCAACGTCTGCGTGGTCGGCTGCGCGTTCTGCGGCTTCGGGCAGGGGCGGCGCTCGCCCGACGCCTATGAAGTCGAGGAGCGCGACTTCGCCGCGCGGATCTCCGAGGCGGTCGAGTTCGGCGCCACCGAGCTCTGCATGCAGGGCGGCATCCACCCGGACCTGACGCTCGAGGAGTACGGCCGCTGGCTGGCGCTCGCCAAGGAGACCGCGCCGCAGCTGCACCTGCACGCCTACTCGCCGATGGAGATCAACCACGCCTGCGAGCGCTCCGGCAAGACCCCCGACCAGGTCTTCGCCTACCTGCTCGACCAGGGGCTGGGCTCGACGCCGGGCACCGCCGCCGAGGTCCTCGACGACGGCGTGCGACAGCGGATCTCGCCGAACAAGCTGCCGGCGGCGCGCTGGGTGGAGATCATCGAAGCCTCCCACCGGGCGGGCCTGCGCTCCACCTCGACGGTGATGTTCGGCCACATCGAGGAGCCGCGCGAGCTCGCGCGTCACATGAAGGTCATCCGCTCCCTGCAGGAGCGCACCGGCGGCATCACCGAGTTCGTGCCGCTCAGCTTCATCCCCTTCAATACGCTGCTCGGCCGCACCCACGGGATCGAGGAGATCACCGTGCGCGAGAACCTCAAGCACACCGCCGCCTTCCGGCTGGCGCTCGGCCGGACGATCACCAACCTGCAGGCGAGCTGGGTGAAGATGGGCCTCGAGGGCGCGACCGAGGCGCTCCGCTGGGGGGTCAACGACCTCGGCGGCACGCTGATGGAGGAGAACATCTCGCGGATGGCCGGCTCCCAGCACGGCGTGCGCCTTGACCCCGACGACCTGATCGCCGCCGCGCGCGCCGCCGGGCGCACCCCCGCCCAGCGCACCACGCTCTACGAGATCGTCGAGACGTACTAGCGGCCGCGCGCCGATCGCGCGATCATCGGCCGATGCGCGCCATGCTGCTCGACCGGCCCGGGACGCCGCTGCGGGCGGCCGAGCTGCCCGAGCCGAGCCCCGGCCCGGGGCAGGTGAAGCTCGCGGTGCGGAGCTGCGGGGTCTGCCGCACCGACCTCCACATCTACGACGACGAGCTGCAGGGCGCGCCGAAGCTGCCCCTGGTGATGGGTCATCAGATCGTCGGCGAGGTGGTGGAGCGCGGCGCGGGGGCGGAGCGCTTCGAGATCGGCGCCCGGATCGGCGTCCCCTGGCTCGGCTGGGCCGACGGCACCTGCCGCTACTGCCGCGCGGGGCGGGAGAACCTCTGCGAGCACGCCCGCTTCACCGGGTATGACATCGACGGCGGCTACGCCGAGCGCACCGTCGCCGCCGCGGACTTCTGCTTCCCGATCCCCGACCCCTACTCCGACGCCGAGGCGGCGCCGCTGCTCTGCGCCGGGCTGATCGGCTACCGGGCGCTGCGGCTGGTCGGCGACGCGGAGCGGATCGGCTTCTACGGCTTCGGCTCCTCCGCCCACATCCTCTGCCAGGTCGCCGTCCACGAAGGGCGGCGCGTCTTCGCCTTCACCCGCGATGGCGACGACGAGGGCCAGGCCTTCGCCCGCCGGCTCGGCGCCGAGTGGGCGGGGGGCTCCTCGGAGCTGCCGCCGGAGGAGCTCGACGGGGCGATCGTCTTCGCCGCGGTCGGTCCGCTGATGGTCCAGGCGCTGAAGGCGAGCGCCCGGGGCGCCCGGGTGATCAGCGCCGGCATCCACATGAGCGAGATCCCGGCCTTCTCCTACGACCTGCTGTGGGAGGAGCGGACGCTCGGCTCGGTCGCCAACCTGACCCGCGCCGACGGCGAGGACCTGCTGCGGATCGCCCCCGAGGTCCCGGTCCGCGCCGCGGTCACCACCTACCCGCTCGAGGACGCCCAGCAGGCGCTCGAAGACGCCCGCCACGGCCGCATCGAGGGCTCCGCCGTCCTCGTCGTCGACGACCCCTGACCGCCCCGCCTGGCGCCGGTCGCCGTCGGCATCGCGGCGACGAGCCCGCGTAGCGGAGCGTGCGCCGGGTATCTGCAAGGGGACCAGAGAACCGTGACGAAAGGGCCCCGCAATGGCTGACAAGCCAGAGAACACCGACGACGCCAAAGGCCGCATCAAAGAGGCCACCGGCAAGGTGACCGGCGACAAAGACCTGGAGAACGAGGGCAAGCTCGACATAGCCTCGGGCAAGGCCAAGGAGGGCGTGGACAAGGTCCGCGAGGCGCTCAGGAAAGATTGAGCCGCCGGCCGGCCGGCGCCGGCGCGCCGGCGCGCATCTAGCGGAAGAGGTCGTCCTCGCGCGGCCGGCGGATCGCCGCCGCGCCGAGGCCGTCCGCCGCGGTGACCCAGCGACCGAGGCCGCCGATCACCGCCGCCGGCACCGCCGCGGCCTTGTCGCGGACGAGGTCGGCGGCCGCCGCCGCCTGGTCGGCGATCGCGATCTGGGTGGCCATCAGCTCGCGGCCGTTGGCGTCGCGGCGGCCGCGCCAGTCGTCGAGCGGGGCGAGGCCGGCGCAGCCGATCGCCACCTCGGCCTGGCCGATCCGCCAGGCACGGCCGAAGCTGTCGGCGATCACCACCCCGATTCGCGCCCCCGCGGCGGCGCCGATCTCCGCCCGCAGCCGGCGCGCCGAGGCGTCGGGGTCCTCGGGCAGCAGCAGCACCGACCCCGGGTCGCCGACGTTGGAGCTGTCGATCCCGGCGTTGGCGCAGACCAGCCCGTGGCGGGTCTCGACGATCAGCACGCCGCGCTCGGCGCGCACCACGGCGGCGCTCTCGGCGAGGATCAGCTCGACCATCGCCGGCTCCTTGCCGAGCACCGCGGCGAGCCGGCGCGCCTCGGCGCCGGGGATGACGGCGGCCAGCCGCCGCGTCCGTCCCTCCGCCTTGGAGACGACCTTCTGGGAGACGACGACGACGTCGCCGTCGGCGAGCGCCCCGGCGCGCGCCGCGAGCAGCTCGCCCAGCGGGTCCCCGGCGCCGATCTCCGGCAGGCCGAGGACGGGGCGGATGCGCACCTCGCCGCCCGCGCTCATATCCCCAGCGCCTTCGCCGTCCGCCGGGCGCCGCCGCGCCGCTCGACCGCCATCGTCAGCGCGACGATGTCGGCGGGCGTGTCGAGGTCGAGCCCGAGCGAGGAAAGCTCCTCGACCCCGTAGGGGATGCCTGCGGCGCGCGCCGCGGCGACGTGGCGCGCGCGGCTGCCCTCGCCGAAGCTCGGCTCGATCGCATCCGGGGGCGCCAGGACGAGCGCGTTGGTGCCGGTTCCGTGGCGGTCCGGGACCACCACCACGTAGGGGTCGGGGACGCCGGTCAGCATGCGGTCGAGCTCGCGCGGGTCGAGCAGCGGGCAGTCGCCGGGCAGCAGCGCCACGCAGCGCGCCCCGGCCGCCGCGGCGACCTCGATCCCGGCCAGCGCCGCGGCGACGTGGCCGGCGTCGTCGAAGTCGTCGACCAGCTCGGCGCCCGCCGCCGCCGCGAGCGCCGCCGCCCGCGGCTCCTGGCTGACCACGATCGTCCGCTCGATCGACCGCGCCCGGCCGATCGCCTCGAGCACGTCGGCGACCATTGCCTCGACCAGCTCCGGCCTGCGCACCGCGTCGACCCCCGCGGCGAGGCGCGACTTGGCCCGCGCGAAGCGCTTCACCGGCACCACCGCGGTCGCCCTCATGCGTCGGTCAGCGACGTGCCGTAGTCGATCACCGTGCGCGCCAGGCGCAGCCGGCCGGCGGGGCCGTCCATCAAGGTCGGCGCGGCGAGGGTCGCGATCCCCGCCGGGGGCGGGTCGGGATCGTCCTCGTCGACCACCATCGCGTCGATCAGCCCGGCGTACAGCGAGGCGACGCCCGCCGCCGTGCTCGGTCGTCCCAGCGCCGCCATGAACTTGTCGGTCGGGCCCTTGACGACCTGGCCGGCGACGTAGGGGCTGACCGCGACCACCGGCGCGCCCGCCGCTTCGATCGCCGCCCGCACCCCCGGCACCGCGAGGATCGGGCCGATGCTGATCAGCGGGTTGGAGGGGCCGACGACGATCAGGTCGGCGCGGCGGAGCGCCGCGACGACCTCGGCGGTCGCCTGCGCCTCGGCGATCCCGTCCAGCTCCACGCCGACCACGTCGGGCTTGCCGCCGTCGAGGATCAGGTACTCCTGCAGCTCGCGCCGGCCGTGCTCGGTCAGCACCTTGGTCCGCACCGCCTCGTCGCACATCGGCAGCACCCGCGCCTCGACCCCGAGGCCGCGCCCAATCTGCGCCTGGGCGTCGGTCTGGCGCCCGCCGGCGGCGAGGAACTCGCGCCGGTAGAGGCAGGCGGCGAGGTCGCGGTCGGAGAGGCTGAACCAGTTCGGCGCGCCGATGTCGGCCAGCCGCCCCATCACCGCGAAGGTGTCGTCGCGGATGCCCCAGCCACGCTCTTCGTCGATTTCGCCGGAGAGCCAGTAGGTGACCAGGTCGGGGTCCGGCGAGACGTGGACGCCGAGCGTCTCGACGTCGTCGGCGGTGTTGGCGATCACCGTCAGGCCGGCGCCGATCTCCTCCTGCATCCCGGCGGCCAGTTTGGCCCCGCCGGTGCCGCCCGCGAGGAGGGCGACGCGAATCGAATCCTGGCTTCGCAAGGGGGGTCCAGTCTATGCTGCGCGGCGTGAGGCTCGACGGCAGGAAGGCGCTTGTGACGGGCGGCGCGAGCGGGATCGGCGCGGCGATCGCCGCGCGGCTCGCCGCCGAGGGCGCCGAGGTGTGGGTCGGCGACATCGACGTGCCGGGCGCCGAGCGGGTCGCGGCGCAGATCAACGGCCACGCGGTGGCGCTCGACGTCACCGACCTGGAGGCGGCGAAGGCGGCCGTCGAGGCGGTGGGGGAGATCGCGATCCTGGTCAACAACGCCGGCGTCGACGAGTTCGGCTTCTTCCCGACCACCAGCCCGCAGCAGTGGCAGCGGGTGATCGACGTCAACCTGAACGGGGTGCTCAACTGCACCGCGGCGGCGCTGCCGGCGATGCAGGAGGCGCGCAACGGGCGGATCGTCAGCATCGCCAGCGAGGCCGGCCGGGTCGGCTCGAAGGGCTCGGCGGTCTACTCGGCCGCGAAGGCGGGGGTGATCGGCTTCACCAAGGTGATCGCCCGCGAGAACGGGCGCTACGACATCACCGCCAACGCGATCGCGCCGGGGCCGATCGAGACGCCGCTGCTGATGGGCGCCAAGGAGCTGGGCGAAGTGGGGGAGCGGCTGATCGACAACATGCGCTCCCAGACCCAGCTCGGCAGGCTCGGCCAGCCCTTCGAGGTGGCGGCCGCCGTCGCCTTCCTGGCCTCCGACGACGCGACCTTCGTGACGGGCGAGACCCTGGGCGTCAGCGGCGGCCTCGGCATGGTCTGAACCGGCCGAGAATCCAGACCGCGAACATACGAACACACGTTCGTGTCCTTGCTAATCTCGCCGGCGTGGACGGCACGGCGAGACGGGAGGATCGGGAAGCTCAGGCCAAGGTGCTGCGCGCGGTCCTGCCGGCCGCCGAGAAGGGGTTGAGGGAGGAGGACCTCGAGGAGCGCTGCGATGGACTCGGCGCCGCGGAGATCGACGCCGCGGTGGAGGCGCTGCTCACCTCCGGCCTGCTCAAACGGGTCGAAGCCCGCCTCCATCCGAGCGGCGCCGCCACCCGCTTCAACCGCCTTCGCCCACTCTGAGCGTGTCCGCCCGCCCTGACCGGCCGTGCGCGCGGAGCGTCCGCCCACCCTGAGCGGCCGTCCGCGCGGAGCGTCTGCCCGCGCGGAGTGCCTCCGCGGTACGCCGTCGCTCCCCGTCGCCGCACCTCGCTCCGAGCGGACTTCCCGCGCCGGTAGGGGGGAGAGCTTCTCACGCTCGTTCACTTGGCCACACCAGGATGTGGTCAAGCGAACGAGCGTCGGCGGGCACCCGGAAGAGTGTGTGGTCACTTGCGCGAGATCAACACGGAGTGGTCACCCGTGACCAGCTGGTCGCACTCGGGCTTACCCGTCGCGGCATCGAACATCGCATCGCCCGGGGACGGCTGCATCCCGTGGGCCGCGGCATCTACGCGGTGGGCAGGCCGGAGCTGACGCGGCAGGGCCGCTGGATGGTCGCCATCCTGGCCTGCGGTGGCGCGGGAATCGCGGCGCTCAGCCACTCCAGCGCCGCGGCCCTCTTCAAGATCGGCGCCGAGCAGGCCGCCGGGATCGAGGTTTCGCGACGCGCGCCGGGCCCGGTCCGCATCCCGGGCGTCAAGGTCCACCGGCGTCCGGCCCTGCGCGAGGGTTGGTTCGGGCTCTGCGAAGGCATCCCGGTCACCTCGCCCGTGCAGACGCTGATCGACCTCGCCACCCGCCACGGACGACCGCGGATGGAGCGCCTCACGGACGAGGCCGACAAACTCGGCCTCGTCCGCACCGACGACCTGCGCAAGGCGCTCGACGACCATCCCGGCGAGCCCGGCGTCGCCCGCCTGCGCGCCGCTCTCGACCGCGCCACCTTCCGCTACACGCGCACCGAGCTGGAGCGCGCCTTCCTGCCGCTCGTCCGCGCCGTCGGCCTGCCGCTGCCGCGCACCTCCGTATACGTCAGCGGCTACGAGGTCGACTTCCACTTCCCCGAGCTCGGCCTGGTGGTCGAGACCGACGGCCTCACCTACCACCGCACCCCCGCCGAGCAGGCCAAGGACCGCAAACGCGACCAGGCCCACACCGCTGCGCTTCACCCACGCCCAGATCAAATACGAGCCGGACCACGTGGTCCGCGTGCTCCGCGCGACCGGGGCCCGGCTGCGCGACCCTTAGGCTCCCCCTGTGTCCCCGCGTGGACAGACCCAGACCGCCCTCGTCTCGATCGGGGCCGCGGTGCTGCTCGTCGCGCTGAAGCTCGGCACCGGGATCGCGAGCGGCAGCCTGGCGCTGGTCTCGGCCGGGATCGAGTCGAGCGGCGACGTGATCGCCGCCGTCCTCACCCTGCTGGCGATCCGGCTCGGCGGTCGGCCTGCCGATGCCGAGCACCCCTACGGCCACCGCCGCGCCGAGAACCTCGCGGCCCTGGGCGAGGCGGCGATCCTCTCCGGCGGCGGCGCCTTCGTGGTGATCGAGGCGATCGGCCGGCTCGGCGGCGGCGGCGAGACCTTCGACCCGCGCTGGTACGTCTTCGTGGTGATCGGCATCGCGCTCGCGGTGGACGTCAGCCGCACCGCCGTCTCGCTGCGCGCCGCCGCCCGCTACCACTCCGCGGCGCTGCGCTCCAACGCCTTCCACTTCGCCGGCGACATGACCGGCTCGATCGCCGTCCTGGGCGGGATCGTCGCCGTCGCACTCGGCTTCCAGAAGGGCGACGCGATCGCCTCGCTGGTCGTCGCCGCGATCATCTTCACCGCCGCCGCGCGACTCATCTACGAGAACGCCCTGGTCCTCATGGACACCACCCCGGCCGAGGCGAGGGCGGAGGCCGAGGCGGCGATCCGGGCGCTCGGCGACGACCTCGAGCTGCGCCAGCTGCGCCTGCGCGAGTCGGGCGGCCACTATTTCGCCGACGCGACGATCGGCGCCGCCCCCGACCAGGCGCTGGTCGCCAGCCACCGGGCCGCCGACCGGGTCGAGGCCGCCGTTCGCCACGCCCTCCCCGACGCCGACGTGGTCGTCCACGTCGAGCCGCTGCGCGAGGGGATCGACCTGCGCGCCCGTGCCCTGGCAATCGCCCTCGCCGAGCCCGCCGTGCACGAAGCCCACGACATCGCGATCTACCGGCGCGACGGCCGCTGCGGCGTCTCGTTGCACCTGAAGCTGGACGCGGCGACGCCGCTCGCCGACGCCCACGAGGTGGCCGAGCGGATCGAGGCCGCGTTGCGGCACGAGTCCGAGGTCGACGACGTGCAGACCCACCTGGAGCCGCTGGAGGAGCCGTTCACGGTGAGGACGGTCGACGACGAGGAGGCGGCGGCCCGGATCACCGCGCTGGTCGAGGAGCGCACCGGCAGGCAGCCCCGGCGGCTCAAACTGCTGGGCACCGGGCTCGGGCTGGTCGTCTTCCTCGACGTCGCCGCCGCCCCCGACGCGACGCTCGCGGAGGCCCACGACATGGCGCGCCGGCTCGAGCAGGAGATCCGCCGCGGCGGCCCAGCGGGCGCGTCGCGGATCGTCGACGTCGTCGTCCACACCGAGCCCTGATGCCGGGCTCCCACCGGCGCCTGGCCCTCGGGATCGCGGCGGCGGTGGTGCTCGCCGACCAGGTCGCCAAGCAGCTCGCCACGCGGCTGTTGGCGCACGGCCCGGTGCACCTGCTCGGGGGCGTCCACCTGCAGCTCTACCGCAACTTCGCCGGGCCGGGCGGCCACTGGGCCGGGGACACGGTGGCACTCTCGCTCTTCACCGTCGCCGCCGTGCTCGGCCTGCTCACCGCGATCTCCCGGCTGCGACTCGACCGCACCACCGCGGTGGCGCTCGGGCTCTTCCTCGGCGGCGCGGTGGGCAACGGGCTCGACCGCCTGCTGCGCGCCCCCGGGCCACTGCGCGGCGGCGTCGTCGACTGGCTGGCGCCGCGCGCCCAAGGCGGCAGCATGAACATCGCCGACCTGGCGCTGAACGCGGCGGTCCTGGTGCTCGTGGTGGGCGCGCTCAGCTCGCTTCGAGGAGGGCGCGACGAAGGATCGCCACGCTCTGCGGACCGCGAAAGGTCGTGACGATCCGGCCCTGCGCGTCGAGCACGAAGGAGGTCGGCAGGCCGACCAGCCCGTACTTTTCGCCCGCCGTGCCGGAGGTGTCGGCGAGCACCGGGAACTTCCAGCCGTGCTTGCGGATGAAGGCGCGCGCCGGGCCGGCGGCATCGTCCCAGTCGACCGCGACCACCGTCGCCTTGCCGGCCATCGCGGCGGCGAGCTTGCGCAGGGCGGGCGCCTCTTCGTTGCATGGCCCGCACCAGCTGGCGAAGAAGTCGATCAGCGCCGGCTTGCCGCGCAGTGCGGCGAGGTCCACGGCCGGCCGCTGCAGCGCGTCGGTCGGGAGCGGCGGCGCCCGGCGGCCGGCCGGTTCGGAGCCGCCGCCGGCCAGCTCGGCGACGACCGCGGCGGCGACGACGAGCAGCGCCAGCGCGACCCAGCGGCCCTGCGGCGCCACCCTTCGTCCCCGCCTCACAGCTGCGCCAGGGTCCGGCTGCCGACCGCGAGCTTGGCGGGCTTGAAGTCGGGCGGGTAGAGGGCGCGGATCCGGCCCTGCGGGTCGATCGCGAAGATTTCGGCGTTGTGCTCGATTTCCTCGGGGTCGTTGGCGTTCCTCTGCGGCTTCACCTTCCAGGCCTTCCAGACCTTTTCCAGTTCGGCGCGCGAACCGAGCAGCCAGTCGATCTCACCGGTGGTGCGGTGGCGCTTGTTGAAGGAGCGGGCGCTGGCCGGCGTGTCGTGGGCGGGGTCGACGGAGACGGCGAGGAAGACCGGCCGTTCGGAGGGCTTCAGGTGGGCGAACGCGGTGTGGAGCTTGCCCGCCAGGATCGGACAGAGGTCGGTGCAGTGGGTGAAGAGGAAGGCGACCAGGACCGGTCGGCCCTTCAGCTTCGCCAGGTCGACCTGCTTGCCGTACTCGTTGGTGAGCTTGAGCGGCGGCGCCGGTTTGGCCGGGACCGCGTCGGCGCCCGCGATCTGCGGCACGGTCACCGCGGTGCTGGTGGAGCTGCTGCCGCCACCGCCGCAGGCGACGAGGAGCAGCGCGAGGGCCAAGGCGCAGGCGACCGGCCAGACGACGCGGAGGGGACTGCGGGGGGAACGCACGTCGCCGAAGAATATTCGGCGGACCTAAGCGGTGTCTCAATCGCGGCGTGGCGCCGGCGGCGGCCGGGGCCGGCGGTCGGCGGGGTACCTTTGCGGGCGGCCCTCGGTGCCGCAGGGCAGACGGACAGAGCAGATGGAGCACGCCCGCCGCGACCAACTCGAGCCCTACGTCACCCGCGACGGGTCGACGATCCGCGAGTGGGCGGGGCCGGGCTATGCGGCCGAGGCGCGGAGCTCGAGCCTCGCCGAGGCCACCGTCGCCCCGGGCGGGGCCACCATCGCCCACCTGCACCGGCGCTCCGAGGAGCTCTACCTGGTGACGGTCGGCTCCGGCCTGCTGCGGATCGGCGAGGAGGAGCGGCGGATTGCCGCCGGCGATTGCGTGGCGATCCCGCCGGGGACGCCGCATCGCCTGCGCAACGACGGCGGGGTCGACCTGGTCGTCGTCTGCGCCTGCTCGCCGCCCTACTCGCACGAGGACACGGTGCTGCTGGAGGGAGAGTGAGCGGGGCGATCCGGGTGCGCGAGGCGCGGCACGGGGATGAGCTCGCGGTCGCCCGCCTCCACGTACGGTCCTGGCAGGAGGCCTACGAGGGGCTGATGCCGGCCGAGTTCCTCGCGGCCCTCGACCCGCGCGAGCGCGCCGCGCGCTACGCGTTCGGGGCCGGGCCGGACGCGCCGGTCACCCTGTTGGCCCTGGCGGGCGGCGACGACGGCGCGGAGACGATCGCCGGCTTCGCGACCTTCGGCGCCTCGCGCGACGAGGACGCCCGCGGCCTCGGCGAGGTCCACGCCCTCTACGTCGACCCCGACCGCGTCCGGGGTGGCGTCGGGCGCCTGCTGATGGCGGAGGTGCGGGGCCGGCTGCGCGAGGCGGGCTTCCCGGCCGCGATCCTCTGGGTCCTGCGCGGCAACCAGCGCGCCGCGGCGTTCTACGAACGCGAAGGCTGGTCGCGCGACGGCGCGACGCGGGTGGAGCAGCCCTACGGCATCGTCTCCACCGTCGAACGCTTCCGCCGCGCGCTGCCCTGACGTCCGCCGCCGGCCCGGTCGCCGACCGGACGGCCTCGCATGGCTCGCCGGGTCATGCCCGCGGCGGCCGCCACTGCTCGGCCCGGATCGCGTAGCGGAGGTGGTCGCGCCAGTGGCCGCCGATCTTCAGGTAGCGCTCGGAGAACCCCTCGCGGACGAAGCCGCAGCGTTCGACCAGGGCGAGCGAGGCCGCGTTGCCCGGCTGGATGTTGGCTTCGACGCGGTGCAGGGCGAGGTCGGCGAAGGCGCGCTCCAGGACGAGGCCGAGCGCCGCGGTCATGTAGCCGCGGCCGCTCCACTCGCTGACCCCGCCGTAGCCGAGGAAGGCGCTCTGCAACGGCCCGCGGATGATCTGGCTGAGGTTGAAGTAGCCGACGATCGCGCCGTCCTCGGGGCGGACCGCGAGGTTGGCGTCGAAGTCGGGCCGCCCGGCGCGCGCCAGCCAGGCGTCGAACTCGGGGACGGTGACCGGCGGGGTGAGCCAGGGCCGGTGCAGCTCGGCGCTGGCCCGCATCGCGGCGATGAAGGCGTCGCGGTCCCCCGGCTCCGGGGTGCGCAGCGCGACGGCCGGCGCCGGGCGTGAGGTCGCCGGACCGGGGGAGGTCCGGGCGGAGGTGGTCTCGGCGCGCGCCACGCTCCCATCCTAGGCGGCGAGGGACCTCACGTTCCGGGCGTCGCCCGCGTTTGACCACGAGAGCCGCGGCACGAAGATGATGCGATGAGTGACAGCTCCGAGGAGGATGGTGCGGTGGGCGACGTGGTCTGGCAGATCTACGAGAGCCCGCTCGGGCCGCTGACCCTGGTCGGCGGCGAGGCGGGGCTGCGCGCCCTGCGCTTCCCGGGCAAGGCGCCGTCGCCGCCCGAGTCGGCGCGCGGCCGGCTGCCGGCGGTCGTCGCGCAGCTGGAGGCCTACTTCGGCGGCGAGCTGCGCGCCTTCGACCTCGACCTGGACCTGCGCGGCGCGCCGCTCGACCTCGCGGTCTGGCGCCGCCTCCTCGACATCCCCTACGGAGCGACCGAGAGCTACGGCGGGCTCGCGGGGCGGGTCGATCCGGCGCTCTTCGGCGACGGCGTCGAGCCGTGGCGGCGGGCACGGATGGTCGGCGCCGCCAACGGGCGCAACCCGGTCGCGATCGTCGTCCCCTGTCACCGGGTGATCGGCGCCGACGGCTCGCTGGTCGGCTACGGCGGCGGCCTGCAGCGCAAGCGGGCGCTGCTCGAGCTGGAGGGCTGCGGCCGCCGCGCCCCGGCCCACCGCCAGACGTCACTCCTCTGACACAGCACCCTCGACGCCTGTAGCCCAGGGGGCTACGAGGCGTCGAGGCGTGACGCGTACGCGGGGGGTCGGCCGCGGCGGACCGCGGCGCGGGGTTCAGCGGCGGCGGGCGGCGGCGGCGATCGCCTCGCGGAGCTTCATCGGGGCGCCGAAGCGGAGCACCGAGCGGTCGTAGATCCGCGCCGCCAGGACGATCACGACGACGATCGAGGCGAGCATCAGGGCCAGGGAGATCGCCAGCTGCGCCGCCGGCAGGGCGCCCTGGGCGACGCGGCCGGGAACGACCATCGGCGCCATCGGCGGCAGGAAGGTGCCCACCGTGGCGAGCCCGCCGCCCGGGTTGCCGAGCGCCGCGTTGGCCGCCAGGTAGCTGCCGACCAGGACGATCAGGATCGGGGCGGTCGTCGACTGGGTGTCCTCCTGGCGCGAGACCAGCGAGGCGGCCGCGGCGAAGGCGCCGCCGTAGAAGACGTAGCCGAGGACGAAGTAGACGAGCACGAGGACGACGGTCTCGAAGGTCGAGTGGGGGAGGGAGATCGAGCCCCCCGGCACGGCGAGCGCGAGGCCGACCGCGGCGACCGCGGCGATCTGCAGCAGCCCCAGCAGGCCGACCCCGACCAGCTTCCCGGACAGCAGCTGGACCGGGCGGATCGCGCTCAGGATCACCTCGACCACGCGGGAGCTCTTCTCGGTCACGACGCTCGAGGCGATCGCGTAGCCGAAGGTGATCAGCGCCACGTAGAGGAGCAGGGCGCCGACGTAGGCGAGCCCGGCGCCGCCTTCGCCTTCGCCGGTCGCGATCTCGACGGTGCGCAGCGGCGGCGGTTCGAGCGCTGCCCGGGCGGCGGCCGCCGACAGGCCTGCGGCGCGCAGTCGCGCTTCGCCGCGGACCAGGCGCGTCGCGCCCTGCAGCAGCGCGACGAGCGCGTCGTCGGGGCTTTCGCCGATCACCAGCCCCCGCGGCCCGAGCGCCGCGTCGGCGTCTTCCGCGCGCACCCGGGCGCGCGCCACCGCCGGGCTGCGCGCCGCTCTCACCTCGAGCCTGATCCCGTAGCCGCGCGCCTCGCGGCGCGCCTTCGCGCCGATCGCGGCGGCGCGCGGCCCGGCGGTGGCGAGATGGCGGGTGTGGAGGCCCGACCCGCCGGAGCTGACGATCGAGACGATCGCGATCCCGGCGACGACCGCCATCTGGATCAGCAGCGCCGCCCGCCAGGCGCGCGAGCGCAGGCCCTCGGTCACCTCGCGGCGGGCGACCAGCGCGATCGTCTCGCGGGTCCTCACCGCCGCGTCGCCTCCCGGAAGACCTCAGCCAGCGGCCTGCCGCCGCCGACCTCACCGAGCGGCCCGGCGGCCGCGATCCGCCCGTGGGCGATGACCGCCACCGCGTCGCAGAGTCGCTCGACCAGCTCCAGCTGATGGGAGGAGAAGACGACCGGGACCCGGCGCTCGCGGATCTCTTCGAGCAGGGCGCCGCTCAACGCGTCGACGCCGTCGGGGTCGAGGCCGGAGAACGGCTCGTCGAGGACCAGCAGGTCCGGGGCGTGGACCAGCGCGACGCCGAGCTGGACGCGCTGCTGGTTGCCGAGCGAGAGGGCCTCGACCGGGTCGCCGGCGCGCGCCTCGATCCCCAGCCGCCGCAGCCAGCGGTCGGCGGCGGCGCCCGCCTCCGCCTGGCCGGCGCCGTGCAGCCGCGCCAGGTAGACGAGCTGGTCGCGCACCCGCATCTTCGGGTAGAGGCCGCGCTCCTCGGGCATGTAGCCGATGCGGCGGCGGGCGGCTGCGTCGATCGGCCGGCCCTCCCAGAGCACCTCGCCGGAGTCGGCGGCGAGGACGCCGAGGACGATTCGCATCAGGGTGGTCTTGCCGGCTCCGTTGGGGCCGACGAAGCCGAACATCTGACCGGCCTCGACCGCGAAGGAGGCGCCGTCGAGCGCCACCGTCTCGCCGTAGGCCTTGCGCAGCTCGCGCAGCTGGAGGACCGGATCCGTCATCGCGGCGCATCTTGCCCGCGCGAGCAGCGGGAAAACTCTTTCCCACCGGCGCCGGATCAGACGCTACACTCCACCGCCATCACGACCGGTAAGCCGAATCCGGGGGCCGAAATCCCCGGAGCGGGGGAACCGAAACTGGGGCGAATCCACCGGAGGACGGTGGAAGCGCAGGCTCCTTAAGCGCCAGCCCGACAGCTAACCCCGCAGGCCGACAAAGGAGACTGGTTTGCGACTGTCCCGCGATGGGGTGGGTTGGAAGGTACGTCTGGCGCTGGCGATCGGGGTGATCGTCGCGGTCGTGTTCCCGACGGCCGCCCTCGCGGCGGGCGGTGGGCTGGCGCCGGCGGGCCTCACCTCCGAAGAAGGCGAAGCGGCGACCGAATCGACCCCCACGCCGGGCTCGATCGAATGCTCCGCCGACGCCGAAGGCAGGCGCTCCTGCCGGTCTGTGCCCCCGGCCAACCTGGTCCTCGGCGTCGCCGCGCCGCCGGAGAGCGCGCCGCCGGCCGTCAAGGCGGCGATCGCCGCCGCCAACAAGATCCACACCCGCCCCTACGTCTGGGGCGGCGGCCACGCCCGCTGGTGGAGCCCCGGCTACGACTGCTCGGGCGCGGTCAGCTACGCCCTGCACGGCGCCGGACTGATCGAAACCCCGATGGACTCCGGCGAAATGATGCACTGGGGCGCACCCGGCAGGGGTCGCTGGATCACGGTCTACGCCAACGCCGGCCACGCCTTCGCGGTGATCGACGGGCTGCGCTGGGACACCGCGGGCGACACCCGCGGGACCGGGCCCCGGTGGCACCCGGAAATGGTCTCGACCGCCGGGTATGTGGCCCGGCACCCGGCCGGCTACTAGATCCTCACGAGGAGGCGAGGAGGCGGTCCGTGGCGGGGTCGGCCTCGCCATCGTAGAAGCGGTCGAGGACGGCGGGGAAGAGCTCCTCGACGGGATCGGCGCGGGCGAAGAGGGTCATCGAGCTGCGCAGCTTCAGCGCGTCGATGCCGCCGAGGATCGCCTCCGCGGAGAGCGCCGGGTCGGCGGCGAGGAGCGCCGCGGCGCACTCGCGCAGGCGCGGTCCCAGGACCGGGTGGTCGAGGTAGGCGCGCGCCTCGGCCGCCGAGCGGATCGCGTAGGCCCGCGCCATCGGGCTCGATCCCAGGCCGGCGATCTGCGGGAAGACGAACCACATCCAGTGGCTTCGCTTGCGGCCCGCCCGCAGCTCGGCGAGCGCCCGCGCGTAGATCGCCTCCTCCTCCTGCGCCTCGACGAAGCGCCGCAGCCCGTAGGGGTCGTCGGCCATGCGTCCCACCCTAGATAGTCGACTCCACGACACCCGACGCTCCGATGACGCGCCTGGCACCCTGCGCATCGCGAGGTCGATCCAGGCCGCTAAAGGGCCGCCGGTCGAGTGCCGATCCCAGGCAACATGAGTCTTCGCACCGAAAGCCGGCCTGCGGCCGTCCCCACCATCCTCGTCTTGCTCACCCTCCTCGCCGCCCTGCTGGTCGCTCCCGCGGCCGCCTCGGCGGGCACGGTCGTCGCCGACAACGGCTTCCGCCCGGCGCCGAACGGCTTCTCCTTCCCCAACTACGGCAACGAAGGCCAGGCGGGGCTCGACGCGGCAGAACTGGAGCGGCTCTACGGCCCCGGCGTCTGCCTGGACGGCAACAGCGCCCGCTGCGTGCTGACCCCGCTCGCGCGCCTGGTGATGAAGTCCTACAACGAAGGGTCGGCAGACGGACACTGCTTCGGCTTCGCGACGCTCTCCGAGTTGATCTACAAGGGCTACCTGCCGCGCTTCGGCTACTCGACGATCGACGCCTTCGGCCCCGGCGCGAAGGTCCCCTTCGAACTGAACATCGAAGGCAACGCCCGGCTGCAGCGCTCGATCACCCGCGCCTTCGACTTCCAGAACCTCGCCTCGATCCAGGAAAACACGGTGATCGCGACGCCGAAGGTGATCCTCAACCACCTCCTGCATGGGGCACTCGACCCGCAGAGCCCGGAGATCTGGACCCTGGGGATCTACCAGTACGGGATGAAAAACGGGCACGCGATCACCCCATACGCGGTCGAACGGGTCGGCCCCGGCGAATACGACGTCCTCGTCTACGACAACAACCTGCCCGACAACGCCGAGCGCCGGCTCCGGATCAACACCGGCACCGACACCTGGAGCTACTACGCGACGACCGCGCCCGGCATCCCGGAGGCGATGTACGAAGGCAACGCGAAGTCCGACACGCTGCGGCTCATCCCGGTGACCCCCGGGCTCGGCGTCCAGCCCTGCCCGTTCTGCGTCGGCCGCCGAGGGGGCGGCTCGAACTACAACCAGATCCGCCTCGACGGCACCGCGAGCGAACACGCGCTGCTCACCGTGATCGACTCCAAGGGCCGCAAGACCGGCATCGTCGGCAACCGGGTCGTCAACCAGATTCCCGGCGCCAAGGTGCTGCCGCGCAGCTCGACCGGCGTCCGGGTACTCCGCGGCAAGCTCTGGGCCGACTCGCCCGCGCCGGTCATCGACGTCCCCAAGAACGTCGAATTCGGCATCCGGGTGAACGGCCGGCACCTCAAGGTGCGCGACCGCGAGACGCTCAGCCTGGTCGGTCCCACCTACGACGCGACGGTCGAAAACCTGATCATGGCGCCGCACCAGGAAGCGCGCGTCGGGCTCTCGCCGAAGGGCAACGCGATCACCTACCTGCCCAGTCGCAAGACGGTCTCACCGGCGATCGGCCTCGGCGCCGAATCGAAGAGCTCCGCCTACAACGTCACCGTCGCCGCGCTCGGCGCCCCGAAGGGCTCCAGCCTCACCTTCGTCAAGGAACCGAAGCGGCAGCTGATGTGGTTCGGCGACGCGACCCGGCAGCGGCGCACCTACGAGGTGACGATCAAGCGCTTCACCGCGAAGGGGATGCGCACCTTCGCCCGGCCGGTGACGATCGCCGGCGACCAGCAGGCGTTCCTCTACTACGGCCCGCTCGCGAAGCCCAACGGCCACGCGAAGATCGTCGTGTACAGGCCCGGCCATCGCCACCACCCGATCAAGGTGCTGCCGGTCGAATTCGCCGGCTGAGCCGCCCGGCCTGCCGCGGGCTCAGGGCCGCAGGTTGACGATGCGGGCACCGTGCTCGCGGGCGAGCCGGGCGGCGATCAGCGAGCGGTGGCAGGCCGCGGCCTCGCGCTCGACGCAGAGGAGCGCCGCGGTCGAGCGGCCGATGAACCGGACGAGCGGCTCGAGGTCGGCAAGGTCGAGGACCTCCTCGGTGTAGCGCTCGACGTAGCCCGGGTCGAGCACGGTGCGCGAGCGCTTGCCCTCGCCGCGCGCCGCGTCGGCCTCGTACTGGGCCTCGCGCATCGCCGTGGTCGGGGCCAGCTCCGGCAGATGCTGGTAGCCGATGCCCGCCTCGCGCAGCGCCGCCTCCAGCCGGCGCGCGTTCGCCCACGCGTACTCCGACCCGCGCACGCCGCGCCGCTGGCGCACGTCGAGGACGAGGTCCACCCGCGCCTCGCGCAGCGCCGCGAGGAAGCGCTCCAGGTCGGCCCCGTAGACGCCGATCGTCGCGATCCGCTCGAGCCCCGTGCTCATCGGCGGAGCCGATCACGGGCCCGCCGCCGCGTCAAGCGCCGTCGGTCGCCGCCGGCGGCGCCGCGCCCTCGTCCCCGGCGGTCGCGCCCGCCTCGGCCGGCAGGGCTATGCCGGGCGTCCGCGCCACCGCCAGTGCCGCCATCACGAAGTGGGCGCCGCGCGGGAAGCGGCGGCCGGGCGGCGGCGGGCCGTGGTGGTGGTCGGCGAGGTCGAGCAGCCGGAAGATCGCCCGGCAGGTGTCCGCCTGCGGGCCGTCGAGATCGCAGGCGAGCCGCGCCAGGGCGATCGACTCGGTCGGGTCGCCCTCGGCCATCGCCCGCCCCATCGCCGTCATCAGGTGGGAGACGACGCGCTCCATGCCGGGATCCTGGGCGCCGGGCGGGCCGGGCGGCGGGCCGAGATCGAGGGGCTCCTCGCCGGCCAGGATGCGGGCGATCTGGCCGCCCGCGATCTCCCGGATCGCCTCGCCGTCCAGCCCGACCAGGAGCGCGTAGCGCAGCTGGAAGGCGGCGGCGTGGAGCGGCAGGCCGTAGGGGTTGTCGCTCGCCCAGAGGATCTGGCCGGGCGGCACCAGGCCGAAGAGGGCGACGAAGTCGGCCGGGTTCCACCAGGAGGTGTCGACGAAGAGGTTGGGGTGCGCGGGGAGCAGCCGCCAGAGCCAGGCGAGGTCCGAGACGGCCGCGTGGGCGAGGATGAAGCGGGCGCCCGGGTAGCGGCGGGCCAGCTCCAGGGTGTCGCGGCCGAGCGCCGGGATGCCGCGGCCGGCGTGGATCAGGATCGGCACGCCGCGCGCCTCGGCGAGCAGGGTCAGGTCCTCGACCGCGGGCTCGCTCATCGCGAACTGCTCGGCGCGCGGGTGGAGCTTGATCCCGTGGGCGCCGAGGTCGAGGCAGCGCTCCGCCTCCCGCAGCGCGCCGTCGTGCGGGTTGACCCGGCAGAAGTGGACGACGCGGCCGGCGGCGCCCGCCTCGATCGCCCGCGCCTCGTCGTTGGCGGCCGGGTAGCCGCCCGGCTCGTGCATCGGGAAGGTGATCGCGCGGGCGCCCGCGTAGTCCATCGTCGCCAGCAGCTGCGCCGGCTCCTGGCGGAATTCGTCCGGGTCGTTGCGGCCGAAGTGGGTGTGGGTGTCGAACAGGGAGAGCGGACCGGTGTCGGCTTCGAGCGCCGTCAGCCAGCGCCGCGCCTCGATCTCGATCGGCTCGACCTCGAAGTCGGCGGCCGACGCGGCGCCACCCGGCTCAGCCACGCCCCACCGCCTTGGCGATCCGCTTCACGGCCTCCTCGACGAGCGCCGGCGAGGTGCCGATGTTGAGCCGCGCGAACCCCTTGCCCTGCGGGCCGAAGGTGGGCCCGGGGTTGAGGGCGATGCGGCCGCGCTCGAGCAGCGCCTCGCTCGGGTCGTCGCCGAGCCCCAGCCCGCGCAGGTCGAGCCAGGTGAGGTAGCCGGCCCGCGGCGGCGTGTAGGCGACCTCGGGGAGCCGCGCGGCGAGCAGGTCGGCGAGCAGCGCCCGGTTGTGGTCGAGGACGGCGATCACGTCGTCGAGCCAGGCACCGCCGTCGCGGAAGGCGGCCACCGCGGCGATCGCGCCGAAGTGCCCGGCGTGCTTGGCGACGAACGGCAGCCGCTCGACCAGCCCCTGGGCGCGCTCCGAGGCGGTGACGATCTGGGCGCAGCCGAGCCCCGCCAGGTTGAAGGCCTTGGACGCCGAGCAGAGCGCGATGCCGTGCTCGCGCGCCTCCGGGGAGAGGCCCAGGAAGGGGACGTGACGGGCGCCGGGCAGGGCCAGCGGCGAGTGGATCTCGTCGCTCAGCACCCAGGCGTCGTGCTCGGCGGCGACGGTGGCGAGCTTGCGCAGCTGCCCCTCGGTCGGCAGCGTGCCGGTCGGGTTGTGCGGGCTGCAGAGGATGTGGGCGACGGCGCCGCGGCGGAACTCCCCGTCGATCCCGTCGACGTCCAGCTCGCCGTCGACGAGCGGCACTTCGGCGAGCTCGCAGCCGAGCTCCTCGATGATCGAGAAGAACGGGTGGTAGACGGGCGTGTTGATGACCACCCGGTCGCCCGGCTTGACGATCAGCCGCAGCAGCGAGGTGATCGCGTTGACCACGTCGGGGGCGGGGGACACGCCGGCCGGGTCGACCTCCCAGCCGAGCCGCGCCGCGGCGAAGTCGGCGAAGGCCTCGGCGAGCCCGATCCCGGCCGCGTAGCCGTAGCCGGTGTCGTCGAGCTCGACCGCCTCGGCGAGCGCGATCTTCACCGCCGCGGCGAGCGGGAAGTCCATCTCGGCGACGAACGCCGGCAGGACGTCGGGATCGAAGTACCGCCACTTGGCGCTGCGGCGGAGGCGCAGCTGCTCGAGCGACAGCTCGGTCAGTTCCGGGTTGAGGCTCCTCGTCACGGCCGCCAACTCTTTCAGGTCGGGCGACCCCGCCGAACCGGCGCCAGCATGTTGTGGGAGTAGAGGCGAAAGCCCTCGCGCTCGTAGAGCTCCACGGCGCGCTCGTTGGCGCCGACGACGGTGACGCTCCACCAGCGCGCGCCGACCGCCCGCAGCCGCTCCCGGCAGTGATCCATCAGCTCCGTGCCGATCCCGGTGCCGCGGGCCGCGGCGCTCACCGACAGCGACTCCAGGTCGCCGATCGGCTCGCCGAGGTCCCAAGTCGAGGGCGGGGCGCCAAGGCGCAGGAACGCGTAGCCGAGCGGCACGCCCTCGGCGCCCTCGCCGGGCATGAGGAAGAGGAATCCCTCGCCGGCCTCCAGCCAGCGCACGTACTGGGCTCGCCGCCGCGCCCAGGCGGCGTCCGGGTCGCGGGTCGGCAGCTCGGCGCCGATCACCTCGCGGTGGTGGGCGACCATCTCCTTCCAGAGGCCCTCGACCAGGTCGACGTCCGCGACCCCGAGCTCGACGATCCGCCGCTCCTCTGCCATGGCCCGATCCTAGGCAACCCGACGCTTGTCGCCCAGAGGGCGGCAAGCGGCGCGCGGCGGCGCGCGGCGGGGCGCGCAGGGCGGGGGCGGCGCGGGGCGGTGGGCAGAGCAGGGCGGGGCGCGGGGCGGCGCGGTGGGCAGAGCAGGGCGGGGCGCGGGGCGGCGCGGGGCGGTGGTCAGGGTTCGGTGGGGTCGACCAGGGCGAGGCGGTGGGCGACCGCGGCGGCCTCGGTGCGGCTGCGGACGCCGAGCTTGGCGAGGATCCGCGAGACGTGGACGCTGGCCGTCTTCTCGGCCATGAAGAGGCCGGCGGCGATCTCCCGGTTCGTGGCCCCGGCGGCGAGCGCCGTGAGGACCTGGCGCTCGCGTGGGGTGAGGCCGAACGGGTCCTCACCGCCCCGCGCCCCATCGGTGCGTCTCCCGTTGCCGCCCGCGCCACCGGCGCCCGCCGCGGCACCGCCGCCCGCTTCGCTCGGCAGACGCGCCCGGGCGATCAGCCCGGCCACCTCGGCCGCCAGCCACTCCGAGCCCAGCCGCTCGGCTGCCGCCAGCGCCCGCGCCGCCGCCGCGCCCGCCGCCTCGCGCTCGGATCGGGCGGCGTGCGCCTCGGCCTCGCGCAGTCGCATCAACGCCGCCTGATAGGGCCGCGGGAGCGCTTCCCAGGCCGCGGCCGCCGCCGCGGCGCGGGCCGCCGTGTCGGCGGCGCCTTGGGCGCGCGCCAGCTGCGCCTCGGCGGTCAGCTCGTAGGCGTGCTCGAGCGGGCGGCGGCCGATCTCCTCGGCGGCCGCGGCGGTCCGCGCCGCCATCAGCTCGGCACGGCGGCGCGAGGCGGCCAGCTCGGCGTCGTCGCCGAGATCGCGGGCGCGCTCCGCCGCCTCCGCCTCGACGGCCGTCGCGGCGGCCGAGATCAGCGCCATCCGGGCGGCGTCGTCGCTGCAGAACTCGAGCTGGTCGATCGCCGTCTCGGCTGCCTCGCGGGCCGCCTCGACGTTGCCGGTCCGCAGCTCCAGTTCGACGGTCAGCGCCCCGGCCGGGGCGATGTACTGGGGCTCGACCGAGTCGGCGAGGAAGGTCTGGGCGTGTTCGACCGCCCGCCGGGCGCCCTCGGTGTCGCCGCGTCCCAGCAGCAGCGAGGCGCGCCGCAGCATCAGGTTGACGAGCGTCGCCGTCCCGGCCCCGGCGCCGCGGGCGGGCAGGACGGCCTCGGCCTCCTCCCAGCGCCCGAGGTAGAAGAGGATCTCCGAGCGCGCGCAGGCGACCCACAGCGCCGACCGGTCACCCGGGGCGATCTCGCGTTCGCCCTGCGCGGCGATCGCCGCCGCCTCCTCGCCGCGACCCGCCAGGTGCAGCGCGTCGGCGTAGTTGACGAAGGCGGTGGCGAGCTGGTCGTTCGAACCGGAGCGCCGCGCCAGGTCCAGCGACTCGCGCATCGCCGCGTCGCCGCCCTCTTCCTCGCCGATGAAGAAGAGGCAGAGCCCGAGCCGGTTGAGGACCAGCGCCTTGGTGTCCTCGACCCCGGCCGCCTCGGCCGCCCCGAGCGCCTCCTCGGCGGCATCGCGGCTTTCGGCGAAGCGGCCCTGCAGCAGCAGGAAGCGGGCTTTCTCCTCGAGGATGCGGGCCCGCTCCGGGCTCGGGTCGGCCTCCGGCAGGAGGGCGAGGGCGCGCTCCAGGTCCTCGCGCGCGGCGCCGGCCTGGCCCAGGGCCCAGCGGGTCGATGCCAGCTCGGCGAGCAGCCCCGCCACCCGGTGCGGCTCGGCCGCCTCGTCGACCGCGGCCAGCGTCGCCTCGTAGAGGGTGATCGCGTGCGCCTCGTCGTTGGCGAGGCCGTGGGCGCGGGCGGCGCGGGCGAGCACGGTGGCGTGTTCGGAGCCGGCCAGGGCGGCCGGCTCGGCGACCCGCGGCCAGAGCGCCAGGGCGCGGTCGTACAGCGCCGCCGCGGCGCCCGGCGTGCCGCCCCGTTCGACCGTCCGCGCCGCGGCGACCGCGGTCCGCAGCGCCTCCGGCTGGTCGCCGGCGGCGTTGAAGTGATGGGCGACGGCGGCGGCGCGGATCGCCAGTTGGTCGTCGTCGTCGAGCGTCGCCTCCAGCGCCCGTGCCAGGCGCAGGTGCAGCTCGGCCCGCTCGCCCGGCAGCAGGTCGTCGTAGACCACCTCGCGCAGTAGGGCGTGGCGGAACCCGTAGCGGTCGTCGCGGCCGACGACGATCACCTGCGCCTCGACCGCCTCGCGCAGGCCCGTCGTCAGCTCCGCCTCCGCCGGCCCGCAGAGGACCGCGAAGAGGCCGTGCTCGAGCCGGGTGGCTACGGCGAGCACCCGCAGCACCCCGCGGGCGGGCTCCGAGAGCCGTTCGATCCGCAGCAGCAGCGCGTCGCGCAGCGTGGTGGGGAGGCGGCCGCGACCGTCGGAGCCCGCGGCCAGCAGCTCCTCGGTGAACAGCGGGTTGCCTTCGCCGCGCTCGAAGAAGCGCTCGACCACGTCCGCCTCGGGGGCGGCGCCGACGATGTCGGCCAGCTGGGTGGCGACCTCGCCGCGGTCGAAGGGGCCGAGCTCCAGCCGGCGCACCCGCCGGCCGCGGCCCAGCTCGGCGAGTAGCGGCCGCATCGGATGGCGGCGGTGCAGCTGGTCGGAGCGGTAGGCGATCACGGTGAGCAGCCGGCAGTGGTCGGGCAGGCTGGCGGCGAGGAACGCGAGGAAGCCGCGGGTCGCGTGGTCGGCCCAGTGGGCGTCGTCGAGCCAGAGGACCATCGGCGTTTCCTCGGCCATCGTCTCCAGCAGGGTGAGGAGCGCCTCGAAGGGGCGCTGGACCTCGGCGTCGACCGGCGCCGGCGAGCCCTCCGGCGCGAGCTCGGGGAGCAGTCTCGCGAGCCCCTCGTGGGCGGGGCGGGAGAGGCGCTCGAGGGCGCGGTCGCGCTCGCGGACCAGGGTGCGCAGCGCCGTGACCAGCGGCGCGTAGGGCAGCTCGTCGGGGCCGAGCTCCAGGCACTCGCCGCCGATCCCGCAGCCGCCCCGCTCGCGGGCGCGGTCGAGGAAGCTGTGCAGGAGGCGCGACTTGCCGACTCCGGACTCGCCCGCCAGGAACGCCAACGAGGCCGCCCCGGCGGCGGCCTCGTCGAACGCGTCCTCGAGCATCGCCAGCTCATCGGCTCTGCCGATCAGCCGGCTGGCGCTCACCCGCGTCGTCACGCGGCGATTATCGCCGCCGCAGCAGCCCGAGGACGCGGCGATCGCCGGGGGAAGACCGCGCGGGCGCACGGCCTTCCCCCGGCGGCGCGAGCGAAGGGCCTCTTCGCGCAGCGCGTCCTGGGCGACCATCGCCTTCGCGATCATCAACTGGTTGGGGTTCATGTCCGTCGCCTTTCGCTTGCTGTCGAACACCAAGCTAGGCCTGAGAGAAGCCCCGCACATCGGGCAAATTCCTACGCTTTCGGGCGGCGACCCCTCAGGCCCGGGGGCCGGCCCCTTACCCGGCCTCCGAGTCGGCTCGCGAGGCCGATTCACTAGGTTGGCGACCTATGCCCGATCCCGTGGTCAACCTCTACTCCGACACCCAGACCCGCCCCGGCGCCGCGATGCGCGAGGCGATGGCCCGCGCCGAGGTCGGCGACGAACAGCGCGGCCTCGACCCGACCGTGAACGCCCTGCAGGACGAAGTCGCCGAGCTGCTCGGCAAGGAGGCGGCGCTGTTCCTGCCCTCCGGGTCGATGTGCAACCAGATCGCGGTCCGCCTTCACATCCGGCCGCTCGGCGACGAGATGTACCTGCACCGGCTGGCCCACCCGATCACCGCCGAGGCGGGCGGCGCCGCGGCGCTCAGCGGCGCGATGGTGATGCCGCTGGAGGGCGAGGGAGGGATGTTCGACGGCGCCGCCCTGCGCGAGCGGATGCGCGATCCGAGCGACAGCCACGAACCGCGCTCGCGCCTGGTCACGGTGGAGCAGACGACGAACCTCGGCGGCGGCCGCGTCTGGCCGCGCGAGCGGCTCGGGGAGGTGTTGGACGTGGCCCGCGAGTTCGGCCTGCGCACCCACCTGGACGGCGCCCGCCTGCTGAACGCCGTGGTCGCCTCCGGGGTGAGCGCCGCCGCCTACGCGGCGGGCTTCGAAACTGCCTGGATCGACTTCTCGAAGGGCCTCGGCGCGCCGGTTGGCGCCTGCCTGGCGGGCTCCCGCGATTTGATCGAGGAGGCGCGCCGCTACAAGCAGATGCTGGGCGGCTCGATGCGCCAGGCGGGGATCGTCGCCGCCGGCGCCCGCCACGGCCTCCAACACAACGTCGAGCGGCTCGCCGAGGACCACGCCAACGCGCGCTTGCTGGCGGAGGGCCTGGCGGCGCTCGACGGGGTCGAGATCGATCCCGCCACGGTGGAGACCAACATCGTCATCTTCGACGTCGCCGACGCCGTCGGCCTGCAGGCGGCGCTGGCCGACGCGGGCGTCGAAATGAGCGCGCTGGAAGGCCGCGTGCGCGCCGTCACCCACCTCGACGTCGACCGCGCCGGCGTCGAACGGGCGCTCGCCGTCGTCGAGGACGCGCTCTCCTGAGAGCCTTGCCGGGGTCCGTGTCCTTTGTAGCCCACAGGGCTACAAAGGACAGCCACCCTCCCCGACGGTCGCCGCTTTTTCTCGTAAGGTCAGCACGATGGCCGACGCCGTTGCCAAGCTCGACCTGCCGGAGGCGATCACGGCGCTCCTCTTCGATCTCGACGGGGTGCTGACCAAGACCGCGCTGGTCCACGACAAGGCCTGGAAGCAGATGTTCGACCGCTTCCTCGAGCAGCGCGCCGCGGCGGCCGGCGAGGACTTCGTCCCCTTCGACCGGAACTTCGACTACAACGAATACGTCGACGGCAAGCCGCGCTACGACGGCGTCCGCTCCTTTCTCTCCTCGCGCGGCATCCGGCTACCCGACGGTGACCCCGCCGACCCGCCCACCGCGGAAACGGTCTGCGGGCTCGGCAACCGCAAGAACGCCCTGGTGGTCGAGCTGATCGACAAGGAGGGGGTGGAGCCCTACGCCGGTTCGGTCGCCTTCGTCGAGGCAGCCCGCGCCGCGGGCCTGCGGCGCGCCGTCGTCTCCTCCAGCGCCAACTGCCGGGCGGTGCTCCGCGCGGCCGGGATCGAGGATCTCTTCGAGGCGCGGATCGACGGGGTCGTCGCCACCGAACAGCACCTGCAGGGCAAGCCTGCCCCCGATACCTACCTGGCCGGGGCGAAGGCGCTCGGGGTCGAGCCCGCCGCCGCCTGCGTCTTCGAGGACGCCGTCTCCGGGGTGGCGGCCGGCCGGGCGGGCGACTTCGGACACGTGGTCGGCGTCGACCGCGTCGACCACGCGGCGGCGCTGCGCGAACACGGCGCCGACGTCGTGGTCAAGGATCTCGCCGAGCTGATCCTGGGCGCCGGCGGGCCCGACGCGCCCGCCCACCCGCCGGTCGGCGCCGGCGACGACGGGGGATGCGTCGTGATCGAAGATCCCTCCTACTCGGTCGAGCCCTGGGGTATCCGCGAAACCCGGTTGAACCTCGACCGGCTCGCCCAGTCGGAGTCGGTGTTCGCCCTCTCCAACGGGCACATCGGGATCCGCGGCACGCTCGACGAGGGGGAGCCCGCGGCGCTGCCCGGCACCTACCTGAACGCCCTCTGGGAGGCGCGGCCGCTGCCCTACGCGGAGGCCGGCTACGGCTACCCGGAGGCGGGGGAGACCGTGGTCAACATGACCAACGGCAAGATCATGCGGCTGCTGGTCGACGACTCGCCCTTCGACATCCGCTACGGCGAGCTGCTCGAACACGAGCGCCGCCTCGACTTCCGCAGCGGCATCCTGCGCCGCGTCGCGCTCTGGACCTCGCCGACCGGCAAGACGGTGCGGGTGACCTCCGAGCGCATCGTCTCCTTCTCGCAGCGCGCCGTGATGGCGATCCGCTACACGGTCGAGCCGACCGCCGCGCCGACCCGCGTCGTCGTCCAGTCGGAGCTGGTCACCAACGAGCCGCGGCCCGCGGTGTCCAAGGATCCGCGCGCCGCCGCGGCCCTGGAGGCGCCGCTCGAGTCGGAGGAATTCTTCGCCGAGGACTCGCGCGCGGTGCTCGTCCACTCGACCAGGGAGTCGCGGTTGCGGGCGGCGGCGGCGATGGGGCACGCGATCGAGGGCCCGGACGACGTGAGCTCGATCTCGGAGGCGTGGGAGGACCTCGGCCGGCTCACGGTGACCGCGACGCCGCGGCCCGGCGACCCGCTGACGATCACCAAGTTCGTCGCCTACGGCTGGTCGGCGCGCCGCTCGGTCCCCGCCGTCCGCGACCAGGTCGGCGCGGCGCTCGCCGAGGCGTCCCACACCGGCTGGGAGGAGCTGCTGATCGAGCAGCGCGGCTACCTCGACGACTTCTGGGAGGGCGCGGACGTGGAGCTCGACGGCGACGCCGAGCTGCAGCAGGCGGTCCGCTTCGGCCTCTTCCACGCCCTGCAGGCGAGCGCCCGCGGCGAGGGCCGGGCGATCCCGGCGAAGGGCCTGACCGGCCCCGGCTACGACGGCCACACCTTCTGGGACACCGAGGCCTACGTGCTGCCGGTGCTCTCCTACGCGGCGCCGCAGGCGGCGGCGGCGGCGCTGCGCTGGCGCCTGCGGACGATCGACAAAGCGCGCGAGCGCGCGAAGGAGCTGGGGTTCGAGGGGGCGACCTTCCCCTGGCGGACGATCAGCGGCGACGAGTGCGGCGCCTACTGGCCGGCCGGTACCGCCGCCTTCCACATCAACGCCGACGTCGCCCAGGCGGTCGCCCGCTATTGCGACACCAACGTCGACCCCGACTTCGAGCGCGACGTCGGCCTGCCGCTGCTGGTCGAAACGGCGCGCCTGTGGCGCTCGCTCGGCCATCACGACCCGCACGGCGCCTTCCGCATCGACGGGGTGACGGGCCCGGACGAGTACTCGGCGGTCGCCGACAACAACGTCTACACCAACCTGATGGCGCAGAAGAACCTGCGCGCCGCCGCCGACTTCGCCGAGCGCTTCGGTGAGGCGGCCGACGGGCTCGGCGTCGACCACGAGGAGATAGCCTCCTGGCGCGATGCCGCCGGGGCGATGACGATCCCCTATGACGAGGATCTGGGCGTCCACCCGCAGGCGGAGGACTTCACCCTGCACGACCGCTGGGACTTCGCCGGCACGCCGGCCGAGCGCTACCCGCTGCTGCTCCACTACCCGTACTTCGACCTCTACCGCAAGCAGGTGATCAAGCAGGCCGACCTGGTGATGGCGATGGCGGTCCGCGGCGACGCGTTCACCGCCGAGCAGAAGGCGCGCAACTTCGCCTACTACGAGCCGTTGACCGTGCGCGACTCCTCGCTCTCGGCCTGCGTGCAGGCGGTGCTGGCGGTCGAGACCGGCCACCTCGAGCTGGCCTACGACTACCTTGGCGAGGCGGCGCTGATGGACCTCGACGACCTCGAGCACAACAGCCGCGACGGACTTCACATCGCCTCGCTGGCCGGCACCTGGATCGCCACCGTGGTCGGCTTCGGCGGGCTGCGCGACGAGGACGGCGGGCTGCGCTTCTCGCCGCGGCTGCCGGAACGCCTCGACCGGATCTGCTTCCGGCTCGGCTTCCGCGGCCGCCGGCTGAAGGTCGAGGTGACCGATGCCGGGACGCGGTACACGCTGCTCGCCGGCGAGCCGCTGAGCCTCCGCCACTTCGGCGAAGAGGCGGAGCTCGGTCCCGACGGCCTGGAGTTCGGGCCGGCCGATCCGGTCGGCAAGCTCGAACCGGTCTCCCAGCCCCCCGGCCGCACCCCCCAGCGCCGCCGTCCCTCGCGCTGAGCGCCCCGCCACCCATCACCGGCCGACGCCTGTCACCGGCCGACGCTTGTCACCCATAGGGCGACAGGCGTCGAGCTGCCTGCTTGACATGTGACCATTTGGTCACATAATGTCGGAGCCGTGATGGACGAGGTGTTCAGGGCCCTGGCGGATCCGACCCGCCGCCGGCTGCTCGACGAGCTGTTCGAGCGGGACGGGCAGAGCCTGGGCGCGCTCGAGGGGCGACTGCCGATCTCCAGGTTCGGCGTCGCCAAGCACCTGAAGGTGCTGGAGGAGGCGGGACTGGTGACGACGCACCGACGCGGCCGCGAGAAGCTCCACTTCTTGAACCCCGTGCCGATTCGCGAAGTCCACGACCGCTGGGTCTCGAAGTACGCGGAGCCATGGGCCTCGGCCCTGATCGAGCTCAAGCGCGAGCTCGAGGAGGAGGATCGACGATGAACGACGAGCAGCTCTACACCGTGGTCGGCGGGCGCGGCACGATGACCGTGTTCGAGATCTACATCAAGACGAGCCCCGAGCGCCTCTGGGAGGCGATCACCGACGGGGAGATGCGCCGCCGCTACAGCTTCGGCGTCGGCATCGAGTCCGACTGGGCGACCGGCTCGGAGATACCGCTCCGCCGTCCCCGGCGTGATCGACATCGCGAGCGGCGAGAACGTCGAGGTCGACCCGCCGCGACGCCTCGTGCAGACCTTCGAGCCGCTATGGAGCGAGGACGTGAAGCGGGAGGGCGCCTCACGCGTCACCTGGGAGATCGAGCCGGTGGGCGAGGACTCCTGCCGGCTGCGGGTGACCCACGACCAGCTCGGCGAGGACGCCGGCTCCGGAGCTCTTCGGCGGCTGGCCGATGATCATCTCCGGCCTGAAGACCCTGCTGGAGACCGGCGAGGATCTGACCACGCCCGGCTCGCTGCGCTACGCGGGCGGCACCCAGGCCTGAGCGGCCCGCGCGCTCGCGCCCTTCCGCGGGATTCGAGGAAAGGCGCGAGCGCCTGCGGGGCGCCTGGGCCGGCTCACGTGTCCGGCAGCAGGAGCAGGGCCGCGCCGGGCGGCGGCTCGGGCGCCCCCGCCAGCAGCTGCCAGGAGTTCGCCGGCATCACCCGCAGCTGACCGGCCCGCAGCGCGGCGACCGCTTCCGGGTCGAGGTCGCCGATCTCGATCTCGGTGCCGCCGACCCGGCGGGCGATGTCGACGGCGACCCCGTCGGCGTCGAAGCTGCCGCCGGCCGCCACCTCCGCCTCGCGCACCACGTCGACCTCGCGGATCGACTCGGCCGCCCCGACCAGCAGCGCGACCGGCACCGCCAGCGCGGCGGCGACCGCCTCCCCGTTGCTCGCGAAGGCGCTCGCCCCCGGCGTGTGGGGCTGTCCCAGGATGACCAGCGAGGCGTTCGACTCGGTGGCCAGGTTGACGACACCGGCCGGCAGCGAGTCGTGGACCAGGAGGCGCGGCTCGGCGTCGACCCCGGCCGCGTACCCGGCCGCCTCCAGGGTCGCCAGGTGGCGGCCCGCCGCCTGCGCGTCGCCGCCGCCGGCACCCAGCCGAGCGAGAGCCCGATCGCCGTCCCCAGCGCCATCGGCGTGAGGAAGGTGACGAGGCCGAAGGTGATCACGGCGCGGCGGTGGACGCGGACCAGGGCGAGGTCCAGCTCGACCCCGGCGACGAACATCAGGTACAGCAGGCCGAGCCGGCCGAGGTCGGGGATCGTCGTGTTGCCGGCCCCGATCAGGTCGAGCCCGTAGGGGCCGATCGCGAAGCCGCCCACCAGCAGGCCGATGATCCCCGGGACCCGGGCGCCGCGCATCAGCGGCGGGCCGACGATCACGACCACGAAGAGGACGAGGAACTCCCAGGTCGGGCCGCTCGGCGCCGAGACGCTGAGCGCCGCGAGGGCGGGGGCGAGGGCGTGCGCGGCAGGCATCAGTGCAGGGTGGTGTGGAGGAGGGGGATCTGTTCGTCTTCGGCGGCTTCGGGGCCGACCCATTCCCTCAGCAGGCGCTCGATCGTCCCGTCCGTCTGGAAGGCGCGGATCGCCGAGTCGACCGCCTGGCGGTTGGGCGAGCCGGGCGGCAGGCCGACCGCCAGCGGCTCCTCTTCGGGCAGCTTCGCCGCCGCCTCCAGCTCGCCTTCGGACTGGTTGGCGACCGCGACCGCGAGCGGCAGGTCGAGCAGCGTCGCTTCGATCTTCCCTTCGCGCAGCGCCGCGAGCACCTCCTGCTGACCGTCGAAGAGCCGCGGAGGGGCTTCTGGGGCGATGTTGGTTTCGATGTCGCCGACGAACGTGGTCGACCGGATCGCGCCCCAGCGCAGTTCCTGGGCCGTCTTCAGGTCGGCGACGTCGGTGCCGGAGCGGACCAGCACGGTCGGCGCCGTCTTCAGGTAGGCGGTGGAGAAGCTGAGGTGCCTTTCGCGCGCGGCGGTCGGGGTGATCAGGTCGAGCGCCAGGTCGGCGCCGTCGAGCCGGCCGCGCACGATGCGGTGGAAGTGGACGATCCGGACCTTCACCGCGTCGAGCCCGAAGCGCTTCGCCATTTCCCGGGCCAGCTCGTACTCGAAGCCGCCGGTCGGGTGGGACGGCGTCCCTTCCCAGAACCCGGGGCTGGGGACGGCCGAGGTGGCGACCGTGAGGACGCCGGGCCGGGCGGCGACGAAGGACCCCGCCGAGTTGTCGATCGACCCGCAGCCCGCGGTCAGGACCAGCAGGAGCCCGACGCAGGCGCCGACGGCGCCGAAGGTTGCCGCCTGCCGCCGCGTTCGTCTTCGCACGGCGGCAGGTTATCCCGGCCCTGCGGTCGTCCTCTCTCCCGCCGTCGCCGGGGCGCGTCCGCACCTTGCCCGCCGACCGCGCGGCAAGGTGCGGACGCGGGCGGGCCTCAGCGCTCGAGCGGCTCGCCGTAGACGATCAGGCCGTGCAGCACGATCAGGCAGAGGGCGAAGATGCCGAGCGACCAGAACGGGTAGCTGCCGCCGACCGAGAGCAGCGACTCGATCGCCCCCAGGGTCGCGGCGACGATGCCGACGGTGCGCCCGTAGACCCCGCCGCTGAACAGCGAGTAGCCGCCGGTCAGCTGGACGATGCCGATCAGCAGCGTCACCCAGCCCCAGAAGCCGAGGCCGAAGATGACGTAGGCGGTCTGATGGTTGAAGAAGTTCGCGTTGCTGATCGCGGCGATGCCGTAGATGACGTTCAGCACACCGGCGATGAGCAGCAGGATGGCGGCGAACATGGCGCGCGCCTCGCCTCTCATTTCCACGTCTGTCTCCTTTGTCTGCGGGGTCCGGTCGACTGCGAAAACGGCTTGACCATCCCAGCCGCGGCGGCGGCAAACCGGTCGGCGGGCGCGGTTCGCCAAACTTTGGGGCATGGAAGGCCAGATCGAGGAGGACGGGCGCGCCTGCTGCGCGCCGGGCCGCGCCCCCGGCGGAGAGGTGGCCGCGGTCCCGGAGAGCGCCGGCGACGGCTCCACCGCGGGCATGGTCCGGCTCGGGGGCAGCTTCCTGATGGGCACCGAAGACGCCGACGGCTTCCCGCAGGACCGCGAGGGGCCGATCCGCGAGGTCGACCTGCCGCCCTTCTGGATCGACCCGGTCGCCGTCACCAACCGCCGCTTCGCCGAGTTCGCGGAGGCGACCGGCCACCGCACCGACGCCGAGCGGGCCGGCTGGTCGTTCGTCTTCGCCGCCTTCCTGCCGGAGGACTTCGAACCGACCCGCGGGATCGCCGCGGCGCCCTGGTGGCGCCAGGTCTTCGGCGCCGACTGGCGGCACCCCGAGGGCCCGCGATCGGACGTCGAGGACCGCCTCGACCACCCCGTCGTCCACGTCTCCTGGAACGACGCGAAAGCCTTCTGCGCCTGGTCGGGGACGCGCCTCCCGCACGAGGCGGAGTGGGAGATGGCCGCCCGCGGCGGCCTCGAGCAGGCCCGCTTCCCCTGGGGCGACGAGCTCGAACCGGGCGGCCGGCACCGGATGAACGTCTGGCAGGGGACCTTCCCGTCCCACAACACCGGCGCCGACGGCTGGCTCGGCACCTGCCCGGTCGACGCCTACGAGCCCAACGGCCACGGCATGATGAACACCAGCGGCAACGTCTGGGAATGGTGCGCGGAGCGCTTCGACCGCCAGACCCGGGCGATCCGCGGCGGCTCCTACCTCTGCCACGCCTCCTACTGCAACCGCTACCGGGTGGCCGCCCGCAGCTTCAACACCCCCGACAGCTCGACCGGCAACATGGGATTCCGGGTCGCGCGCGACGGGTGAGCGACCGGATAGGTTGCCTGCCGATGGGCCGGGGTAGTCGAACCCGACCACGACCGACGAGGAGAAGGAGCGCAGATGGCCCACCCGACCTTTGAGGACGCGCGTCGCCTCAGCGACTGGCAACCGGCGCTGGGAGTCGTCTCCGTCTACCTGGCCTTCGATCCCGCCGACCGCGGTGGCGCCTGGCGCACCGAGCTGCGCAACGGGCTCGACGCGCTGTTGGACGCGTCCAAGGACGCCGAGCACGACCGCCGCGTCGCCCTCCGGGCGGTTGCCAAACGGATCACCGAGCGCTTCGAGGACGGCGACAACCGGCCGCCGCCGCGCGGCGAAGCGGGCTTCGTCGAGGTTGCCGAGAAGGGCGGCGATGAGCACTGGTGGGGAACCGGCGCGGCGCCGCAGTCGAGCGCCTGCGTCGAGCTCGGCGAGCGCCCCGCGCTGGCGCCGCTGGTCGACCTCGCCTGCCGCGGCGAGCAGCGCGGCGTCGCGGTCGTCTCGGCCGAGCGGATCCGCCTGCTGCGCTGGGCCGAAGGGGCGCTGAGCGAGCTCGAGGACTGGGAACTGGAGATCATGAGCCTCGACTGGCGGGAGCGCAAGGCGAAAAACAACGCGACGCGCGGCCAGGGCGGCTCGGGCAAGGACCAGTACGGCGAACGGCTCGAGCACAACCGCCACCGCTTCCTCACCGAGGCGGGCGGGCTGGCAGGCCGCGAGCTGGAGCAGCAGGGGATCGAGGAGCTGCTCGCCTTCGGCCCGGCGGCCGACCTCGAGCACTTCGAGGCGGGACTCAACGCGCCCAAGGTGAGGCTCACCGTGGCGGGCGACTCCGATCTCATCTCGACCCCGACCGGGAAGCTGCAGGAGACGGTCGCGGCGGCGGTCGAGAACGCCGACGCAGAGCGCGAGTCGGAGCTGGTGGCCGCCGCCCTGGAAGAGGTGCGCGGCGGCGGCCGCGGCGCGAGCGGTCGCCAGGACGTCGGCGAGGCGGTCGAGGAAGGGCGGGTCGAGCGGCTGGTGATCGACGCTCGCCTGGGTACCGCCGCCGAGCCGCTCGTCCGCGGCGCGCTCGCGGTCAGCGCCAAGATCGACGTCGTCCACGGGCCCGCCGCCGAAGCGCTCGGCGAGGCCGAGGGCGTCGCCGCGATCCTGCGCTACTGAGCAGGCCGCGCCCGGCGCCGCGCCGCGCGGTTGGAAACCTCGCCTATGCCGAGGTTTCCAACCGCGCAAGCGGCTGCAGGTGGGTGGCGAGCGTGCCGTCGCGCAGCGCGTGGATGGCGAAGCCGGGCGGGTCGGGGCACATCCGCAGCTGCGGCGCGGTGAAGTCGAGCGCCGCCTGCAGGTAGGTGCTGGGGACGGTGAGCACGGCGCGCCCGGCCAGCTCGGCGACGATCGTGCGATGGACGTGGCCGGCGACGATCCGCAGGACCTGGGGGTGGCGCGCCAGCACCGCGGCGAGTGCCTCACGCGACTCCGCCGCCAGGCCGATCCGTTCGAAGGTCGGGATCTCGGTGCGCAGCGGCGGGTGGTGCATGGCGAGCACGGTCGGCGTCGTGCGGTCGGCGCCCAGCGCCTCCTCGAGCCACTCGATCCGCCCTTCGTCGAGCGCCCCGCCTTCGGCGCCGGGAACCGTCGAGTCGAGGCAGACGAGCCGCAGCGGCCCGAGCTCGACGACGTGGGAGACGGGCTCCTCGCCGGTGCCGGGCAGGCCGAAGGCCTCGCGCAGCGGCCCGCGCAGGTCGTGATTGCCGGGCAGGACGTGGGGCTCGAGGCCGAGCGGCGCGAGCAGCTCGCGCACCCGCGCGTACTCGGCCGGGGTGCCGTTGTCGGTGAGGTCACCGGAGACGAGCAGCGCCTGCGGCGGGTCGGGCAGCGCCTGGACGGCGGCGACCACGCGGCGCAGGCCCGCTTCGGGGTCGACGCCCTCCCAGCTCGCGCCGAGGTGCGGGTCGCTGATCTGCGCCAGCCGGAAGGGAGCGAAGTCGACGCTCATCGTGAGCGCAGCTTAGAACTTGTCTCGGGACAGATCCGCGCTCGCGCGGCCGAGGTCCCGGCGCTCTACCCGGAGCCCTCCCGGTTCGCGCCCCCCGCGGCGCCGACCGGCTCGAGGCCGTCGAGCGTCGCCAGCGCCGCGTCCCAGGCCCCGGCGACCGCCGCCGCCGCGGCCCGCTCCTCGCGTTTCGCGGTCTCGGCCAACGCCACCGCATCCTCGTCGCCGGCCCGCGCCGCGACCCGGCCCAGCAGCTCGTAGCCGCCGACCTCGAGCTGCTCGAGGGCGAAGGCGAAGCCCGCCAGCTTCGGCACCGCGTCCGGCTGGACGGCGAAGAAGGCGACCTGGTTGACGCCGCCGAGCCCGAGCGCCGTGTCCTTGAGCCGGGAGGCGCCGGCGTCCCGCGCGGCCAGCAGGTCGGCGAGCCGGCGGCGTTGGTCGAGCGTCTCCTCGAGGTGATCCTCGAAGACCGCGGCGAGGGCGGGCGCCTCGGCCCGGGCGCGGGCGGCTTCGAGGAAGCGCGCCGACTGCGTCTCGAGGGCGTGCATGTCGGCGAGGTAGCCGGAGAGGTGGGCGGCGGGCTCGTCGCCGCGCGCCCGCAGCGAGTCGTCGACCGCCTGGTCGAAGCGGCCCGCGATGCGCTCGATCATCGCCTCCTCCTCCTCGCCGATCCGCCGCGCCGCGGCGGCCGTCTCGCCGTCGCCCGCGGCCTCGGCCACCCGCTCCAGCAGCCGGTAGGCGGCGAGCTCCATGTGCTCGTAGGAGTGCGCGTGGAAGGCCAGCTTGCCGGGCGTGTCGGGCTGCAGGCGGGCGAAGAACGCCATCCCGACGCCGCCCAGCCAGCCGACCGCGTCCTTGGGCCGCGACGGTTCGGCGCCGTGGGCGCGCAGCCGCCCGCTCACCAGGTCGAGGTGGCCTTGGGTCTCGGTGTGGTGGCGCCGGAAGTCGGTCGCCATGCCGTCGCCGGCGAGGCGGGGCGCCAATCGCATCTGGATCAGCGCCTGGATCTCGACCGAGTGCAGGTCGGTGAGGTAGGAGAGGAGGCGATCCTCGGTGCTCGCGGTCATGCCGTCGAGGTACCCCTCGGACGCCCCGACGAACCGAACTCCTAGACTCGCTCGCCGTGGAAGGCGTCCTCAAGTCGGAGAGCAGCCGCTGGCTCGTCCTGGCGGTCCTCGGGACCGCCCAGCTGATGGTCGTGCTCGACGCGACCGTCGTCAACATCGCCTTACCCTCGGCGCAGCGGGATCTCGGCTTCTCGGAAGCCGAGCGGCAGTGGGTGATCACCGCCTACTCGCTGACCTTCGGCTCGCTGCTCCTGCTGGGTGGCAGGATCTCCGACCTCTTCGGCCGCAAGTGGACCTTCATCGGCGGTCTGATCGGCTTCGCGACCGCCTCGGCGATCGGCGGCGCGGCGCCCTCCTTCGCGGTCCTGGTCGGCGCCCGCGCGGTGCAGGGCCTGTTCGGTGCGATCCTCGCCCCGGCCGCCCTCTCGCTGCTCACCGTCACCTTCACCGATCCGGCCGAGCGCGGCAAGGCGTTCGGCGTGTTCGGCGCGCTGGCGGGCTCCGGGGCCGCGGTCGGGCTGCTGCTCGGCGGGGTGCTCACCGAGTACCTCTCCTGGCGCTGGTGCCTCTACGTGAACCTGGCGTTCGCCGGGATCGCCACGCTCGGCGCGCTGCTGCTGCTCTCCAATCGCCGCTCCGAGGAGGAGGCCCACCTCGACGTGCCGGGGACGGCGCTCGCCACCGGCGGGCTCTTCTGCCTCGTCTACGGGCTCTCGCACGCCCAGACCGCGAGCTGGACGGCGCCGCTCACCCTGGCCATGTTCGGGATCGCGCTGGTCGCCTTCGTCGTCTTCGCCTTCGTCGAGCGGCGTGCCGAGCACCCGCTGCTGCCGCTCGGCGTGGTGCTCGACCGCAACCGCGGCGGCTCCTACCTGGTGGTCGCGCTGGGCGCGATCGCGATCTTCGCCGTCTTCCTCTTCCTCACCTACTACCTGCAGCGTAACCTCGGCTACTCGCCGGTCACCTCCGGGCTCGCCTTCCTGCCGATGGTCGCCTGCATCATGTTCACGTCGATCACCTCGAACGTGAAGCTGATGCCGCTGGTCGGTCCGAAACCGCTGGTCACCACCGGCTGCCTGCTCGGCGCGGCCGGGATGTTCTACCTCACCGGGCTCGGCCCGAACGAGAGCTACGCGGCCAGCATCCTGCCGGCGCTGCTGGTCGCCGGGCTCGGCTTCGGGCTGATCTTCGCGCCGTCGATCGCGACTGCGACGCTCGGCGTCTCCGAAGACGAGGCGGGGATCGCCTCGGCGATGGTCAACACCAGCCAGCAGGTCGGCGGCTCGATCGGGGTGGCGCTGCTCTCGACCGTCTCGGCGAGCGCGGTCACCGCCAACCTGGCCGAGGTGGCGGCCAAACCGAGCCCGGCCCAGATCCTGCTGGCCGAGACGCACGGCTACACGACCGCCTTCTACTGGGCCGGCTCGATCTTCCTGCTCGCCGCGGTCTGCGCCTTCACCCTGCTGCGCGCCAACGCGCGGCCGGATGTGGCGATGGCCGGCGGCGGCGCCGGCTGAGCCCGTTCCCGCCGCGCCCGTCCGAGCCGACGCGGCCGTCCCACCCTCCACTTCGGCAGGTAGGAGGGCGGGACGGCCGCGCCTCGGCCTGCGCCCAACCGCCCGGGACGCGGCCCGCCATCCCCAATGCGGTCGACCTTTGGCCCGGGCCCGCTGTAGCGGTCGACCTTTGACCCGGACCCGATGCCGCGGTCGACCTTTGGCCCGGTAGGCGGGCGTCAGGACGACCGCGCTCGGCGGGGCGGGCCAAAGGTCGACCGCATGCCCCGCGCCACCGCCCAGTGCGTCGCAGTTGTCCACGACTGTCGTGGACAACTGCGAACTCGTCGGGGACGCCCGGGCGTTCGCACTTTGCCGTAGCCGGTTCGGCCAACTGCGAACGCGGCCCGCGGGGGTGTGACGGATGGGTGGCGGCGGTGCGGGCGACGCCGGCGCCCGTGGTCCCGCACGCGCGCTGCCTTCCGCCCGTCCCGCGGACCAGGCCGTCCGCACCTGCGTCCACGCAGGCGCGCCCGTCCCCTCCTGCCTGCCAAACCGGGGGAGGGGATGGGCACGCCGCCTCGGAGGGGGGGCGGGTCGACCGTCTACCGGCCGATCGTCGGGCCGGGACCGGGGCCCGGCGGGCCGGGCTCGGGACGCGGCGGCGGCGGACCCGGTTCGGGACCGGGCGTCGGCGGGCCGGGCTCGGGACGCGGCGGCGGCGGACCCGGTTCGGGGCTCGGGTCCGGGGGCGACGGGTCCGGTCCCGGCTGGGGCCTGGGATCCGGCCCGCGGCGGATCTCGCGCGATTCCATGCGTCCCGGTACCCGCGCGGCCATTGCTCAATCGGTTTTCGGGGGGGGGGGGGGGGGGTTGCGCTCGCCGCCGTAGTACCTTCCTCTGCCTACCAACCGGACGCTTGGCATGCTCGACGCGTAGCGATCGAGGAGACCGCTCCGGGGGGTCGGCCAGGGATGAATCGGGCAAGGCGGGTGAGTGGCTGGTGAGCGGATCGCGATTGGACGAGCGGGCGGCGGCGGGGCGCCCGCAGCTGACCGAGATCTCCAACGCGGCCGTCGCGCTCCACCGTGAGCATTTCGGCCGCGGACCCGGCGCCGCCAAGACCCACGTCAGCGACAACCTGGTCATCTGCGTGCTCACCGACGTCTTCACGCCGCTCGAGAAGACGCTGATCGGGGCCGGTCAGGAGGCCCAGGTGCGGGAGACCCGGGCCCTCCACCGAGCCGCCACCGAGGATGCCTACCGGGCTCGCATGGAAGCGGTGCTCGGCCGCCCGGTCGCCGCGCACATGACCTCCATCCACGTCGACCCCGACATCGCGGTCGACATCTTCGTGCTCGTCGAGGACGGCGGCGCCGACGACGCGGCGCCCCGCCCCTACTAGGACTCGACCTTGGTGCGGACGATCTCGGTCGCCGCGGCGTAGATCGCCTCGGCGTCGATCTCGGCGGCGCGCAGCAGCTCGGCGGGCTTCGCCGAGCCCGGCATGTCCTCGACCGCCAGCACCCGGACCGACGCCGTGGCGCCGTGCTCGGCCAGCGCCGCCAGCACCGCCTCGCCGATCCCGCCCTGGGGCCAGTGGTCCTCGACGGTGACGATCGCGCCGGTCTCCTCGGCGGCGCGGACGATCGCGTCGGCGTCGATCGGCTTCACCGAGTAGAGGTCGATGACGCGGGCCGAGACGCCCTCGGCGGCGAGCCGCTCGGCGGCGGCGAGCGCCTCGTGCAGGGTGATCCCGGCGCCGACCAGGGTGACGTCATCGCCCTCCAGCACCGTCTTCGAGCCGCCGATCGGGAATTCCTCGCCGGCCTCGTAGATGACCGGGGTGGCGGCCCGCGTGGTCCGCATGTAGACGACCCCCTCGGCCGCCGCCATCAGCCCGACCAAGGCGGCCGTTGAGGTCGCGTCGCTCGGGTAGAGGACGGTGGAGCCGTGCACGGCACGCAGGCTGGCGAGGTCCTCGAGCGCCATCTGGGACGGCCCGTCCTCGCCGATCGAGACGCCGGCGTGCGAGCCGCAGAGGCAGATGTCGGCGCGGCTGATCGCCGCCATGCGGATGAAGTCATAGGCGCGGCTGAGGAACGCGGCGAAGGTCGAGGCGAAGGGCCGGTAGTGGCCGCGCACCTGGAAGCCGACCGCCGCCGCGACCATCTGCTGCTCGGCGATGTACATCTCCACGTAGCGGTCGGGGTGGGCCTTCTTGAAGTCTTCGGAGTGGGTCGAGTTGGACACCTCCCCGTCGAGCGCGACGACGTCGCCGCGGCGGTTGCCGAGCGCCGCCAGCGCTTCGCCGTAGGCCTTGCGGGTCGCCACCTCCTGGCCCTTCTCCCAGCTCGGCATGTTGCCGCCGGGGGCCTCGAAGCGGAACGGCGCGGCGTCGCCCTCGGGCTTCTTGACCTCCACCGTGAGGTCGCGCTCGCCACCCAGCTCGGCGATCGCCGCGGCGGCGTCTTCGAGCGGTTTGCCGTGTTTGCCGTTCAGGTCCTCGACCGCCTTCACGCCCTTGCCCTTCTTGGTGCGGGCGATCACCATCGTCGGCCGGTCGCCGGCCTCGGCGGCGGCGTAGGCGTCCTCGATCTCCTGCACGTCGTGGCCGTCGATCTCGATCGTCGTCCAGCCCGCCGCCTCGGCGCGGGCGCCGTAGGAGCCCAGGTCCCAGCCGTGCATCGTCTCGCCGGTCTGGCCGAGCCGGTTGACGTCGATCAGCGCGGTCAGGTTGGCGAGGCTCTGCTTGCCGGCATGCTCGACCGCCTCCCAGATCGACCCCTCGGCCATCTCGGAGTCGCCGCAGAGGACCCAGACGCGCGAGGGCATCTTCTCCATCCGCGCCGCGAGCGCCACGCCGACGCCGATCGGCAGGCCCTGGCCGAGCGAGCCGGTGGCGACGTCGACCCAGGGGAGGACCGGGGTGGGGTGTCCTTCGAGCCGGCTGCCGAGCCTGCGGAAGGTGAGCAGCTCTTCGTCGCCGATCGCGCCGACCGCCTTGAGGACCGAGTAGTAGAGCGGCGACGCGTGACCCTTGGAGAAGATCAGGTGGTCGTTGCGGGGGTCGTCGGGATTGCCGAAGTCGAGCCGCAGATGGCCGTCGATCAGCACCGCCAGGAGGTCGGCCGCCGACATCGATGAGGTCGGATGCCCCGACCCGGCCGCGTCGGAGGAGCGGACCGAGTCGACCCGCAGCTGTTGGCTAAGTTCGCGTCGAAAATCCGTGTCTCCACTCATGGCCTGGAAGCTACAGAAGCCGCGCCTCGGCCGTCTGCGATCCTCTTCAGGTGGACGCCACGACGATCCCCGGACCGCCGCCCGAGGCGCCGCGGCCCCCCGACCGGGCCCGTGAGCTCTACCGCCGCCGGCAGCGGCGACGGGCGGTCATCGGCTGGTCGGTCGGCTTCCTGGTCGTCGCGCTGCTCGTCCTCGGGGCGGTGCTCGGCGGCGAAGAGGAAGGTTCCTCGACGCCGACCATCCGCCTGTTCTCCTGGGAGATGACCTCCCTGCAGTACGAGGCGATCCACAAGGGCGAGTCCGAGAAGGCGGTGGTCAGGCAGCTCGGCGGCACCGGCCTGCGGGAAGCCGAAGTGCAGGAAACGGAACTGCTGCGCCTGTTCCCGTCTCCGCCGCCCGGCTCGGACTGCAGCTTCTGGAAGCTGAGCGACGCCCCGGACCACCTGGTGCGGCTCTGCTTCCGCGAATCCGACGGCCTGCTGGTGCAGAAGGCCGTACGGGCGCCGGGCGAGACGCGGATCGAAAACACGCTGGTCTGACCCGGACGGGGGATTGCCGCCGGCCTACCCGACCGCCTACAGTCGGGGGTGGATGGGTGAGCCGAGGCTGATCGAGAAGACCGGGGTGGAGCACTCGCCGGCGCGCAAGCGGCCGCCGGGGCGCGATCCGTTCCGGGTCGGCGCCGTGCAGCAGCGCTGGCACCCCGACCCGGACGAGCACCGCGAGGCCCTGGCCGCCGGGATCAGGCTGGCGGCCTCCCGCGGCGCCCGGCTCGTCTGCCTGCAGGAGCTCACCCTGTCGCCCTACTTCGCGGTCGACCCGGCCGGGCCGCAGGGGGTGGGGGTCGAGCCGGAGGAGCTGCCCGGCGGGCCGACCTTCGAGTTCGCCGCGACGATGGCGGCGGAGACCGGCGCCCACGTCCACGCCTCGCTGTACGAGCGCGCGCCGGACGGGGGGCTCGGCTTCAACACGGCGATCGTCGTCGCCCCGGACGGGGAGCTGATCGGCCGCACCCGCAAGCTGCACATCCCGGTCACCGCCGGCTACCACGAGGATCGCTACTTCCGCCCCGGCCCCGCCGAGCAGGGGGTCGAGGCGGCCTTCCCGCTGGTCGCGCTCGGCGAGGCGCGCCTCGGGCTGCCGACCTGCTGGGACCAGTGGTTCCCCGAGGTCGCCCGCGCCTACAGCCTCGAGGGGGCCGACGTGCTGGTCTACCCGACCGCGATCGGCTCCGAGCCCGACCACCCCGAGTTCGACACCCAGCCGCTGTGGGAGCGGGTGATCGTCGCCAACGGGATCGCCAACGGCACCTTCATGGTGGCGGTCAACCGCTTCGGCTCCGAGCCGCCGCTGCGCTTCTACGGCTCCTCGTTCATCTCCGACCCCTACGGACGGGTGCTGGCGCAGGCGCCGCGCGACGAGGCGGCGGTGCTGGTCGCCGACCTCGATCTCGACCAGCGCGGCGATTGGCTGGACCTCTTCCCGTTTCTCTCGACCCGCCGACCGGATGCCTACGCGCGGCTGGTCGAGGGCGGGACGGAGCCGCCCGAGGTGCCCGGCGGCGGTCCCCAGACGCCCCGCGCCGCGGCGGCCGGCAACGGCGAGGTGGCGCGATGACCTGTCCGAAATGCGGCGCCGAGATGCAGACCCGCCGGCGCAACGGCGTGACCATCGACCAGTGCCGCAAGTGCCACGGGATCTTCCTCGACCGCGGCGAGCTCGAGCAGCTGATCGGCCGCGAATCCTCCTTCCTCGGCCGCGAGGTCGAGCGGCGCGAGGGCGCCGGCGAGCGGCCCGCGACGTGAGCGCGCTGATCGAGTTCCCGGCCGACGAGCCGGAGCGCGCGCGGCGCTTCTGGGGCGGCCTGCTGGAGCTCGACCTCGTCGCCCGCGATCCCGATCACGGCGCGGGCTGGGTGGCCGAGTCCGATGGCGTCCGGGTCGGCGTCCACGAGCGCGGCCGCGGTCCCGGCGACACCGCCTCGCTGCCCTACTTCCCGGTCGCCGACATGACCAGCTCCCTGCGCAAGGTCGAGGACCTCGGTGGCTCGATCGTCCACCCCGGCGAACGCTGGTCGATCTGCCGCGACTCCGAGGGCACCCCGTTCGCCCTCGAGCAGCGCTGAGCGCCGGCCGCGAGCCGACGGCGTCGATTCGCGCTGCACGGATTAGGTCCCCTATGGGGGCCCAAAGGCATGCAGCGCGTCGGTGGCCGAGGCTTCTAGCGGCGGCCGGCGCCGGCGAGCGGCTCGATCCGGAACGAGGAGCGGGCCGGGTGCGCGGGCTTGAAGAAGGTGGCGGTCTGGTTGGTGAGTCGCCAGGGACGGGGCAGGGTGCCGCCCGCGCCGAGGAAGCGGGTGAAGAGGCGGGTGGCGCGGTTGCAGGTGAGGCCCGAGCCGAGCGGCAGGTAGATCAAGAACCTGCCGCGGGTGAAGCGCAGCGGGCGGATCACCGTGGTCGAGTTGACCGTGTAGGTGCCGGGGCAGAGCGTGCCCAGGTCCGGGTTGCGGCCGCCTTCTTCGCGCCGCGCGGCGAGTTCGACCGAGAAGCCGCGCCGCGCCGGGGCGGGGGAGAAGGAGGCCTTGCCGGTGCCTTCCGGGCTGACCGTCCAGCGGCCGGGCAGGTTGCCGTCGTAGTCCTCGAGGAAGCGGGCGAAGAGCTGGGCGCCGCGCGTGCAGGTGAAGCGCGTGGCTTCGAGGGTGATCGTGTAGTTCCCGGCCGGGAACACCGCCGGGCCGATCCGGTCGTTATGCAGGACGCGGAACGAGGGGCAGGTCCTTTCGACGGTGCCCGCGGTCCTGGCGCCGGCCGCCCCGGCGGGGCCCGCGACGAGGGCGAGCGCCAGGGCCGCGACCAGCGCGGCCGTCGCGACCAGCGCGGTGCGTCCGGCGCGCCGTTGTGATCTCCAAAGGGCCTGCATGACGCGGGCAATCTAGCAGCCTCGCCCGTCCGTACCATGCATCGGTCCGATGCCCGAACCGATCACGCGCGGCGAGCGCTACATGCCAGGGCTGGACGGCCTGCGCGCGATTGCGGTCCTGGCGGTCATCTTCTTCCACCTCGGCTTCGGCTGGGCGCCCGGCGGGCTGCTCGGCGTGGGGATCTTCTTCACCCTCTCCGGCTACCTGATCACTGACATCCTGCTCGGCCAGTACATGCGCCGCAACGCGATCCACCTCGGTCGCTTCTGGCTCGGCCGCGCCCGCCGTCTCCTCCCGGCGCTCTTCCTGATGCTGCTGATCGTCGTCGCCTGGGTCACGATCTTCGGCCCCGCCCAGCCCGACCAGTTCCGCAAGGCGGTCGTCTCGGCGGTCTTCTACGTCAACAACTGGCAGCAGATCGCCGCCAACGTCTCCTACTTCGCCCGCTTCGCGCCCGAACAGCCGCTGAACCATCTCTGGTCGCTGTCGGTCGAGGAGCAGTTCTACATCCTCTGGCCGTTCATCCTGCTGATCGGGCTCAAGCTCGTCCACGAGCGCGGCGGCAACGGGGTGCGGCCGAAGCTCGCCCTCTGGACGCTCGCCCTCGCCTTCGCCTCCTCGATCTGGATGGCGATCCTCTACCACCCGAGCCTCGACCCCTCGCGGATCTACTACGGCACCGACACCCGCGCCGCCGAGCTCCTCTTCGGCGCCGCCCTGGCGATGGTCTGGCCGAGCCGTCGGCTCAACCGCCGGATCACCCCGCAGGCGCGCAACACGCTCGACACGATGGGCTGGGTCGGCCTACTGATCATCGCGATCATGATCTGGCGCACCGGCGAGTTCTCCTCCTTCCTCTACAAGGGCGGCTTCGTCGTCCTCTCGCTGGCGACGGTGATGGTGCTGATGCCGCTCGCCCACCCGGCCTGCCGGCTGGGCAACGTGCTCGGCGCCAGGCCGCTGCGCTGGATCGGCGTCCGCTCCTACGGCATCTACCTCTGGCAGACGCCGGTGATCGTGCTCACCTCGCCGCAGGGTCACCACGGCCAGAGCCTGCCGCGCGACATCCTCCAGCTGGCGGCGATCTTCGGCATCGCGGCGCTCTCCTGGCGCTACGTCGAGGAGCCGATCCGCCACGGGGCGATCGGCCGCCTGTTCGCCCGCCGCCGCCGGCTCGGCTGGAGCTGGGCGACCTTCACGCCCGAGGGCCGCATGGTGCTGGTCTCGCTCGGCGTCCTGCTGATCGTCGCGATCGCCGGCATGGCGGGCCTCAACAAGGCCGCGGCCGAAGGCGAACAGATCCGCGTCAAGGAAGCGACGGCGGCGGGAACCAAAGGCCCGGTGCCGCTCACCCGCAAACAGGCCGCCGACTCGCAGAAAACCTCCTGCAGGCGGGTCGTCCACATCGGCGACTCGACCTCCGAGGGGCTCGACTCGGCCGAATACCTGCCCAACGCGAAACAGCGGATCCCCAACCGCTACGCCGAAGTCGGGGTCTCCGAAACGCACATGGAGGTGCAGGGCGCCCGCTCGATCGAAGAGCGCTACGAAGGCGAGCCGAACGCCCAGGAAGTCGCCGAGGCGTGGAAGGCCGAAGGCTACAAGGGGTGCTGGGTGCTGGCCCTGGGGACGAACGAGGCCGCCGACGTCGCGGCCGGCTCCAACGTCGGCCTGGGGGAACGGATCGAGAAGATGATGAACATCATCGGCGACGAACCGGTCCTCTGGGTGAACGTCAAGACGCTGCCCGAGGCGACCGAATTCTACGCCGAGAAAGGCATGAAGAAATGGGACGAGGAACTCGAAAGAGCCTGCCTCCGCTATCCCAACATGCGCATCTACAACTGGGCCGGCGACGTCAAAGAATCCTGGTTCATCAACGACGGCATCCACTTCACCTCGCCCGGCTACGCGGCCCGCGCCGAGCTGATCGCCCACGCCCTCGCCCACGCCTTCCCGGCCAAGGGCAAGTCGCCCTCCGGGGCGCAATGCGTGGTCGGCTGAGCGGCCGGGTAGACGCCTCGGTCAACCCAGTGAGGAGGCGAGGACATGTCTGACCCGAACGAGCGCGACGCGAAGCTCATCCAGTACATGAGCGAGGCATATGGCAAAGAGCGCGAGCTCGAGACGGCGCTGCAGGTCGACATCGCGATGACCACCAAGGCGCCGTACAAGAAACGCCTGCAGCAGCACCTGCGGGAGACGAAGGCGCACGCCAAGTCGCTCGAGCGGCGGATCAAGAAACTGGGCGGCGGCGGCCAGACCGTGCAGTCGCTGGTCGGCAAAGCGACCGCGGTGGCGAAAGGGCCGCTGCACGCGATCCGCGGCGACGGCGAGCAGGAGACGATGCTGAAGAACGCCAAGACGCAGTTCACCGCCGAGCAGGAGGAGATCTCCACCTACCTGGCGCTGGAGGTGTTCGCGACCAAGGTCGGTGACGTCGAGACGGCGAAGCTCGCCCGCGACATCCGCCGCGAGGAGGAGCGGATGGCGAAGTTCCTCGAAGGCCAGATCCGCCGGCTGGCGGGCGCGACGGCGATCGAAGACGTCCCTGCCGCCCAGCGCCGCACCGGATCGAAAGCGAAAGGACGGTCGAGGAGGAAATCCGCCGCGAAACCGAAAAAAGCCGCCGGCAAAAAGCGCGCGCCGCGCAAATCGCCGGCGAAAGCCAAAAAACGCCGGTGAGGCCCGCGGTCACGCTGTCGAGGTCGACCACTCCCCGGGGTGGCCGACCCGGGCGGCACGCGGCTCAGCGCTCGATCTCGACCGGCTGCAGCTCGTCGGCGGGCTCGAAGCCGAGCATCCGCCCGTAGAAGTACAGCTCCGCTTCCAGGCAGCGGATCTCGGTCTCGGCGCGGCGGAAGCCGTGCTGCTCGCCCTCGAAGGCGAGGTAGGCGTGGGGCACGCCGCCGGCCACCATCGCGGCGGCCATCGTCTCCGCCTGGTTGGGCGGCACGATCTTGTCTTCGAGGCCCTGGAAGAGGATCACCGGTGCCCGCAGCCGGTCGGCGTGGTGGATCGGCGAGCGCTCCCGGTACAGGTCGGCGCGCTGCGGGTGGGGCCCGATCAGCCCGTCCAGGTAGCGGGCCTCGAACTTGTGCGTGTCGCGGGCGAGCGCCTCGACGTCGCCGACCCCGTAGTAGCTCGCCCCGGCGGCGAACTCGTCGTGGAAGACGAGCGCGCAAAGCGTCGTGTAGCCGCCCGCCGAGCCGCCGCGGATCGTCATCCGCGCCCCGTCGACCTCGCCCGTCTCGGCCAGGAAGCGCGCTGCGGCGACGCAGTCCTCGGTGTCGACGACGCCCCAGGTGCCGCGCAGCTTCTCGCGGTAGGCGCGCCCGTAGCCCGAGGAGCCGCGGTAGTTGACGTCGACGACGCCGAAGCCGCGGCTGGTCCAGAAGAGGAGCTCGGTGTCGAGCGCCGGTGGATGGTGGGAGGTGGGCCCGCCGTGGCTGACCACGATCAGCGGCGGCCGCTCGCCGCGCGGCCCGGCGAACGCCGCGTTGGCGGGCGGGTAGTAGAAGCCGTGGGAGGTGTCGCCGTCGGCGGCCGGGAACTCGATCGCCCGCGGCTCGGACACGAGCCCGGGGTCGACGCCCTCTTCGGCGGCGCGGCGCACCGTCTCCACCTCGCCGCCGGCGACGTCGACCAGGACCACCGCGGGCTCCTCGGCCGGCGAGGCCGCCGCGCAGGCCACCTTGCCGCCGCGCGCCGCGAGCACCGGGAAGCCGAAGGCGGTGAACGGCAGGCCGAGGTCGCGCGCGGCACCGCCGCGGGGGTCGAGCGCGAAGAGCCGTTCGGTGGCGTTCTCGGTGCGCACCACGACCAGCGTGCCGTCCTCGAGCTCGACGTGGGTCGAGCCGCCGAACAGCCACTGCGGGTGACCGAGGTCGGCGCGCTCGGCGCTCAGCTGCTCGACCGCCGGCAGGTCCTCGCCGGCGTCCGGCGCGCCGAGGTCGGCGACCGTGCGGTGGAGGTTCCACCAGCCGTCGCGGTCGGAGACGAAGCGGAGGCGGTCCTGGGAGTCCCAGGCCGGGGCGAAGACCGCCTCGTCCCGCCCGCCCGCCAGCGGCCGGGCCGCGCCCGGGTCGCGGACCGGCGCCACCCAGAGCTCGGTGCCGTCCCAGGGCATGTTCGGGTGGTCCCAGCAGGTGAAGGCGAGCCAGAGCCCGTCCGGGGAGACGCGCGGGAACGAGTAGAAGTCGCGCCCGGCGGCGACGACCCGCGGCTCCCGCGAGCCGTCGAGCGGCAGGCAGACGACCTGGTTCTCCGGTTCGGGGCCGCCGTCGTGGACCTCGCGCACGCAGAAGAGCGTCTCCCCGTCGGGGGTCGCGCCGATGTCGGCGTAGCGCAGCGCCGCGGGCTCCGCGGGCGGCGGCGTGATCGCCACCGGCTCGCCGCCGAGCCGCAGCCGGTAGAGGCGTTGGTCGGCGAAGTCGACGTAGACGACGAGGTCGGGGGCGAGCAGCCGCCAGGCGCCGCCGCCGTACTCGTGGACGCGGGTGCGGACGTTGGCCCCGGCGGGCGTCACCTCCTCGGGCCCGCCGCCCGGCGCCCGTCGCATCAGCGCGGCGCGGCCGCCCTCGGCCGCCCTTCCCTCGAGCCACCAGACCGCGTCGTCGGCGGCGATCGCCGCCGCGCCCAGCCGGCGGCCGCCGCGCGCCACGTCGGCCGGTCCGATCGGTGAGCGCCAGGAGCCGAACGGCGCGACCTCGGCCACGCTCAGTCGCGCTCCGTGTCGGGGCCCGCCTCCGCGCCGGACGGTGTGGGCGCGGCCTCCGCCGCGCCGGTCTCCTCGGCGACCACCTCGCGCAGCCTGTGGGTGTCCACGTCGTAGACGAAGCCGCGCACCGCGTCGCGATGGAGGAGGAAGGGGGAGCGCCGCACGCGCAGGATCGATTGCCGCACGTCGGCCTCCACGTCGGTGAAGGACTCGATCGCGAAGGCGGGCGCGACCCCGGTCGCCTCGCGCAGCTCATTGCGGAAGCCGTCGTCGCTCACCGTCTGCAGACCGCAGTCGTCGTGGTGGACCAGCATCACATCGCGGGTGCCGAGCTTGCGCTGCGAGAGCGCCAGCGAGCGGATCACGTCGTCGGTGATGACGCCGCCCGCGTTGCGCAGCACGTGCGCCTCGCCGTCGCCGAGGCCGAGCGCGGCGAAGACGTCGAGGCGGGAGTCCATGCAGGTGACGATCGCCAGCCGGCTGCTCGGCTTGACCGGCAGGTGGCGCTCCTGGAGCCCTGCCGCGAAGGACTCGTTGTTGGCGACGAGCTGGTCGATCACACCCATCGCGCCGGACCCTATCTGGTGTGCCGCAGAGCCCGTCGACCGCCACTCCGCCCCAACCCCTCGACGCTTGTCACTCCTCTGGGTGACAAGCGTCGAGGGGCGGCCGGCATCATCGTCGCGATGAGCGGCGAGCGCGAGCGGCTGGCGCCGGAGGTCTTCCGGCTGCCCGTCGAGAAAATCCGCGATTCCTACTACTCCGACACCTACTTCGCGCTGACCAAGGAGCTGCTCGAGGCGGAGGACAGGCACCCGGCGGTCACCATGCAGGTGTTCGCCAAGCGCCCGGGGCTGCTGGGCGGGATCGACGAGGCGATCGCGGTGCTGCGGCTCTGCTCGGGGCGCCGCCGCCCGGACGGCGGCTGGGAGGACGGCTGGCCGCGGCTGCGGGTGAGCGCCCTGCACGAGGGCGACGCGGTCGAGCCGTGGGAGACGGTGCTGAGGATCGAGGGCGACTACAGCCTCTTCGCCCACCTGGAGACGGTCTACCTGGGGACGCTGGCGCGCCGCTCGCTGGTGATGAGCAACGTGCGCCGCGTCGTCGACGCCGCCGCCGGCAAATCGGTCCTCTTCTTCCCGGCCCGCCACGACCACTGGCTGGTCCAGACCGGCGACGGCTGGGCGGCCCACATCGCCGGCGCGATCGGCGTCTCCACCGACGCCAACGCCTCCTGGTGGGGCGGTCGCGGCACCGGCACCATCCCGCACGGGCTGATCGCCGCCTACGGGGGCGACACGGTGGCCGCCGCCCGCGATTACGCGGCGCGCTTCGCCGGCCGCTCCAACATCATCTGCCTGGTCGACTTCCACAACGACTCGGTGGGTGAGGCGGTGAAGGTCGCCGACGCGCTCGGCGAGGACCTCTGGGGGGTGCGGCTCGACACGTCCGAGAGCCTGGTCGACAAGGCCCTCGCCGACCGGCCCGACGCCGAGCGGCTGCGCGGCGTCACCCCGGAGCTGGCGCGGGCGGTCCGCGCGGGCCTCGACGCGGCCGGGCACGAGCGGGTGCGGATCGTCGTCTCCGGCGGCTTCGATGCCGAGAAGATCGAACGCTTCGAGACGGTCGGGGCGCCGGTCGACTCCTACGGAGTCGGCTCCTCGCTGATCCGCGGCAACTTCGACTTCACCGCCGACGTGGTGGAGCTGGAGGGGCGGCCGGCCGCGAAGGCGGGGCGGGAGCTGCGGCCCAATCGGCGCCTGCGGCCGGTGGAGTAGCGGCTCGCCGCAGCCTTCTTGTCGTCATCGGCCCAAAATGCCTCGGCCGGGACGGACCCTCGCCGCGGAGCCGCTCGGCTAGATTGCCCGACGTGCCCGCCGACGCCGCCCCGACGATCCGCGCCGCGACCGAAGGCGACGTGGAGCTGATCTTCGACCTGATCGTCGAGCTCGCGAGGTACGAGAAGCTCGCCCACGAGGTGGTGGGGACGCCGGAGCTCCTGCGCGCCTCGCTCTTCGAGCGGCGCGATGCCGAGGCGCTGATCGTCGAGGCGGCGGGCGAGACGGTCGGCTACGCGATCTTCTACACGACGTTCTCGACCTTCGAGTGCCGCTCCGGCATCTGGCTCGAGGACGTCTACGTGCGCCCCGACCACCGTCGCGGCGGCATCGGCCTGCGGATCATGGAACGCCTCGCGGCGCTCGCCCTGGAGCGCGGCCACGTGCGCCTCGAGTGGTGCGCGCTGGAGTGGAACGAGCCGGCGCTCAGCTTCTACGCCAAGCTCGGCGCCCGCCGGCTCGAGGACTGGCGCATGCTCCGCCTCGAGGCCGACGGCATGCGCGAGCTCGCCGCCGGGTCCTGAGCCCGCCCGCCCGGCCGCGCGCTCCCGGCGCGGACAAAAACTTGACAACGGGTCCTGAGTAAAGTGAAAATCTGGGCACAAATTGGAATCGCTATCGAGAGCTCCTGGCGACGGAAGGCGCAAGGTGCTGGCGATCGGGCGAGACCTCGGAGAGAGCGGTGTGCTGCGAGGGCTACCGGATGGAGCCAGGATCGAGCTGCTCCCTGCCGCGGGCGGGAGCGACGCGCTGCGCGCGTTCCACGAGGGCCGGCCTGACCTCGTCGTCCTCGATCTCGAGCTGCTCGCCGCCGAGGGCCTCGACGTCCTGGCAGCGATCCGATCGCTCAGCGACGTGCCGGTCCTCGCCCTGACCGGGGAGCTCGAGGAGGACCGGGTTGAGGCGCTGCGCGGCGGCGCCGACGACTGCCTCAGCAAGCCGCCGCCGCGGGTCGAGCTCGCGGCGCGCATCGAGGCGCTGCTGCGGCGGCCGCGGCGGTCCGACGTGCAGCAGGCGATCCTCACGGACGACTACGTCGAGATCGACCGGGTCCGCCACCGCGTCCTGGTGCTCGGCAACGAGGTCGCCCTCACCCCGATCGAGTTCCGGATGCTGGCGACGTTCGCCGAAAATCCGGGCCGGGTGCTCGGCCACGGCCGGCTGCTGGAACTCGTCTGGGGGGACCGCATCCGCGAGCGCGACGAGGTGAAGCTCTATGTCAGCTATCTGCGCCGCAAGCTCGGCGACGTCGCCTCGGTCGACCCGGTCGAGACGGTGCGCGGCGTCGGCTACCGCTACCGGCCACGGGTGGTGACGGCGGGCGAGGGGTCCTGACGGGCCGTCTCAGCGGCGCGGCACGATGCGATAGACCGAGACGACCTCGGCCTGGTGCGCCTCGGGGTGGACGACGTAGGCGCTCGGACCGCCGCCGAACCAGCCGGCGGCTTCGTTCATCCCGACGAAGACGCCCGGGTGGCGGTTGCCGTCGGCGTCCTCGACCCAGACCTCGTCGCCGTCCTTGAAGCCGGGGCCCTCGTACTCGGCCTCGGCGTCGACCTCGACCTCGGCCTCGTTCTCGTTCTCGAGCGGTTCGTCGGACATCACGGGCAGCATAGCCGCGCCGGCGCGCTGCACCGCGTGCTCGCCGGACGGCGGCGCCCTGTGTCGCGCCCGGCCCATCGGGGTACGGTGCCGGGCGATGGCGGTCCAGGGTGAGCCGATGAAAGCGAAGCTCACCGCGCACGCCTTCAGCGACCCGGGCTGGGTCTTCGAGCGCAAGTTCGACGGCGTCCGGGCGATCGCCCGCCGCACGCCGCGGGGCGCGACGCTCACCTCCCGCACCGGCCGCCGGATGGACAACTACCCGGAGCTGAGCGAGGCGCTGTCCGCCGAGGCGGCGCGGGAGTTCGTCGCCGACGGCGAGGTCGTCGCCTTCGAGGGGTCGCGGACCAGCTTCGAGAAGCTGCAGGGAAGGCTCGGGATCGGCGATCCCCGGTTGGCCCGGCTGACCGGCATCGAGGTCTTCATCTACCTCTTCGACCTGCTCGAGCTGGAAGGCCGCGACCTCACCGGCCTGCCGCTGCGCGAGCGCAAGGCGCTGCTCCGGCAGAGCATCGGCTTCCACGGCCCGATCCGCTTCTCCCCGCACCGCAACGAGAAGGGGGAGGAGCTCTTCCGCGAGGCGTGCCGGAGAGGCTGGGAGGGGTTGATCGCCAAGCGCGCCGACAGCACCTACCAGCACCGCCGCTCCGGGGCCTGGCTGAAGGTGAAGTGCGGCTTCGAGCAGGAGCTGGTGATCGGCGGCTTCACCCCGCCGAAAGGCTCCCGCGAGCGCTTCGGCGCCCTGCTGGTCGGCTACCACGAGGGCGCCGCCCTGCGCTACGCGGGCAAGGTCGGGACCGGCTTCGACCAGCGGACGCTGGCGAGCCTCGGCGACGCGCTGGAGTCGCGGCGCCAGGCCGAGTGCCCGTTCACCGCCGGTTCCGGGCTGCCCCGCGAAGCCACCTGGGTCCGCCCCGAGCTGGTCGGCGAGTTCGGCTTCAGCGAGTGGACCCGCGACGGCAAGCTGCGCCACCCGCGGTACCTCGGACTCCGCGACGACAAGCCGGCGCGCGAGGTGGTGCGGGAGCTGCCGACCGCGGCGCCGCCCGGATGAGACCGGCCCGACGGCCGCGGACGCCGCCGATTTCCTGCCCGAGCGCCGCTCGCTGAAAGCGCTGCGGGAGGCGGTGGGGGGGTGCCGCGGCTGCGACCTCTACCGCGACGCGACCCAGGCCGTCTTCGGCGCGGGTCCGGCCAAGGCCCGGCTGGTGCTGGTCGGCGAGCAGCCCGGCGACCGCGAGGACGTCGAGGGAGAGCCGTTCGTCGGCCCGGCGGGTGGGCTCCTGCGGAAAGCCTGGTCGCGGCGGCGATCGAGGTGGGCAACACCTACCTGACCAATGCCGTCAAGCACTTCAACTGGCGCCCGCGGGGCCGGCGCCGCCTCCACCAGACGCCCCGGGTGGGTGAGGTGAACGCCTGCCGGCCGTGGCTCGAGGCGGAGGTCGCGGCGATCCGGCCGCAGGCGGTCGTCGCGCTCGGCGCCACCGCCGCCCGTTCGCTCTTCGGCCCCGGGGTCAAGGTGACGAAGCACCGCGGCGCGCTCCTGGAGAGCGACCTGGCGCCGCTGGCCGCGGTGACGATCCACCCCTCCGCCGTGCTGCGGGCGGGCGAGGAGCGCGACGACGCCCTCGACTCGCTGGTCGCCGACCTGAAGATCGTGGCGGAGGCGCTCGCCGCCCGCCGCGACGCCTGACCCCCGCGCCGTGCCGGACGCGCTTCGTCATCGCTCGCGCGTCCGCCGCCGGCGCGGCTCGAACGCGCCGCTGCGCAGCAGCTCCCAGCCCTCCGAGGAGACCGCCAGGAAGGCGCGGCCCCGTGGGTCGCGGCGCTCCAGCACCAGGCCGCGGCGGGCGCTGCGGCCGATCGCCCGGCGCATGTCGCGCTCGTCCTGGCCGCGGAAGCGCAGCACGACCTCGTGGCGGGGGACGAAGCCGTCGTCGCCGATGGCGACGATCGCCCGCAGGATCTCCTCGTCGGACGGGATCACGCCCCGAAGCTACCCGCGCGGGTCGACCGGGACGCCCGGCGGCGCGGCTCGGCCGGGCGCCCGGCTTTCCGTCTGACCGGGCCGCGACCATCGGGGGCATGTTCCAGGTCGAGTTGATCTGCTCGGACGCGCGCTGCGCGGCGCGGGCGACCCTGCTGGTGGATGACCTCGGCGACCTCGACCTGCTCGCCACCTGCGAGTGCGGCCACGGGTTGGTCACGCTGCGCGTCGAGGGCTTCGAGCCCGTCTTCGCGGTCGCCTGAGCGCCTTCCGTGAAGGCGGCGCCCGACCGGGTAGGGACGGGCGGATGGACCTGAAAGCCCCGTTGCGGCGCTTCGACGCCTACCAGCAGCGCAAGCCGGCGCTGGCGCTGCCGCTCGCCGTGGTCAAGAAGTTCGGCGACGACGAAGGCGGCAGCATGGTCTCGCTGCTCGCCTACCGGGCCTTCCTCTCGCTCTTCCCGCTGCTCCTCCTGCTGACCACGATCCTCGGGTTCGTGCTCGCGGGCAACGAAGAGCTGCGCCAGGAAGTGGTCGGCTCGACCCTGGCCGAGTTCCCGATCATCGGCACCCAGCTGAAAGGGGAAACGCTGACCGGCAGCGGCGTCGGCCTGGCGGTCGGGATCGTCGGCTCGCTGCTCGCCGGGCTGGGCGTCGTGCTGGAGACCGAGCGGATCTTCGACCGCTGCTGGGGCGTCCCGGAAAAGGCCCGGCGCGGCTTCCTCGGCTCCCGACTGCGGGCGATCGGCCTGCTCGTCGTGCTGGGCGGCCTGGCGGTCGCCTCGACCGTCGTCTCCGGCCTCGTCAGCGGTGGCGCCGACGTCTTCGGGGTGGGCGGCCGGGTGCTCGGACTGGCGATCTCGCTGGCGCTCAACCTGCTCGTCTTCGCCGCCGTCTTCCGCCTGCTGACCGCCGACACGGTGGAGACCCGACCGCTCGTCCCGGGCATCGTGGTCGCCGCGATCGGCTGGGAGGTCCTTCAGGTCATCGGCGGCTGGTACATCTCGCACGAGGTCAAGAACGCCTCCGCGGTGTACGGCACGTTCGCCCTGGTGATCGGGCTGCTGGCGTGGATCCACCTGGGCGCGATGTCCGTCGTCCTCGGCGCCGAGGCCAACGTCGTCCGCGCCCGGGGGAGCTGGCCCCGCCCGCTGTTGGGCAAGCCGGGATCGGGTACCTGAGAGGAGACCGAAAGAGGACCGACAGAGAAAGGGGTGCCATCGACATGGCAGACGAGCTGAACGGCAAGAAGGTCGCCTTCCTGACCGCCAACGAGGGGGTCGAGGAAGTGGAGTTGACCGAGCCGCGCAAGGCGGTCGAGGCGGCCGGCGCCGAGACGGAGCTGCTCGCCCCCGAAGCCGGCGACGTGCAGGCCTTCAATCACCTCGACAAGGCGCAGACCTACGCCGTCTCGCGACCGGTCGGCGATGCCAAGGCCGAGGAATTCGACGCCGTGGTCCTGCCCGGCGGCGTGGCCAACCCGGACAACCTGCGGACCCATCCCGAGGCCGTCGCCTTCGCGCGTGACTTCTTCGCCGCGGGGAAGCCGGTCGGGGTGATCTGCCACGGACCGTGGACGCTGGTCGAGGCCGACGTCGTCAGGGGCCGCCGGATGACCTCCTGGCCGAGCCTGCAGACCGATCTTCGCAACGCCGGCGCCGACTGGGTCGACGAGGAGGTCGTCACCGACCGGGGCCTCGTCTCCAGCCGCAAACCGGAAGACCTCGACGCGTTCTGCTCGCAGATCATCGAGGAGTTCGCCGAGGGCGTCCACGAGGACCAGAAAGCGAGCGTCGGCGCCGGCCGCTGAGCCCGCGCCGCGAAAGGAGGACCGATGCCGCCGCGTGGAGTGAAAAAAGGCAGCAAACGCGAGCGTCAGTACAAACACATCAAAAGCAGCGAGGAAGAAGAGGGGCGCTCGACCAAACGCGCCGAGGAGATCGCGGCGCGCAGCGTCAACAAGGAAAAGGCGCGTTCCGGGCAGTCCGAATCGTCCTCGCGGAGCTCGAAACGGGGCGCCTCGGCGAGCAGCCGCGGCGGCAGGCGCTCCGGCAACGGGCCGGGCGGCCGGACCCGAGAACAGCTCTACAACGACGCCAAGAAGCTCGGCATCGAAGGTCGCTCGAAGATGGACAAGGGCGAACTTCAGAAGGCGGTGGCGGGAGCGAGCTGAGCTCCCGCCGTCCGGCCGGCGGCAATCGCCGCGGGCCTCGCGGGGCTCAGTCCGGCGGGCCGAGCGGTGAGCGCCGTCGGGCCTCGCGGGGCTCAGTCCGGCGGGCCGAGCGGTGAGCGCCGTCGGGCTGTGTAGAAGCGCTCCAGGGTGCCGCGCTCGGAGCGCCCCGGCACCGGTTCGATGCATTCCGCCTCGAGCAGGATGGTCGCGTGGTAGGCGACGACCTCGAGGCGCTCGTCGAACTCGCGCGCCAGTTCGGTCGGGCTCGCCGACCGTCCCCGCATCGCCTCGAGGACGCGCACCCGCATCGGATGTTTCAGCGCCCGGCTGCGCGCCCGCTCCCTCCGGTCGCGTTCGGCCGACTGGTCGTCCATGGTCACCCGACCCGGCGAGTCCGGCCGCGCGGGCACCCTCCGGCCCCACGGCTCGCGCCTGCGGGGGAGTGTCCTGGGGTGGCGTTGGGGGCTGTGATCACGGCAAGGCTCCGAGCCGGCTGCGATGAAGCTATCGAACAAATCCGACGGATCGATCAACTCGATTCTGCGCGGACCGTCCCAGAGCCGTACCCGACTGTCCATACCCAATTCTCGAACGGGAAATCCCTGATGTTGGGGATACGTCATCGCCGCGCTGCCGGCACCGATCGTCGACGGCGGGCCGGGCCCGATCTCGGTCGGCTCCCTGCTCGGCGCCGAGGAGACCGGCGCCGGCGTGGCGCTCGCCGCCCTTGCGGGGTTCGGAACTTGCCCATAGCACAAGTTCCGAACACCGCGGCGCCGCTCGGCGGCGCGCCCGCGAGCGCGTCGCGTCGACGCTCGGTGCCGGCGCCTTGACCGGGGAGCCGGCGTCGAACGGCGGCCGGGGCCCGTACTCGAGCATCGGCTGGACCGGCTCGGCAACATCGGTCCGCGCCTCGGGTCGAGGCGGAGTCAGTGTCCGGTCGCCCGCCTGCCCTCGAGCAGGCCCGCGGCCGCGCGGACCAGCGAGCCGGTGCACACCGGGGTCTGCCAGTGGGTGCCGCGGTCGACCTCGCGCACCCAGTCGAGCAGCTCGGCGTCGACCAGCGGCGCCCAATACGCCCCCGACCCGGGCCGCTCCGACGCTCAGTCGGCGCCCCGCACGCGGCGCCGACTCCGCTCGAAGCCGAAGCTGGTGACGATCATCGTCGTCGCCTCCTCACCGGACCTGGCCCGCCGGCCGGTCGATTCGGCCTCGATCTCGACCACCCGCTCCCAGGAGCGCCGCAGCTCGGCGGCGAGGTCGGCCCGTCCCTGCTCGTCGACGTTGAACCAGCGCCAGCTCATCCACGCGTGCGGGTCGTCTCTGAGCTTGCCTCCCCAGAGCGACGCGAGCGCCTCGGCGATCGCACTCTGGAGGACCAGCCCGTAGATCTCCTGGCGAGCCTCCGGGGGCAGCTGCTCCATGTCCTCGTCGGAGTAGAAGGGCATCTTCACCGCGCGGTAGTACGCCTGCTCGATATTGCGGATCCGCTTGGTGGTCGCCACTTCGATCGAGTCCGACCGCAGCAGTTCTTCGATGTGGTGCGTAACCGTGCTCAGTGGCTGGTGCACGAACCTCGAGAGCTCAACTGCGGTGTAGGTGCCTTCGTTCAACACCGCGAGTACTTCGACCCGGATGCGATGGGCGATCGCGTAGGCCACGGCCTGCTCGACGGTTCGTTCTTTGGCTGCGCCTCTAGGCATTTGCCCCCCTGCTCCACCGCGCTTTCGCTGGTCAGATATCACCGAGCATAGTTCCTTGCGCAAAGACGGTCGTCGTGAACCCTCGGGAACGGCTCTGGGACTCGGCGCTGCTTACCGTCTCTCGTATCTGGGACTGGGAGGCCAGGCTCGACGAGAAAGGGGGTGAACGCGAATGACGCTCGCGTCAATCACGCAGGTCTTTTCGGCCCTGCGAGTCGCCAAGCACGGCTAGCACCAGGCGGGAACCACCGTTCGGCGTGAGGGACAGTGCCCGGCGTCGGGCGGTGGCGCCTCCCGCCGCCTCACCCACCCCCCGGCGGCGCCTCGAAGGCAGCCAGCCCGGTGACCATCGGGATGCCGTCGGCCTCGCCGAGCCGCTCGCGGCTTCGGGCGGCGACCCCCATCAGCTCGCGCCGGGCGCGGTCGAGGATCTCGGCGGTCTCCCGCCAGCCCCGCTCGTCGACGGTCATCGGCATCCAGTTGAGGGTGGTGTCCTCGCGGGAGTCGATCGTGTCGGCGTCGATCGCCGCCGACACCTTGGCGACGAAGGTGCGCAGCGCTTCCCCGGTCACCCCGCCGCGCACCGAGAGCGGCACCCGGCGCCAGTCCTGATCGCCGATGAACGAGCGCGGGAGGGCGCTGTAGAAGTGCTCGATCGTGCCGCGCTTGGGGCGGGTGCGCACCTGCTCGATGCAGCCCACCTCGAGCAGGGCGTTGGCGTGGTAGGAGACGACGCCGAGGCTCTCGCGGAACTCGCGCGCCAGCTCGGTCGGGCTCGCGGTCCGCCCCTGCAGCGCCTCGAGGATCCGCACCCGCATCGGGTGGGAGAGCGCCCGCACGAGGTCCTGGTCGATCGTCTCCCTCTCTGGGTAGTTGCTGTCGGGTGGTCGCATTGGTCCGCCATCCCAGCGGTAGCCGGCCCGCGGCGCAACCCAAGTTTTAAAGCCAGTCCTTCACACCGGTGACAGGCCTTTCGTGGAGGCCGGCAAATCGGACCGAAATCAAACCAACACAAGGAAAAAGGCGCACGGAACGATGAACAACACGCACGATGATAGATCCGAGATCAGCGCCGTGGCGGTGCTCGGAGCGGGCGGCACGATGGGCAGGGGAATGGCCCGTAACGCAGCCGCCGCCGGACTGCCGGTCCATGCCTGGAACCGCACCGCGTCCAAGCTGGAGGACCTCGCCGGCGAAGACGGCGTCGAGGCCTTCGCGACGGCCCGCGAGGCGGCTGCCGGCGCCGACCTGGTGGTGACGATGCTGACCGACGTCGACGCCACGCTGGCGGCGATGTCCGGCGAGGACGGTGCCGCCGCGGGCGCCGACGGGGCGATCTGGGTCCAGATGGGCACGCTCGGCGTCGAGGGCGGCGAGCGCTGCGCCGAGCTGGCTCGCGACCGCGGCCTCGATTACGTCGACGCCCCGGTGCTCGGCACCAAGAAGCCGGCCGAGGAAGGAAGCCTCGTGGTGCTCGCCTCGGGCCCCGAGGGGTCGCGCGCCCGCCTCGAGCCGTTCTTCGACGCGATCGGCAAACGGACGATCTGGCTGGGCGCCGCGGGCCAGGGCAGCCGCCTCAAGGTGGTGGTCAACAGCTGGATCTGCAGCGTCGTCGAGGGCACCGCCGAGATGCTCCGCCTCGCCGCGGCGCTGGGCCTCGAGCCGCACCTCGCCCTCGACGCGCTGGAGGGCAACCCGCTCGAAGCCCCCTACATGCGGATGAAGGGCGAGGCGATGCTGGCCGGCGATTTCACTCCGTCGTTCCGCCTCGCCCTGGCCGCCAAGGACGCCCGCCTCGCCGCCGAGGCCGGCCGCCGCGCGGGTGCCGAGATCCCGGCGATCGAGGCGATCGCCGCGCAGTTCGGCGCGGTCGCCGAGACACACCCCGACGAGGACCTCGCCGCCGCCTTCCTGGGCAGCGACGGCGGCCCGTAGCGGACGTCGCGGGATCGTTTAGGGAGCGCTCCGACGCGGGTAGGTTGTGGGCATGTCAGTCAAATCGAAGCTCGCCCGCCAGGCGGTCAAGAAGACCGCGAAGCACACCGCCTTCGGCACCGCGTCGAGGTTCACGCGGCAGCCGTTTCGCACCATCACGCTGCTGGCGATCGGGGCCGCGGTCGGCTGCCTGATCGGTTGGCTGGTCGGCCGGTCCGGCGGCGCGGAGGACCTCGACCCGATCGCCCAGGCACCCGCCCCGCCGGACGTCGCGTCCAACAACTCCTCCGCCCACGTCTCGCAGACCGGGACCGCGTCGTGACCGCCCCGCCGGACGAGCGCGACGGGCCCTTCGTCGAGGAGGAGGAGGCCGAGGCGGCCGAGGAAGCCCGCTCGATCGGCGGCCGGCGCGAGCCCGACACCGACGACCCGGCCGAACAGCCGCTGGTCGACGCGGGGGAGGGCGAGGCCGAGGGATTCGAGCTGGCCGAGCGCGACCTCGAGGAGATCGCCGAGCACGGCGACCAGCACCGCTTCCCGCAGGGGATGTCGCGGCCCGAGGAGCCGCAGGACCCCGACGGGTACGGCGAGGCCGACGAGGCGATTCCCCAGGAAGAGGAAGCCTAGATGCCGTCCCGCAGCCTGATCGCGATCGTCACGCCGGCCTTCGGCTCGGCCGAGTCGATCGAGGCGCTGCGGCGGGAGGTCGGCGGGACCGACGGCGGCCCGGACGCCGAGGTGCGCCTCGTCGCCCCGGCGATCGAGATCAATCCGCTGCACCACACCCTCGGGGACATCGACGAGCCGCGGGTCGAGGCGCGCGAACGGCTCGAGAATGCCGCTGCCGCGGCGCGCGGCGCGGGCCTCGAGGTGAGCGCCGAGCTCGGCGACCCCGACCCCGTGCAGGCCGCGCAGGACGCTCTCCTCAAACGGCCGGCGGACGAGATCCTGATCTTCTCCCACGCCGACGACTCCAAGGACTGGTACGAGGGCGAGCTCTGGAAGCACGCCGAGGACTCGCTCGAGCCGCCGCTGCGGCTGGTCATCGTCGACGGCGGGCCCGACGACAACGAGCACGTCGTCGGCACCGAGTCGGCCGCCGCCGGCCACCGCGACAACGACGCCGCGAAGGAGGTCGACAACGCCTATGTGCCCGGCCTCACCCGTGAGGACTTCGCCGGGATGGCGTTCGGGATCGTCGGCACCATCGTCACGATCGTCTTCGCGGCGGTGGCGACCGCGGGCACCACGCCGACCGGCTGGAGCGCCGTCGCGATCGGCGTCGCGATCGGCACCGCGCTGATCAACATGGCCCACGTGGTCGGCCTGCTGCTGATGGAGAGCGTCCGCTATCGCGGCGGCTTCGCGAAGTTCTTCCGCACGCTGTCCCTGGCCGGCACGCCGGTCGCCGCGCTGATCAATCTGGCGATCATGCTCTTCGCCTGAGGGGGCGCCCTGCGCGGGCTGACCACACCGGGCGCGGCGAAGGTTTGCCGGGCCGTCGTCAGGCGACGCTCAGCCGCGCAACGCGGCGATCGCCGCCTCGCGCGTGGCGAAGACCCGCAGCGAGTGCTCCAGGCCGGTGACCTCGAGGACCCGGAGGACCTGCTCGTTGTCGCAGCAGAGGACCAGGCCGCCCTTGCCGCCGTTGCCCGCCGCGGCGTCGACCCGCTGCCAGGCGCGGACGATCAGCGCGATCCCGGTCGAGTCGATGAACTGGCAGTCGGAGAGGTCGATCAGCACCGCGGCCTCGGGGGACTCGGTGGCCTGCTCGAGCGGGCCCTCGAGCTGCGGCGCGGTCGAGAGGTCGAGCTCACCGTCGACCTTGAGGAGATTGATGCCGCCCTCGAGCTCGGACGCGGATGCTTGGAACGGAGCTGGACTCACGGACCGCGATGCTAGCGCAGCCGGCGTCCGTTCGGCCGGCCTGGATCGCATGGCAGGGCCGGATGCCGCCCGATCGGCCGTTTGCCGGTGGTCCGCCCGGGTAACAGGGCCAATGCGGGGTCGGTAGGTTAGGCCGACGGCAGGCGCGGACGGCATGCGCCGAGCTTCTCCGCGGCCAGCTGGGGAAAGATGATTTTTTGAGCACCACCAACGTCGATTCATCCGGGCTTCAAATGTCGCTGCCCGCGCGGGCGGAGAACGTGGCGGTGGTGCGTCACGCGCTCTCCGGCCTGGCCGAGCGGATCGGCATGGACGAGGCGGCGAGCGCCGACCTGAAGACGGTCGTCACCGAGGCCTGCATGAACGTCGTCGTCCACGCCTATCCGGAGGGTCAGACGGGCCTGCTCGAGGTGGAGGCGGTCCCTGACCACGGCGGCCTCACCGTCGTCGTCCGCGACTTCGGCCGTGGCATCAGCCCCCGCCCCGGCGTGGACAGGCCGAGCCTGCGGATCGGCCTGTCGCTGATCGCGGCGCTGTCCTCGAGCTTCCAGATCCGCGGCGGGGTCGGCCGCGGGACCGAGATCCGCATGCACCTGTCGCTGCGCTCGCAGGCGATCCCCGAGAGCGGCGACGGCGCGGCCGAGGCGCCCGCCGGGCCGCCGGTGCCCGAGGCGACCGAGCTGCGGGTCGGCTCGCCCGAGCTGCTCGGCCCGGTGCTGAGCCGCGCCGTCACCGCGCTGGCCGCCCGCCACCAGATCACCGTCGACCGGATCTCCGACGCGATGCTGCTGGCCGACGCGATCTCCGCCGCCGCGCCACGTGGCTTCGCCGACCAGTCGGTGCTGATCAGCATCTCCGACCGCCCGGAGGGCGTCGAGCTGCGGGTCGGGCCGATGCGGCCCGGGGCCGCCGAGGGCCTGCGCTCCAGCCTCTCGCTGCCCGACGTCGGCGGCTCGCTGGAAACCCTCGCCGACGAGGTGCGCACCGAAGCCGATGGCAAGGGCGACTATCTCGTCGTGGGGATCGCCGCCGAACCCTCCTAGCCTCCCTGCCCTTCTTCCTGTTCGGCGATCTGCCGGCGGATCCGCTCCAGGGTGCGGCGCAGGATGCGCGAGACGTGCATCTGGGAGTGGCCGATCCGCTCGGCGATCTGCGACTGCGTCATGTCCTCGACGAAGCGCAGCCGCAGGATCAGGCGCTCGCGGTCGTCGAGCTGCGGCAGCGCTCCCTCGAGCGCGAGTTTGTCGTCGATCAGCTCGTAGCCCTCGTCCTCGTCGCCGACCCACTCCGCGGCGGGGGCTTCGTCCTCCTCGCCGCCGACCGGGCGGTCGAGCGAGAGGGGCCGGCGGTTGTGGTTGGCCTCCATGACCTCCAGCACGTCGGCCGGATCGACCTCCAGCCTGGCGGCGATCTCGCTGACCGAGGGCGAGCGCTGCAGCTCGACGGTCAGCGCGCTGGTCGCCTTCTCCACCTCGGCCATGCGGTCGTGGAGGCCGCGCGGCACCCGCACGGTCCAGACGCGGTCGCGGAAGTGGCGCTTCAGTTCCCCGAGGATGGTGGGGGAGGCGAAGGCGGCGAAGGGCGTGCCCCGGGCCGGGTCGAAGCGGTCCACCGCGTTGACCAGGCCGAGGTTGGCGACCTGCAGCAGGTCGTCGAAGGACTCGCTGGCGCCGCGGTAGCGCAGCGCCAGGTTCTTGGCGAAGGGCAGGTAGCGACGGACGAGCTCCTCCCGGGCGGCCGGGTCGCGCTGATCGCGCAGGCGGCGCCAGAGCAGCGCCTCGCCGGTCAGGCCCTCGCCGGGGCCGGAGGGGGCGCCTTCCCCGTCTGGTCTTATCTCGTCGCTGTCAGCTGCCATCGATGGGCTCGTTGCCGCCGGCCACGGCGGCGCCGCCCAGAGGGCTCCTGGAAACCGTGCAGCGCCCGGCGTCCGGGGCCGCCGTCGCCACACGATAGCGATGCCGGGACTCGGCGCGGACGGTGCGGGTACCTGAAGCGACCGGTCCGCGGGCGACCGGGCGAGGGATAGTCTCGCGGGGCGCCGCGGACGTGCCGTCCCCACACCGCCAAGGAGGTCCAGATGGGATTCGACCAGTACCACGAGCCGCCGGAGGAGCTGCCGGCCGAGACGCGGACCTTCGCCCGCCTCTGCGCCTCGCTCGAAGAGGAGTGCCAGGCGATCGGCTGGTACGAGCAGCGCCTCGCGGTCGAGCCGGACGCCGCCGCGCGGGCCATCATGCACGACGCCCAGGGCGAGGAGTTCAAGCACTTCGCGATGGACCTCGAGTTCCTGCTGCGACGGACCCCGCGCTGGCGCGAGATCGCCGCCGGGGTGCTGTTCCAGGAGGGCGACATCGTCGAGCACGGCGAGGCGGCCGAGGCCGCCTCCGAGGACGATGACGACGACGGGGCCCTGGCACCGGCGGCGGGCGGCGAGGGGTCGCTGGGAATCGGCAGCATGAAGGGAAGGGAACGATGAACCACCTGTTGCGCGGCCACGCGCCGCTCACCGACTCCAACTGGGACCTGCTCGACGACGAGGCGCGCGAGCGTCTCTCGGGGCCGCTGGCGGCGCGCCGGCTGGTCGATTTCCTCGGCCCGCGGGGCTGGGAGCACTCGGCCACCAACCTCGGCCGGGCCGAGGCGGTCGAGGGCGCCGAGGAGGGCGTCAAGGCGCTGCGCCGTCGCGTTCTGCCGCTGGTCGAGGTGCGGGTCGACTTCACCGTCTCGCGCACCGAGATGCGCGCCGACGACCGCGGCGCCGTGGACGCCGACCTCGAGTCGCTCGACAACGCCGCCCACCAGGTCGCCGTCGCCGAGAACAGCGCCGTCTTCAACGGCTGGGCGAAGGCGGGGATCCACGGCGTGATCGAGTGCTCGCCGTTCGACCCCGAGCCGCTCGGCGCCGAGGCCGACGCCTACCCGCGCTCGGTGGCGCGGGTGGTGGAGGGGCTGCGCGAGGCCGGGGTCGAGGGACCGTATGGGCTGGCCCTCGGTCCCGACGAGTACATCAAGGTGATCGAGACCGCCGAGCACGGCGGTTACCCGCTGTTCGACCATCTGGCGCGGATCCTCGACGGCGGGCCGATCGTCTGGGCGCCGGGCCTGCGCGGCGCGGTCGCGATGAGCCTGCGCGGCGGCGACTTCCTCTTCGAATCGGGCCAGGACCTGTCGATCGGCTACGACCACCACGACGCCGAGAAGGTCCATCTCTACCTCGAGGAGAGCTTCTCCTTCGCCGTCGCCACGCCGGAGGCCGCGGCGCCGCTCACCCCCTGAGCGGCGCCGGGCGCCGGCGCGCCCCCGAGCCGCTGCCCTAGGAAGGGTCGGGGGAGCGGAAGTGGAGGATCTCCACCTTGGAGAGCATCCCGCTCTCGCCCGAGGAGGCGAGGCGCTGGTTCGCCTCCCCCTGGATCTCGATGACGCGGTCGAGCGTCTCCGAGAGCAGCGTCTTCACTTCGTCCCAGCCTTTCTGGTCGACGACCATCGGGGTGCGGCTCAGGTGGCGGTCCTCCTTCTCGTCGAGGGTGCCGGCTTTGGCCGCCTCCTCGATGTCGTCGAACACCGATTTGAGCATCGCGCCGGAGAGGCCGGGGCGGAGGCTCTGCGGCATCCGCGCCCATTCGCTGTCGCTGAGGAACGGGCGGCGCGTGGCGCGGTAGAAATGCTCGGTGGCGCCGCGGCGCTGCTTGGTGTCGACGAGCTCGATGCAGTCGTATTTCTCGAGCACGCGGACGTGGTAGGCGACGAGGTTGAGGCTCTGGTCGAGCTCCTGGGCCAACACGTTGGGGCTTGCGACCCGCTCATTCAGAATGATCAGGATCTGCACGCGCAGTGGGTGAGCGAAGGCTTTGGCGACTATCTGTTCAACGCCATCCTTCTTTTTCGTCCGTGGCAAGGGGGGCTTCCTTCGGTCGTTTGAATGGGGTGGCACTACCGATTCAAAGACCTTAAACAGTGTGGATCAAGAAATCCAGATTTGATCCTAAAAGCTCGTTTATTTGCTCGGTTTTACCGGTTTCACCTTGATTGCTGTAAACGGGTGCAGTAAAAGTACGAATCCGCCGCGGTCGGGGCGGATCTCGGAACGCGGTACTCACACGGAGGTGGCGAAAGTGCGGATGGGCACTTCACAGGTGCGGCCTGCGCCTGCGGCGATCACGAAGGGCGCCTAGCGAGGGAGCGGGACGGCGATCGCCCTGGCAGGCTTGTTCGGTGGCACCTTGGAAGCTGCCGCTGCTCGTCCTCGCGATCGCCGTCCCGATCGTCGCCGCGATCCTGCTCGGTGGCCCGGAGGCGGGCCTCGGCGTGGGCGGCATGGCCGGGGTGGTCCTGGTCTGGGTGGCGGTGCGGATGCGGCCCCGCGGGGGGATCGGCGCGCCGCCCGATCCGGCGCGGCGCCGGCGGCTCCTGGTCGTGGTCAGCCGCCCGGTCGAGGACGCGGCGGCCACCGCGGTGATCGCCGGCGAGGCGGGGCTCGACGGCAGCCGCGACCTGGCCGAGGTCATGGTCCTCGCGCCCGTCCGGGTCAACTTCCTCGACCGCTGGGCCTCCGACCTCGAGACGGCCCGCCGCGAAGCGCAGAAGACGCTGGTCATCTCGGTCGCCTCGCTGGCCAAGGCCGGGGTGGTCGCCGAGGCGCGGGTCGGCGACGAGGACATCGTCCAGGCCGTCGAAGACCAGGTCGGCAGCTTCCCCGCCACCGAGGTGATCCTGATCACCGGCCCCGACGCCGAGGACCCGAGCGCGGCGAGCGCCGCCAACGAATTGGCGACCCGCCTGCGGACCGGCTTCCGCCGCCTGGTGATCGCCGGGGCCGCGGAGGCCTAGTGCCCGCCCCAAGACCGCGGTGCGCCGGCCTCCGTCTTCCGCCCGCCCCGACGGGCGCGCCCGTCCCAGGCGCGCGCCCGTCCCGTCCTCCACTTCGGCAGGTAGGAGGGCAGGACGGCCGCGCCTCGGCGGGCGGCCGGGCGGCGCGGCCGAGCAACGGATCGCCTGGGTTCGCACTTTGCCGGCCGGTAGGGAGAACTGCGAACGCATCGTCCCCTCCCCGAACGCGCTCCGCGATCCCGAGGCGCGCGGTCGACCTTTGGCCCGCTCCGCCGGGCGCGGTCGTCCTGACGCCCGTCTACCGGGACAAAGGTCGACCGCGACGTCGGGCCCGGGCCAAAGGTCGACCGCGCGCCCCGCGTCGCCACCGGCGCGTTCGCACTTGACCATGACTGTCGTGGACAACTGCGAACTCATCGCCCGGCGCCCCGGTGCGTTCGCAGTTGGCCACGCATGACGTGGGACAACTGCGAACGCATCGCCCGGTCGCCCGGGTGCGTCCCGCGACGCTCGTTCACCTGAGCCGGTCGAAGGCGGCTCGGGTTAGCGAGCGGCCGGCTCCCGTGTTCGGTCCCCGCTCGCCGGGCGCGCCCTCGCTCCGGTCAGCGGTCGAGGAGCGCGGCGAAGTGGACCGCGGAGCGGGTCGGGATCACGAAGCCGTCGGCGGTGCCGTGCAGGAGGCCCGCGCCCCTCAGTTCCCGAATCGCCCGTTCGATCCCGTCGCGGGCGCCGAAGTCCGCCTCCTCGCCGGCCAGGTCGCGGATCAGCTCTTCCGCTGTGACCCGGGTGGGGTGGAGGTCGAGCACCCTTTGCAGCAGCGCCGATTCGACCCGGGCGTCTTCTCGCTCGTTGGTCAGGTTCCCCTCGTCCGCGCCCATCGTCATGCCGACCTTAAGCGTCGGCGCCTCCCTCTTCGCCCCCCGGTTCGGCCTCGCCGTTCTCGCTCAGACCGAGAACCGCGAGGGCCCAGGGCTCGTCGATCGTGTGCGAGTAGAAGTGCTGCATCGAGCCGCGCACCGGCGCGGTGTCCACCAGGGTGACCACGCCGCAGTCGACCAGTACCCGCACGTGGTAGCTGACGTTGGAGAGCGGTCGGCGCAACTCGTCGGAGATCTCGCGCGGGCTGATCGCGGCGCGGCCCGCCATCGCCCGGAGGATCTCGCGACGCAGCGGATGGCGCAGCGCCACCAGGAGCGCGTTGTCGGCGGTGTTGTCTCCTCCCATCATCGGGGCGGCAGCATAGAGCAATTGAAATGTTTTGTCTGCAAACGGGCGCGTCTCCGACCGGTCTCCATCAAGGCTTAAAGTTTCTGTCACAGTTCCTTGAGAAATGGCAGAATTTGCAGGCATTTCGGTGTGCGTTTGTGACCGAGTGGATGTCACTAATCACCGGTTCGTGAGGAAATCGAGGGCGGCTCCAGATCAGTATCGCGCAGACAAACAGTTGCGCCGGCATTTGGCCCTTGATACGGGCTCCGGCCCACGTCGCCCCGCCGGGGTAGCCTGCGCGGGACCCGCACGTGTCGCGGCGATCAGATGGGGAGACGAGCCGCAGAGTCCGACCACCGCTTCGGCGCCTCGCCGACGCTGACGCTCGGCGTCGAGGAAGAGCTCCTGCTGGTCGACGACCGGCACCAGCTCCTCGCCGCCGCCGAGCGGGTGATTGAGCGCCTCGACCCGGCCGCCCGCGACTCGGTCAGCACCGAGATCTTCGCCGCCCAGATCGAGCTGAAGACCGGCATCTGCCGCGACGCCGCCGCGGCGGTCGCGGAGCTGCGCGGCCTGCGGGCGGCGGTCCGGGCGACCGGCGTCGGGCTGCTGGGCGCGGGCGTCCATCCCGACGACGGGGGAGAGGCGCAGCTGGTCGAGAAGCCGCGCTACGACGTCGTCAAGAACGAGATGGGCAGTCTGCTGACGACGCCGCCGTCGGCGCTCCACGTCCACGTCGGGATGCCGGACCCCGAGATGGCCGTCGAGGTCGCCAACGCGATGCGCCTGCGCCTGCCGATGCTCGCCGCGCTGGCCGCCAACTCGCCCTTCCGGGGCGGCCGCGACAGCGGCATGGCGAGCGCCCGCGCCGCCGAGGTGAGCGCCTACCCGCGCTTCGAGATGCCGCGCGAGTTCCGCGACTACGAGGAGTTCCTGGCCGTCGCCGACCAGCTGATCGCCGCCGCCGGGGTGCCGGACTACACCTACATCTGGTGGGACGTCCGCCCCCATCCCAGGCTCGGCACGGTCGAGGTGCGGGGGATGGACGTGCAGCCGACGGCGGCGGCCAACGCCGCCCTCGCGGCGCTGATCCAGGCGCTGGCGGCGCGCGCGATGGAGCGGCCGGAGGCGACCGACCTGCAGCGCGAGGCGCTTGAGGAGTCCTACTACCAGGCGACCCGGCACGGGCTGGACGCGCGGCTGATGGTCGAGGGCGGCGTGGCGGCCCCGGCCCGCGAGGTGGCGGCGCGGGCGCTCGAGGAAGCGCGCCCTTTTGCCGCCGAGCTGGGCGGCGCGGGCGCCCTCGAGGAGATCGAGCGGACCCTCGCCGAGGGCAACGGCGCCGACCGGCAGCGCCGCGCCTTCGCGGCGGGCGGGATCGAGGCGGTCCTCGAGCTGCTGGCGCGCGACGATGACTAGCCTGCGTGCGATGAGGCTGAGGGTTGCCGACGAGGCCGATGCGGCGGCGATCGCCGCGCTCTGGACCGAGGCGTACGCGCGGGCCGGGCCGGAAGGCCGGCGGGAGCCCTACGCCCTGCAGGAGTACTTCGCCGTCGCCGCCGCGGCCCAGGTCACGGTCGCGGAGGCCGAGGACGGCGCCGTCGTCGCCGTCGTCGCCGTCCTCCCGCCCGGCTCGCCGGGGCGCTCGATCGCCGGCCCGGGCGAGGCCGAGCTGGCCCGGCTCGCGGTTGCGGCGCGGGCCCGTCGGCAGGGCATCGGCCGCGCCTTGGTCGAGGCCGCGGTCGAGCAGGCGCGCGGCTACGGCGCCGAGGCGGTCGTCCTCTGGAGCCGCCCCCACCAGACCGCCGCCCACGCGCTCTACGAGGCGCTCGGCTGGCGGCGGCTCGCGGAGCGCGACGGCGAGGACCGCGAGGGCCGCCGCCGGGTCTTCCGCCTCGACCTTTGACCGCGAACCGGCGCGGTGGGCTGCCGCTCACTTTCATCGTCGGCGCCAACGCGAATCCTCGCCTTCCGCTACGACGCCTCGGAGTTGGGCACCACCTGGACCGAGATATGCGCCTACGGCACCGCCGTGCGCGTCCGTCAGGCCTGAGCGACCGCGGCCGCCGCGTCTCGCGGAGGCTCGCCCCGCGCGGCTCCTACAATCGACCGATGGCCGAAGGCTCCCCAGAGCCCACCTACTCGCTCTACCGCCGGGGCATGGAGCTGCTCGAGGACGGCGACTTCGAGGACGCCGCCGAGCCGCTCGCCGAGGCGGCCCGCCGCGAACCGGAGAAGTCCTCGGTGCGCGAGGCGCTGGGCCGGGCCTACTACCGGGCGGGGCGCTTCCGGCTCGCCGCGGTCGAGTTCGGCGCCGTGGTCGAGAGCCATCCGGTCAACGACTACGCCCACTTCTGCCTGGGCCGGGCGCTGAGCATGACCGGTGACACGCGGGGCGCCCGCCACCACCTGGCACTCGCCTCCAACCTGCGGCCCGAGCGCCGCGACTACCGCTACTACCGCCGCCTGCTCGACGCCTGAGGCGATCGATCCCAGGCCCCGTGCCGCCCCCGGGAGGCGGCACGGCGGCGGCGCTTCGTGCGCGCGAGCCGACACCGATCCTCCAGGCGGGCGCCGGGCAGCCGAGGCGCTTCAGGCGAGGAGCTTCAGGCGAGGAGCGGGGTCACGCAGCGGAAGTGGTGGTGTTCGGTCGGAGAGGATGTGCAGTGGTGCCCCCGACGATTAACGACCGACGCTGTACGAGTTGTCGGTCGATGATGTTGTACGCCGTCGTCCACTCGGCTTCGAGGCTGGGCGGCACGCCGGGCAGGCGGTCGAAGGCCTGCAGGGCCAGCAGGTCGGGCAGTTCCCCGCCCGCCGCGCCGCACGCCGCGGCGGCCTCGATCGCCGTCGTCGCGACCAGGCTCGCCTGCAGGTCCCAGCACGCCCCGGCGAACTGACGGCGGCCGGGGGCGCAGCCGACCGCGTGGCCGTTGATCGTCGTCGCGTCGGCGGCGTGCCCGGCGGCGGTCGCGGTCTGCGCGTGGCGGGCGGCGTCGGCGGCATCGGCGTGGGCGGCGTCGGGCACCTTGCCGAGCGTGCCGACGTCGACCTGCTCGCCCTTCACCGACCCGGGCGCGAGCCGGTCCCCCGGCACCGAGCCTGGCATCAGCCGGTCCCCGGGGAGGGTGCCGGGCCTGACCCGGTCCCCGGGCAGCGTGCCGCGCTTCACCCGGCCGCCCCCGAGCGTCCCCGGCTTCAGCCGGTTCCCGGGCAGCGAGCCGAGCGCCACGCGGTTGCCGGGCAGCGACTTCACCCGGATCCGGTGGCCGTTGATCTTGGTCGCCGCCAGCACCGTGCCGCCGAGCGCGACGAACAGCGCCAGGCAGGCGATCACCAGGGCGGGCGAGGGCAGGGGCGGTCGCCGGCTCTTCATCTCTCACACCTCCATCGGACGAGGACTTCCCATTGCTCATTCCAGACCTGAGCGGTCCCAGCCTAATAGACTCGCTCTCCACATACGGTCGGTGGTCAAGGGAAGTCCGGTGCAAGTCCGGCGTGGTCCCGCCACTGTGACCGGGTCGAGGAGGTCGCGGACGCCGTCAACCCGGCGTCGGCCACTGGGGGCGCATCCGTCCCCGGGAAGGCGCGGCCGGCCCAAACCCCGGAAGCCAGGAGACCTGTCCCCGGCCAGCCAACACAACCCTCGAGGAAAGGGTGGCTCATATGCCAAGACCGATGCAACTCCGGACCGTCGGCGCGTGTGCGCTGGCTCTCTGCCTGGCGCTGGTGCCGGCGGCGGGCGCCTCCGCGGCGGGATTCAAGGCGACCCTGCGGGTCGTCGGGGCGGGCAACAGGGTGCTCGCCGAAAAGCACGTCAGGACCCACGACGTCAAGGTGAAGACCAGCCCCAGGGCGACCTGCCTGGGGGCCGGCACCGGCGGCAGCGGCAAGCGGGCCGCGCTGCGCGGGAATACGGCACTCGGCCTGCTCGCCGACGCGGCGCGGACCACCCGGCGCCTGGCGCCGCTCTCGCTCACCGACCACTTCAGCTTCGGCCTCGGCCTCTGCGGGGTCGGCGGGAGCTTCGCCAAGGGCAACTCGTCCTGGTACCTGAAGATCAACCACGAGGTCGCCGCGGTCGGCGGCGAAAAGGCGCGGATCAGGCCCGGCGACGAAGTGCTCTGGGACCTGGCGCCGACCTATCCCTACCCGGACGAGCTCGCGGTGCGCGCGCCGCGCCACGTGAATGCCGGCGTGCCGTTCGCGGTCCGCGTCTTCGCCTACGACGAAAAGGGCAGGCGCAAGCCGGTGAAGGGCGCCGCCGTGACCGGGGCCCACGGGCGCACCGACGCCCGCGGGCGGGCGATGGTGACGCTGCGCAGGCCGACCCGCCTGCGCGCCCGCTTCGGCAAGGACATCACCTCGGCGCCGGCGGCCGTCTGCCTCGCCGGCAGGTGCCCCGGTAGGTGACCGGGCGCCGCGGCCCCGCGGTCGCGATCGCGCTGCTCTGCGGAGCGGCGCTCGCGGCCGCGGGCTGCGGGCTCGGCCCCGGCTCCGGGGTCGGCTCCGTGGACCTCACCGTCACCCGTGAATTCGGCGCGGTGAAGGTCTCGGAATCCTCGCCCGAAGCCAACGAATCCGACACCGTGATGCGCCTGCTCGAAAGCGAAGACGAAGTCGAGACGCGCTATGGCGGCGGCTACGTGAAGTCGATCGCGGGGCTGGCCGAAGCCGAACGCGGCGGCCATCCCTACGACTGGTTCTTCTACGTGGACGGCGTGGAGTCGCCGCTCGGCGCCGCCGAGGCCGCCGTGCACGGCGGCGAGCGGATCTGGTGGGACCTGCACGACTGGTCGGCCTCCGAGCACGTGCCCGCCGTGGTCGGCTCATGGCCGGCGCCCTTCACCACCGGCTGGGAAGGGCACCGGCCCGTCGTGGCGGTCGAATGCGAGGACGCCGGCGGCGCCTGCCGGCTGGTTCGTGGGGCGCTCGAAGGCGAGGGCGTGAAGCTCGCCGCCGGCTCCCCGCAGGGGGCGATCCGGGTGCTGGTCGGGCCGTGGGCCCGGCTGGGCTCCGATCCGGTCGCCGCGCTGCTCGGGCGCGGCCCGGCGGAAAGCGGAATCTACGCCGACTTCACCGCCGCGCCCGACGGCCGGCGCCTGGTCGGGCTCGACGAAGACGGCAGGCCGGCACGCGAGTTCGGTGCCGGGGCCGGGCTGGTCGCCGCGACCCGACGCTACGAAGGACCGCCGGTCTGGCTGGTCACCGGCGCCACGGGCGGTGCCGTGCGGGCCGCCGCCGAAGCGCTCGACGCGGCCGACCTGCGCGACCATTACGCGGTGGTGAGCGAGGCGGGGACGGTGACGCCGTTGCCGCTCCGCTCGGGGCAGAGATGAGATCGCCGTTCGCCTACATCCCTCGCCGCGGGCCGCTGCAGTCGGCGCGACCCGGCGCCGCCGTGACCTATCTCGGCGCGCTGGTCGCCGTCGCCTTCCTCTACTCGAGCCCGGCGGTGCTGCTCGCCGCCGGGGCCGCCGCCTGCCTGGCCGGGTGGCTGGCCGGGTCGCGCGTCGCGGTCCGCGCGGCGCTGCGGATGGGGCTCGCCCTGGCGCTCCTGATCGTGGTCGTCAACGCGCTGGTCGTCGACCGCGGCGCGACGGTGCTGGCGCGGCTCGGCGACTGGCCGCTCCTCGGCCGGGTCGACATCACCCTGGAGGCGGTCGTCGCGGGCGTCTCGATCGGCCTGCGGGCGGCGGTCACGATGGTCGTCTTCGGCGTCTACTCGGCCTGCGTCGACCCGGACCGGGTGCTGCGGGCGCTGCGCCCCGTGGCGGCGCGCTCGGCGCTGACCGCGACGCTCGTCTCGCGGCTGGTGCCGGTCGCCGCGGCGGACGCGGGGCGACTGCGCGACGCGGCCCGCCTGCGCGGGCCGGGAGCGGCGGCGGTCGGCCGGGGGCCGCTGGCGCGACGGCTCCTCGCCGGGTCGCTGGACCGCGCCGTCGACGTCGCCGCGACGCTCGAGCTGCGCGGCTACGGGCTGGCGGCCCCGCGTGGGGCGTGGCGGCGCGAGCCGAGCCGCCACGACGCGCGCTTCTTCCTGGCGGGCGCCGCGGTCCTGGCGGCGGCGATCGCGGGCAAGGCGCTCGGCGCCGACGAATTCCGGACCTATCCGACCCTCTCGCTCGGCCTCGGCCCGGCGACCCTGGCGGTCTGCGCGGTCGTCCTCGCGAGCGGGCTCGCGCCGTGGCGGCGGGGAGGGCGGCGTGTCTGAGCTGGTCATCCGCCGCGGCGTCGCCCCGGCCCTCGCCCTCGCGGGGCTGAGCTACTCCTACCCGCGCGCCGCGGCGCCGGCGCTGCTGGACGTCTCGCTCGAGGTCGCGCCGGGGGAGTTCGCGCTGCTCGCCGGGCGCTCGGCCTCGGGCAAGTCGACCCTGCTGCGCGCCGCCTGCGGCCTGGTCCCGCACTTCCACGGCGGCGAGATCGACGGGCGGGTCGAGGTGGCCGGGCTCGACGCGCTCGCCGCCGGGCCGGGGGAGCTCGCCGCGGCGGTCGGCTACGTCGCCCAGGACCCCGAGACGCAGGTCGTCTCGACCACGGTCGCCGCCGAGATCGAGCTGCCGCTGGAGATGCGCGGCGACGGGCCGGGCGAGCGGGCGCGGGCGGTCGAGGAGGTCGCCCTGGCGCTGGCGATCCCGCACCTTTTGGGCCGCGCGGTCGACACGCTCTCGGGGGGCGAGCTGCAGCGGGTCGCGCTGGCCGCGGCGCTGGTGACGCGGCCGCGCCTCGTGCTGCTCGACGAGCCGACCTCGCAGCTCGACCCGGTCTCCGGGGACGAGCTGATCTGGCTGCTGCGGCGGCTGAACGAGGAGTGGGGGGTGGCGGTGGTGCTGGCCGAACACCGGCTCGAGCGCTGCCTGGCGGCCGTCGACCGGGTGGTCGCGATCGAGGCCGGGCGGGTCGGCTTCGACGGCGCCCCGCGCGACTTCCTCGGCTGGACGCGGGGGGTGGACAAGACGCTGACCACGCCGGCGGCGCGGCTCTTCTCGCTGGCCGGGATCGAGCCGCTGCCGGTCGGCGTGCGCGACGCGCGGCGGACGCTGGAAGGGAGGGGGCGGGAGCCGGGGCCGGCCACCGCCGTCCCCCGCCCGGGGAAGGCTGTGGGGCGGGAGTCTCGCCCCCCTGCAGGCCTCCTCCCGCGCCGCAGACGCCGCAACGACCGCGCCGCGCTCGCCGCCGACGGCCTCTGGGTGGAGCTCGACGACGGCGGCGGGCCGCGTGACGTCCTGCGTGGCATCGACCTCGTGGTCGCGCCGGGCGAGCGGGTCGCCCTGATGGGCCGCAACGGCGCCGGCAAGAGCACCCTGCTGCGCACCGCCGCCGGCCTCCTGCAACCCGCCGCCGGCCGGGTGAGCGCCGAGCGCATGGCGCTCCTCACCCAGAACCCGGGTGACTTCCTGGTCCGCGAGCGGGTCGGCGAGGAGCTGCCCGGCGGTCCCGGCCTCGCCGCCCTGCACGCGGTCGGCATGGAGCACGCGATCGACGCCGACCCCCGCGACCTCTCCGGCGGCGAGCGCCAGCGCCTCGCCCTCGCGATCGCCCTCGCCGGACGCCTCGACGGCGACGGCGTCCCGGGCCTCGTCGCCCTCGACGAGCCGACCCGCGGCATGGACCGCGGCCGCAAGGACGACCTCGTCGCGCTCTGCGCCCGCCTCGCCGTCCAGGGGGCCGCCGTCCTCGTCGCCACCCACGACGTCGAGTTCGCCGCCGAGTTCGCCGACCGCGTCGTCCTGCTCGGCGACGGCGTGGTGATCGCCGACGGCCCGGGCGCCGAGATCCTCTCCGGCGGCTGGTACTTCGCCACCGAGGTGGCGCGCGTCCTCGACGTCCCCGGCGTCGTCACCGCCGAGCAGGGCGCGCCTCTGCTCGGCGCCCCCGTGTCCGACTTTTCCGGGGTCATGGACCCCGGAAGCTCGGAAACCCCCGGGGGGCCTGGATGAGCTGGCAGCTGGTCAGCTTCCTGATCCTCGCCGCGGTCCTGCTGGGCGGCTTCGGCTGGTACGAGCGCTCGCGCCCGCCGGCCCAGGTCGTCGCCCTGGTCGCCGCGCTCGCCGCCCTGGCGATCGCCGGGCGGGTCGCCTTCGCCGCCTTCCCGAACGTCAAGCCGACCACCGACATCGTCATCTTCGCGGGGTACGCGCTCGGCCCGGCGGCGGGCTTCGCGGTCGGCGCGCTGGCGGCGCTGATCTCCAACTTCTGGTTCGGGCAGGGCGCCTGGACCCCTTGGCAGATGGCCGCCTGGGGACTCTGCGGCATCCTCGGCGCGGGGCTCGCCCTCGCCACCCGCAACGTGGGACGGCTGACCCTCGCCGCGGTCTGCGGGCTCGCCGCGCTCGGCTACGGGGCGATCCTCAACTTCTCCCTGATGGCGAGCTACGGCACCGAACTCTCCTGGGCCTACTTCTGGGTGCTCGAGGGGCGCGCGGCCCCCTTCGAAGCCGCCCACCTGCTCGGCAACGTCGTGCTTGCGCTCGCCGCCGGCCCGGCGATGATCCGGATGTTGACCCGCTTTCGCGAACGCTTCGAGTGGCGCCGCGTCGCCGGCGCGACGACCGGTCGGCTCGCCGCCGTCGTCCTCGTCGTCCTGCTGCTCGGCGGCTTTGCCTCCGCCCACGCGCGCGCCGCCGCCAAGGCCGGCCCGCAGGCGGCCGCCGCCTGGCTCGAAGCGGCGCAGAACAAGGACGGGGGCTGGGGCGAAGGCACCGGCGCCAAGTCCTCCCAGTCGACGACCGGCTGGGCGATGCTCGGGCTGGAGGCGGCGGGGATCAACCCGCAGGACGTCACCCGGGCCGGCCGGTCGCCGCTCGCCTACCTGCAGAGCGTCATCTCCACCGTGCAGAGCCCCGGCGACCTCGCCCGCACCATCCTCGCCCTGGAGGGCGCGGGGATCGAACCGCGCGAATTCGCGCACCGCAACCTGGTCGCCGCGCTGCTGGCCCGGCGGCGCAAGGACGGCTCCTACGAGGGCTGGCCCAACTCGACCGCCTACGCGGTGCTGGCGCTGCGCGCGGCCGGGATCGCCAACACCGCCGACTCGGTCGCCTGGCTGCGCGAAGCGCAGAACGAAGACGGCGGCTGGGGCGACGTCGCCGGCGCGCCGAGCAACGCCGACGGCACCGGCGCCGTGCTGCAGGTGCTCTCGCCGACCTCGAAGCCGGCGCGCCGCGCGGTCGCCTATCTGCGCCAGGTCCAGCAGAAGGGCGGCGGCTACCGGCTCGGCGGCAACGGCGCCCTGAACACGCAGTCGACCGCCTGGGCGGTCGAGGGGCTGCTCGCGGCGGGCGCCGACCCGGCGGAATTCAAGCGCGGCGGCAGGTCCACCTACGAATACCTGGAAGCCAACCAGGCCTCCGACGGCCACTATCGCTACTCGGCCAAGAGCGATCAGACGCCCGTCTGGGTGACCAGCTCGGTGCTCGTCGCCGCGATGAAGAAGCACCTGCCGCTGAAGGCGCCGTCGCGGGCGCCGAGGCCCAAGCAGCCGCAGCCCCCGCCGACCCCCGTCCCGACCCCGACGCCCGCGCCGCCGGAGCCGCTGCCCGTGCTGCCGACCGAAGAAGGCGGCGTGCCGCCGGCTCCGAGCCCGGCCCCGGCCTTCCCGGTGGAACCTGCCGCCGGCGGGTCGGGGTCCCAGGCCGCCGGCGGCGGCGCCGGCTCCGGCGGCGCCCCCGCCACCCGGGGCGGCGGCAAGCCCGCGAAGAAGGGGGGCGGCGCCAACCCGGCCGGGGGGACGGGGGTCTCGCCCGCGACCGAAGCGCCGGGCGCCGCCCTCCCCGAAGGCACCTCGCCGCTCGAACCGCAGGGCGATTCGAAGACCACCGCCGGCGCGCCCGCCGCCGACTCGGGGTCGGGCTCCGATGGCTCGGTCCTCGGCTCGATCGTCGCCGGGCTGATCGCCGGCGGCCTGCTGTTCGGAATCGGCTACGGCCCCTACCGGCGCCGGCGGGCGACGCACCCCAAGGGCGGCGGCCCGCCGACCCTCCCGGGCGCCGGCCCGCCACCAGGCGGCTGAGCACCGGGGGGAAACCGCACGGTCGGAAATTCCAGGCCACGCGGGAGAACTAACCACGGAGCCGGCGCCGGTACCCTCGAACGATGGACCTCGGCAGGGCCAACCGGGCCGGTGCGGTAGGCGGCGGAGCGCGCCGATGCTGAGCCGCGCCGCGGCGATCGAGGCGCTGGCCGGCGGCCACTTCGAGGTGGTGGTGATCGGCGGCGGCATCACCGGCGCCGGCGTCGCCCTCGACGCCGCCTCGCGCGGCTACTCGGTCGCCCTGCTGGAGCGCGACGACTACGCCGTCGGCACCTCGAGTCGCTCCTCGAAGATGGTCCACGGCGGCCTGCGCTACCTGCAGAACTTCGACCTCGGCCTGGTCCGCGAGGCGCTGCTGGAGCGCCAGCTGCTCGTCCGGCTGGCGCCGCACCTCGTCTACCCGACGCCATTCCTGGTCGCCGCGCTCGGTGAGGAGAAGCGCGACCGCAAAGTCGGCATCGGCCTCAACATGTACGACGTGATGGCGACCACGCGGGTCGGCCGCGGCCGCCGCGAGATGCGCGCCTCCCAGGGCGAGGAGGAGGAGGAGGCCTACTGGTCGCCGGACCGCCACCGGACGCTCGACCGCGACGAGGTGCTGGGGCTGGTCCCGGCGCTGGCCTCGCGCGATCCCCACGACGCCTACCTCTTCTACGACTGCCAGACCGACGACGTGCGGCTGGTGCTCACCGTGCTGGGCGAGGCGGAGCGCTACGGCGCCGTCGCCCTGAACGGCGCCGACGTGGTCGAGGTCACCGGCGGTCGCGGCCGGCGCGCCGGGGTCGCCTTCGTCGAGGCCGACTCGGGCGCGCGGATCGCGGTGACCGCCGACCACGTGGTGAACGCGACCGGCGTCTGGGCCGACACGATCCGCCCCGAGGTGATCGAGGAGGAGGACGTGCCGCGGATCGCGCCGAGCCGCGGCACCCACCTGGTGCTCGACGCCGCCGACCTGCCGATGGGCGGCGCGGCCTGCATCGTCCCGGCCGGCGAAGGGCGGATGATCTTCGCCCTGCCCTGGTACGGGCGGACCCTGATCGGCACCACCGACAACGACTTCGACGGCGACATCCGCCACCCGTGTCCGGCCGAGGCCGAAGTCGAGTACCTGCTCGACGCGGCCAACTCGTTCTTCGGCACGGCGCTCGGGCCGGGTGACCTGGTCGGCGCCTACGCCGGGGTGCGACCGCTGATCTCCAGCGGCGACCCGCGCAAGTCGGTCGACATCTCGCGCAAGGAGGAGCTGTACGAGACGTCCTCCGGGATGCTGACGATCACCGGCGGCAAGCTGACGACCTACCGACGGATGGCGGAGCTGACCGTCGACCGACTGGTCGGGCGCGAAGGGCGGGAGGCCCCCTGTCGGACCGCCGAGATCCCGCTCGGGATGGAGGCGCGCCCGGCCGACCTCGAGGCGCCCGAGACGGTGGGGGAGGAGGCGCTCTCCCAGCTCGCCTTCCGCTACGGCCACGCGGCGCGGCGGGTGCTCGACCTGGTGCGCGAGCGCCCCGGCCTGGCGGCGCCGATCGTCCCCGGGCGCCCCGACCTGCTCGCCGAGGTGATCCTCGCGGCGCGGCGCGAGCAGGCGCGCTCGCTGGCCGACGTGCTGCTGCGCCGCACCCGGCTGGGGATCCTCGCGGCGCCCGCGCTGCGCGACCCGGAGGCGCTGCGGCCGATCGCGGCGGCGCTGGGGTCGGAGCTCGGCTGGTCGGAGGCGCGGATCGAGGCGGAGATCGCGGCGTGGCAGGACGTCGCCATCGTCGAAGGGATCGACCCGGCACTCGCAACCCCCGTTGAATAAGGTGGCCATCCGATGACCAAGACCGAGCTCGAATCCAAACACCTTGCAGACCTCCACCAGCTGGCCGCTGCGGCGGGCATCGAGCGCTACCGGATGCTCAGCCGGGCCGAGCTGATCGAGCGGTTGAGCGACGGCGAGAGCGGGAGCGGCGGCTCCGGCGGCTCGAAGCGGGGCTCGGAAGGCGACGAGGGTAGCGGCGAACGGCCGCGCCGCCGCCGGCGCCGCCGCTCCGGGAGCAGCGCCAGCGAGCGCGAGGAGCAGGTCGACGTCGAGGACGAAGTGGAGGAGCCGGCCGATTCGGCCAAGTCCGGGTCGGGTCCCGCCAAGGACCGCGAGGACGAGGACTCCGAAGGCGAACGGCCGCGCCGCCGCCGGCGTCGCCGGCGCTTCGGCAGGCGTCGCGAGGGGGTCGCGCTGCAGGACCTGCTGCTGCCGCCCGAGTCCGGTCGCCAGGCGGCGCTGCTCGCCGACGGGCGCGAGGCGGCCACCGAGCTGCTGCGCGGCGTCGCCGCCGACCTTTCCGCCGCCGCCGAGGGGCCCGATCCGGTCGCCCTGCTGATCGACCCGAGCCCCGAGGAGCTCGCCGCCTGGAAGCGCGAGGCGCCGCAGGCGGAGATCGTCTCGGCGGGCCAGGCCCGCCACGCGAGCGACGCCCTGGCGGCGGCCCAGCGCCGTGCAGCCGACGGCGAAGACGTGATCCTCCTGGTCGACTCCCTGACCCGCTTCGCCGAGACCTTCGACGATGCCGACGGCGCCAAGGAGCTCTTCGACGCCGGCCGCGTCGCCGCCGCGAAGGGCAAGGGCAAGGGCAAGTCCCTCACGGTCGTCGCCGCCCTCGAGCGCTCCTGAGGATGACGTCCCTGGTCTAGGGTCCCTGAGGCCGTCAGGCCGGCCAAGCAGTTCAAGGACGCAGGAAGCGAGGCAAGGGGAGCGCACTCCAGTGCGTGACCCGCAGCCGAGCGCCCGAGGACGCCGAAATGCGCCGGTCTGCCGGCCTCAGGGGGCTTCAGCGGCGGTAGGCGATGCGGCGCCAGGAGGGCTCCTTGGAGAGCTCGATGAGCTCGGAGCTGCGGTCCGGCTGGACGTAGCCGAAGGTCTGCGTGCGCTCGTCGAAGACGATGTCGAGCTCGCCCTCCTTGACCCGCTGGTCGAGCCAGGCACCGCGGAAGACGAGGCGCCGGATCCAGTGGACGAGGCTGCGATTGGAGGGGCCGACGAGGTCCTCCCAGTTTTCGTTGATGTGTTCGCCGAGCGGCGAGGACGGCTCGGCGATCTCGCCGCTGACGGCCAGATCGAGCAGGTCGTCGAGCTCCTCCTGGGTCAGGCCCTGGTGGACGAAGGCCAGCTTGACCGCGGCCTGCTCGACCCGCTGGGCGAAGTCCTCCTCGTTGAACGCGAAGCGGAGCTCGCCGTACTCCAACACGTAGTCGGAGCCAGACTCGTAGTTACCTCTGCGGGTCGTTTTCTTTTCCATGAGTTGAAGCCGAGGCCGCGGCGGAAGCCCGGTGCCGCGGCGGGGTGCATCTTGCCGATCATCCTAGTTCCGTGCCATTCCCGGCACCCGTCTGAACGCGGGGTTGCACCGAGAAGGGATTTTCGGGTCGAGGTCGTGTGGGCGGCGGGTCGATCGGCGGCCGCGCGGGCCGCTCGTCGTCGCAGGGGGAGAGACCACCGCGGCCGCGGCCTTGGGAGGCCGATGCCCGCCGCCCGCCTGCAGAGACTGCCGCGCCGCCGCGTCGCCGGGCGCGATGTGGCGGTCGCGGTCGGCCCTCGGGCCCGGCTCCTGGGCCTGGCCCGGCTCGACCGCGAGGACGCCGGGTCGGGGCTCCTGATCCCGCGCTGCGCGGCGGTCCACACCTTCGGCATGCGGTTCGCGCTGGACGTCTGCTTCCTGGCCGAGGGCGGCGAGGTGGTCGACCTGCGCCGCGCCGTGCCGCCGCGGCGCTTCCTGGCGCGCCGCGGCGCCGCGGCGGTGCTCGAGCTGCCCGCCTGAGGGATCCCGCCCGCGACCGGGTCCCTTCGTCCGGCCCGTCACGCGCCCGCTCCAAGCCCGGCGGTCGCCTTTCCCGCATCTTCCGCCCGGCGTCGGGGGGAGAGACGCGCCGCCGCCGCGGCTTGGAGGGCCATGCTGCCCCAACGAGAAGAGATCGCCACGATCGTCGTCTGCGAGGACGACGCTGCCACCCTCGACCTGCTTTGCGACCACCTGACCGCGGATCGGTTCGAGGTCCTGCCCGCGCCCAGCGCCGCCGACGCCCTGCGCCTCTGCCGCTACAACCACCCGGACCTGCTGCTGCTCGACCTCGCCCTCCCCGACGCCTCCGGCCTCGACGTGCTGCGTGAGATCCGCGAGGCCGACGGGATCGAGTCGCGCTTCGACCCGAACCTGCCGGTCATCGTGCTGACCGGCCGCGCCGGCGCCACCGAACGGGTCCGCGGGCTCGACCTGGGCGCCGACGACTACGTGCAGAAGCCGTTCTCCTACGAGGAGCTGCGGGCGCGGATCACCGCCGTCCTGCGCCGTCGCCACAGCCGCCATGAGGGCCCGGTACGGGTCGGCGAGCTGCTGATCGATCCCTCCCGGCGCAAGGTCACGGTCGGCGACCGCGAGGTCCACCTGGCGAAAAAGGAGTTCACGCTCCTCCGCGTTCTCGCCTCGGACCCGACCCGAGTGTTCAGCAAGGACGAACTACTGCGCGACGTCTGGGGCTTTCGCACCCCTGCCGGCAAGACCCGGACCCTCGACTCCCACGCCTCGCGCCTGCGTCGCAAACTCGATCCCGAGCACCACGCCTACGTGGTCAACTGCTGGGGGATAGGTTATCGATTGGTGGACGGCTGACCGGACATGGGGAAGCTTTCGGCTGTCGTCCGACTGTTCAGGCATGCTTGACGCTGTCAAGTTGCCCTGGGTTGGTCGCGGCTCCCCCCGGGAGGTGGCCGGTCCCTTTCTGCCCGCGGGCATTTCGATTCTCAACCTGAGGAGATGACCGTGAGGCAGTTCCGCAAGCACCTGACCTTCGCCAACGTGGTCGCCTGCCTCGCCCTGTTCATCGCGCTTGGCGGCGTCGGCTACGCGGCAGTCAAGCTGCCCATGAACAGCGTCGGCGCGAAGCAGATCAGGAAGCACGCGGTCAACGCGGCCAAACTCAGGAAGAACTCGGTCGACAGCGCCAAGGTGGAGAACCATTCGCTGCGAGTTGTCGACTTCAAGGCAGGCCAGCTTCCGGCCGGGCCCAAGGGCGACGAAGGACCGCAGGGCAAGGAAGGCCCCGAAGGCAAGGAAGGGCCGCAGGGCAAGGAAGGGCCGCAGGGCAAGGAAGGGCCGCAGGGCAAGGAAGGGCCGCAGGGCAAGGAAGGGTCCGCAGGGCAAGGAAGGGCCGCAGGGCAAGGAAGGGTCCGAAGGGTCCGAAGGCAAGGAAGGGCCCGAAGGGCGAAGGCAAGGAAGGGCCCGAAGGCAAGGAAGGGCCGCAGGGCCCGAAAGGCGACCCGGGGCCCGACTTTGGCGCCGACTCCGGCTTCTCCTCGCTGCTCGCGACCTACGCCACCTCGACCGTTACGGGAGGTTCCGACGTGCCCTTCTCGGGACCGAGCAACCTCGGCGCGAACATCGGCCACACCAGTGGCACGACGACCTTCAGCGTCGCTTCCGTCGGTCGCTACCGGGTCGGCTGGGCGGTCAACTACACGGTCGGCGTCGGCGCGGCGTTCGCGCTTGCGGTGAACGGCCTTGCCGAACCCGGGACCCAAGTGGACGTGCTGACGGCGACCGGGCATGTCGGCGGCGAAGCGGTCCTCACGTTGGCCGCCGGTGACGTGCTCACGCTCCGCGACAACTCGGCGACTCCCGTGACGACGGATGTGGCACCTGGCGTCGGTGCCAGCCTGGTAATCCAGCGGATCTCGTGACGTAAGGGGGCTCCGCTCTCTGGGAGCCGGGACATCAGCCTCTCTGTCGCCTTCCAAGGGATCGGCCACCGCCACGTGGAGGGGCGGGCCGGGCTCGCGGCGTGGCGCCGTGAAGTCGGTCGGCTTGACCGGCGGGCGTCCCGGGTGGAGACTCGGATCTCAGGCAGCACCGATCGGACGGAACACGAGCCGGCATTCACAGCACCCCTTGCGGCCGACAAGCTCGACGCCTGGGAAGCCTGGACCGTGGAGTTGACCGGCCCGCGAAAGGCCGCGTTCGAAGACATGAACAGTCGCCTTGGGCTGGAGGAGCATCGCGCCTACCTTCAGCCGCTGCCCGACGGCGACTTCCTCACCATCGTGGTCGCCGAGGGGCCCGGCGCCGACCGCTTCCTCGAAGCCGTGGGAGCGTCGGATCACGAGTTCGATCGCTGGTTCGCCGGCAGCGTCGCCGAACTGCATGGGATGGAACCGGGCGGCGAGACGCCTCCTTTGGCCGCACGCAAGATCTAGCTCGGGATCGACATCGGGATAAGGGGGTCCGGCGATCAGCCCCTTGGTCCCGTTCTCGGGAACCGGTCATCGCCTCGTGGAGGGGTAGCCGACCCCCCACGGGCCGCCGACGGAGCCCGCCGCCGCGCCGGGCGGCGCGGCGGCGGCGCGGGCGCGACTACTTCGCGGCTTTGGCGGGAACCTCGAAGTGCAGGAGGGAGAGGCTGGTCGAGATGCCCTCGGCGCCGTCATCGGCGAGCCGGGTCGCCGATTCCTCGCCGATCTTCATCGCCTGCTTGAGCGTCTCGCCGAGCAGCTTGCTGAGCTCCGTCCAGCCAGTCTCGTCGACCACCAGCGGGGTGCGCGAGATGTGGGTGTCGGTGCGCGAGTCGATCGTGCCCTCGGTCATCGCCGCGGTGGCGTCCTGACCGATCGCCTCGAGGATCACGCCGTCGATCCCCTTGCGCGCCGAGGCCGGGATCTTCGCCCAGTCCGCGTCGCTGAAGAAGGCGCGCTCCGTGGCCCGGTAGAAGTGCTCGACGGCACCGCGGCGGGGCTCCGTTTTGACGAGTTCGACGCAGTCGTATTCGAGCAGCGTCTTGACGTGGTAGCTGACGTTGCCGAGCGGCTCGTCGAGCTCCTGGGCGAGCTGGTTGGGGCTGGAGATGCCGCGGTGCAGCGCGGTCAGGATGCGGACGCGGAGCGGGTGGGCGAGCGCCTTTGCCAGCTGTTGGGTGATGCCCTCTGGGGTGGTTCGGGTCTGCGCCAACGGAGTTTCCTTTCGGGGGGGGGGCGGGAGTGAAGTCAGCCGGGCCGATCGCCAGGGTTGCAAGGGGGGAGCGACGGCCTGCTCGTTAAGTATTTCAAAACGGTCTGCGGATTCCCTGGGAAAGGGAAAGAAAGTCCGTCGGGCGGAAAGTGACCCCGATTTTGTCGCGTTGAGCGAGCAGAGCGTCTTGCGGCGGGGGAGAGTCCGTCCATTGCTCGGCTTGAGGGGGCATGTGGATCGACGACGTCACCGCCTTCGTCTTCGCCCTGGCGCCGGCCCGGGTCGCGGCCTGGCCCGCGTTGGCCGGGGTCGGCGCGACCGTGGCGACGGCGGTGCGGGACGGCAGGCGCCGCACCGTACTGAACGAGCACGTCCACGAGCTTCGTCGTCCGCTGCAGGCGCTGGCGCTGATGTCGGCGGCGGATGGCGCCGAGCCCGGGGAGGGCCCGGTGGAGATGGCGGCCGCGGCGCTGTCGCGGCTGGAGCGGGAGATCAATGGCGAGCGCGAGGACGCCTCCCGGGCGATCGTCGCGGTGCGGCCGCTGCTCGAGTCGGCGCGGCGGCGCTGGAGCGCCCGGGCGGCCCTGTCCGGCGCCGAGCTGGCATTGCGCCGGGACGCCGCCGAGGCGGCGGTCGAGGGCGACCGGATCGCGTTGGCCGCGGCGCTCGACAACCTGATCGCGAACGCCCTCGAGCACGGCGGCGAGCGGATCGAGCTGGCCGCCGACCGGCTGGGCGACCGCGTCTGCGTCGCGGTGGTCGACTCGGGGAGGGCGGCGCGCCGCCCGGCGCGCGGCCGGGAGGCATGGCGCCGCGCCTCCCGGCCGCGACGCAAACGCGGGCGGCGCTCGCCGCTCGCTCGCCTCTCAGGCCGCGCCCGCCACGGCCACGGGCTCCGCCTGGTGCACCGCACCGCCGCCGCGCACGGCGGCAGCTTCGCCCTGCTGCCGGGCGAGCGGGGGACGAGCGCGGTCCTCGAACTGCCGCTCCTCTCCCCGCGTCGCGGAAGCGACGGCAACGGGGCCGGCCGCGCCGCACCGCCGGCGCGCCGGAGGCCCGGGCGATGAGCCGTCGCGCGCGGGCGATCTCCTTCGGCTTGGCGGCGCTCCTCGCGGCGCTGGTCGCCGGGGCGACCGCCGACCGCTACGGCAGGAGCGTCGCCCGCGGCTACGGCGCGCTGCGCCCGGTCGTCGTGGCGGGCGCGCCGCTGCCCGCGGGCCGGCCGGTCGCCCCCGCCCGGGCCCGCAAGGATCTCGTGGTGCGCCAGGTCCCCGCCCGTTTCGTGCCCACGGGGGCCCTGCGCGACCCCGGCGAAGCGCTCGGCCTGGCGCCCGCGGCGGCCGTCCCGGCCGGGGCCTACCTGCTCGCCGCGCAACTGCGTCCGCCGCGTCCCTTGCACCGCGGCCCCCGCCTGGCTTCCGGCCGCCGCCCGGTGCAGATCGCGGTCGGCGGCGCGGCGGCGCTGGCGGTGGGCGGCGAGGACCCGATCGGCTCGCGGGTGGACGTCGTCGTCACCACCGAACCGCCCGACGGCGGCGCCGGGCGCACCTACGTGGCCGCCGCCGGCGTGCCGCTGCTGGCGCTCGCGGCCGGGCCGGAAGGCGATGCCGGGGGCGCCGCCGAGGCGACCCTGGGGCTGACCCGGCCGCAGGCGCTGCGCCTGATCGCCGCCGAGAGCTTCGCCCGCCAGGTGACCGTGATGCCGCGCGGGACGTCGTCGTGAGCGCGCGGGAGCGGCACGTCGCCGAGCTGGCCGCGGCGCTCCGCGCGCGCCTGGTCGAGCGGCGGCGGGCGGACGCGGCATCGGGCCGGCGGGGCGCCGCCGACCTCGAGCAGACGGTGCGCGAGCTGGTCGAGGAGGAGGCGGCGATCCTGTCGGGCGCCGATCGCGGGGAGATCGCCGCCCGGGTGGTCCGCGACAGCGTCGGCCTCGGGCCGCTCGAGATCCTGCTCGCCGACCCGGCGGTCGAGGAGGTGATGGTGAACGGCCCCGATCGCGTGTTCGTCGAGCGCGGCGGGCGGGTCGAGGCGACGCCGGTCCGCTTCGCCGACGAGGAGGAGCTGCGCAACGCGATCGAGCGGATCCTCGCGCCGCTCGGCCGGCGGGTCGACGAGTTGAGCCCGATGGTCGACGCCCGCCTCGCCGACGGCTCGCGGGTGAACGTGGTGATCCCGCCGCTGGCGATCGACGGGCCGGCGGTCTCGATCCGCCGCTTCGGCACCGAGCGCCCCGGCCCCGACCGGTTGGTGGAGCTCGGCACCCTCGACCCCGACCAGCGCCGCCGGCTCGAGGAGGCGGTGCGGACGCGGCGCAGCATCCTGGTCAGCGGCGGTACCGGCTCGGGCAAGACGACGCTGCTGAACGCCCTCTCCAGCTTCGTCGGCCCGGCCGAGCGGGTGGTGACGATCGAGGACGCCGCCGAGCTGCGCCTCCAGCAGCCCCATGTGGTGCGCCTGGAGAGCCGCCCCGCCGGCGTCGAGGGCCGCGGCGAGGTGACGATCCGCGACCTGCTGCGCAACGCCTTGCGGATGCGCCCCGACCGGATCGTGATCGGGGAGATCAGGGGGCCGGAGGCACTGGACCTGCTGACGGCGCTCAACACCGGCCACGACGGGGCGCTCTCCACCGTCCACGCCAACTCGCCGCGCGACGCGCTCGCGCGACTGGAGACCCTGGCGCTGATGGCGGGCGTCGGGCTGCCGCACGAGGCGATCGCCGCGCAGGTGCGTCGCGGCATCGACGTCCTCGTCCACCTGCGGCGGCTGCCCGACGGCTCGCGGCGGGTCACCGAGATCGCCGCGGTGGAGCGGTGAGCGGCGCCGCGCCGAGCGGCCTCCTCGGCGCCGTGGCGGGCGCCCTCGTGGCGCTGGCCGCGCGCGAGGCGGTGCTGGCGAGCCCCGCCGCGGCGGCGTGGCTGCGGCAGGCGCTCGAGCCGCTGCGCCGAGCAGGCCGCGAGGGCTACGCACCCTCGACCAAGGAGCGCCGCCGGCTGGCCGCGCTCGGCGCCGCGGCGGCGGTCGTCGCGGGCTGGCTGGTCGGCGGCCTGACGCTGGCGCTGCCGCTCTCGGTCGCGGGCCCGGCGCTCGCGGCGTGGGCGATCTCGAGCCGGCGCCGCCGTTACCGCGCCGCGGTCGAGCGCTCGCTGCCGGAGGTGGCGACCGCGGTCGCCGACTCGCTCGCCGCGGGGCGCTCGCTGCGCGCCTCGCTGCCCGCCGCCGCCGCCTACCTCGACGGGCCGCCCGCCGCCGAGCTGGCCCGGCTCGGCGCGGAGCTCGACCTCGGTTCCGGCACCGCCGAGGCGGTCGCCGCCTGGCGGGCGCGGATGCGCTCCGAGCGGGTCGACGCGTTCGCCGCGGCGCTGCTCAGCCAGCGGCTCGCGGGCGGCGACCTGGCGGGCCTCCTGCGGCGCTTCGCCGCCGGGGCGGCGGAGCGCGACCGGGTCGCCGAGGACGCCCGGTCGGCGACCGCCCAGGCCCGCTTCACCGGGCTCCTCGTCGTCGCGATGCCGACCGGCGGGGCGCTCTTCGCCGAGCTCGTCCAGCCCGGTTTCCTGGCCAAGCTGCTCGGCTCGCCCGCGCCGGCGATCCTGCTCGGCCTCGCCGCCGGCCTGCAGGCGATCGGCTTCGTCGCGATCCGGCGGATCTCGAGGGTGGTCGAGTGAGCCCGGTCGGCATCTGCTTCGCGCTGGCGACGCTGCTGGCGATCGCCGCCGGCCGCGAGGCGCTGGTGGCGCGCGCCGCGCGCCGCGCGGGCGCCGGACCCCGTGGGGGGCGCGCTCCGCACCGCGCGGGGGCCGGCGAGGGCCGCAGCGCGTGGGACGATCGGGGTCCGGCCGCGCCGTGGGCGCGCGCCGCGCTGTGGCTGGACCTGCCGGAGCGCCTGCGCCGCTCGGGCCTGGCCGCGCGCCTGCCGCTGCCCACGGTCCTGCTCGGCAAGCTGGCGGGCCTGTGCGGCGGGGCGGTCCTGGCACTCGGCGCGGCGCCCGCGGCGCCGGGAAGGCTGGCGATCGCGGTCGCGCTCGGCCTCCCGGCGGCCGGGTTCTTCGTCCCCGACGCGCTGCTCGAGCGGGCCGCGCGGCGGCGTCGGCGCCGGCTCGTCGCGGCGCTCCCGGACGCGCTCGACCTGCTCGCGGTGAGCGTCGCCTCCGGTCGCGGCCCGGCCGAGGGCCTCGCGCAGCTGGCCCGGGCGGGGGAGGGGCCGCTGGCCGAGGAGGTGCGGATCGCGGTCGCCGAGCTGTCCTGCGGCAGCTCGCCGGCCGCGGCGCTCGCCGCGCTCCGCGCCCGCGTGCCGGGCAGCGAGATCGCGACGCTGGTCGCCTCGATCGAGCGCTCGCGCCGCTTCGGCTCACCGCTCGCCGAGCAGCTGCGGCGCCAGGCGAGCGCCCTGCGCCGCGACGGCCGCCGCGCGGTCGAGGAGCGCGCCGCCCGCGCGGCGCCGAAGATCCAGCTGGTCGTCGCCCTCGTGCTCGTGCCGTCGGTGATGCTGATGATCGCCGCCGGCCTGATCGCCAACGCGGGCACGCTCCTGTCGGGCTTCTGAGGCCCCGACCGTCCCCGCAGCGGGGCCCCTGGCCGCCGCCTCGGCCCGCCGGGGCCCGCGCCGCTCAGGCGCTGGTTTCGAGGCTCTCGGTCCGCAGCCGCTCGGCGACGACCCCGGTCGCCGCGGCGACCTCGTCGAGGTCGGCGGCGTCTTCCTTGTGGTCCTTGACGTAGGCGACCAGGGTGCCGCCGACCAGCTCGAAGGCGAACTTGTCCGGCGCCGATTCGGCCAGCCAGACGATGAAGCTCGGCGAGAAGAGGCGGCGCAGCCAGATTTCGTCCTGGCCCTTGCGGACGAAGATCTCGTAGCGGTCGCCGAGCACCTCGCTCTCCAGCGTCACCCGCTGTTTCGAGAGGCGGAAGACGTCCTCGAACTTCTCCAGCGAGCGCAGCCCGAAGCGCCTCTGGCAGTAGAGCTCGGGCACGTGCTCGACGCACTGCGGCAGCTCGGTCATGCCCAGCGTGTACTCGTGGTAGCTGGTCTGGGTGTTGCCGTCTGAGTCGGTCGACTGCTCCTCGTAGGTGTAGAGCGCCAGCATCCCATCCACGCCGGGCGCGATCTCACCGCGCAGCGTCCGCTTCGCGTAGCGATCGTCGCCCTTGCGCAGCAGCGGCGTCGCGGCCGGCAGCTTCGACCTGCCGCCCAGCTCGAGGCCGCGGCTCCCCGCGTAGACGTCGAAGAAGTCGTCGGCGGCCTTCGAGTCGGCGATCGCGAAGACGACGCCGGCGCCGACCGCGACCACCACGAGCAGGGCGATCGCGCCCCACAGGAGGCTCGCGGTGGCGACCAGGACGCCGATCGCCAGCGCCGGGACGCCGATCAGCAGCCAGGTCCGCCGGAGGCCGACCAGCCTGCGGAAGTGCCGGCCGCGCAGCGTGTTGGCGTCGGCGGGCGGGACGCGCCCGACGCCCGCCGTCGCCGGCGCTTCGGGGCGCGCCTCGGGCGGGTCGCCGCCGGGATTCTGCGGATCGCTCATCCAGGCCAACCTAGCGCCCCGGGTGATGGCGCGTGGCGGGTATGCAAACGGGGTTGCACAGGGAGGTTGTGTTGCAAAGTGGGGGAGGGTGTGTCAGAGTGGCGCTCGAGTTGAAGCCCAGGACCGGGGTGGTGAGGCTCCTCCCACCTCATCACTCCGGTCCCAACTCTTTTCCACCTCCGACCGCCGCTCAGAAAGGACGCCGAATTGGCATTTCGGGGCCTCTACGAGCACAGCCTGGACAGCAAGGACCGATTGACCGTGCCATCCCGCTTCCGCAGCCAGCTCGCCGACGGAGTGGTTCTGTCCAAGGGCTTCGACCCCTGCGTCTGGGTGCACACGACCGCGGAGTTCGAGCAGCTGTCGGATCGCTTCCTCTCGCCCCACAGCCCGTTCGGCAAAGACGCCCGCGCCCTGCGCCGCCGCTTCCACGGCGGCTCCTTCGACGAGAAGCTCGACTCGGCGGGGCGCATCCGCATCCCCAAGCCGCTGCTCGAGCACGCGGGCCTGAACGGCGAATGCGTCGTGATCGGCGCCGGCGAGTACCTCGAGATCTGGGACGCCGACGCCTGGGCCAAGCAGGAGGAGGAGCTCGACGCGGCGGCCCCGGAGATCGCCGAGGGGCTGGCCGGGGCGGGCGCCGCGTAACCATGAGGCTCCATGCCGCCCGCACTCCCACCTTCTCCCACGCGCCCACCGGGCCGCGCCCGCTGACCCTCGTGAACCGCGAGCACGATCCCGTCCTGGCGCCCGAGCTGCTCGACCTGATCGCCCCGAGGGCGGGCGAGACGGCCGTCGACTGCACCTTCGGCGCGGGCGGCCACGCGCGGCTGGTCGCCGAGCGGCTGGGACCGGAGGGGACGCTGGTCGGGATCGACCGCGACCCGGCCGCCCGCGAGCGCTTCAACCGCTTCGCCGCCGAGGCGCCCTGCCGGACGCTCTTCGTCGGCGCCGACTTCGTTGCAGGACTTCGTGCGCTGCGGGGCGAAGGAATCCGCCCAGACATGGTCTACATGGATCTGGGAATGTCCTCGATGCAGGTCGACGCCGCGGAGCGGGGCTTCTCCTACTCCTACGACGCGCCGCTCGACATGCGGATGGACCCGCGCCAGGGCTTCGACGCCGCCGACCTGGTCAACGAGTGGCCGGAGGCGCGGATCGCCCAGGTGCTGCGCCGCTTCGGCGAGGAGCGCCACGCGGGCGGCATCGCCCGCGAGATCGTCGCCCGCCGGCCGCTGCGGACCACCTCCGAGCTGGTCGCCGCGATCCAGGCCGGGATGCCGGCCTCGGCGCGCTTCGGCGGCGGCCACCCGGCCAAGCGCACCTTCCAGGCGCTGCGCATCGCGGTCAACGGCGAGCTCGACCTGCTCGACGAGGCGCTGCCGCTGGCCTGGGACGCGCTGCCGATCGGCGGTCGCCTCGCCGCGATCTCCTTCCACTCGCTCGAGGACCGGCCGGTCAAGCAGTTCCTCGCCGGCAAGGCGCGCGGCTGCCTCTGCCCGCCGGAGATCCCGGTGTGCGTCTGCGGCCACGAGCCGGAGGCCGAGCTGCTGACCCGGCGCGCCGTCGCGCCCGGGCCGGAGGAGGTCGAGGCGAACCCGCGCTCGCGCTCCGCCCACCTGCGCGCCGCCGTCAAGATCGCCTTCGACAGTCGCGGGGAGGAGGCCTGATGGCGGTCGCCGCGCCCACCCGCCGCTCCGCCTCGCAGGCGGCGCCGGCGCCCGCCCGCACGGCACCCCCGGACCCCAAGAAGCGCCCCCGCGATCGTCCCCGGCCGGGTGGCCGCGGCCGCTCCGCCGCGGCCGCCGCGGCCCCCGCCCCCGCCCCCGCCCGCAGGCCGGCGACCCCGCCGCGCAAGCCGGTTTCGCCGCGCAAGAAGGCGCCGACCGCCCGCGCCGCCACCGCGGCGCCCGCCCGCAAGCCTGCCGGTCGGCCCGCGGGGGCGAGCGCGAAGGCCGCCCCCGCGCGCAAGGCTCCGGCCCGTCGCAAGGCCGCGCCGCGGCGCCGCGCCGGCGCCGGCGTCATCCCGATCGCCGCCGGCCACGCGGGCCGCGCCGCGGTCGCGGTCACCCAGCTGCCCGAGTCGGGCCTGATCCACCGGCTGACCCGCGGTCGCGCCTGGATCGGCGTTCTCGGCGTCCTCCTGGTCGGGATCGTGGCGCTCAACGTGGTGACGCTCAGCTTCGCCGCCTCGGCCGGGAAGGTCGACGCGAAGATCACCGCGCTCGGCAAAGAGAACTCGATGCTGCAGAGCCGCGTCGCCGAGCGCTACGGCCAGGCCCGGATCCGCCACCAGGCGGCCGAACTCGGCCTCGCGATGCCGACCAAGGCGGTGCCGCAGCTGCTCACGACCCGCAAGGCCGACGCCGCCGAAGCAGCGGCCCGGCTCGCGGCCGCGGCCGGCGGGGCGGTGGGCGCCGAAGAAGGCGCGGCGGAAGAAGCGGCCGGGGGCGAAGCGGCGGCGGCCGGCGAAGAAGCCGCCGCGGGCGCCACGGCCGAAGGCGAATTCACCGCCGAAGAAGAAGCGATCTACAACCGGGAATACGAAGAACTGCTTGCCGCCGAAGCCGCCGCGGCCGGCAGCGGCGAAGAACCGGCCTACGAAGAAACCGTGACCGAAGCGCCGACGGGGTAGCTGCTCGATGCGCCTGATCGAGCGTCGGATCGGCCTCCTCTTCGCGGGCTTCCTCGTCGCCTTCCTGTTGATCGTCTGCCGCGCCTTCTGGCTGCAGGGCGTGGAAGCGTCCCAACTGGCGTCCCAGGCGCTCAACCAGCAGACGCAGACGGTGATGGTGCCCGGCCTGCGCGGCTCGATCCTCGACCGCAACGGCACCCGGCTGGCCTCCTCCGAAGACGCCGCGACGATCTACGCGACGCCCTACCAAGTGAAGAACCCGCCCAAGGCGGCGGCGCGCCTGGCACCGATCCTCGGCGAGAAGAAGAGCAAGGTGCTGGAAGCGCTGACCGTCGAATCGGGCTTCTCCTATCTCGCCAAGGACGTCGACCTCTCGACCGCGACGGAGGTCGAAAAGCTCGGGCTGGAAGGGATCGGCCAGCTCCCCGCCAGCCGCCGTGCCTACCCGCAGGGGGAAATGGCGGGACAGGTGATCGGCGTGGTCGGCGGCGAAGGCAAGGGCCTGACCGGGATCGAGGCGGCCGACAACTCGGTGCTGACCGGCGAGGAAGGCGAACGCCACGTGGTGACCGACGCGCTCGGCGAGCCGATCAGGATGGAAACGGTGAAGGAAGCCCGCGACGGCGAAGACGTCGAACTGACCCTCGACCCGGCGATCCAGGAGAAGGCCGAACAGGTGCTGGCGAAAGTCGGCGAAACGTACTCGCCGCGCGGCGCGACGGCGATCGTGATGGAACCGCAGAGCTCGGAAATCCTGGCGATGGCGAACTGGCCGCCGGTCGATCCGGGCAACCTCGAACACCTGAAGAGCGAAGACCTGCTGAACCAGGCGACCGGCTTCAACTACGAACCGGGCTCCACCTTCAAGGCGTTCACGGTCTCGGCGGCGCTGGAAGAAGGCCTGGTCACCCCGCAGACCGAATTCACCCTGCCGCCGGCGATCGAAGTCGGCGAACACGTGATCAAGGACGCCGAGGAACGCGGCACCGAAACGATGTCGGTGGCGCAGATCCTGGCCCGGTCCTCGAACATCGGCGCGGTGACGATCGGCCTCGAGGTCGGCGCGACGAAGTTCAGCAAGTGGATCGAACGGTTCGGCTTCGGGAAGAAGACCGGCGTGCGCTTCCCCGGCGAGGAACACGGGATCGTCCCGGCGCTGAGCGAATACTCCGGCGCCACGATGGGCAACCTGCCGATGGGCCAGGGCGCCGCGGTGACGCCGATCCAGATGGTCCAGGGGTACGCGGCGATCGCCCACGACGGGGTGGAGCGGCCACCGCGGCTGATCAAGCGGATCGGCGAACGGCAGACCCGCGAGCCGCAGGGCCATCGCGTGATCAGCGCCAAGGTCGCCTCCGAGGTGCGCCAGATGCTCGAAGGCGTCTTCGGCGCGGAAGGCACCGCCTCGCAGATCAGCGTCCCGGGCTACACCCTGGCCGGCAAGACCGGCACCGCGCAGGTCGCCGAAAACGGCGGCTACTCCAAAACCAAGTACGTGGCCTCGTTCATCGGCTTCGCGCCGGCGAGCCACCCGCGCTTCCTCTGCGCGGTGATCGTCAACCAGCCGGAAGGCGAAATCTACGGCGGCTCGGTGGCGGCGCCGGCGTTCGGCGAAATCGCGGGGTTCTCGCTCCCGTACCTGGGCGTGCCGCAAGAATAAAGGGACGGTGATGCGAGGGCGAGCATCGGGTGCCCCTCCCGCTCGGCCGTCCGCGTGACTGCGAGAGGGGGGCTCAATCCGGCGTGTGCTCCCAAAGCCTCCCGGGAGGGGCACCCGATGCTCTACCTAGAATCGCGGTCATGAGACTGGGGCAACTCGTTTCGGCTGCATCGACCGCGGGGCAGGTGACGGTGGTCGGCGACGCGGACGTCGAGGTCGCGAGCCTCGCCTACGACAGCCGCAAGGCGGGCCCCGGGACGCTCTTCTTCTGCGTGGTCGGGGAGAAGCGCGACGGGCACGAGTTCGCGCCGCAGGTGGTCGCGGCCGGGGCGGTGGCGCTGGTCGTCGAGCGGCGGCTCGAGGTGGCGGTGCCGCAGGTCGTCGTGGCGAGCGCCCGGGCGGCGATGGCGCCCTTCGCGGCGGCGCTCTGGGGCGATCCGACCGCCGCGCTGCGGGTGGTCGGGGTGACCGGGACGAACGGCAAGACGACGACCGCCTACCTGCTCAGGGAGATCCTCGAGGCAGCGGGGATCCGGACCGGGCTGCTGGGCACCGTCAAGCAGGTCGTCGGCGGCGCCGAGGAGCCGGTCGAACGGACGACGCCGGAGGCGATCGACCTGCAGGAGACGTTCCGGCGCATGCTGGAGGCGGGCGACCGGGCCTGCGCGATGGAGGTCTCCTCGCACGCGATGGCCCTGCACCGCGCCGACGCGATCCACTTCGACGTCGCCCTCTTCACCAACCTGACCCAGGACCACCTCGACTTCCACGCCGACATGGAGGACTACTTCGCGGCCAAGCGGCTGCTCTTCGCGGCCGGCCCGGCGGTGCGGATCGCCAACCTCGACGATCCCTACGGCCGCCGGCTGGCCGGCGAGTTCGACTGCCTCACCTTCTCCGCCGAGGGCGCCGACGCCGACTACCGCGCCGTCGACGTCGAGTTCGACGCGGGCGGCGCGAGCTTCACGGTCGCGGGCAGGGCCCGCGTGGAGACCGGCATGCCGGGGCACTTCAACGTCGCCAACGCGCTCGGCGCGTTCGCGGCGGCCGAGGCGCTCGGGGTCGATGCCGCGACCGCCGCCGCCGGGCTCGCCGCCGCCGGCCGGGTGCCGGGACGCTTCGAGCCGATCGACGAGGGCCAGGGCTTCGCCGTCCTCGTCGACTACGCCCACACCCCAGACTCGATGGAGAACGTCCTGCGGGCGGCGCGGCGGCTCACCTCGGGCCGGCTGATCGCGGTGTTCGGGGCGGGCGGCGATCGCGACCGGGCCAAGCGGCCGCTGATGGGCCGGGCGGGCGGCACGCTCGCCGACCTGGCGGTCGTCACCTCCGACAACCCGCGCTCCGAGGATCCGGCGGCGATCGTCGCCGAAGTCGCGGCCGGCGCCCGCGAGGGCGACGCCGAGCTGGTGGTCGAGGTCGACCGGCAGGCGGCGATCGCGCTGGCGCTCGGTCGCGCCGAGCCGGGCGACACGGTGGTGATCGCGGGCAAGGGCCACGAGCAGGGGCAGGAGTTCGAGGGCGGGCGGAAGATCCCCTTCGACGACCGTGAGGTGGCCCGCGCGGAGCTGCGCAGGCTGGGCAGCCCGGCGTGAGGCTCGCCGGCGCGGAGATCGTCGCGGCGACCGGTGCGCGGGTGCTCGCCGAGGGCTCCGAGGAGGCGCCACGGCGGGCGGCCATCGACTCGGCGGCGGTCGGGCCGGGCGACCTCTTCTTCGGCCTGCGCGGCGCCAACCGCGACGGCGGCGAGTTCGCCGCGGCCGCGATCGAGGCGGGCGCCTGGGGGGTCGTGGTCGATCGCGAGCACGCCGAGCGACTGGTCACGAGCGCCGGGCCCGCGTCGGGCGCCGGTGGCTCCGTCGCGGCCGTCGTCCCTGGCCCCGACGGGCCGGTCTGGGTCTTCGCCGCCGCGGACCCGCTCGCCGCCCTGCAGGCGCTCGCCCGGGCCAACCGCCGGGCGCTCGGCGCCCGGGTGCTCGGGGTCACCGGCTCGGTCGGCAAGACCTCGGTCAAGGACATCGCGCGGGCGCTCCTGCCGGGGCGCGCCCATGCCAACGCGCAGAACTTCAACACCGAGATCGGGCTGCCGCTGACGATCCTCGAGGCGCCCGACGACGTCGAGCGCCTGGTGCTCGAGATGGCGATGCGCGGCCCCGGGCAGATCGCCGAGCTGGCGGCGATCGCCGAGCCCGACGCGGCGCTGATCACCAACGTCGGCCCCGTCCACGTCGAGCAGCTGGGCTCGGTGGCGGCGATCGCCGCCGAGAAGGCCGCGGTGATCGACCACCTGCCCGCCGCCGGCGTCGCGATCGCCCCGGTCGGCGCCGGGGAGCTGGAGGAGCACCTGGAGCGGGCGCCGCGGCTGCTGCGCTTCGGGCCGGGAGGCGACGTCGAGGCGGTCGAGTCGCGGGTCCTCGAGGGTGCGACCGAGGCGCTGGTGCGGACCCCGGCGGGGGAGGCGCGCTTTCGCTTCCCGTTCACCGAGGCCTACAACCTGACCAACGCCCTGGCGGCGATCGCGGGGGGCGTGGCGCTCGGCGCCGCCCCCGAGGAGATGGCCGTCCGGGCCGGCGAAATAGGCTTCTCCCGGTTCCGCGGCGAGCGGGTGGAGCTCGCCGACGGCATCGTCCTCGTGAACGACTGCTACAACGCCAACCCGGTGTCGATGCGCGCGGCGCTCGACCATCTCGCGACGCTCCGGGCTCCGCGCACCGTCGCCGTGCTCGGCTCCATGGGGGAGCTCGGCCCCGGCGCCGCCGACTTCCACCGCCAGGTCGGCGCCCATGCCCGCGCCGTCGGCATCGACCTCGTGGTCGGGGTCGGCGCGCCCGCCCGCGAATTCGAACCGGACGAACTCCTCGCCGACCCGGCCGAGGCGGCCGAGTGGCTCGACTTCCACCTCGAGCCGGGCGACGCGGTCCTCGTCAAGGGCTCGCGCGCGGTCGGCATGGAGTCGATCGCCGCGGAGCTGCGCGCCGCCCGACCCGCCGCCCAAGGCGCCCCCGACCCTCGCCAAGCCGCCCCCGAGTCCCACGAAGGCGCCCCCGGATGCGGAGCCGGGGGGCAAGCCATCTCTGACTCTCTTGCCCCCCGGCGGAGCAGAGGAGGCGCCGCCTAATCATGGGGGAAATCCTCATCGCGGGCATGGCGTCGATGCTGATCTGCATCTTCCTCGGCCCCAAATTCATCGAATACCTGCGGGTGCGCGAGTTCGGCCAGAACATCCGCGAGGACGGCCCGCAGGAGCACCACGCCAAGGCGGGGACGCCGACGATGGGCGGGCTGATCATCTTCGCGGCGATCTGCGTTCCCTACCTGGTGCTGTCCGAACTGGACGCGTCGAGCCTCGCCGTCTTCGGCGTGGCGCTCGGCTGTGCGGCGCTCGGCTTCGCCGACGACTACATCAAGATCGTCAAACGCCGCTCGCTCGGCCTGTCGGGCCGCTGGAAGCTGCTCGGCCAGCTGCTCCTGGCGCTCGGCCTCTGGTGGGTCTCCCGCCACTCGGTCGGGATCGAACCGCGCCTCTACTTCCGGATCGGCGACGGCGACATCTACCTCGGCCCGGTCCTCTACTTCGTCCTCGTCTTCCTGGTCATCGCGGGCACGTCGAATGGGGTCAACCTCACCGACGGCCTCGACGGCCTCGCGGCGGGCTCCTGCGCGATCGTGCTGCTCACCTACACGGCGATCGCCTTCGTCGCCAGCGGCCAGAAGGACCTGGCCCTGCTGGCCTGCTGCATGGTCGGCGCCTGCATCGGCTTCCTCTGGTTCAACGCCTTCCCGGCCTCGATCTTCATGGGGGACACCGGCTCGCTCGGGCTCGGCGGGGCGATCGGGGCGATGGCGGTGATGACCCAGACCGAGGTGCTGCTGATCATCATCGGTGGCATCTTCGTGATTGAGGCGCTCTCGGTCCTGTTGCAGGTCTTCTCCTTCCGGGTCTTCCGCCGGCGGGTCCTGTTGATGGCGCCGCTCCACCACCACTTCGAGATGATGGCCTGGTCGGAGACGAAGATCATGCTGCGCTTCTGGATCATCGCCGCCGTCTGCTCGGGGATCGGCTTCACCCTCTACCAGCACTCGATCGGCCACTGAGCGCCGCGGCGCGCCGCGGCGCCGCCGGCCACCAGAAGTGGGTAGGGCTTTCGATGATGCCCCTTGACCGGTGGAGCGGATCGAAGTAAGTTCGACCGGCTCCCTCGGTACGAGCGGGAGCGCGCCAAGGCAAGGGGGCCAATAGCGCATACAGGGGCGACGTTCACCGCCGTCGGGGTCCACAGGGGTGGCATGGAGGATCCCGGCGGCGGTCCGCCTCTCCTTCCGCCCACCTCACGTCTCGGCCGACCTGCGGTGACCCGCGGAGAACCGCGAGCGCGGCGCGCAGGGGGTCGGGCCGGCGGGGCGAATTGACGTGAAGTGACCCTGCTGCCCGCCAAGCGAGTGAGGCCGCCCCTGCCGCGGGGGCCGTTCCTGGTGGTCGGCCTGGCGCGGTCCGGGCAGGCGGCGGCGCGCCTCCTGGCGGCGCGCGGCGAGCAGGTCCTGGCGGTCGATTCCGGACATCCCGACGGGGCGGAAGGGCTTTCGGCCCTCGGCGTCGAAGTAGCCCTGGATACGGATGGCCTGGCCCAGCTGCAGAGCACCCGCACCGTCGTCAAGAGCCCGGGGGTACCCCGGGAGGCGCGGGTGATCGCGACCGCGCTGGAGCGGGGGATCGAGGTGACCGGCGAGCTGGAGCTTGCCTGGCGCGCCCTGCCCAACCGCTTCCTCGCGGTCACCGGGACCAACGGCAAGACCACCACGGTGGAGCTGCTCGGCCACATCTTCCGCGGCGCCGGGGAGCCGGTCGCGGTGGCGGGCAACGTCGGCGTCCCGGTCGCCGCCCTGGTCGACGAGGTCGAGCCCGAGGCGACCGTCGTCTGCGAGGCCTCGAGCTTTCAGCTGGAGGACACGAGCCTGTTCGGTCCCGAGGGCGCCGTCTTCCTGAACCTCGCCCCCGACCACCTCGACCGCCACGGGAGCCTGCCCGCCTACCGCGACGCGAAGCTGCGCATCTTCGCCAACCAGGGCAACGACGACGTCGCGGTCTGGAACGGCGATGACCCCGAGCTGGCGGGCGTCGACCTCGGCGGCTGCGCGCGCCGCGTCGAGTTCTGCCGCGGCGCGTCGCCCGACTGCGAGGTGGCGGCGGCGGGCGGCACGATCTTCTGGGACGGCGAGCCGCTGCTCGGGACCGACGAGCTCGGCATCCCGGGCGAGCACAACGTCGAGAACGCGATGGCGGCGGCCGCCGCGGCGCTCGCCTTCGGCGTCGACCCGGACGCGGTCCGCGCCGGGCTGCGGAGCTTCGCGGGCGTGCCCCACCGGCTCGAGCCGGTCGCGGACCTCGGCGGGGTGCGCTTCGTCAACGACTCCAAGGCGACCAACGTCGCCTCGGCGGCGGTCGGGATCGCCGGCTTCGACGGCGGCGTCCACGCGATCCTCGGCGGCAGCGAGAAGGGCGAGCCCTTCACGCCGCTGCTGGCGCCGCTGCGCGAGCGCGCCGTCGCCTGCTACCTGCTCGGCGACACCGCCGAGCGGCTGGCCGCCGAGCTGGCGCCGCTGGCCGCCGCGGGGATCCCGCTGCACCGGGCGCGAGATCTCGAGGACGCGGTGCGCGCCGCCGCCGCGGCGGCCGGCCCCGGCGAGGTGGTCCTGCTCTCGCCCGCCTGCGCCAGCTTCGATGCCTTCCCGAACTTCGAGGCGCGCGGTGAGCGCTTCCGCCAGATCGTCGCGGGTCTACGGTGAGCGCCCTCTCCGTCGCGCTCGGCCGGGCGCGCCCCGCCAAGGCGACGAAGAAGCGGCGCGCCAAGGCCCGCCGCGCCGTCTCCACCGAGTACAACCTGCTGCTCACCGCGACGCTCTGCCTGCTGGCCTTCGGCGCGGTGATGGTCTTCTCCGCCTCCTCGACCACCCAGGTGCTGCAGAACGGCGGCCTCTCGAGCTCCGCCTACTACCTGCAGCGCACCCTGATCGTCGGCGCGATCGGCCTGGTGATCATGCACTTCACGGCGCGCCACGGCCTCGGCGCGATCCGCCGCGCGACGCCGCTCCTGCTCGGCGGGTCGATCTTCCTGCTGGTCGTCGTGCTCGGCGCCGGCCAGAGCGTCAATGGGGCGAGCCGCTGGATCGGCGCGGGCTCCATCCAGATCCAGCCGTCGGAGCTGGCCAAGGTGGCGCTGGTCCTCTACGCGGCCGACATGCTCGCCCGCGAACCGAAGCGGCTCCGCTCGATCAAGGGCTTCATGCCGATCCTGCTGATGGCCGGCGCCGCCTGCCTGCTGATCATGCTGGAGCCCGACATGGGCACGGCGATGGTCGTCGCCCTGGCGGTCGGGGCGACGTTGATCGCCGCCGGCGCGGCGCCCCGCGACCTCGGCAAGATTGCCCTGGTGATCGGCGTCTGCGTCCTGCTGCTGACGATCGTCGAGCCCTACCGGATGGCGCGGCTGACCAGCTTCCTGCACCCGGGGGCGGAAACCGAAGGCGCCGGCTTCCAGGCGGCGCAGGCGAAGATCGCGCTCGGCTCGGGCGGCCTCTTCGGCGTGGGGATCGGCAACGGCGTCCAGAAGGCCTTCTACCTGCCCGAGGCTCACACCGACATGATCTCGGCGGTGATCGGCGAGGAGCTCGGCCTGGTCGGGATCCTCGGCGTCGTCGGGCTGTTCGGGATGTTCGGCTTCGCCGGGCTGCGGATCGCCCAGAAGGCGAAGGACAACTACGGCAAGCTGCTCGTCGCCGGGCTGACCTCGATGGTCCTGGTCACGGCGATGATCAACCTCTTCGCCGTGATGGGGCTGGCGCCGCTGACCGGCGTGCCGCTGCCCTTCATCTCCTACGGGAACTCGGCGCTCTTGTCGTGCCTGTTCGCGGTCGGGCTGATCCTCAACGTCGCCCGCGGCGGCACCGCGAGCGCGGCGCGGCGCGGCGGGGCCTCGCGGCCCGGCAAGGGCGGAACGAGGTCCGGGTCCAAGCCGGGCCGCGGGTCAGGCAAACTGCGCGTCGTCGAAGGCGGGCGCTCGCCCGCCCGTGAAAGGAGCGGTGCCGGCGGTGCCAGACGGACCAAGAGTGGTGGTGGCGGCGGGGGGAACCGCGGGGCACGTGGTGCCCGCCATGGCGGTCGCCGCCGCGCTCCGTGAGCGTGGCGCCGAGGTCAGCTTCCTCGGCACGCGCGAGAAGATCGAGGCCGAGCTGGTGCCCGCCGCGGGCTATGAGATCGACTTCCTGCGGGTGCGGGGGATCGACCGTCGCAACCCGCTGCGGGCGGCGCGCGCCGCGGCCGAGGCGCTCGGCGCGGTCGGCGCCGCGCGCCGCGCTCTGCGCCGGCGGCGCGCCGATGTGGTGATGGGCGGCGGCGGCTACGTCGCCGGGCCGGCCGGCCTGGCGGCGGCGACCACCCGCACCCCGCTGGTGCTGACCGAGGCCGACAGCCACCTCGGCCTCGCCAACCGGCTGCTCTCCGGACGGGCGCGGCGCGTGTGCCTCGCGTTCCCGATCGAGGGCCGTGAGGGGGAACGGTACGTGGTGACGGGACGGCCGGTGCCGGAGGCGGTGATCGCCGCCGACCGGGGAGCGGCGCGGGCGCGCTTCGGGATCCCGGCGGACGCCCGCGTCGTGCTGGTGGTGGGCGGTAGCCAGGGGGCGCGCTCGGTGAACTTCACGGCGCTGGAGGCGTTCGCGGAGCGCGAGGGGCGGGACTTCCGCGTCCTGCACCTCTGCGGGACGCGCGACCACGAGACCCTGCGGGAGCGACTCGACGCGGCTCCTCATGCCGAGGGATATGAGCTGATCGCCTACGAACCGGACCTCGGCGACGCGCTCGCCGCCTGCGACCTGGTGCTGGGACGCTCCGGCGGCTCGATCTTCGAGTTCACCGCCGCCGGGCGCCCGGCGATGCTGGTCCCATACCCGCACGCGACCGCCGACCACCAGCGCGCCAACGCGCGCTGGATGGAGCGGGCCGGCGCCGCGACGATCGTCGAGGACGACGCGCTCGAGCCGGCGGCGCTGCTCGCGGCGGTCGGCGCCATCCTCGCCGACGCCGAGCGCCTCGGCCGGATGGCCGCCGCCTCCCGCGCCCTGGCGAAGCCCGGCGCCGCCCGCGCGATCGCCGACCAGGTCTTCGCCGCCGCCGGACCCCCCGACGCTTGTCGCCCTCTGGGCGACAAGCGTCGGGGGGGTAGGTGACGAAATGGAGGCGGAAGCGTGAGCGAGGCGTGGAGCGGGCGGAGGATGCACTTCGTCGGGATCGGAGGGGCGGGGATGAGCGGGCTCGCCGTGGTCTGCGCCGGGCTCGGCGCGGCGGTGACCGGCAGCGACCGCAGCGAGTCCTCTTACATGGAGCGGGTTCGCGCCGCGGGCCTCGAGCCGCGGATCGGCCACGACGCGGGCAACTTGCCCGCGGCTGCCGAGGTGGTCGTCTCGACCGCGATCGCCGCCGACAACCCGGAGCTGGCGGCGGCGCGCGAGCGCGGCCTCACCGTCATCCACCGGGGCGAGCTGCTGGCCGAGCTCTGCGCCGAGAAGCGGCTGATCGCGATCGCCGGCACGCACGGCAAGACGACGACGACCGCGATGGCGGTCTGGGCGCTGCGCGGCCTCGGCGAGGACCCGGCGTTCTTCGTCGGCGGCGAGGTCCCCGGGCTCGGACCCGAGGGCGCTCCGGCCAACGCCGGCTGGGGCGCGGGGGAGTGGGTGGTCGCCGAGGCCGACGAGTCCGACGGCAGCTTCCTGGACCTCGACCCGGAGATCGCGGTCGTCACCAACATCGAGATGGACCATCACTCGAAATGGGGCTCGCTCGAGCCCCTGATCGCGGCGTTCGAGGGCTTCGCCGGCAAGGCGCGGGTCGCGGTGCTCCCGTCCCCGACCCGCGGCGCCGGCGCCGTCGAGGAGCTCCGCGGGTCCCTGGCACCTCGCGACGGCGAGCGCGTTCGCAGTTCTCCGGAGCAGATACGGGAAGGTGCGAACTCGCCAGGCGGGGCGGCAGGCATCGTCGGTGGGAGCTGGGCCGGGGGGGCGAGGGAGGTCGCCGAGTTCTCCGCCGACACGCCGGGGCCGGTGCTCGAGCTCGCGGTCCCCGGCGCCCACAACGTGCTGAACGCCCGCGCGGCGCTCGCCGCGCTCGGGGCCGCCGGCTTCGACCTCGGGCGGGCCGCCGCGGCGCTCGCCGGCTTCCGCGGCGTCCGCCGCCGGCAGGAGCTGAAGGGCGAGCACGGCGGGGTTCGCGTCTATGACGATTACGCCCACCACCCGACCGAGGTCCGCGCCACGCTCACCGCGCTCCGCGAACTCGCCCCGGCCCGTCTGGTCGCCGTCTTCCAGCCCCACCTCTACTCCCGCACCAAGGCCTTCGCGAGCGAGTTCGGCGCCGCCCTCGCCCTCGCCGACGAGATCGCCGTGCTCGACGTCTACCCGGCCCGCGAGGAGCCGGTCGGCCCCCTCGCCGGCGTCAGCGGCCTCGACGTCGCCCGCGCCGCCGCGGATCGTGCAGGTGGAAAGTCGGTCGCCTGGCTCCCAACCGCCGCCAAAGGCAAGTCCTTCCTCGCCCGCCGCCTCGAAGCTCTGCCGCCCGGCTCGATCCTGGTGACCATCGGCGCCGGCGACATCTTCCGTGTCGGCGAGGCCCTGGTGGCGGGTGATGTGGGTGACCCTTCACTCACGAACTGCGGGGAGGTTCGCTCAGGGTCACCCACATCACCCGCGTCCGACGCATCGCCAGGGGACGGTTGATCGCGATCGTGCCTGTCGTCCACGCATCCGCAGGGGGTCGCCGATGAGCGACGCGATGCCCGCCGGCGTCGAGCGGGACTACCCGTTGGCACGCCTCACCACGGTGCGGACCGGAGGCCCGGCGGACTACTTCGCCCGTCCCGAGTCCCAAGAGGCCGTCGTGGAGCTGTTGGGCTGGGCGAAGGCGCGGGGCGTGGAGGTAGGAGTGATCGGCTCGGGATCGAACCTCCTGGTAGCGGATGACGGCTTCCGAGGACTGGCGATGAAGTTGGGCGGCGCGCTCGCCGAGATCGAGCGCGACGGCACGCGGCTTGTCTGTGGCGGCGGCGCGCGGCTGCCCTCGGCGGCGGCGAAGGCGGCGGGGTGGGGGCTTTCCGGCCTCGAGTTCGGGATCAACATCCCCGGTACCGCGGGCGGCGCGGTGCGGATGAACGCCAACGCCTACGGTGGCCGGCTCGAGGAGGTGCTCGAGTGGGTCGAGGTGTCGACCGCCACGGGCACGACCCGCCGCCCGCCGGCGTCGTTCGGGTTCGTCTACCGCAACTCGAACCTGGGAGAGGGCGAAGTCGTCACCCGCGCCTCCTTCGCGCTCCGCCCCGGCGACCCGGAGGAGGTCCGCGCCACGCTCGCCTCGATGCGCGGCAGGCGCCGCGAGGCGCAGCCCTCCGGCATCAAGACCTTCGGCTCGACTTTCAAGAACCCCGACGACGAGCGCGCCGGAGGGCGCTCGGCCGGACAGCTGCTCGACGCCGCCGGCTGCCGCGGCATGGGCCGCGGCGGCGCCCGCTTCTCCGAGAAGCACGCCAACTTCGTCGAGAACACCGGCACGGCGACGACCGCCGACGTGCTGGCGGTGATGGCGGCGGGGCGCCGCCGCGTGCGGGAGGAGTTCGGCGTCGAGCTGGAGCCCGAGGTGCAGGTGCTCGGCGCGGTCGAGGTGCCGGGGTGGGAATCTTGAGCAGACGCGCGCTGCTCGTCGTCGCGGCGGCCGCGATCGTCGCCGTCGCCGTCTACTGGCTCGGCCTGCGGGGCTCCTCGGCCCCGACCGGCGCCGGCCCCGCCGCGGCCCGGCCGGTCGCCCAGATCGGCGAAGGCAAGCGGGTCGTCGTCGTGGCGGGCAGCGGCAGGCTGCTCGGCTCCGCGGCCGGGGCGAAGACCGGGCTCCCGGTGCTCGCCCTGAAGGAGCCGCCGAGCGGCGGCCACGTGAGGGGCCACGTGCTCGAAGAGGTCAAGATCCTGGCCGCCGCGCCACGGCCGCTCCGTCGCCAGGTGGCGCGAGCCGCGTGGGGGGAAACGGGGGTCGACGTCGAATTCACCTCAGGCATCGAAGTCCACTTCGGCGACGACCAGGACGCGGCGCGGAAGTGGAAGGCCGCCGCCGCCGTGCTCGCCGATCCGTCCGTGAGCTTGCTCAGTTATGTAGACGTGCACGCGCCGACCCGGCCGACCACCTACGGCTCCGAACACGAACTGCCACCCGTGAATTGAGTACCCGGCGCCCGCATCGCGAGGCGGAATGGGGCTCGGAGGCGCACCCTCGACCACAGGGTGAGACTTGCCAAACCCTCAAGCGCGGGTCGAGAAATATCGCTTGCAGGACGCCTACCCCTCGTTTGACAGACCCTTGACAATGCCCTACGTTGAGCGCAATTTCCGCGGTCTGCGCGGCCGCTCGAACCCTTGAGCCTCGCTGCAGCCTCGGACAGAACAAAGGCTCAGAAGGCTCAACTCACATACAGGTGGCTCCGCTCCGACGCCGAATAGTTGGAGGAGGCGCGGCGGACCAGCAGAGAAAGAATTCGGGAGATGGAATCGACTTACCTAGCGGTGATCAAGGTCGTCGGCGCCGGCGGCGGCGGCACCAACGCGGTCAGCCGCATGATCGACGCGGGCATCCGCGGCGTCGAGTTCGTCGCCGTCAACACCGACGCCCAGGCGCTGCAGGCCTGCGACGCCGACATCAAGCTCTCGATCGGCCAGGAGCTGACGCGCGGCCTCGGCGCGGGCGGCAACCCGGAGGTCGGCGCGGGCGCCGCCGCGGAGAGCCGCGACGAGATCAAGGAGGCGCTGAAGGGCGCCGACATGGTCTTCGTCACCGCCGGCGAGGGCGGCGGCACCGGCACCGGCTCGGCCCCGGTGATCGCCGAGATCGCCAAGGAGGAGATCGGCGCGCTGACCGTCGGCGCGGTCACCAAACCGTTTGAGTTCGAGGGCAAAAGGCGGATGCAGCAGGCGCTCGAGGGCATCGAGAAACTGCGCAACAACGTCGACACCCTGATCATCGTCCCGAACGAGAAGCTGCTGCAGGCGGTCGAGCGGCGGACCAGCGTCCTCGACGCCTTCCGCCAGGCCGACGACATCCTGCGCCAGGGCGTGCAGGGCATCACCGACCTGATCACGATCCCCGGCCTGATCAACCTCGACTTCGCCGACGTGCGGACGATCATGCGCGACGCCGGCTCCGCGCTGATGGGGGTCGGCTCGGCGTCCGGCGAGAAACGCGCCCTGGAAGCCGCCAAAGCGGCGATCACCTCGCCCTTGATCGAGGAGTCGATCAAGGGCGCCACCGGGATGCTGCTGAACATCACCGGCCCGGAGGACCTCGGCCTCTTCGAGGTCAACGAGGCGGCCCAGCTGGTCCAGCAGGAGGCCGACGACAACGCCAACATCATCTTCGGGTCCGTCGTCGACCAGTCGATGCACGACGAGATCCGGGTCACCGTGATCGCCACCGGCTTCGAGGGCTTCGAGCTCCTGGCCCGCTCGCCGCAGCGGGTGCGGCGGCGCTACGAGTCCCGCCCCCGCGTCTCCGCCGAGGACACCGACATCCGCAAACTGCGGGTGTCGGACGACGACATCGACGTCCCCGGGTTCCTCAAAGAGTAGTCGGCCCGGGTCGCGCCGGGACCGTCTTCCCGGGCCGCGTTCGCGGGAGTTCCCGGGAAGACGGTCCCGGCGCGACCTGTGATGACGCTCAGCTAATAGCCTGCGGCCGATGCGACGAACCTCTCACGATGAGCGGCACTGACGCCGGCGGCGCGTCGATGCGACGCACGCCGCTTTTCGAGCAGCACGAGGAGCTGGGCGCCAAACTGGTGCCCTTCGCCGGCTGGGAGATGCCGGTGCTCTACGAGGGGATCCGCGAGGAGCACACCGCGGTGCGCACCCACGCCGGGATGTTCGACGTCTCCCACATGGGCGAGGTCGAGGTCGAGGGCCCGGGCGCGCTCGCCTTCCTGCAGCTGGCGCTCTCCAACGACGTCGCCAAGCCGGCGGTCGGCGGCGCCCAGTACTCCTGCCTCTGCAACGAGTCCGGCGGCGTCATCGACGACCTCTTCCTCTACCGCCTCGGCGCCGATCGCTACCTGATCGTCACCAACGCCGCCAACCACGAGACCGACCTGGCCTGGCTCGGGCGCTGGTCGCGCGAGCACGACGTCGCCGTCCGCGACGTCGCCGACCGCTACGCGATGCTCGCCGTGCAGGGCCCGCACGCCCGCGCCGTGGTGTCCCGCACGCTCGGCCTCGACCTGCCCGAGCGCTTCCACGTCGCCCCGGTGCGCGTCGGTCGCCGCCCGGCGCTGGTCTGCGGCACCGGCTACACCGGCGAGGACGGGGTCGAGATGCTCGTCGATCCGGAGGTCGCGGTCCCGGTCTTCAAGGAGCTGCGCGAAGCGGGCGTCGTGCCCTGCGGGCTCGGCGCCCGCGACACCCTGCGGCTCGAGGTCTGCTACCCGCTTCACGGCAACGAGCTGACCCCGGAGCGCAACCCGATCGAAGCCGGCCTCGGCTGGTGCTGTAAGGAGGAGACCGGCTTCCTCGGCTCGCCCGCGATCGCCGCGGCGCGCGCCGCCGGGACCGCCGAGCGCCTCGCCCCGTTCACGATCGAGGGCGCCGGCATCCCCCGTGACGGCAACCCGGTGCTGGGCGCCGACGGCGAGCAGGTCGGCATCGTCACCAGCGGCACCTTCGCGCCCTCGCTCGAACAGGGCGCCGGAATGGCCTATGTCCGCGCCGATCTCGCCGAGCCTGGCACCGGGGTCGAGATCGACGTGCGCGGCAGGCATCGCCGCGCCCGGATAGCGTCCAGGCCCCTCTACAGATCACCAACAGGATGATCGCCAACCGGACAAGGAGCTGAATTTTGGCCGAGGCCACCTACCCCGAGGATCTGCGCTACCACGACCAGCACGACTGGGTCCGGGTCGAGGACGACCTGGCGACCTTCGGCATCACCTGGTACGCCCAGGACACGCTCGGCGAGGTCGTCTTCTTCGAGCCGCCCGAGGCGGGCATGCAGCTGACCAAAGACCAGCCCTACGCGGAGGTCGAGTCGGTGAAGGCGGTCTCCGACGTGATCGCGCCGATGTCCGGCGAGGTGGTCGAGGTCAACGACGCCCTCTCCGACAGCCCCGAGCAGATCAACGAGGACCCCTACGGCGCCGGCTGGCTGGTCAAGGTCAGGCTGTCGCACCCGGAGGAGGCGGAGACACTGCTCTCCGCCGCCGAGTACCAGAAGCTGCTCGACCGCTGATCGACCTCGCGGCCGGCAGTTCCTTATGGTCCCTGGGGCCCCGAGGCGGGCGCCCGGCGACCTGCCGGGGGCCGGCCACGCCTTTCCCTAGCCTGTGATCACGAGTGAGCCGCTACACCTCAGCCACCCCTGACGACCGCGCCGAGATGCTCGCCGCGATCGGCGCCCGGTCGATCGACGAGCTGTTCGAGCAGGTCCCCGGCCCGCTGCGCCTGGGCCGGCCGCTGGAGCTGCCCGCGGGGATGAGCGAGGCGGAGGTCTACGAGCGGCTCGCGGCGCTGGCCGGGCGCAACGCCGACGCCGAGGCGCAGGTCTGCTTCCTCGGCGCGGGGATGTACGACCACTACGTGCCGGCGATCGTCGACGCGATCACCTCCCGCTCGGAGTTCCTCACCCCGTACACGCCCTACCAGCCGGAGATCTCCCAGGGCGGCCTGCAGGTGATGTTCGAGTTCCAGACCGCGATGTCGGAGCTGACCTCGCTGCCGGTCTCCAACGCCGGCCTCTACGAGGGCCCGTCCTCGGTCGCCTCGGCCGGCTACCTGGCGATGGGCGCCACCAAACGGTCCAGGTTCGTGATCTCCCGCGGCGTCCACCCGCACAGCCGCGAGACGCTCCGCACCTACGCGGCGGGGTTCGGCGCCGAGCTGGTCGAGGTGGGGCTCGAGGGGGGCGTGACCGACGCGGCCGCGCTGGCGGCGGCGGTCGACGGCGAGACCGCGGCGGTCGTCCTGCAGAGCCCCAACTTCCTCGGTGCCGTCGAGGACGTCGAGGCGCTCGGCGCCGCGGCCAAGGAGCACGGCGCGCTGCTGGTCGTCGCCTGCGACCCGATGACGCTGGGGATCCTCAAGCCGCCCGGCGAGTGCGGCGCCGACATCGCCCTCGGCGAGGGTCAGCCGCTCGGCAACCGGCTCGACTTCGGCGGCCCCTCGTTCGGCTTCTTCTGCGCCACCGAGGCGCAGATCCGGCGGATGCCGGGGCGGATCGCCGGCGAGACCGAGGACGTCGACGGCCGGCGCGGCTTCGTGCTCGCCCTGCAGACCCGCGAGCAGCACATCCGTCGCGAGAAAGCGACCAACAACATCTGCACCGCCCAGGCGCTGAACGCGCTCGGGGCGATGGTCCACCTCGCCTGGCTCGGCCGCCAGGGCTTCCGCGAGCTGGGCGAGCTGTTGGTGCGGCGCACCGCCTACGCCCGCGCGCGCCTCGCCGCGGTGGACGGGGTCGAGCCGCTCCACGAGGCGCCGGTCGTCCGCGAGTTCGCGGTGCGGCTCGACGCGCCGGTCGACCGGGTGCTCGACCGGGTCGCCGAGCGCGGGATCGCCGCCGGCTACCCACTCGGCCGCGAGTACGAGGAGCTCGAGGACGGCCTCCTCGTCGCGATCACCGAGCGCCGCACGCCGGCCCAGATCGACGACCTCGCCGAGGCGCTGGGCGCCGCGATCGCCGCCGAGCGCACGGAGGTTCCCGTCCCATGAGCGCAAGCCCGCCCGCGGCGGACGCGGGAGCGAGAGAGGGAGATGGCCGGTCATGATGAGCCCGAACGAGCGAGAGCAGAGCACGCGGGCGGAACTTATGTCCGAAGCGCCGATGCAGCGCGAACGCGCGAAGACGATCTACGAGAAGTCGAAGCCCGGCCGGCGCGCCGCCGTCCTGCCCGGTGCGGGAGTGCCGGAGACGCCGATCGAGGAGCTGATCCCGGCCCACCTCCTGCGCGCCGAGCCGCCGCGGCTTCCGGAGGTGGCCGAGCCGGAGATCGTCCGCCACTACAACCGCCTCAGCCGCCGCAACTTCGACCTCGACAGCGGCTTCTACCCGCTGGGCTCGTGCACGATGAAGCACAACCCGCGCCTCAACGAGCGGGTCGCGGCGCTGCCCGGCCACGCCCGCCTGCACCCGGCCCAGGACCCGCGCCGCGCCCAGGGCGCGCTGGAGCTGATGTGGCTGCTGCAGGGAAGCCTGGCGGAGATCTGTGGCCTGCCCCACGTCAGCCTGCAGCCCTCGGCCGGGTCCCATGGCGAGCTCGCCGGTCTGCTGCTGACCCGCGCCTATCACGCCGACCGCGGCGAATCGCGCACCAAGGTCCTGGCGCCCGACACCTCCCACGGCACCAACCCGGCCTCGGTGACGATGGCGGGCTACGAGGTGGTCAAGGTCGCCACGAACGAGCGCGGCGGCGTCGACATCGACGACCTCCGCGCCAGGATCGACGAGGACCCCGACCAGATCGCCTGCCTGATGCTGACCAACCCGAACACGCTCGGGCTGTTCGACGAGAACATCGAGGAGATCGCCTCGCTGATCCACGCGGCGGGGGGGACGCTCTACTACGACGGCGCCAACCTGAACGCGATCATGGGGCGGACGCGGCCCGGCGACATGGGCTTCGACATCGTCCACCTCAACCTCCACAAGTCCTTCAGCCAGCCGCACGGCGGCGGCGGGCCGGGGGCGGGGCCGATCGCCGTGTCGGAGCGGATCGAGCCGTTCCTGCCGCGGCCACAGGTGGTCCGCCGCGAGGGCGCCAACGGCGACGGGCCGAGCTTCGACCTCGACTCCGAGCGCCCGAGGTCGATCGGCAGGCTGCGCGGCTTCCAGGGCAACTTCGGCGTCTTCGTGCGCTCCTACGCCTACATCCTCAGCCTCGGCGCCGACGGCCTCACCGAGGCGTCGGAGACCGCCGTCCTGAACGCCAACTACCTGAAGGCGCGGCTCGCCGCCGGTCGCGCGGGAGAGCGACTGCCGGTGGCCTTCGACCGCCACTGCATGCACGAGTTCGTCCTCTCCGGCCGGCCGATGAAAGCGGAGCTCGGCCTCGCCACCCTCGACCTCGCCAAGCGGCTGCTCGACTTCGGCTTCCACCCGCCGACCGTCTACTTCCCCCTGCTGGTCGACGAGGCGCTGATGGTCGAGCCGACCGAGACCGAGACCAGGGAGAGCCTCGACGCCTTCGCCGAGGCGATCGAGGAGATCCTCGCCGAGGCCGAGACCGATCCCGAGGTCGCCCGGCACGCCCCGTACTCGACCCCGGTCCGCCGGCTCGACGAGGTGCGCGCCACGCGCCACCCCGTCGTCCGCCAGCCCCTCTGAGCCTCTGACCGGCGCATATCGGCGTCCTCGGTCGCTCGCGTGCGGAGCACGCCACGCTCCCTGCGTCCTTGATCTGCTTGGTCAGCGGCTCAGAGGTCGGGGAGGTCCTGTTCGAGCTCGAGGACGGGCGCGAAGAGGTCGCCGTGGCGCTCGACCCGGTCGAGCACCGCGTCGGACTCGAAGACCAGGGCGCTCCCGTCGCCGTAGTCGGCGACCGCGGCGACCTCCTCCCAGGTGACCGGCGTGGAGGCGGTCGGTCGCTCGCGGGCGCGTAGGCTGTAGACGGCGACGGTGGTCTTGCGCTGGTGGTTCTGGGACCAGTCGACGAAGACCTTGCCCTCGCGCTCCACCTTTTTCATCTTCGAGACGACCCGGTCGGGGGTCTGTTTCTCGAGCAGCTGGGCGATCGCCTTGGCGAGCGGTTTGGTCAGCTCGTAGCTCGCCGTCCGCGAGTTGATCGGCACGTACACCTGCATCCCCTTCGAGCCCGAGGTCTTCGGGAAGCACTCGACCCCGAAGTGGCCGAACAGCTCGCGCAGGCGGAGCGCCACCCGGCAGCAGTCGACCACGTCGGCCGGCGGGCCGGGGTCGAGGTCGAAGGCGAGCACGGTGGGCCGTTTCGGGGCCCGCGCGAGGGAGAGCGAGGGGTGCAACTCCACCGTCGCCAGCTGCGCCATCCAGATCAGCGTCGGCAGCCCGTCGCAGACGCAGAAGTCGATCTTGCCCGCGTGCGGCCCGGCCTCCACCCGCGCCGTCTTCACCCACTGCGGCCGGTGCCTGGGGCAGCGCTTCTCGAAGAAGGCGGCATCGGTGTCCTCGACCCCTTCGGGGAAGCGGCGTAGGGTCACCGCGCGGGCGCTCAGGTGGGGGATCATCGCCGGCGCCACCTTGGCGTAGTAGTCGATCATCTCGCCCTTGGTGAAGCCGCAGCGCGGGTAGAGGACCTTGTCGAGGTTGGTGAGCTTCAGCTCACGTCCCTCGACCTGCACCTGGCGGCTCGACGCCACGGGCCGGGCCTATTTCGATTTCGATTTCGATTTCGCCCGCGAGGAGCGTTTCTTGGAAGATCCCGAGCCGTTCGAGGACGATTTCGAGCCAGACCTCTTCGCCTTGCCGGCCGCATTTTTCCGCGACGATTTCGATTTCGGTTTCGCGCCGCCCGCTTTCCCGCCTTCCCCCTGCACCGCGGCGATCGACTGCTCCAGCGCCGCCATCAGGTCCGGGGTCTTCGTCGCCTGGGGCGCCTCCGCCTCGGCCGCGACGATCTCCTTGCCCGCGGCTTTGCGTTCGATCAGCGCCAGCAGCTGCTCGCGGTACTCGTCGTGGTAGGCGGCCGGCTCGAAGTCGGTGGAGAGCGAGTCGATCAGCTGCTCGGCCATCTCCTGCTCGCGCTTGGCCGGCTTGGCGGCTTTCTCGGGGAGGATCTCGAGCTCGTCGACCGGCACGACCTCGTCGGCGAAGCGCATCGTCGTCAGGGTGAGCACGGTGCCGTCGCTGCGCAGCGCCGCCAGGTGCTCTTTGTTGCGCAGCACGAAGCGCGCGATCGCCACCTTCCCCGAGGCGGCCATCGCCTTCGCCAACAGCGAATACGCTTTCTCGGCGCCTTCGGCGGGCCCCAGGTAGTAGGGACTGTCGAAGTACATCGGGTCGATCTCGTCGAGGTCGACGAAGTCCTGGACGTCGATGGCGCGGGTTTTCTCCGGCGCCAGCGCTTCCATCTCCTCCTTGGTCAGCGGCACGTACTGGCCCGGGGTCAGCTCGTAGGCTTTGATGATCTCGTCGTAGGGGACCTCTTCGTCGGTGCCCTCGGCGACGCGGCGGTGTTTGATCCGCGAGGAGTCCGAGGCGCGGATCTCGCGCAGCGCGATGTTGCGCCGCGCCACGGCGCTGTACATGCGCACGGGCACGTTCAGCAGCCCGAAGCTGATCGAACCGGACCAGATCGCTCTCGCCATTACGCGCTCACCTACCCGGATTGTCTCAGCGATCACGGGGGGCGCAAGCGGCCGGCCCGGGCGGCAGGGAAATTGCGCCGGCCGCGCCCGGGGCGCGACCGGCGAGCGTCCGGCGCGGCGAGATCGCCGGGCCGGCGGGTGCCCCTTCCTAGACTCGGGCGCGTGTCCCGCTCCCAGCGCCTCACCCTGGTCGCCGCGATCCTCGGCTCGACCGTCGTCTTCCTCGACACCACGGTCGTCAACGTCGCCCTGCCCTCGATCGGGCGCGGCCTCGACGCCGGGCTGGCCGGGCAGCAGTGGGTGCTCGAGGCCTACATGCTGAGCCTCGTCGCCCTGCTCCTGGTCGGCGGCAGCCTCGGCGACCAGTTCGGGCGGCGGCGGATCTTCGTCACCGGGCTGGTCGGCTTCGGTCTCACCTCGGCCCTCTGCGCGCTGGCGCCGAGCAAGGAGTTCCTGGTCGGCGCCCGGGCGCTGCAGGGGATCGCCGGGGCGCTCCTGGTCCCCGGGTCGCTGGCGATCGTCGCCGCGACCTTCTCCGGCGAGGAGCGCGGCAGCGCGGTCGGGACCTGGACCGCTTGGACCGGGATCGCGACGGTGATCGGGCCGGCGGGGGGCGGCGCCCTGATCGCGCTGATCTCCTGGCGGGCGATCTTCTGGGTCAACATCCCGCTGATCGCGGCGACCGTCGTCCTGACCCTGCGCGCGGTCGAGGAGTCGAGCGATCCGGAGGCCTCCCGCGGCGTCGACGTGCCGGGCGTGCTGCTCTCGGCGGCGGGGCTGGGCGGTCCGGTCTTCGCCCTGATCGAGCAGCCGACCCACGGCTGGGCCGACCCGCTGGTCTGGGCGCCGCTGCTCGCCGGCGTCGTCTGCTTCGCGGCCTTTATGGCGTGGGAGGCGCGGGCGCGCCGGCCGATGCTCGACCTCTCCCTGTTTCGCATCCGCAACTTCGCGGTCGCCAACCTGGCGACCCTCTGCGTGTACGCGGGGCTGGGCGCCGGGCTGCTGTTCGTCGGCCTCTACCTGCAGCAGGTGGTCGACTACTCGGCGCTCGAGGCGGGGTTGGCGACGACGCCGATCTCGCTGCTCCTCTTCCTGCTCTCGCCGCGCTGGGGGAGGCTCGCCTCGGGGGTCGGGCCGCGACTGCCGATGACCCTCGGCCCGCTCGTCGCCGGCGCCGGCATGCTCCTCTTCCTGCGGCTCGACCCGGGCGCGTCCTACCTCGCCGACGTGCTGCCCGCGGTCCTGACCTTCGGTCTCGGCCTCGCGGCGACCGTGGCGCCGCTGACCGCGACGGTCCTCGACGCGGTCTCCCCGGGGCGCGTCGGCATCGCCTCCGGGGTCAGCAACGGCGTCTCGCGGGTCGCCGGGCTGCTGGCCATCGCGGTGCTCGGAGCGGTGATCTCGGCGCACTTCGGGACGCGTCTCGACGCCGAGCTCGGCTCGCGCCCGCTCGGGCCGGCGGCGGAGAAGACGGTCCGGGAAGCCAAGCAGCAGCCCCTCGGGGTCCCCGGCACCGGCAGGCTCGGCCCGGTCCAGGGCCGGCGGATCGCCGCCGCGTCCAGCGACGCCTCGACCGCCGCCTTCCACCTCGGCGCGCTGCTGGCCGGGCTGCTGATGATGCTCGGCGGGATCGCCTCCGGCGTGGGGATCCGCAACCGGCGGCGCGCCGTCGAGGACGTCGAGGGCGGCGAGAAATTAGGGTTGGCGCCGCATGGCTGACCAGCGCCCGATCATCTTCTCCGGCATCCAGCCGACCGGCCGCAAGCACCTCGGCAACTTCATCGGCGCGATCCGCCAGTACGTCGAGGGCCAGGATCGCGGCGACCCGGCGATCTACTGCGTCGTCGACCTGCACTCGATCTCGGTCCCCTACGACCCCGCCGACCTGCGCGAGCGGGTCCTCGACACCGCGGCGATCCTGCTCGCCGCCGGGCTCGACCCGGACCGCTGCATCTTCTTCCGCCAGTCCGACGTACGCGAGCACACCGAGCTGACCTGGCTGCTCTCCGCGGTCACCTCCCACGGCGACCTCGAACGGATGACCCAGTTCAAGGAAAAGACCGGCAGCGCCCGCGATCTGGCCTCGGCGGCGCTCTTCTACTACCCGGTGCTGATGGCCTCCGACGTGCTCGCCTACCGGGCGACCGAGGTGCCGGTCGGCGACGACCAGCGCCAGCACGTCGAGCTGATGCGGGAGATCGCGCGGCGCTTCAACGCGCGCTACGGCGAGACGCTGGTGGTGCCGGAGCTGGTGGTGCCGGAGGTCGGGGCGCGGATCATGGACCTGCAGGAGCCGGAGCGCAAGATGTCGACGACCGGCGGGACCGAGCAGGGGACGGTGCTGGTGCTCGACGACGAGAAGACGATCCGCAAGAAGGTGGGCTCGGCGGTGACCGACTCGGGGCGCGAGGTGCGCGCCGCGCCCGACAAGGCCGGGGTGACGAACCTGATCGACATCCTCGCGGTGGCGCGGGGGATGGGGCGGGACGAGGTCGAAGCCGAGTTCGAGGGCGTCGGCTACGGCGACTTCAAGCAGGCGGTCGGCGACGGGGTGGTCGAGCTGCTGACGCCGGTGCGCGAGCGCTACCAGGAGCTGCGGCCCGACGAGGCGGCGCTCGAGGCGACGCTGGCCGCGGGGGCGGAGAAGGCGCGGGCGATCGCGGCGAGGACGATGGTCGACGTGCGCGCCCGGATGGGGTTCGGCTAGGCGCAAATTGCGAGGTCTTTCGGGCGGGCGGGGGAGAGGTCTGCGCGACCCGCCCTTACCCCGACGAGGGGGTGGGTGGTGGCCGCCCGGCGGCCATCCATGACGGCCGCTACCTTCCCCGCCATGGCCGTCGCCGACCTCGACCTCGACCTCGACGTCTTCGCGGGCCCCTTCGACCTGCTCCTCGCGGTCGTCCTCCGCGAGGAGGTCAGCCTGCTCGAGCTGCAGCTCGGCGAGGTCGTCGTCACCTACGTCGACCACCTCGAGGAGCAGGGCGAGCTCGACCTCGAGGTCGCGACCGAATTCCTCGTCCTGATCGCCGCGCTGCTCGAGCTGAAGTCGCGGCTGATGCTGCCCCGCGAGGAGGCTGGGATCGAGGCGATCAAACCGGAGGAGGCGGTGGAGGAGCTCCTCGCCCGCATGCTCGAGTACCGTCGCTACCGCGACGCCTCGGCCGTCCTCGTCGAGCGCTTCGAGGCCGAGCGCGGCTACCTCTACCGCTCCGCGCCGCTCCCCGCAGGCCTGCGTCGCGTCGCCGTCGACGCCGCGGTGGCCGTCTACGACCCGCAGCGGCTCGGCCAGGCGATCGGCGACCTCCTGCGCGAGCCCGAGGAAGTCGACGTCTCCCACATCCGCCCGACCGTCTCCCTGCAGCGCCGCCTGCGGGTGCTGCGCGACGCCCTGGTGCGCCGCGCCAGCTTCGACTTCGACGAGGAGTTCGGCAAGGAGGACCGGCTGACCCAGGCGGTGACCATCTTCGCCCTGCTCGAGCTCTACCGCAAAGGCGAGGTGACCTGGGAGCAGAAGGAAACCCTCGGCCCGATCCAGGTCTCGCGCGGCAACGGGGTGCCGGCGCCGTGACCGACCTCGCGCGCACGATCGAAGCGCTGCTCTTCCTCTCGCCGGACCCGGTGGCGATCGCCGACCTCGCCGCGGCCACCGAGGCCACCGAGGGCCAGGTCGCCGAGGCGATCGAGCTGCTCAGCGAAGACCTCGCCGAGGGCAACCGTGGCATCGTCCTGCGGGTGATCGGCGGCGGCTTCGCGCTGGCGAGCGACCCGTCCAGCGAGGAGGCGGCGCGTCGCCTGCTCGCCAAACCCCGCACGCCGCCGCTCACCCCGGCCCAGGCCGAGACGCTCGCGATCGTCGCCTACCTGCAGCCGGTCTCGCGGCCGGAGGTGGCCCGGATCCGCGGGGTCAGCTCGGAGTCGGCGGTGCAGACGCTCGCCGACCGCGGCCTGATCGAGGAGGCCGGGCGCTCCCAGTTCGGCGCCGCCATCTTCAGGACCTCGGAGCTCTTCGAGCGCCTCTTCGGCCTCTCCGGCCTCGACCAGCTGCCAGATCCGTCCCGGTTCGACCCGACGCCCGAGGACGAACGGGAGCTGCGCGAGCGGCTGCTGAAGGCCGGGGAACAGCGGGCGGAGTGACGCCGGCGTGAGGCTGGCCAAGTTCCTCGCCCACGGCGGGGTGGCCTCGCGCAGGAAAGCGGAGGAGATCGTCGCGAAGGGCGTGGTGACGGTCGGCGGAGAGGTGGTGACCGACCCGGCGCGGAACGTCGAGGCGGGCGACGACGTACGGGTCAACGGGGCGCCGGTCGGGGCGGAGGCCCGCGAGGTCTGGGCGCTGAACAAGCCGGCCGGGGTGGTGTCGACGGCGCGCGAGCCGGGCGGTCGGCGCGCCGTGGTCGAGCTGGTCGACTCACCCGCCCGCCTCTATCCCGTCGGCCGCCTCGACGCCGACTCGACCGGCCTGCTGCTGCTGACCAACGACGGTGGCCTCGCCAACCGGCTCACCCACCCCCGTTACGAGGTCGCCAAGACCTACCGGGCCCGGCTCGCCCGGCGGCCGCGCGGGCGCGAGCTCTCGCGGCTGCGAGAGGGGGTCGAGCTGGAGGACGGCCCGACGGCGCCGGCCGAGGTCCGCGTGGTCGGCGAGCGCGAGATCGAGATCGTGCTGCGCGAAGGCCGCAACCGCCAGGTGCGCCGCATGGTCGACGCGGTCGGCAACCGGGTGGTGGCGCTGCGCCGCATCGCCTTCGGCCCGATGCGGCTGGCGGATCTGCAGGAGGGCGAGGCGCGGCGCCTCACCCCTCGCGAGGTGGAGGCGCTGCGCGCCGCGGGCGGTGGAGGCGAGTAGTGGGCGGGCCCACGCAAGTCGGCGGCGCGGGCAGCCGAGGCGCGGAGCGAGGTCGACCCACCCCACCCCACCCGCAGCCAGGCGAGGAGGGTCGACCCCGCGAGGGGGCGCCCGCGCCGCATGGGCAGGCCTGCGGCACGCTCAGGTCACGCCCTCGTCCCACGCCGTTCGAGCTCGCCGCGCACCACCGCGAAGACGGCCTCCGGTTCCTCTTCGATTTCGCGCCAGGTGACGCGGAGCAGGCCGTAGCGGGCGGCCAGCAGTTCGCGACCGCGTCGGTGGTCGCGCTCGAAGGCCACCTCGATGCCGTGGTGGCGGCGGCTGTCGGCTTCGACCGCGAAGCGCTCGCGCGGCCACAGCAGGTCGACCTCGAGGACCCGCTCGGCGGTCCGCACGGGGGCGTTGACGCGCGGCAGCGGCAGGCCGGCGGCGGCGAGGAGCGGCAGCAGCTTCGCCTCGAAGAGGCTGCGGAACGTCGCGTGCCTCGCGGTCTCGGCGACCGGCCGCCAGGAGGCGATGACGCGGCGCAGGCAGGGCGCGCCGCGCCGGCGCGGCCCGGCGTCGAGCACCGCCTCGACCGTCGCGACGTCGAGCAGGCGCTCCGTCGCCGCCCGCTCGAAGGTGTCGCGCATCTGGTCCTCGCCCTGGGTCCCGGCCAGGTCGACGATCGTCCGCGCGACGCTCGTGCAGGGAATGCCGGCGACGGCGACCCGTTCCCGAGGCGCCGGGACGGGCACCCGGCGGGCCTTGATGCCGTCCATCTTCCTCCCGCGCTGCCGCACCGGGATGACGTCGATGACGACCGGCGCCACCTCCCGGATGCCAAGGAGCCAGGCGGCACTTCGGTGCGAGACCACCGACGCCGGGCAGGCGAGTGCCGCCGCCCTGATGCGCGCCCGCGGTCCGATCGCGGCGTGGCCGACCGCGTACACGCCGTGGAACAGGGGCAGGAGGAGGCCATCGCGCACGTCGCGCTCCAGCTGCCCGGCGGACAGCCCGCACGCCACGAGCTGCCGTTTCGCCACTACGCCTTCTTGGCGGGCCGCGATGCTCGCGATGGCCCGTCGCGTCCTTGCGCGGTTCGAAGTCCTTGCCATGCGATGAAAAGGAACCGCGCGGCGGGTCTCGCCCCTTCCGGAGTGGGTCGGGGACGGCGAAGTCCGCTGTGTCCGGGCGCGGCCGCGGGCCCGGCGCGAGACTCCCACGGCGCCGAAAGTCGCCCGCTTCCCGGCTCTGGGAAGATGCGCGCCGTGGATGTCGGCAGCCATCAGGGACCGCAGCGACGCCTCTTCGCGCTGCGCGGCGCGGTGCAGGCGGAGACCAACGAGCGCGAGGCGATCCTCACCGCCACCGAGGAGCTCCTGCGCGAGCTGATCGACCGCAACGCGCTGGAGCCGGAGGCGATGGTCAGCTGCATCTTCACCACCACAGCCGATCTCGACGCGGAGTTCCCGGCGGTGGCGGCGCGGGGCCTGGGGCTCGAGACGGTGCCGCTGCTCTGCTGCTGCGAGATCCCGGTGCCCGGCTCGATGGAGCGGGTGATCCGGGTGATGCTCCACTATTACGCGCCGGAGGGCACCCGGCCCGAGCACGTCTACATCGGCGAGACGCAGAAGCTGCGCGCCGACTTGAACGCGGCGCAGTAGACGCGCAAGAATCGCGCCGATGACCGTCACCTACGCCGAGAAGCTCTCGCGGATGCCCGGCTACCAGGCCGGGGTGCCGACCGGGCAGGCTCCCGAGGCGATCGCCGCCGGGCCGATCGCCCAGCTCGCCTCCAACGAGTCGGCGCGGCCGCCGCACCCGCGGGTGGTCGAGGCGATCGCCCGCGCCGCCGCCTCGATGAACCGCTATCCGGACCCCGATGCGACGCTCCTGCGCCGCCGGCTCGCCGATCGCTACGACACCCAGCCGGGGAGGATCGCGGTCGGCAACGGCTCCTGCGACCTCCTGCTCGCCGCCGCCGCCGCGCTCTGCGAGCCCGGCGACGAGATCCTCTACGCCTGGCCGAGCTTCTCGATGTACCCCTACCTGCCCGCCCTGACCGGGGCCAGGGAGATCCGCGTGCCGCTCGGCGCGGGCGACGCGCTGGACCTCGAGGCGATGGCGGCCGAGGTGACCGCGGCGACCCAGCTGTTGATCGTCTGCAACCCGAACAACCCGACCTCGACGCACCATCCGGCGGCGGAGATCGCCGCCCTCCTGGAGACGGTGCCCTCGCGGGTGACGGTGGTCCTCGACGAGGCCTACATCGAGTTCCAGACCAACGACGACCCGGACGCCTCGCTCGACCTGCTCCGGGACTTCCCCAACCTGGTCGTCCTGCGCACGTTCAGCAAGTGCTACGGGCTCGCCGGGCTGCGGGTCGGTTACGCGATCGGCTCCTCCAACTTCCGCGCCGCGGTCGACGCGGTGCGCCAGCCGTTCAGCGTCAACGCGCTCGCCCAGGCGGCCGGCGCCGAGGCGATCCTGCATCAGGACGACGTGCTGGCGCGGGTCGAGGCGACGGTGGCGGAGCGGCTTCGCGTGCAGGAGGGGGTGCGCGAGCTGGGCCTCTGGGCGTCGGATGCGCAGGCGAACTTCTCCTGGATCGACCTCGGCGACCATGACGAAACGGCGGCGCTCGCGGCGCTCGCCGCGGCCGATGTCGCGGTTCGGGCGGGCGCGCCGCTCGGCGAGGCCGGGCACATCCGGGTCAGCTACGGCACGCCGGAGGAGGACGGCCGCTTTCTCGCGGCGCTTGCGACGTTCCTCGGCTGAGCCGCCGGGGCGCAGGGGAGAGAGAGGTGGCCGCCGGCCCTTCCCCGGGTGGGGGATGGTGGAGGGCGGCGGCTCGCCCGCTGGACGCCCGCCGGCCCGGCGTGCTACAAAGGTCGAGTTGTGATGAGGCCTGCCACCACCGTCTCTGCACCCGTCCGCGCCCTCGGCGCGACACTCGGCCGTGGCACCTCCACCGCTTATTACTGGCGATTTAGCTAGGCGTCCGGCCCGGCGGCCCACGGCCGCCTCGAGACGTTCTTCGGCCGGGCGCCGCCCATGCGGTTGCGTGGCGACGCCCGCGCGCAGGCCCGCAGCAGGACAAGGGGAAGTTACGATTGCAGCGTTTTGGAGAAAGGCGAAGGGAAAATGATCATCGGCATGGAGGGCGCCAAGCGGGACGGCGTCCGTGAACAGCGGATCGCAAAAGTCGTGGAGCTGACGGCACCGGGCAAGCTGCTCGAAGAACTGCCGCTCGGCGAGGAGCGCACCAAGGCCGTCATCCGCGGCCGCCAGGAAGTCGTCGACGTCCTCCAGGGGCGCGACCCGCGGCTGATGGTCGTGGTCGGCCCGTGCAGCGTCCATGACCCGAAGGCGGCGCTCGACTACGCGAACCGCCTCGCCGCCGCGGCGCGGGAGCTCCGCGACGACCTGCTGATCGTGATGCGCGTCTACTTCGAGAAGCCGCGCACGACGACCGGCTGGAAGGGCCTGATCAACGATCCGCACCTCGACGGCTCCGCCGACGTCAACGCGGGCCTGCGGATCGCTCGCAAGCTGCTGCTGGAAGTGGTCGACCTCGGGCTGCCGGTCGGCTGCGAGTTCCTCGATCCGATCACCCCGCAATACATCGCCGACGCGGTCTCCTGGGGCGCGATCGGGGCGCGCACCGCCGAGAGCCAGACCCACCGCCAGCTCGGCTCCGGCCTCTCGATGCCGATCGGGTTCAAGAACCGCACCGACGGCAACGTCCAGGTCGCGGTCGACGCGGTCCGCGCCGCCGCCGCCCCGCACGCCTTCGCCGGGATCGACGACGCGGGCGCGCCTGCGATCCTCCACACCACCGGCAACCCCGACTGCCACATCATCCTGCGCGGCGGCCACGGGATGCCGAACTACCACCTGCCGGAGGTCGAGGACGCGCTGGTGACGCTCGGCATCGCCGGGCTGTCGGAGCGGGTGGTGATCGACGCCTCCCACGACAACAGCGGCAAGGACCCCGAGAAGCAGTTCTTCGCGGCCGGCGAAATCGCCGACCAGGTCGCCGATGGCAACAAGGCGATCGTCGGGGTGATGCTCGAGTCCTTCCTGGTCGAGGGCCGCCAGGATCTGCGCCCGGGCGAGCCGCTCGTCTACGGGCAGTCGATCACCGACGCCTGCCTGGACTGGGAGGACACGGTCCAGGCGCTCGACCGACTCGCCTCGGCGGTCCAGGCCCGGCGCAGCTGAGGTGCCGCGGGTCGCCGTCCTCGGCGTCGGGCTGATCGGCGGCTCGATCGGGCTGGCGGCGCGCGAGCGCCTCGGCGCCGAGGTGACGGGCTTCGACCCCGACGCGGCGACCCGGGAGGCGGCGCTGGCCACCGGTGCCGCCGACACCGCCCCGGACTCGGTCGCGGCCGCGGTCGAGGGCGCCGAGATCGTCTTCTGCGCGGCCCCGGTCGGCCGGCTGCCGGAGCTCGCCGCGGCGGCGCTGGCGGCGAGCGGGCCCGACACGGTGGTAAGCGACGTCGGCTCGACCAAGCGCGACATCGTCGCCGCGCTCGGCGCCGACGAGCGCTTCATCGGCGGCCACCCGCTGGCCGGGGCGGAGACGGCGGGGGTCGCCGACGCGCGCGCCGACCTCTTCGAGGGCGCCCGCTGGTACCTGACCCCGACAGACCGCTCGAGCGGCGTCCTCTACGACCGCCTGCAGCGCGCCGTGGCGGGGCTCGGCGCCCGTCCCCAGGCGATCGAGGCGGGCCGCCACGACCACCTGATGGCGACGGTGAGCGGCATGCCGCACGCGGTCGCCAACGCCCTGGTGGCCGAGGCGGCGGGGGACCTCGGCGGCGGCGAGTCGGTGCCCGAGGTCGGGCCGAGCTTCCGCGACGCGACCCGGGTGGCCGGCTCGGGCCCGGCGATCTGGACCGACATCTTCACCTCCAACCGCGAGGCGATCGCCGACTCGGTCGAGGCGGTGGCGCGCCGCCTCGACGCCGCCGCGGCGCTGATCCGCTCCGGCGAGCGCGAGGAGATCGCCGCCTGGCACGCGGCGGCGGGCGAGGACCGGCGGCGTCTGCTGGAGGCCGAGCGCCCCGACGGGCCGCTGCTCGAGCTGCGGGTCGTCGTCGCCAACCGCCCAGGGACGATGGCGAAGCTCGCACTGGCGCTCGGCGAGGCCGGCGTGAACATCGAGGACATGGCGCTCCATCCCGCCCCGGACATGACCTCCGGCGCGGTTTCGCTGTGGGTGGCGGGCGCCGAGCAGGCCGAGCGCGGCGCGGCGCTGGTCCGCCGGCTCGGCCACGGCGTGACGATCGTCGGCGCCGGCGGATAGCGTCGCGGTCGTGACCCCGAGGAGACCTAGCGTGCAACCCGCGTTCTCCGTGCCCGGAGCGGAGCGCGGGACATCGCGATGAGCGACCGGATCCACTTCAGGCCGCTCGGCCCGCTGCGCGGCGCGCTGCGGCCGCCCGCCGACAAGTCGATCTCCCACCGGGCGGCGATGATCGCCGCGATGGGCGACGGGGAGACCGAGGTGGTCGGCTACCTGGAGGCCGCCGACACCCGCTCGACGCTCGCCGCCGTGCAGGCGCTGGGCGCGCGGCTCCTCCACCAGGAGCGCGCCGCGGACGCGCGCGGCGACGGCGACGGCCTGGGCGCGCCGACCCTGCGGATCGCCGGGGTGGGGCTGCGCGGCGCGCGGCCCGCGGCGATCGACGTCGGCAACGCGGGGACGCTACTGCGCCTGCTGCCGGGCTGGCTCGCCGGGCAACCGCGGGGCGCCTGGACGCTCGACGGCGACGACTCGATCCGCCGCCGCCCGGTCGACCGGGTGGCCGAGCCGCTGCGCCGCATGGGCGCCCGCCTGCGCGCCCGCGAGGACCGCCTGCCGCCGCTCGAGATCGAGGCGGCGCCGCTCCACGGCATCGACTACGAGCTGCCGGTGGCGAGCGCCCAGGTCAAGTCCTGCCTGCTGTTCGCGGCGCTGCTCGCCGCGGGGGAGACGCGGGTGGTCGAGCCGCTGCCGACCCGCGACCACACCGAGCGGATGCTGGCCGCGGCGGGCGCCCGGGTGCGCCGCGAGGACGGTGCCGTCGTCGTCGCGCCCGCCGAGCGGCTCGAGCCGGGCAGGATCGTCGTCCCCGCCGACTTCTCCTCGGCCGCCTTCTTCATCGTCGCCGCCACCCTCGTCCCCGGCAGCGACGTCCTCCTCCACGACGTCGGCCTCAATCCGACTCGCACCGGCCTGCTGACGATCCTCGGGCGGATGGGCGCGAGCGCGATCGAGGTGACCGAGAAGGGCGAGGAGGGCGGCGAGCCGATCGCCGACATCCGGGTCGGCCACTCAGCCCTGCACGGCTGCGAGGTCGGCGGCGCCGACGTGCCGCTGGCGATCGACGAGCTGCCGCTGGTCGCGCTCGCCGCCTGCTTCGCGGAGGGGACGACGACGATCCGCGAGGCCGCCGAGCTGCGCCGCAAGGAGTCCGACCGGATCGCCACCGTCGGCGACGCGCTCGGGGCGCTCGGCGGCACGGTCGAGCCGACCGCGGACGGGATGGCGATCGAGGGCACGGGCGGCCTGCGCGGCGGGTCGATCGACTCGCACGGCGACCACCGCATCGCGATGCTCGGCGCCGTCGCCGGGGCAGCCTCGCGCCAGGGGGTCGAGGTGGCGAACATGGGCGCCGCCGCGGTCAGCTACCCGGGCTTCGAGGCCGACCTCGCCTCCCTGCAGCCCGGGCCGCCGCTGCGCGACCCGGTCCACTGAGCCGGGTACCCTCCCGGCCGGCGGCGGCGGCAGGCGCCCGCCGGCCGTCGAGCAGGCCGGGGACGCCCCCGCCCGGCGGGAGCGAGGAGCGGCCGGTGACCTCGCGGGCCGAGGAGCGGGCCCCTCGGCCGCCGTCGCCCCGTACCCTGCCGCCATGGTGATCGCGATCGACGGCCCGGCCGGGGCCGGCAAGTCAACCGTCGCCCGTGCCGTCGCGGACGAGCTCGGCATCACCTACCTGGACTCGGGTGCGATGTACCGGTGCGTGGCGCTGGCCGCTCGCGAGGCCGGGGCCGACCCCGACGACGGCGCGGCGCTCGGGTCGCTCGCCGCGGGTCTCGAGATCGGCTTCGAGGGACCGCGCGTCCTGCTCGGCGGGCGCGACGTGACGGCGGCGATCCGCCGCCCCGAGGTGAGCGCCGACGCCTCCCGCGTGTCCGTCCACCCGCCGGTGCGCGAGGCGATGGTGGCGCGCCAGCGGCAGCTGATCGAGGCGGGCGACTACGTCGCCGAGGGCCGCGACATCGGCACCGTGGTGAGCCCCGACTCGCCGCTCAAGGCCTTCCTCACCGCAAGCGACGAGGAGCGGGCGCGCCGCCGCGCCGCCGAGACCGGCGAGCACCCCGCCGCGGTCCTCGCCGCGCAGCGGCGCCGCGACGCCCGCGACACCGAGCGCGAGCACGGCGCCCTGCGCGCCGCCGAGGACGCAGTCATGATCGACACGACGGGGCTCTCCCCGCAAGAGGTCGTCGCACGGGTGGTCGGCCTGGCTCGCGAACGCAGCCTCGCCCCCGACCGCGGCGCCACCACGGGCCCGAGCGGAGGTTCGGGGGACCCCGAGCGAACCTCCCCGCAGTTCGTGAGCGAGGGGTCCCCCGAACCTCCCCCCGCGGGGCATAAATGAGCGCCACGGTCGCCGTCGTCGGCTTCCCCAACGTCGGCAAGAGCACCCTCGTAAACCGCCTGGTCGGCGGCAGCGAGGCGGTCACCTCGCCCGAGCCGGGCGTCACCCGGGACCGAAAGCGACTGACGACCGAGTGGAACGGGGTGGCGTTCGACCTGATCGACACCGGCGGCATCGACCTCGAGGACGAGGCGGAGCTGGCCCGCGACGTGCAGGCCCAGGCGCGCCTCGCGATGGCCGAGGCCGACGCGATCCTGCTGGTGGTCGACGCGCGGGCCGGGCTGCGGGCCGGCGACGCCGAGCTGGCCCGGACGCTGCGCGGCTCCGAGACGCCGGTGCTGGTCGTCGTCAACAAGGCCGACCGGCCCGACGACTTCGCCGCCATCGCCGAGTTCCACGCGCTGGGGCTGGGGGAGCCGCTGGCCGTCTCGGCGACGCACGGGCTCGGCACCGGCGACCTGCTCGACGCGATCGTCGTCGCGCTCGGCGACCGGGCGCCCGCCGAGGAGCCCGACGACGCGGTCCGGGTGGCGGTGATCGGCCGGCCGAACGTCGGCAAGTCCTCGCTGGTCAACGCCTTCCTCGGTTCCGAGCGGGTGATCGTCTCCGACCTGGCCGGCACCACCCGCGACGCGATCGACACCGAGCTCGAGGTCGAGGGCCGCCGCGTGGTCCTCGTCGACACCGCCGGGCTGCGCCGCCGCGCCAAGGTCGCCGGGACGGTCGACTACTACGCGCAGCTGCGCTCCGAACGGGCGGTGGAGCGCGCCGAGGTGGCGCTGGTCGTCTGCGACGCCGCCGAGGGGGTGACCGCCGAGGACCTGCGGGTCGCCGAGCTGGCGATGCGGGCGGGCTGCGCGACGCTGCTGGTGCTCAACAAGTGGGACATCGGCGACACCGACATCGACGACGCCCGGATCCGCGTGGCGCGCAAGCTGCGCCTGCGCCCGGCGGTGATCACCGTCAGCGCGACCCGCGGCCGCAACGTCGGCACGCTGTTGCCGAAGGCGCTGCGGCTGGCCGACCGCGCGGCGGCGCGCATCCCCACGCCGGAGCTCAACAAGTTCGTCGCCGAAGTGGTCGCCAAGACGCCGCCGCCGGCCAAACGGGGCCGCCGCCTGCGGCTCTACTACGCGGCTCAGGTGGGGGAGAGCCCGCCGCGGATCGCGATCCAGGTGAACGACCGCAAGCTGATCGGCCGCGACTGGGCATACCACCTGGAGAACCGGATGCGCGAGGCCTACGAATTGGAGGGTGTGCCGCTGGTGATCGACTTCGTTCCGCACTCCGGCGGCCGTGGCCGTCCGCGTTGAGCGGGTTGGTTCGTTTACGCTAGGAACATGCCGACTTCCAAGCCACTCGCCGAGGGCGAGTACCTGTTCACGTCCGAGTCGGTGACCGAGGGACACCCCGACAAGGTCGCCGATCAGATCTCCGACGCCGTTCTCGATGCGGTCCTCAGGGAGGACCCGAACGGCCGCGTCGCCTGCGAGACGCTCGTAAACACCGGGATGGCGGTGGTTTCCGGGGAGATCTCGACCACGGTCCACCTCGACATCCCGGAGTTGGTCCGGGAGACGATCCGCGGGATCGGCTACGACCACGGCGACTACGGCTACAACTGCGACCACATCTCGGTGCTGGTTTCGATCGACAAGCAGAGCCCCGACATCGCCCAGGGCGTCGACCACGCCTATGAGACGCGCCTCGACCCGGCCGACGACGACCAGTTCGACGTCGCCGGCGCCGGCGACCAGGGCATGATGTTCGGCTACGCCAGCAACGAGACCGACGTGCTGATGCCGATGCCGGTGCACCTGGCTCACCGCCTGGCGGAGCGGCTGGCGGCGGTCCGCAAGGACGACACGCTGGCCTACCTCGGCCCCGACGGCAAGACCCAGGTCTCGGTCCGCTACGCGGACGGCCGCCCGGTCGCGGTCGAAAAACTGCTGATCTCCACCCAGCACGCCGAGGGGGTCGACTCGGAGGGCACGATCAAGCCGGACCTCTGGGAGCACGTCGTCCTGCCGGTGCTGAACAGCGAGGCGCCTGGGATGTTCGACGAGGGCGAGCTGCGTGAGGACTTCCTCGTCAACCCGACCGGCAAGTTCGTGATCGGCGGCCCGGTCGGCGACGCCGGCCTCACCGGCCGCAAGATCATCGTCGACACCTACGGCGGCATGGCCCGCCACGGCGGCGGCGCGTTCTCCGGCAAGGACCCGTCCAAGGTCGACCGCTCGGCTGCCTACGCGGCCCGCTACGTGGCCAAGAACGTGGTCGCGGCGGGACTCGCCGACCGCTGCGAGGTCCAGGTCGCCTACGCGATCGGCGTCGCCCACCCGGTCTCGCTGATGGTCGAGACCTTCGGCACCGGCAAGCTCTCCGACCACCGGATCTCCGAACTCGTCGAAGCCGAGTTCGACATGCGCCCCGGCGCCTTCCGCCAGTATCTCGACCTGCACCGGCCGATCTTCCAGAAGACGGCCGCCTACGGCCACTTCGGCCGCGAGGAGCCGGAGTTCGCCTGGGAGCGGACCGACCGCGCCGAGGCCCTGAAGGCCGCCGCCGGCGCCGAGGCCGCCGCCGCGTAGCAGGCGCCGCCCCGCGATTTCCGCGGGCGCAGCGACCAAGCCGGGGGCGTCACGGCCCCCGGCGGGGGAGAGAATTCCGCGCTGCATGCATTTGGGCCCCTATGGGGGACCAAATGCATGCAGCGCGCAGTGCGGCGGCGTGGAGGCTGGCACGCCGCCAGCACGGCGTGCTGACGAGGGGCGATCTGCTGGGCCTCGGGTTCAGCGCCAAGGGCATCAAGCACCGCGTCGCCAGCGGGCGACTGCACCCGGTCGCGGCCGGGATCTACGCCGTGGGGCGGCCGGAGCTGACGCCCTACGGGCGCTGGATGGCCGCGGTGCGCGCCTGTGGAGATGGAGCGGTGCTGAGCCATCGCAGCGCCGCCGCACTCTGGGGCATCGGACGCGAGGAGCCGGCCCGGATCGACGTCACGATCCTTCGGCGCAGCAGGCTCCGGCGTCGCGGCGTGAAGGTCCGCGCCCGGCCCTCCTTGCCCGACCGCAGCATCGTCCGCCGCCACGGGCTCTCGGTCACCGCGCCGATCCAGACCCTGATCGACCTGGCCACCGAACTGAGGGAGGTGCGCCTGGAGCGGGCGGTCAACGAGGCCGACAAGCTCGAGCTGGTCGACCCCGAGACGCTGCGCGGCGCGCTCGAGGCCTACACGGGCATGCCCGGGGTGAGGTCCCTTCGGACCCTGCTCGACCGCCACACCTTCCGCCTCTCCGACTCCGACCTGGAGATCCTCTTCCGGCCGCTCGCCCTCGCCGCGAGCCTGCCGCTGCCGCTCACCAAGCACTGGCTCCTCGGCTACGAGGCCGACTTCTACTTCCCCGATCACGGTCTCATCGTCGAGACCGACGGCCTCCGCTACCACCGCACCCCGTCCCAACAGGCCCGCATGGCGCGGCGCGACCAGGTCCACACCGCCGCGGGCCTCCGGGTCCTGCGCTTCACCCACTGGCAGATCGCCCACGCGCCCAACGAGGTCACCGCCGTCCTCGTACGGATCCGCCCCCATCTGCGCCGGCTCGCCGGTCCCGTTTCCTGACCTGCCTGCAGCAGATCTGCCCGGCGCCCGGGACCTACTCGCGGGCGCGGAGCGGGGCGATCCCGGCCGCGGCCTCACCGTGCCGGGGTCGCGGCCGGGATCGCCCTGTCCCCGACCGTCCCACGAACGGCGCCCAACGGAGCCGCGTCTAGCCCGGCGCCTGCGCCTCGCCCAGGCCGTGGGCGCCCGCGAAGCTCGCGCCGGTCGCCTGGTCCACGCGGTGCACCACCTCCATCGGCTCGGCGACGCCGTAGAAGACGAAGTCGTAGTCGCCGCCCGCCGCGGTGTCGAAGTCGACGTCGCCGATCCGCATCACACGCTGGTAGAGGGACTGGTCGTAGTTGACGTTCTGGACCCGCTCCAGCCGCGTCTCCTGCACCTTGCGGGAGAAGACCCCGCGGCGGATGTTGAGCCGCCGGGTCGTGATCGTGTAGGTCGTCGCCATCCGTTTGACGAAGCCCGCCAGCACGGTGAGCCCGATCGCGATCAGGGCGACGAGGAAGACCTCGAAGGCGCCCGCGCCGATCAGCTTGGCGATCACGCCGAGCACGATCGCGATGCCCACGCCTTTCAGGTAGAAGCCGAGGATCGCCCGCCAGGAGGGATGCCCCTGGAAGATCACCTGCTCCTCGGCGCTGAGGTTGAGGCTCACGGGATCAGCATAGGTGCTCCACGGAGCGTCCGCCGGCCTTCGGCGTCGCGAGCGGGAGCCGCCCCCGAGCGGCCCGTCGGGCGGTCGGTCCGCCGTCCCCCGGTATCCATAATCTCGGCCGCGATGGCGATCCTCAAGGTCGAGCCGCTGACCACCGCCCGCGCGCTGCGGGGCCCGTTCGACTACCGCCGGCCGGCGGCGATGGAGGGGCTCGAGGTCGGCAGCCTGGTGCGCGTGCCGTTCGGGCCGCGGCGTCTGCTCGGCGTGGTCGTCGAGCTGGCCGAGACCTCCGAGCTCGCCCCGGAGCGGCTCGCCGAGCCGCTCGAGGCGCTCGAGGCGGGCGCCCCCGCCGAGCTGGTGGAGCTTGGCCTCTGGGTGGCGCGCGAGTACTGCTCGACGCCCTCGCGGGGGCTCTCCCTGGTGCTGCCGCCGGGGACCGGGACGGGCCGCTCCGGGCGCACCGTGCGCGCCAAGACCGAGCAGCGGGTGGAGATCCTGCCCGCCGGCGAGGCGGCGCTCGAGGGCGGCGAGCGGCTCGGCGTGCGGCAGCGGGCGGTGCTCGAGGCGCTCGCCGAGGGCGGCGAGATGTCGGCGCCGCAGCTGGCCTCGGCGGTCGGCTCGACGGCCGCGATCCTGCGCCGGCTCGCCGATCGCGGCCTGCTCGCCACCCGCTCCGCGGGCGTGCGCCGGGCGCCCGCCGCCCCCGGGCTCGCCGCCGCCGCCGAGCCGCCGCCGCTCCTGCCCGAGCAGCGGGCCGCGGTCGCCGCGCTCATCGCGGCGCTCGACGGCGAGGCGGGGGCGCCCCGCGAGCAGCTCCTGCACGGCGTCACCGGCTCGGGGAAGACCGAGGTCTATCTGGCGGCGGTGGAGGCGGCGCTGGCCCGCGGCCGCGGCGCGATCGTCCTGGTCCCCGAGATCGGCCTCGCTCCGCAGGCCGTCGCCCGCTTCCGCGCCCGGCTCGGCGACCGCTTCGCCGTCCTGCACAGCGCCCTCACCGAGGGCGAGCGCTTCGACGAGTGGCAGCGGCTGCGCAGCGGCGAGGCGAGCGTCTGCGTCGGCCCCCGCTCGGCGATCTTCGCGCCGGTTCGCGATCTCGGCCTGGTGGTGATCGACGAGGAGCACGACCCCTCCTACAAGCAGGAGGGAGACCCGACCTACGACGCCCGCGCCGTCGCCCGTCGGCGGGCCGCCGAGCGCGGCGCGGTCCTCGTCGCCGGCACCGCGACGCCCCGCCCGGAGACCTGGCTGGAGCTGCCCCGCCTGGAGCTGCCCCGCCGCGTCGACGGCCTGCGCATGCCACCGGTCAACGTCGTCGACATGCGCGAGGCCGACCCGCGCTCGGGGCCGCTGCACGCCGACACCTGGGCGGCACTGGAGGCGGTGCGCGCGGCGGGGCGCAAGGCGATCGTGATGATCAACCGACGCGGCTTCGCGCCCTGGCTGACCTGCCGCTCCTGCGGGCACCACTGGAGCTGCCCCAACTGCGACGTCTCGCTGATCGTCCACCGCGAGTCCGGCCGACTGGTCTGCCACCACTGCGCGCACGTCGAACGGGCGCCGCGCGCCTGCCCGGTCTGCGCCTCGACCACCTTGGCGCGCGCCGGCGCCGGGACCGAGCGGATCGAGCAGCTGCTGGGCGAGCGGCTGGCGCCGATGCCGGTCTTCCGGCTCGACTCCGACACCGCCGCGCCGCGCGGCGCCCACGCCCGCATCCTGGCCGAATTCGGCGAGGCGACGAGCGCCGTCCTGGTCGGCACCCAGATGGTCGCCAAGGGCCACGACTTCCCCGAGGTGACGCTGAGCGCGATCCTCGACGCCGACGCGACCCTGCGCTTCCCCGACTTCCGCGCCGAGGAGCGCACCTTCGCGATGGTCGCCCAACTGGCCGGGCGCTCGGGGCGTGGCGCCGCCGGGGGAGAGGTGATGGTGCAGACGCTCGCCCCGCACGCCGCCTCGATCGAGCGCGCCGCCGCCCACGACTCGGCCGGCTTCCTGGCGGGCGAGCTGGAGCGCCGCCGCATCCTGCGCTACCCGCCGTACTCGCACCTGCTGCGGGTGAACCTCTCCGCGGTCGGCGAGGAGAGGCTCGACGCGGCCGCCGCGGCGATCGCCACCGAGCTGCGCTCCCGTCTGCCCGCCGCATCGGAGCTGCTCGGGCCGGCGCCGATGTTCCGGGTACGGGGTCGGCACCGGCGCCGCATCCTGGTCAAGGCCCAGGACCGAGGCGGGACGGTGGCGGCGGCCTGCGCCACGGTCGAGGGCCGCGCCGTCGGGCGCGCGCTGCGCGAGGTGTCGCTCGGCGTCGACGTGGACCCGCAGTGAGCGCCGCGCTTACAATCGAAGCGTGAGCGACGAGCAGGCGGTCGGCGCCGAAGAGAACGAGGAGGAGCTGCGCCAGCGGCTCCTGGAGCGCCGCGAAGCGGCGCTCGCCCACGTGGTCAAGTTCGGCGACCCGGTCCTGAAGAGTCGCGCCTCGCCGATCCACGACTTCGGGCCCGAGCTGCGCGACGAGGTCGACCGGATGATCCAGATCATGCAGGACGGCATGGGAGTCGGCCTCGCCGCCACCCAGCTCGGCGTGCTGCGCCGGCTGCTCGTCTTCCAGGCCGGTGCGGACAACGAGCCCACCGCGCTGGTCAACCCGAAGATCGAGTGGCTCTCGGAGGAGCTGGCGATCGCCGAGGAGGGCTGCCTCAGCCTGCCGCTGGTGACGATGGACGTCGAGCGCCCCCTGCATGCCCGCTTCACCGGCCGCGACGTCGACGGCGAGCCGATCGTGATCGAGGCCTCGGGCCTCGAGGCGCGCGTCCTCCAGCACGAGCTCGACCACCTCGACGGGGTCCTGATCCTCGACCGCACGGTCCGCGCCCAGCGCAAGGCGGCGCTGCGGGCGCTGCGGGCGGGGGAGAGCTACCACCCGCCGACCGAGGACGAGGACGATCCCGGCGACGAGCTCCGCGAGCCGCGCACCGACGCCTGAGCGCCGCGTGCGGACCGTCTATCTCGGCACCTCCGACTTCGCCGCGACCGTGCTGCGCCGGCTCGCCGCGTCTCCGCACGCGCCCGCCCTCGTCGTCACCCCGCCCGACAGCCGCCAGGGCCGCGGCCGCCGTGTCTCCCCGCCACCGGTGGCCGAGCTCGCCGGAGAGTTGGGGATCGAGCTGCTGCAGGCGCCGAACGTCAACGAGGAGGAGGCGCTGGAGCGGATCCGGGCGGCGCGGCCGGAGGCGATCCTCGTCTGCGCCTTCGGCCAGCTGATCCGCGAGCCGCTGCTGAGCCTCGTCGAGATGCTCAACGTGCACCCCTCGCTGCTGCCGCGCTGGCGCGGCGCGGCGCCGATCGAGCGGGCGATCATGGCGCGCGACGCGCGGACCGGGGTGTGCGTGATGCGCCTCACCGCCGGCCTCGACTCGGGGCCGGTGGCGCTGCGGGCCGAGGTGCCGATCGGCGCGGAGGACGACTACGGGGCGCTGGCGCCGAAGCTGGCCGCGCTCGGCGGCGACCTGCTGGTCGAAGCGCTCGACCTGCTCGCCGACGGGACGCTCGCCTTCGCCGAGCAGGACGACGGGGCGGCGACCTACGCGGAGAAGATCGGCGCGGCGGAGCGGCGGCTCGACCCGGCCGCGTCGGCAGCCGACCTGGCCGCCAAGGTGAGGGCTCTGACGCCCCACGTCGGCGCCTACCTGGAGCTGGAGGGCGGCGAGCGGCTCGGGGTGCGCGCGGCGCGGGCGGTGGATCGGGCGACGGCGGTGCCCGCGGGGAGCGGCCCGGCGGCGGCGGAGGGTGGCTCCACGCCGCCGGGCCCGCTTGCTCCCGGCGAGCTCACCGCCCAGGACGGCGGGCTCCTGCTCGGCACCGGGGACGGCGCGCTGCGGCTCGACGTGGTCCAGCCGGCCGGCGGCAAGCCGATGTCCGCGGCGGATTACCTCCGCGGCCACCCGGTGCCCGGGCCGGCATGAGGACGACCGTGAAAGTGGGCCGCGGCCGCCGGGCCGCCGCCACCGGTATCGGCGGGGCGCCGTGCCGGTAGCAGCGCCGCGGGCGCTCGCCTTCGAGACGCTGCGCGAAACCTTCGAGCGCGGCGCCCACACCGAGCTGGCCTTCCGGGCGGGCGCCGAGCGGCTCGGCCTCGGCGGGCGCGACCGCGCCCAGGCGCAGCGGCTCGCCTACGGCTCGGTGCAGCGCCGTGGCACCGCCGACGCGGCGATCGAACGGCTCTCCGGACGGGCGATCCGGCTGCTCGATCCGCCGGTCGTCGCGGCGCTGCGGCTCGGCCTCTACGAGCTGCTCTTCGCCGACGCCACCCCCGACCACGCCGCCGTCGACCAGGCGGTCGAGCTGGTGAAGGCCGCCAAGGCCGCCCACGCCTCCGGCTTCGTCAACGCGATCCTGCGCCGCGCCGCGCGGGAGCGGGAGGAGCTGAGCGCGGCGCTGCTCGGCGACGACTCGAGCCCCGAGGCGGCCGCGGTCGCCCACTCGGCGCCGCCCTGGCTGGCGCGGATGTGGTGGGAGGAGCTGGGCGCGGAGCCGGCCCGGGCGCTGCTCGCCGCCTGCAACCGGCCCGCGGAGGTGGCGATGCGGGCGGCCGACGCGGCGGCGCGCGCCGACCTGGTCGCGCGCTTGCGCGGCGAGGGGGTCGACGTCTCGCCGGCGGCCGGCGGCTGGCCGCTCGCGGTGCCGGAGTCGATGGTCTTCGCCGGCCGGGTCGGGGACTCGGTGCCGCGCCTCGTCGCCGCGGGCCTGCTCACCCCGCAGAGCCGCGGCTCCGCCGCGGTGGTCGAGGCGCTCGGGCTCCAGGCGGGGGAGACGGTGCTCGACCTCTGCGCCGGGCCGGGGATCAAGACCGGGCAGATCGCCGCCAGGATGGGGGACCGCGGCGAGATCGTCTCGGTCGAGATCGACGAGCGGCGCGCCGCCGAGATCGCCGCCCAGGCGCGCCGGCTCGACCTCCACGGCGTCACCGTCTTCGAGGGCGACGCGACCGACCTGCCGCTGCCGGAGGGCTTCGACCGCATCCTCCTCGACGCGCCCTGCTCGGACCTCGGCACGCTCGCCTCCCGCCCGGACGCGCGCTGGCGCAAGACGCCGCGGACGATCGAACGGCTCGCCCTGGTGCAGGAGCAAGCGCTGTGCGCCGCGGCGCGGCTGCTGCGGCCGGGCGGCACCCTGGTCTACTCGACCTGCACGATCTCCCGCCGCGAGAACGAGGACCGCGTCGCGGCGCTGCTCGCGGCGTCCGCCGCGGGCCAGGTGCCGGCGCTCGAGCTGGACGACCTCGGCGCCCTCGCCCCGGGCCTCGCCTCGCCGCTCGAGCCGCGCGCCCTGCAGCTGCGCCCGGACCGCGATCGGACCACCGGTTTCTTCATCTGCCGGTTGACCAGGCATCATTAGACGGATGTCGGAGGCCGACAGCCGCAGCAGCGTCCTCGACCGGGCCCCCTGCCCCCAGTGCGGCGAGCCTTGGCTGCGCCCCACGCAGCTGCCGGGCCGGCTGCGCTGCGTCAACTGCCTGAGCCGCTTCGAACTCGTCTCCCAGTGCCCGGAGTGCGGCGAACACCAGACGATCGCGCGGATGACCCACACCGCCGACATGCAGTGCCAGACCTGCGGCGCGTCGATGCTCAAGCCGACCTGAGGCGATCTGGGCCGGCCTGGCGGCGTCCTCGGTCGCTCGCCGTCGGGTCACGCATCGTTGATGCGCTCCCCTCCTCTCGCTCCCTGCGTCCTTGCCAGGCCGGCCCAGATCGCCGCAGGACCAGGCAGTAGGGTCCGCGCAATGTCCGAGCGCTTCCGCGAGCTGATCGCCGCCCCGCGGGTGGCCCCCTCGATCCTCTCGGCCGACTTCGCCAGGCTCGGGGCGCAGGTCGAGGAGGTGATGGCGGCCGGGGCGCGGGTGATCCACGTCGACGTGATGGACGGACACTTCGTGCCGCCGATCACGATCGGGCCGCTGGTCGCGGGCGCCGTCGCCGAGATCGTCCACGCGGCGGGCGGGGCGATCGACGTCCACATGATGATCGAGTCGCCGGAGCGCCAGATCGAGGAGTTCGCCAAGGCCGGGGCGGACTCGATCACCTTCCACGCCGAGGCCACCCCGCACGCCAACCGCACCCTGGCGGCGATCCGCGACCTCGGCTGCTGTGCCGGGATCGCGATCAACCCCGGCACGCCGGTCGAGGCGGTCGCGGAGCTGCGCGACCTCGCCGACCTGGTCCTCTGCATGACCGTCAACCCCGGCTGGGGCGGGCAGTCCTTCATCGCCGGCTCGCCCGGCAAGGTCGAACGGCTGCGGCCGCTGGTCGGCACCGCCCGGATCGAGGTCGACGGCGGCATCGACGCCGAGACCGCCGGCCCGATCGCGGGCGCCGGCGCCTCGCTCTTCGTCGCCGGCTCGGCGATCTTCGGCAGCGCCGACCCCGCCGCCGCCTACGCCGCGGTCGCGCGGGCTGCAGGCGCGTCCTAGCCACGGCGGCCTGGATCCTTGCCTGGGCTCCCCCCGACAGGCGGGTACGACCCTGAGCGAACCTGCCCGCAGTTCGTGAGCGAAGGGTCATCCCCGCCTCTCGCCGCCGAGCTGGGGCGGGGCTACCCTGAGGAGATGGGCGAACGGCTTTCCTCGACCGCTCGGGTGATCGTCACGGTCTGCTTCCTGATCGGGCTGGCGATCCTCGTGCTGGATCCGTTCACCTGGAGCCGGGTGGGCGGCGTGGTCCAGCTGCTGGCGGCGGTGGTCGCCGTCGTCCTCGTCGCCGCCCTCGTCGCGACCTTTCTCGGCCACGGCGAGATGCCCGAGGAGGAGTACCGGCGGATCGCGCGGCGCAGCGAGCTGATGGCCACCCTGCCGGCCGGCCAGCCGCAGCCGAGCGAGTTCGAAGAAGTGGTGATCGAGGCGATCGACGAGCTGCCGGTCGAGGTGCGCGAGGTGCTCGCCGACGTCCCGATCGTGATCTCCGACCTCGGCCACCGGTTCCACGCCTACGGCCATTACATCGGGGACACCGTCGCCCGCGACGACTTCCGCGACCACATCGTCGTCTACCAGGACACGCTGGAGCGCGATTTCGGCTGGGACCGCCGGCTGCTCCGCGCCCAGATCGTCAGGACGGTCCGCCACGAGGTGGCCCACCACCTCGGCTGGGACGAGCGGGGCGTCGCCGACCTCGGTCTCTGACCCCGGACCCCCGAGGTGCTCCGCAGGCCCTGAGGGCGAGCAGTCCCAGGACGCAGGGAGCGTGGCGTGCTCGGCACGCGAGCGACCGAAGACGCCGGAATGCGACGCCCTCAGAGCCTGCGGCCGCGGGCGATCAGGGCGCCGGTGACCTCCTGCAGCCAGGCCTTCTCCTCGGTGTCGATGTCGCGGGCCTCGGCGCGGCGCTCGCACCAGCCGGCCAGGGCGCGGCGGCCGCCGATCGCGATCAGGTCGGAGCTGGTGACCGCGTAGCGGCCGTCGGCCAGGGCCGCCATCGCGCCGACCTCGTCGCGGCGGCTGCGCAGCAGGGCGACGACCGCGATGCCGTCGAGCCGGCGCGGGTCCGCCGGGTCCTCGCCGGGGCGCGGCGGGCGCACCGAGAAGACCTGGGAGGCGGCCCGCCGCGGCAGCGGCGGCGGCGCCGGCTTGCCGATCGGGCCGCGCACCCAGCGCTCGGTGTCGCCCTCGACCGCGTCGCGCAGCTCGCCCCGCACGAGGATGTGCAGCTCGTCGCCGCCGTGCAGCAGGGTCGAGCCGCGCGGCGGGATCGCGTGCCCGTCGCGGACGATCACGTTGACCAGCGCCTCCTGCGGCAGCTCCAGCTCGCGCACCCGGTGGCCGACCGCGGCGGCGTCCTCGGGCAGCCGGAAGGCAACCACGTCGCCGCCCATCTCGCGGATCCTCCCCGACTCGATCAGGTGCCGGGGCAGCGCGGGCTCGTCGGTGGTCAGCCGCAGCCACCGGGCCAGGGGCTCGAAGCTGGCGCCCTGCACGAGGGTCGAGGAGACGACGACGAAGAAGACGATCGCGAACTCTTCCTCGCCGCTGCGGACCCCGGCGACGACCGGGAAGGTCGCCAGCCAGATCGGCGTCGCGCCGCGCAGCCCGGCCCAGCCGAGCATCACCTTCTCGCGCAACCGGAACGGCGTCAGCGCGGTGGCGACGAAGGTCGCCACCGGCCGCGCCACGAAGATCAGCACCGCCGACAGCGCCAGCCCCTTGCCGGCGATGCCGCCCAGGTCGCCGGGGAAGACCAGTAGCCCGAGCAGGATGAAGAGGCTGATCTGCGACACCCAGCCGAGCCCCTCGTGGAAGGAGATGACGCTGCGCTTGGCCGGGATCGGCGCCGACCCGAGCGCCAGCGCGGTCAGGTAGACGGAGAGCAGGCCGGAGCCGTGGGCGATGTCGGAGAGGCCGTAGGCGAGCGCCGCGGTGGCGATCGTCGCCACCGGGTAGATCCCGTCGGAGGGCAGCTCGATCCGGGCGAGCGCCCAGACCGCGGCCCGTCCCAGGATCAGGCCGACGGCGACGCCGACCGCGAGTTTCAGCGCGATCAGCCCGACCATGTCGAAGGCGCCGAAGCTCGGCTGCCGGCTCCATTCGATGAAGCCGATCACCAGCAGCAGGGCGACCGGGTCGTTCATCCCCGACTCGCCCTCCAGCGAGCGGGCGAGCCGCTTCTCGAGGGTCGAGTTGCGCAGCACCGCGAAGATCGCGGCCGAGTCGGTGGCGGCGATCGCGGCGCCGATGATCATCCCTTCCAGCCAGCCGACGTCGAAGATCAGCTTGGCCGCCACGCCCGCCAGGAGCGCCGTCGCCAGCGTCCCCAGGGTCGCCAGCGAGGCCGCCGTGCCGAGCACCGGCCGGATCTCCGACCAGCCCGAGGTGAGGCCGCCCTCGAAGAGGATCAGGACGAGCGCGATCGTTCCCAGGGTGCGGGCCAGCTCGTAGTCGGCGAAGTGGATGCCGCCGACTCCTTCCGAGCCCGCCAGCATCCCCAGCGCCAGGAAGAGCAGCAGGGCCGGGACCCGCACCCGATCGGCGAGCAGCGCCCCGACGATCCCCGCCGCCAGCAGGACGCCGGCGACCAGGATCAGGACGGCGTCGTGATGGCCCATGTCGGGACCCTAGTGAGGCGGGGGTCCGCGGACCGCCTCCCTCGCGAGCCGCGGCGAGGTTCGCCTTGGGGCCGAAGACCGGTCCCGGTCAGACGTTCTCGTCGAGCATCGCGATGCGGGTCTCGAGCTCCTCGGGGGAGCCCGGGGCGGGGACGTCCTCGGGATGGCCGGCGCGGGGCCGGCGATACACCCAGTAGAGGAGCGCGAACAGGGCGGCCGCGGCGACCAGGAAGCCGAGCTCGACACGGCGCTGCTCGTCGCCGACGAGCGGCAGGAAGTTCCAGGCGATGAAGACCCCCGCACAGGTGATCCAGCGCGCCGCCGCGCGACGGACCTGGCCCTGGGCCACGCAGGCCTGGTTCAGCGTCACCGAGGCGAGGTAGAGCCCCATCCCGAAGGTGACCAGCAACAGGCCGAGACGGTCGTAGCTGCCTTCCTTGCCGAAGGCGATGTGCATGCACTTCGGTCCGGCGATCAGCACCACGACGGCGACCAGCGCGGTGAAGCCGACGATCCCCAGCAGGACCACCTTCACCGTGTGGGAGAACTCGCGGCCGCTGTCGGAGTCTTCGGAGGCGTGGAGGCTGGTCAGGTGGGGGAGGATCGAGGTGGAGACGGACTGGAAGAGCTGCAGCGGAGCCCGCGCCAGCATCAGCACGTTGAAGATGATCCCGGCCTCGGTCGCGCCCTGCAGGCCGCGCACGATGATCGGCCCGGCGTTGAGGAAGGCCTGTTCGGAGAACATGATCAGCAGGACGGCCGCCGCGAACCCACCGCCGTGGCGCAAGGAGAACGCCTCGTCGGTCGGCACGTCCGCCGCCTCGCGTCCGGGCGCGCCGGGCGCCGGATCGGCGGAGGCGGGCACCGCACCGGCAGGTCTCGCCGCGGCGCGGTCCTGCTGCGCTTTGCGCGCGAAGGCGAACGGCACCACCAGCAGCGAGAGCGCCGGGGCCGCGGTGATCCCCACCGCGACCCAGCCCTGGCCGCTGAGGATGCCGACCACGACCAGCACCGCGAAGACCGTGCGGAAGCAGGATTCGCTGAGGATCAGCGCGACGAAGAGCCCGAACCGCTGTTTGCCCGCCAGGAAGCCGCGGGCGAAGTAGCTCGCCGCGTAGAAGAGCACCGAGGTCAAGAAGATCCAGTAGAGGGTTTCGTTGCCCTCCAGCAGGCTGTCCTGGATCGGGCCGCGCAGGGCGAGCGCCAGCACCGCGAAGAGCAGCGAGAGGCCGAGCTGGATCGTCGACGCGACCTTCATCGGCTCGCTCACCGATTGTCCGCGCACCTCGCGCTCGGAGATGTGACGGCTGAGCAGCTGTTCGATCGGCCGGTAGAGCGCCGAGATCGTGATGAAGACCGCCGACCAGAGCACCGTGATCTGGCCGTAGTCCTTGCCCGAGAGGGTGTGCGAGGCGACCAGGAAGTAGGCGTAGGTGATGACTCCGGTCAGTCCCACGCCGACCGCCAGGAAGCTGGCGGTCCGGCCGTAATCGGCCGAGGTGGCCGCCGTTTTGCCTGCCGACGGGGCGCCGGCCTGGCCGGCGCCGTTCCGGGTCTGCTCGCTCACCGCTCGACCTCGGTCGGCGCTTCGTCCGGCGTCGCGACCTCGGTGGGCGCCTCGTCGGGCGGGGTGCCGTGGGCCTCGGTGGGCGCCTCGGAGGCGCTCGGCCGCGCCGCCCCCGGTTCGTAGTGGGAGGGCGCCACGCCGAGCGCCAGCTCTACCCGCCGCACCCGCTCGAAGATGCGCTGCGTCATCACCCGCTGGCCGGCCAGCAGGTCGCCGATCACGCCGAGCGCGAACAGCTGCACGGCGGTGATCATCAGCACCGCGCCGAGGATCAGCGACTGGATGTGGCCGCTCGACTTGCCGTTGAAGATCGCGTCGATCAGGAAGGGGAGCCAGGCCAGGAGGGCGAGCACCGCGACCACGATCGCCGCCGTCACGAAGGCGCGCAGCGGCTCGTAGCGCGCGTAGATCCGCAGGATCGCCGGGGTGTTGCGGCGCACGTAATCGCCGGTCGAGCCGGCCAGCCGCGACTCGCGGGTCTGGGGGTTGGTGTCGACCGGCACCTCGTCGACCGCGACCAGCATCTTGCCCGCCTGGACGAGGCTCTCCAGCGTGTAGGTGAAGTTGTCGACCACCGAGAGCTGCAGTGCCGCCTCGCGGTTGTAGGCGCGGAAGCCGGAGGTGGTGTCGGTGACCTCGGTGTTGGACACGCGCCTCACGACCCAGCTGCCCCAGTGCTGGAGCTGTTTCTTGGCGTCGGAGAAATGCTCGATCTCGGCCACTTGGCGGTCGCCGACCACCATGTCGGCCTCGCCGGTGAGGATCGGCGCGACCAGCTTGGCGACGTCGGCGCCCGCGTACTGGTTGTCGGCGTCGGTATTGACGACGACGTCGGCGCCGAGCTTCAGGCAGGCGTCGAGCCCGGCCTGGAAGCCGGCCGCGAGCCCGCGGTTCTTGGTGAGCCTGACGATGTGCTCGACCCCGCACTCGCGGGCGACCGCGACGGTGCGATCGGTGGAGCCGTCGTCGACGACCAGCAGCTCGACCGAGTCGAAGCCCTCGAGGGAGCGCGGCAGGTCGGCGATCGTCGCCGGCAGCGTCTCTTCCTCGTTCAGGCAGGGGATCTGGATGATCAACTTCAAGGCGGCCCCCAAGAGTACGGGGACGAGGGGTCGAAGCGGGGGTAGAATCGACTGATTGACTGGTCAGTCAACAACATCAGGCGATTCTGAGCTGCTGCGCCGGGCGCTCGCGCTGGCCGAGGCGGGGCGGGGCCGGGTAAGCCCCAATCCGCTGGTCGGCGCGGTGGTCGCCCGCGACGGCAAGGATATCGGGGACGGCTTTCACGCCGAGCTGGGCGGCCTGCACGCCGAGCGGGCGGCGCTGGCCGACGCGGCGCGCCGCGGCGAGGACGTCGCCGGGGCGACGATGTACGTGACGCTCGAGCCGTGTGCCCACCACGGCCGCCAGCCGCCCTGCGTCGAGGCGATCCTCGAGGCCGATCTCGCCCGCGTGGTGATCGCCTCCGACGATCCGACGGCGAAGGCGGCCGGCCGCGGCCCCGAGCAGCTGCGCGCGGCCGGCGTCGAGGTCGCCTTCGCGGCGCCCGACGACGAGGTCGCCGCGGCGGCGCGCCTGCTGAACCAGCCCTTCCGCAAGCACGGCATCACCGGTCTGCCGCTGGTCGTGCTGAAGACGGCGATGTCGCTCGACGGGCGCACCGCGACGCCGGCCGGCGCCTCGCCCTGGATCTCCGGCGAGCGCAGCCGCGAGCTGGTCCACGTCTGGCGCGGCGAATGCGACGCGATCGCGGTCGGGATCGGCACCGTCCTCGCCGACGACCCGCTGCTCACCGCGCGGATGGGTGGCGAGGCGCGCCAGCCGCGGCGCGTGGTCTTCGACGGCGCCGCCCGCCTGCCGCTCGACTCGCGGCTGCTGGCGACCCTCGACGAAGCGCCGCTGACCGTGGTCCACGGCCCCGACGCCGACCCCGGCCGGCTGGAGGCGCTGCTCGGCGCGGGCGCCGAGACGGTCCTCGCGAGCGGTGCGGGCCCTGCCGAGCGGGTCGGCGCGGCGCTCGCCGAGCTCGGGCGCCGCGGCGTCACCAGCCTGCTGCTGGAGGGCGGCGCGACGCTGGCGGCCGCCTTCGCCGCCGCCGGGGAGATCGACGAGGCGCGCGTCTTCGTCGCTCCGCTGATCCTCGGCGGCAGGGCTGCGGAGCTCGCGCCGACCCGACTCGAAGGCTCGCCGAGCGAGGCTGAGGTGGTGGGGGAGGACACTTTGATCAAGACCCGATTCAAGGAGTGGTGATGTTCACCGGACTGGTGCAGGACATCGGCGGCGTCGAGAGCGTCGCGGCGGGCGTCGAGGGGGCGCGGCTGCGGATCGCGACGCGGCTCGGTCCGGAGATCGGGCTCGGCGACTCGATCGCCGTCAACGGCGTCTGTCTGACCGCCACCGAGGCCGACGCGCGGGGCTTCGCCACCGAGGCGATGAACCAGACGCTCACGGTGACCGTCATCGGCGCGCTGGAGCCCGGCGCGCGAGTCAACCTCGAGCTCGCCACCCGCGCCGAGGAGCGGCTCGGCGGCCACATCGTGCAGGGCCACGCCGACGGCTCCGGCCGGGTCCTCGAGGTCGGCGAGGATGGCTTCGCGCGGCGCCTCCGGGTCGAGGTCCCGGCAGACCTGCTGCGCTACGTCGTCGACAAGGGGTCGATCGCCCTGAACGGGGTCAGCCTCACCGTCGCGGCGCTCGGCGAGGGCTGGGTCGAGGTCTCGCTGATCCCCGAGACCCTGGAGCGGACCAACCTCGGCGACGCCGTCCCCGGCACGCCGCTGAACGTCGAGGTCGACGTGCTCGCCAAGTATGTCGAGCGGCTCATGTCACCATTGGTGCGAAAGGAGCAACCGTGAGCCAGGAGGGAACCATCCACAGCAGCGACGCCGAGCCCGGCGGCCGGCGGACGCCCGGCACCGTCGACGAGCAGGTGCCGACGCCCGTCGACGAGCAGACCGGCGGCGACGCCGCGGCCGGCCCCTTCGCGACGATCGAGGAGGCGATCGAAGACATCCGCCGCGGCAAGATGGTCGTCGTCTGCGACGGCGAAGACCGCGAGAACGAGGGCGACCTGGTGATGGCCGCGCAGTTCGCGACGCCGGAGGCGGTCAACTTCATGGCCAAGGAGGCCCGCGGGCTGATCTGCCTGGCGCTCACCCCGGAGCGCTGCCGCAAGCTCGGGCTCAACCTGATGGCGGCGAAGAACGAGGCGCCGCTGCAGACCGCCTTCACGGTGACGATCGAGGCGGCAGGGGGGGTCAGCACCGGGATCTCGGCCCACGACCGCGCCCACACGATCCAGGTGGCGATCGACCCCGACTCGGGGCCGCGCGACATCGTCGTCCCCGGCCACATGTTCCCGCTGATGGCCAAAGAGGGCGGCGTCCTGGAGCGCACCGGCCACACCGAGGCGAGCGTCGACCTGGCCCGGCTCGCCGGGCTGATCCCGGCCGGGGTGATCTGCGAGGTGATGAACGACGACGGCTCGATGGCCCGCGTCCCCGACCTGGTGCCCTACTGCGCCCGGCACGGGCTGAAGATGATCACGGTCGCCGACCTGATCGCCTACCGGCGCCGCACCGAGAAGCTGGTCGAGCGGGTCGTCGCGACCGGGCTGCCGACCGCCTTCGGCGACTTCACCGCGGTCGGCTACCGCTCGCTGGTCGACGACAAACACCACGTGGCGATGGTCAAGGGGGAGGTCGATGGCGCCGCCGACGTGCTGGTCCGCGTGCACAGCGAGTGCCTGACCGGCGACGTCTTCCACAGCATGCGCTGCGACTGCGGCGAGCAGCTCGAGGCCTCGCTGGCGATGATCGAGCGCGAGGGGATGGGCGTGCTGCTCTACCTCGCCCAGGAGGGGAGGGGGATCGGCCTGCTGAACAAGCTGCGCGCCTACAAGCTGCAGGAGGAGGGCGCCGACACGGTCGAGGCGAACCTCAAACTCGGCCTGCCTGCCGATCTGCGCGACTACGGGATCGGCGCCCAGATCCTCGGCGACCTCGGCCTGTCGAGCATCCGGATCATCACCAACAACCCGAAAAAGATCGTCGGCATGGAGGGCTACGGGCTCTCGGTCACCGAGCAGGTGCCGATCGAGTCCGCCCCCAACCAGCACAACGAGTCCTACCTGCGCACGAAGCGCGACAAGATGGGCCACATCCTCCATCACCAGGGGCTGGACCTCGACGAGGAAATGCTCCACGAAGAGGAGGAACGCGACGAGCGGCGCGAGGGCCGCGGCGATGAGCCCCACGGGCAGCGACGAGTCCACCGCCGCCGATGGCTGACCCCGGGGCGTTCCTGGAGCGGTTCGATGCCGCCGAGCGCGAGGCGCTGGCCTCGCTGCGCTTCGCCGTCGTGGTCGGGCGCTTCTACGAGGACCTCGCCCAGCGGCTGGTGTTCGGCGCCGAGGGGGGCTTCGAGGTGGCTGGGGTCGCGGCCGAGCAGGTCGCCCACCATTCGGTCCCGGGCGCCTACGAGCTGCCCTTCGCGGCGAAGGCCCTCGCCGACACCGGCGAGTTCGCCGGCGTCGCCTGCCTCGGCGTGGTGATCCGCGGCGAGACCGCCCACTTCGACTACGTCTGCGGCGAGTCGGCGCGCGGCGTCCAGAACGTCCAGCTGCAGACCGGCGTCCCCTGCGCCTTCGGCGTCATCACCTGCGACACGATGGAGCAGGCGCTGGCGCGGGCGGGCGGGGACAAGCGCGACCAGGGTCGCAACGCGGCGCTGACGGTGGCGCGGATGGCGCTCCTCAAGCGCGGGCTCGGCTGAGCCGCGCCGCCGCCGCGGCGGCTCCCGGGCGACGCGTGGGCCGACCGGGCGCGCCGCGCGGCGACGCCGGCCCGCCCGACCGGGTACCATCCTGCGTCCCATGGCGAAGGTCTGTCACAGCTGCGGCAAGAAGCCCGCGTTCGGCCACTCCCGCAGCCACTCGATGGTCGCGACGAAGCGCCGCTTCGACCCGAACCTGCAGAAGGTCCGGATCGAGGAGAACGGTCGCCCCGTCCGCGCCTACGTCTGCACCCGCTGCCTGAAGAGCAACAAGGTCACCAAGGCCGCCTAGCGTAGGCGCCGCCCGGTGGTTCCGTCCCGGCTGGGCCTGCCCGCCGGCCGCGTCTGCATTTCTGCCCGCCTGGCGGGCAGAAACGCAGACGCGGTGGCACCGATTACTCGCTCTCGGTGGCGACGTTCGGGTTGCCGGCGCCGTCGACGGGGGTGTCGGGCGGGTCGACGGCCAGGTTGGGGAGGATGTTCGAGAGCCATTCGGGCATCCACCAGGCGTACTTGCCGAACAGCTGCATGATCGCCGGGACGAGGATCGAGCGGATGATCACCGCGTCGACGAGGACCGCCGAGGCGAGCCCGAGGCCGAACAGCTTGACGACCCGTTCTTCGCCGAGCAGGAAGGAGGCGAAGACGGTGATCATGATCGCCGCCGCCGCGGTGATCACGCGGCCGGTGAGGGCCAGCCCGCGGGTGACCGCTTCGGAGGCGTTCTTCTTGTGCTCCCACTCCTCGTGGATTCGGGACATCAGGAACACCTCGTAGTCCATCGAGAGCCCGAAGACGATCGAGAACAGGAAGATCGGGAAGAAGGCGATGATCGGGCCGGTCTTGTCGACCCCGATCACGCTCGACCCCCAGCCGAACTGGAAGACGGCGACGACGATGCCGAAGGCGGCGCCGATGCTCAGCAGGTTCATCAGGATCGCCTTCAGCGGCACCAGCACCGAGCGGAACACCGCCATCAGCAGGAGCGCCGAGAGCAGGATGACGACGCCGATGAACAGCGGCAGCTTTTCGGAGATCGCGTCGCCGAAGTCCTCGAAGATCGCGGTGATGCCGCCGACGTGCATGACCGCGCCGGTCTTCGCCTCGATCGGCGGGATCAGGTCGCCGCGGATGTGGTCGAGCAGTTCGGTGGTCGCGGCGCTCTGTGGCGAGGTGGTCGGGTAGACGTTGCAGAGGCCGACGTTCTTCTTCTTGTTGAACGTGACCTTGGTGACCGAGGCGACGCCTTCTTCCTTTTCCAGCGTCGAGCAGAGCTGTTCGATGCTCGCGCCTTCGCCGTTTGCGGGCAGCGCCGAGACCATCACGAACGGGCCGTTGAAGCCGGGCCCGAAGCCTTCGGCGAGCAGGTCGTAGGCTTCGCGCGTCGTTTCGCCCTGCGGGTTGGTCCCCGCGTCGTTGACGCCGAGCCGCAGCGACAGGGTGGGGATGCAGAGGGCGAGCAGGAGGGCGCCGGAGAGCAGCGCGGCGGCCCACGGCCGGCGCTGGATCACCCGGCTCCAGGCGTACCAGCGGGTGTCTTCGCGCATCGTGTTGCGGCCACCGCCGAGGCCCGGGATCTTCCACTTGTTGACCCGGTGGCCGACCCAGGCGAGCAGCGCCGGCAGCAGGGTCAGCGCCCCGATCATCGTGAGCAGCACCGAGAGTGCCGCGGCGACCGCGACGCCGTAGAGGAAGGTGATGTTCAGCAGGAACATCCCCATCAGGGCGATGATCACCGTCGTCCCCGCGAAGAGGACCGCGCGGCCCGCGGTGTCGACGGCGCGGATCGCCGCGTCGCGCGGCGTCAGCCCCTCGTCGAGGTTGTTGCGGAAGCGGGTGAGGATGAACAGCGCGTAGTCGACCCCGACCCCGAGTCCGATCATCGCCGCCAGGACGGGCGCGAAGTTGGCCGTCTTCAGCACGTAGGTGGAGAGCGTCACCAGGCTGAGGCCGACGCCGAGCGAGAACAGCGCGGTGATGATCGGCAGGCCCATCGCCACCACCGAGCCGAAGGCGATCAGCAGGATGACGATCGCCGCCAGCAGGCCGATCCCGAACGACGAATCGCCGCTCTGTTCCTTGGCTTCTTCGATCGGCTGGCCGCCGAGCTGCACTTCGAGGCCGTTGCCGTCGGCGCCCTGAGCGGTGTGGATGATGTTCCTGGTGCTCGATTTGTCGAGCTTGTTGCTCTGGACGTCGTACTGGATCGTCGCGTAGGCGATCTTGCCGTCTTCGGAGATCGCCGCCGCGCCGCCCGCGCCGCCGTAGGGGCTGGCCACTTCGCTGACGTGTTCCTCCGCTTCGACCTGCTTGAAGACGCTTTCCATCTCCTTGCGGACCTGGGGCGATTCGACCCCTTCCTCGGCCTTGAAGACGATCTGCGCGGTGCTGCCGGACTGCTGCGGGAAGTTGTCTTCCAGCAGTTCGTAGGCTTCGGTCGAGTCCGAGGCCGGAAGTTTGAATTCTTCGGAGTATTCGGCGCCCATCGACCCCGCGACCAGCCCGATCACGATCAAGGCTGCGATCCAGCCGAAGATCACCGTCTTGCGGTGTCCGGTGGTCCAGGTGGCGAAGCGGCGCATTGGTCTCCTTCCGTGACTGGTGCTGGATCGCGCGCGGCCCGGAGGAGGCTAAGGCGATCGGCGGGCCGGTGCGGCGGCCCCAGGGGAAATCAGTGGGGGATGGTGCTCCACCCGGGGGCGGAGACGGTGAAAGTACCGATAAACGCGGCGGACGTCGCGTCCGGCCACTAGTTTTTAGCCCTCATGCCCGATCCATCGATTGCCCGCTTCAGGCGGGTCGTCAGCTCTGCGTTGGCCTCGCTCGAGGCGCGGCGGCAGGAGGTGAACGACCTGAACGTCTTCCCGGTCGCCGACGGCGACACCGGCGACAACATGGCGATGACGCTGCGCGCCGTGCTGGAGGAGCTCGACCGGGTCGACCGGGGCGTCGACGGCGCGGCGGTCGACGAGGTGGGGCGGACGGCGCTGGTCCAGGCGCTGGCGCGGGCGGCGCTGATGGGCGCGCGCGGCAACTCCGGCGTGATCCTCTCCCAGATCGTCCGCGGCGCCGCCGAGGAGCTGGCCTCGCGGCCCGGGGAGCTGGTCGACCCGCTACTGGTCGCCGCCGCCTTCGCCTCGGCCGCCGACGCCGCCTACGACTCGGTGCGCGAGCCCGCCGAGGGGACGATGCTGACCGTCTTTCGCGAGATGGCCCACTCGCTGACCCGCCAGCTCGCCCACCTCTCCGCCGACAAGCAGCGGCTCGGTGCCGACGTCTCCGAAGATCAGCAGGACGCGATCCTCGCCGAGGTGCTGGAGCGGGCGATCGCCGACGGCGAGCGGGCGGTGGCGCGGACGCCGGAGCAGCTCGAGGTGCTGCGCGAATCCGGCGTGGTCGACGCGGGCGGCCACGGGCTGGTGCTGATCATGGCCGGGGTGGTCGCCGGGCTGCGCGGCGACGGCTCGCCCTTCCCGGAGGTCGCCCACCACGAGCCGCCGAAGCTGACCCGCCCGCACCACGAGGACAGCCGCTACCGCTACTGCACGAACTTCATCGTCTCCGGGGAGGGGCTCGACGACCGCGCCGTGCTGCCGCGCCTCGAGGCGCTCGGCGACTCGGTGCTGGTGGTCGGCGACGAAGCGACGCTCAAGGTCCACGTCCACACCGACACGCCGGAGGTGGCGATGGGCCTCTTCGACGGGGTCGGCGAGGTCACCAACGTCGACGTCGCCGACATGCGCCAGCAGGTCGCCGAACGCGACGCGCGGATCGTCACCGCGGGGCGGACCGGGGTGGTCGCGGTCGCCGCCGGGGCGGGGCTCGAACGGCTCTTCCGCGAGCTCGGCGCCGACGTCGTCCCCGGCGGCGAGACGCTCAACCCCTCCACCTCGGAGCTGCTCGCCGGCATCCACGGGGTGCGGACCGAGGAAGTGCTGGTGCTGCCCAGCTCCTCGAACGTGATCATGGCGGCGGAGCGTGCCTGCGAGCTCTCCGAGAAGCCGGCCCGGGTGGTGCCCGCGACCTCCCAGCAGGCGAGCCTCCTGGCGCTGGTGGAGCTCGATCCGGCGGCGACACTCGACGAGAACGCGGGGCGGCTGGAGGCGGCCCTCGCGGGCGTGGCGACCGGCGGGGTCGCGCCCGCGGCCCGCGACGACGCCCAGGGGCGCTTCAAGCGCGGCGACGCGGTCGGCTTCGTGGCCGGCGAGATCGTCGCCTGGGGCGGCGCCGGGTCGACCCTCTCGGAGACGATCGCGGTCCTCGCCGGAGGCGCCGAGATCGTCACCTTGATCGGCGGCGCCGCGGCGCCGCTCCGGCTCGACCAGGTCGATGCCCACGTGCCCGAGGGGGTCGAGCTGGAGAAGCACGAGGGGGGACAGCCCAGCTGGTGGTGGCTGCTCGCGGCGCAGTAGCGGTGCGCGGATTCGCCGGGAGCGGCGAGCCGAGCCGCGCCGAGCTGCGCGCCGCGCCGCTGCACTGGCCTCGCCCGAGCGTGCTCGAGGCGGGCGTCGAGGCGCTCGACGGAGTCGGCCCGAAGCTCGCCGAGGCGGCGCGGAGCGCCGGCATCGCGACCGTCGGCGACCTCCTCTACCGCTTCCCCCACAGCCACCGCGACCGCCAGATCCGGGCGCTGGCGAGCCTTGAGGCTGGCGAGACCGGAACGGTGCTGGTGACGGTGCTGGGGAACCCGCCGCGTCCCTTCCGGCGGGGGAAGCTCACGATGGTCGGCGTGAAGGTCGGTGACGAGACCGACAGCGTGCGGGCCACGTGGTTCAACCAGCCCTGGATCAGCGGCAAACTGGAAAAAGGCGCCCAGATCCTGATCACGGGCAAGCGGTCCCCGAAAGGCCTCACGGTGCAGGAATGGGAGATGGTCTCGGGGGCCGGCGTCCCGGAGGAAGACGCTCCTCGCGCGGGTGACCCCGATCATGAGGGCGAGCACGTATACCTCGCGCGCAGTCCTCATGATCGGGGGCAGGACCCGCGCGCCGGAGGCTCCTTCGTCCCGGTCCACCCGGCCACCGAGGATCTGCCGCCGAAGAAGATTCGGGAGTGGGCCGAGCAGGCCGTGAGGCTGGCTCCCAACGCGATCGAGGGGCTGCCCGCGTCGATGCGCGTGAGGCGAAGGCTGGGCGACGTGGGCGCGGCGATCAGGGCGGCGCACTTTCCCGAGTCCCCGGAGGAGCTCGAGGACGCGCGCGGGCGGCTCGGCTTCGAAGAGCTCTTCCTCCACCAGGCGCTGCTGGCGACCCGCAAGGCGAGCCACCGGCGCGCCCGGCCGGCCCCCAGGTTCGGGCGCCCCGGCGGGGCGGTGGAGCGCTGGCTGGAGTCGCTGCCCTTCGCACCCACCGCCGACCAGCGCGCCGCGTTTGCCGACGTCGACCGCGACCTCGACTCGGGCGAGCCGATGCAGCGGCTGCTGATGGGGGAGGTCGGCTCCGGCAAGACGGTGGTCGCCGTCTACGCGATGCTGCGGGCGCTGGAAGCGGGCCACCAGGCGGCGCTGATGGCGCCCACCGAGACGCTCGCCGAGCAGCACGCGATCACGCTCGGCCGGCTGCTCGCCGCCGAGGCGGTCCCCTTCGCGCTGCTCACCGGCGCCACCCCGGCGCCGGTCCGCCGGCAGGCCCTGGACCAGCTCGCCTCCGGCGAGCTCGGCCTCATCCTCGGCACCCACGCGCTGATCGAGCCGACCGTGCGGTTCGCGCGGCTCGGCCTCTGCGTGGTCGACGAGCAGCACCGCTTCGGCGTAGAGCAGCGGCGCGCCCTCGACTCCAAGGGCGTCGAGGGCATGGCCCCGCACGTCCTGCACATGACCGCGACCCCGATCCCGCGCACGCTGTCGCTGACCGCCTACGGGGACCTCGACACCACCGCCCTGCACGAGCTGCCGGCGGGGCGCAAGCCGGTAACCACCAGGGTGGTCGGCGAGGGCGACCGCGAGGTCGTCTACGAGTTCCTGCGCGCCCGCCTGCGCGAGGGGCGCCAGGCCTTCGTCGTCTGCCCGCTGGTCGAGGCCTCCGAGAAGCTGCCGGGCAAGGCGGCCGGGGAGGAGGCCGAGCGGCTGCGTCGTGGTTCGCTGCGGGACTTCCGCGTCGGTCTCCTGCACGGCCAGATGCCGACGGCCGCGAAGAACGAGGCGATGCGCGCCTTCGTCGGCGGCGAGACCGACGTGCTGGTGGCGACGACGGTGATCGAGGTCGGGATCGATGTGCCGAACGCGACCGTGATGGTGATCGAGGGCGCGGAGCGTTTCGGCGTCTCCCAGCTCCACCAGCTGCGCGGCCGGGTCGGGCGCGGCGAGCATGCCTCGCAGTGCCTGCTGTTCGCGGCCGAGGCGGGGGAGATGGCGCGGCTGCGCCTCGGCGCGATCGAGGACACCGCCGACGGCTTCCGACTTGCCGAGGTGGACCTCGAACTGCGCGGCGAGGGGGAGATCCTCGGCACCCGCCAGAGCGGCCTGCCGCGCTTCGTTGTCGCCTCCCTGCCCGAGGACGGCGCCGCCCTGATCGAGGCCCGCGAGGAGGTCGTGGCGCTGCTCCGTGAGCACGGCTCCCTCGAGGACCCGAGCCTCGGCCCGTTGCTCGAGGCCGCCCGCCGCCGCTTCGGGGCCGGCGCCGCCGACCCGATCCCGCTGTGACAATCCCACGCTTGTTACCGATTGGGGAACAAGCGTCGTCCCCACGCTTGTTCGCGATACGCGAACAAGCGTCGAGGGGGTGCGGGCCTTGCGGGTGATCGCGGGGGAGTTGAAGGGGCAGCGGCTGATGGCGCCGCGGGGATGGAAGGTGCGGCCGACCTCCGAGCGGGTCCGCGAGGCGGTCTTCTCGACGCTCGGGGGGCGGGTCGAGGGCGCCGTCGTCCTCGACCTCTACTGCGGCACCGGGGCGCTGGCGATCGAGGCGCTCTCGCGGGGCGCGGCGCGCGCCACGCTGGTCGACCGCGACACCCGCCCGGCGCTCGGCAATGTCGAGCGGCTCGGGCTCCGCGATCGGGTCGAGCTGGTGCGTGCCGAGGCCGGCTCGTGGTTGGCCCGCGCCGTCGCCGACCCCCCGGACGGGCGCCGCTACGACCTCGTCTTCGTCGATGCGCCGTATAAACTCGCCGACCTCGTGGCCCGTGAACTGGAGACGCACCTGCCCGGCGTGCTCGCGCCCGCCGGCCGCGCCGTCGTCGAGAGCGGCGCCCGCCGGCCGCTCGCGATCGGCACCCTCGAGCGGCTGCGGCAGCGTCGCTACGGCGTCGCCGACGTCGCGATCTACGGACGGGCCGGCGAGTGAGCGAGCGCAACGGGACGGTCGTCTGCCCGGGCACCTACGACCCGGTCACCAACGGTCATCTCGACATCATCACTCGCACCTCGAGCGTCTTCGACCGGGTCGTCGTCGGCGTCGTCAACAACCCCCTGCGCAAGAACAAGACGCTCTTCACGGCGGCCGAGCGCCGCGACTTCCTCGACGAAGCGACCGCCTCGCTCGACAACGTCGAGGTGCAGATCTTCTCCACGCTGCTGGTCGAGTTCGCGCGCGAAAACGACGCCCACGCGATCGTCAAGGGCATGCGGGCGATCTCCGACTTCGAGTACGAGTTCGAGATGGCGCAGCTGAACCGCAAGCTCGATCCCGGGATCGAGAGCATCTACGTGATCGCCTCGCCTCATTACAGCTTCCTCTCCTCGACCGGGGTGAAGGAAATGGCGACCTTCGGCGGCGACGTCCGCGACCTGGTCCCGCCGGCGGTCGCGAGCGCCCTCAAGGAGCGCATCGGTAAGAGGTGAGCCGACCCGCAAGGTAGGGTTGTCGCGCTTCACCCTTCCTGGGCAACTCCTTGCAAATTCGCCCAGGGCTACTCTTTTTTGGCTAAAACCCCCGCATACACGTAGGCTTACGCACCGTTCATGGACGTCCTGGTCCTCATAGACAAACTCGACGACGTTGTTCACAACGCACGGCCGGTCCCGCTGACGGACCAGGTGCGGGTGGACCGCGAGGAGATCTACGACCTCCTCGATCAGATGCGTGCGACGATCCCCGAGGAGATCAAGCAGGCGCGCTGGATCGTCAAGGAGCGCCAGGAGATGCTGGCCGAGGCCAAACGCGAGGCCGAGCGGATCGTCCGTGAGGCGCGCGAGCAGCAGGCCCGCCTGATCTCCGACGAGGAGGTCACCAAACAGGCCGAGCGCGCCGCCGACGAGATCGTCGAGGACGCCCGCAACCGCGAGCGCGAAATCCGCCTCGGCGCCGAGGACTACGCCGACGAGATTCTCAACACCCTGGAAGTCAACCTGCAGAAGTTCCTGGCCGCCGTCCAGCGCGGGCGCGACCGGCTGGCGGGGCGCGAGGAAGAGCCGGCGCCCGAGCTCGACCAGGCTCCGTAGGCTCCGGCGGCGGGTGGGGGCCGTTCCCGGTCCCCCTCCTCTCTCAAACTCGGGCAGCGACCACCTCGGACGAACGAGGTGCGGTTCGGCCCCTAGTTACAAGCCGTTCGGAGGGGGACCGGGATCGACCCAGGCGCGCGCCAGGCGGTCCGGCGCCCCGCCGCCGGGCGCGAAGCTGGATTGACTTGACCTGGCCTGGTCGCGGGGCGCGAAGCTGGGGACGGGCCCGTCGCGGCCTACTCCAGCTTGAGATCTTTCAGTGCGGACCAGCGCGAGTCGATCGGCTTCTCATGCTCGTGGTCGGCCGGGTCGGCATCGTTCAGCGGCTCGCCGCAGACCGCGCAGAGGCCGAGGCACTCGGGGCGGCAGAGGACCTGGGTGGGGAGGGCGAGCATCACCGCGTCGTGGGCCCAGCGGCCGATGTCGAGCTCGTCCTCGTCGACGTAGGGGCTGCGCAGCTCGGCGTCGGTGGCGCCGGTTTGATCGACCTCGCGCGCCTCGACCTCGAGGTCGAGGCCGGCCGGCTCGAGGCAGCGGATGCACGGCCCGTCGACGTGGACCGGGAAGTTCAGCTTGAAGGCGAAGCCGCTCGAGTGGCGTGACGCCTCGAGGCGGACCTGGGGCGCCACCGGGTCGGCCAGGTAGGTCTGGCCGCCCAGCTCGAACGGGCGCAGCTCGACCGGAAGGTCGAGGCGCTTGCCGTCGCCGGGGGAGAGGTTGAGGCGGGACAGGTCGACGACGGTCTCGCGGGCGGAAGGCATACTGCGAGGTTAGGGAATGTCCGATTTCGCCTGGAAACCAGATGGCTACCTGGAGATGATCCGCGCCGAGGTCCCGCGCTACGACGAGCTGCAGGACCAGGCGATCGCCGCGATCCCCTTCGCCCCGGAGCGGGTGCTGGAGCTCGGGATGGGCACCGGGGAGACGACCCGGCGCCTGATCGAGGCCTATCCGGACAGCTGGGTGGTCGGGCTCGACTCCTCCCCGGACATGGTCTTCCGGGCCCGCGAGATGTACGACGACGTGCAGCTGGCGCGGATCGAGGACCCGCTCCCGGACGGTCCCTGGGACCTGGTGATCGGCGTCCTCTCGATCCACCACCTGCGCGCCGAGCAGAAGCGCGAACTGTTCCGCCGGGTGCGCGAGCACTCCCGTGCCCTGGTGATCGGCGACGTCGTCCGGGCCGAGGTCCAGGTGGCCGACCTTACGGAGGGATACGACTTCCCGGAGACCGCCGCCGACCTCGCCGGGTGGAGCGGCGGCGAGGTCGCCTGGGCCGCCGACGACCTCGCCGTCGTGCGCGCCGTCTACTGAGAACCCGGCGCGCGGCGCCGCGGGAAATCCGCGTGGACGCGCCGCGATCGGGCCGGAGCGGGTGCTTTGACCCCGAACCAGCTACCATCCCGCGTCGAAATGGCCGTCCCGAAGAAGAGAACCTCCAGCGCCCGCCGCGACAAGCGGCGCGCCCAGCACAAGGCCGGCAAGCCGAGCCTGCGGCGCTGCCCGCGCTGCCACAGCCCGCGCCTGCCGCACCGGGTCTGCCCGACCTGCGGCACCTACGCCGGCCGCGAGGTCGTCTCCCACCAGGTCACCGACCCGACGGTGACCAGCGCCGACAGCTGACCCAACCGTGGCGCAGAGCCGCCCGGTGACGATCGCCCTCGACGGGTTCGGGGCCGAGCAGGGGTTCGATGTTCTCGCCGAGGGGGCGCGCCGCGCCGCCGCCGACGGGATCGGGGTGCGCGTCTTCGGGCCGGACCGCCCGCTCGGGCTGGATGGGGTCGCGGGGGTCGAGGTGATCCCGACCACGGAATGGATCGGCAACGAGGACGACGCCGTGCAGTCGGTGCGCGAGCGCAAGGAGGCCTCGGTGGTGCGCGCCGCGCGCGACGTCGACGAGGGCAACGCCGCGGCGATGGTCAGCCTCGGCTCGACCGGGGCGACGATGGCCGCCGCGACCTTCGGCCTGCGCCGGCTCAAGGGCGTGCAGCGGCCGGCGCTCGCCGTCCGCCTCCCCTCGCCGGTCAAACCGGTGCTCTTCCTCGACGTCGGCGCCAACGTCGAGGTGCGCGCTCAGCACCTCGTCCAGTTCGCCTTCCTGGGCGCCGCCTTCAGCGCCGCCGTGCTCGAGGTCCGCGACCCGACAGTCGGTCTTCTCACGGTCGGCGAGGAGGCGGGCAAGGGCCGCCCCGAGATCGTCGAGGCGCACCGCATCCTCGCCGCGGCGCCCGGCATCAACTTCGCCGGCAACATCGAGGGGGGCGACCTGCCGGAAGCGAAGGTCGACGTGGTGGTCACCGACGGATTCACCGGCAACGTCGCGCTGAAGGTGATGGAGGGGGCGGCGCGCACCCTCGCCGGGGCGATCTCCGACCTCGCCCACCGCAACCTGCTGGCCGCCGCGGGGGGCCTGCTGCTGAAACCGGCGCTGGGCGGGCTGCGCCACGAGTTCGACCCCGACACGACGGGCGGCGCGATCCTGCTCGGGCTGCGCTCGATCGCGATCGTCGGCCACGGCTCCTCGGGACCCGACGGCGTCGCCAACGCGATCCGCCTCGCCGCCCGCTCGGACGCGGTGGACGCGGTCGGACGCACCGCGGCGCTGCTGCGCGAGGGCCACGCCGGACGCGCCGCGCTGGCCGAGGACGAGGCTGCGCGATAATCCCGGCCATGGAGCGCGACGAAGTCATGGAGCTGGTCCGCCAGCACCTCGCCGAGGAGCTCGAAGTCGACCGCGCCCGGATCGAGGCCGATACCCGGTTCCGCGAGGACCTCGAAGCCGACTCGCTCGACCTCTACGAGCTGGTGATGGAGCTCGAAGACCGCTACGGGATCAAGGTCACCGAGGAGGAGGCGACCCGGATCTCGACGGTCGGCGACGCGGTCTCCTTCGTCCTCGAGCGGGCTCCTGCGTGAGATGACGGGGTCGGCTGCCGACCCCGTCGGGCGCGAGGCGGTGGCCGCCCTCGCGGCGCTGATCGAGGATCTGCCGGAGGAGCTGCGCCGCCAGGCGCTCACACACTCCTCCTGGACCGAGCGGCGGGTCGACTCCTACGAGCGCCTCGCCTTCCTCGGCGACAGCGTGCTCGGCCTGTCGGTCGCCGGGTCGCTCCACGAGCGCTTCCCGGGGGTGGTCGCCGGCGGTCTCACCAAGATCCACAACCAGGCGGTCTCCGGCACCTCCTGCGCGGCCGTGGGGCGGCTGCTCGGCGTGCCCGAGATGCTGCGCGAGGGCGAGCCCGAAGGCGTCACCGCGGCGATTCCGGCGGAGGTTCTCCTCGACGGCGAGCGGCCGCTGCCGGAGGCGACCGAGGCGCTGATCGGCGCCTGCCACATCGCCTTCGGCTTCGAGCGCACCGCGGCGGCCGTGGTGGCGGCGTTCGAGCCGCGGATCGAGCTCGCCTCGGAAACCCGAATCGACTTCAAGTCGGCGCTGCAGGAGCTGTTGGCGCGGCGCGGCGCGCGCGTAAGCTATGAGGTGACGGCCGCCACCGGCCCCCCGCACCGGCGCACCTTCGAGGTGGCGGCGTTCGTCGATTCCGAGCAGGTCGGGTCGGGCGAGGGGCGCAGCAAGAAGGCGGCCGAGCAGGTGGCCGCGGAGCAGGCCTTGCGGGAGCTGGGAGGCTGAGGAAGCCGCAAAGACGGGCTTTCGGCGACCGACTGGGGCGTCCGACCCGGGAGCGAAGCTGAAGGTTCTCCGATGAGGCGCGCGACATGTATCTGAAATCGATCACGATGAAGGGCTTCAAGTCCTTCCCCGAGCGGGTGAGCCTCGACTTCTCGCCCGGCGTCAGCGTGATCGTCGGGCCGAACGGCTCCGGCAAGAGCAACATCACCGACGCCGTTCTGTGGGCGCTCGGCGAGCAGAGCCCGGGGGCGATCCGCGGCGCCTCGATGCAGGACGTGATCTCCGCGGGCGGCAAAGGCACCAGCCCGCGGCGCGAGGCGCAGGTCGAGGTGGTGATCGACAACTCCGACGGGCGCGCCGCGACCGACTTCTCGGAGATCGCGGTGGAGCGCCGGCTCGACCGCTCCGGCGAGGGGGGCTACCGGCTGAACGGGGCGCGCGCCCGGCTCGCCGACATCATCGAGGTGCTCTCCGACACCAACCTCGGCCGCGAGATGCACTCGGTCATCAGCCAGGGCCGGGTGGAGACGATCATCCACTCCAAACCGCGCGAGCGGCGCATGCTGATCGAGGAGGCGGCGGGGCTCGGCAAGCACCGCAAGCGGCGCCGGCGCGCCGAACTGAAGCTGCGCGGCACGCGCGACAACCTCGACCGGGCGCTCGACGTCGAGCGCGAGGCACGGGCGCGGCTGCGACCGCTGAAGCGCCAGGCGCAGGCGGCCGAGCTGACCGCGCGGATCGAGCGCGAGGAAGCGGAGCTGAAGGCGCGGCTCGTCTCCGAGGAGCTGCGCTTCGGCGCCGACCGGGCCGCCGCGGCGGCGAAGGCGGCGGCGACGGCGCGCGAGGCGCGCGCCAAGCTCGAGGCGGAGCTCGGCGCGGTGAGCAAGCGGCGCTCGGCCGCCGAGGAGCGCTTCGCCGAGCGCGACCGGGCGCGGACCCAGGCGTGGGGCCTGCTGACCAAGCTGCGGGCCGAGTCCGAGCGGGTCGCGGTGCGGGTGGCGGGGCTCTCGCGCAGCGAGGCCGAGGTCGAGGCGCGGCTGGAGCGGCTGCGCGCCGAGCTGGGCCCGCTTACCTTGGATGTGAGCGCCGGGGGGGCGCCGGCCCAGCGGGCGGTGAAGTTGGAAGAGGAGCTGGGCGAGGTCGACGCCGGCCTGGCGGCGGCGCTCGAGGGGCTCGGGACGGCCCGCTCCGAAGGCGCCTCCGAGGGCGCCCGCGAGCGGGCCCTCGGCGAGGTGCGGGCGGGAAGCGAGCGGGCGATCCGCCACGCGCGGCGCGCCGAGGGCCTGCTCGGCGAGCGCCACCGCGAGAAGATGCGCGCCCGCCTGGCGGGCGGCGAGGAGCTGCTCGACGACGTGCGCGCCGCGGTCGGCGCGGTCGAGGCGGCGGGCAATGCGATCCGCGCCCGGGTCGAGCGGACCGAGTCGACCGTGGTCGGCAACGACGACGACGGCGACGAGATCGCCGAGGAGCTGCGCGCCTGCTCGAAGCTGGAGGTCGAGCTGCAGTCGCGACTGCGGGAGATCGGCGAAGACCTGACCAAGGCCGAGGTCGAGGCGGCCCACCTCGGCGACCGCCGCGCCGAGGCCGAACGGGAGATGGCGGCGATCGTCGAGAAGCTGGGCGAGGAGGTGCCGCCGGCCGCGGCGGCGATGAGCGAGGAGGAGCGCGCCGACATCGACCGTCGGCTGCAGCGTCTCGACCGCCGCCGCGCCCAGATCGGCCCGGTCAACCCGCTCGCCGAGCGCGAATACGAGGAGGCGCGGGAACACGTCGAGCAGCTGCAATCCCAGCGCGAGGACACCGAGCGGGCGCTGCGCGAGCTGGAGTCGCTGATCCGCGAGATCGACGACGAGATCGAGCGCGCATTCGAGGAGACCTTCGAGGCGACCGCCAAGAACTTCGAGGAGATGGTCGAGCACCTCTTCCCGGGCGGCCGCGGCAGGTTGCGGCGGGTGAGCCTGCGGCCGGTGCGCGACGCGGAGCGCCCGGCCGGCGAGCAGGAGGCGCCGAGCGACGAGTCCGAGCCCGAGCCCGAGGAGGAGGAAGAGCGCGAGGAGCTCGGCGTGGAGATCGAGGTCAACCCGGCGGGCAAGTCGACCCGCAAGCTGTCGCTGATGTCGGGCGGCGAGAAGTCGCTGGTCGCGCTCGCCTTCGTCTTCGCCGTCTTCCTCGCCCGGCCGTGCCCCTTCTACATCCTCGACGAGGTCGAGGCGGCCCTCGACGACGCCAACATCGACCGCTTCCTGCAGCTGATCCGCCGCTTCTCCGACCGCGCCCAGTTCGTCATCGTCACCCACCAGAAACGCACCATGGACGCCGCCGACGTCCTCTACGGCGTGACGATGGGCGGCGACGGCGTCACCAAGGTCGTCAGCCGCAGGCTCCCCCGCGAAGCCCGCGAGGAGGCCGACGAGAAGCCCGACGACGCCGCCGACGGCCCCGGCCTCAGCGCCGTCGCCTGACGCCCCGCACGGCGACGCGACCGTCCCCCGGACGTCCCTTTCCAACCGCCCGCCAGCCACGAGCGACCGGTCCGGCGACCCCACCGGCCGCGACTCCGAAGCCGGGATCCTGACCCCCTCCGAACGGCTTGTAACGAGGGCCCGAACGGCAACTCGTCCGTCCGCCTGACGATCCAGCCCGAGTTTGAGTGAGGAGGGGGTCAGGATCCCGGCCTCCGCAGGCCCATCCTTTGAGGGGTACGCTGGAACGGAGGAGGGAGAGATGGCCCAGCGCCATATGGACCGGCTGTCGTCGTTCGACACGTCGTTCCTCGCCAACGAGAAGGACAACGCCCACATGGCGATCGGGGCCGTCCTGGTCTTCGACGGGACGCCGCCCGCCCAGGGTGAGTTCCTCGCCCAGATCCGCTCGCGCCTCCACCGGCTGCCGCGGCTGCGCCAGCGCCTGCTGGTCCCGCCGCTGCGGCTCGGGACGCCCTTCTGGGTCGACGATGAGACCTTCGACGTGCGCCGCCACGTCGGTCGCGCGACCCTGCCGGCGCCCGGCACCGACGCCGAGCTGCGCGACCTCGCCGGGGAGCTGCTGGCGCCGCCGCTCGACCGCGGCAAGCCGCTCTGGGAGCTGACCCTGGTCGACGGCTTCGACGCCGAGCGCTTCGCGGTCGTCTACAAGACCCACCACGCGATGGCCGACGGGATCTCGGCGGTCGACATCGGGATGCTCCTCTTCGACGTCGAGCCGCGCTCGGAGCCGCCCGCTCCCGAGCGGCCCTGGCGCCCCGACCGGTCGCCCTCCGGCACCGGCCTCCTCGCCCACGCCGGACGCGGCATCCTCGCCACCCTGCGACGCCTGGCGCGCCGCCTCGGGGCTGCCGCCCGTGACCCGGTCGACGCCTCGCGGCGCGCCGGCGACGGCCTCGCAGGCCTTTGGGAGGTGACCTGGAACCTGCTGCGCCCGGCGCCGCGCGTGCCGATCAACCCGGCAGGCGTCGGCCCGCGCCGCGAGCTCGCCTGGGCGACCTTCGACCTCGCCGAGTTCAAGCGCATCAAGAACTCCCTCGGCGGCACCGTCAACGACGTCTCGCTCGCCGTCGCCACCGGCGCCCTCCGCGACTGGCTCGCCGAACGCGACCCCGCCGACGCTGGTTCGCGTATGGAGGACAAGCGTCGAGGGAGAGGGGAGTCGCGCCGGGGTGGGATGGAGCTGAAGGCGCTGGTCCCGGTCTCGATCCGGACGGTCGACGAGCACGGGGAGCTGGGCAACAAATTGACCGCGATGCGGGGGCCGCTGCCGGTCGGGCTCGCCGACCCCGTCGAGCGCCTGCGCACGATCTCGGCCGCGATGGACGGCCTCAAGGCCTCCAGGCAGCCGCTCGGCGCCGAAGCGATCTGGGGCCTCAACGACTGGTTCCGCGACTTCGCCCCGCCGGTGCTGCTCGCCCCGACCGCGGCGATCAACTTCTCGACCCGCCTCTTCAACCTGCTGGTGACCAACTTCCCGGGCCCGCAGAGGCCCTTCTACGCGCTCGGCCGCGAGCTGACCGCGATCCACCCGGTCGGCTTCCTCGCCCGCCGCCACGGCCTGGCGATCGCGATCCTCTCCTACAACGGCCGGGTCAGCTTCGGCCTGCTCGCCGATCCCGACTCGGCGCCGGGGGCCGAGCGGCTCGCCGCCCACCTCGAGTCCGCGGTCGCCGCGCTCGGCGCCGCCGCCACGCGAGCCGCGCCGCCGCTAGCCTCCAGCGACGATGGCGACCAGCTGGCAGGAGATGATCGACCTCGGTTCGCGCGAGCCCGCGAACGTCGCGCCGCCCGACGAGGCTGAGCCGGAGCGCCGCCGCGGCGTCTTCCGCCGCCTCCGCGAGAGCCTCTCGAAAAGCCGCCAGGCCCTGCAGGAGGAGATCAGCGCTTCGGTCTTCGAGAAGATCGACGACGAAACCTGGGAACGGCTGGAGGAGGCGCTGATCCTCGCCGACGTCGGCGCGCCGACCACCGCCGCGGTGGTCGAACGGCTCGAGCACGAGGTCGATTCCGGCACCGTCCCGGCCGAGGGCGGGCCGATCCGCGACCGCCTGATCGAGATCCTCGCCGAGGTCGCCTCGACCGGCCGCGCCAAGATCGACCTCTCCGCCCAGCCCGCGGTGCTGATGATGGTCGGCGTCAACGGCACCGGCAAGACGACGACGATCGGCAAGATCGCCTGGCACCTCTCCAAGGAGTTCGGCCTCTCGGTGGTGATGGGGGCGGGGGACACCTACCGCGCCGCCGCCGCCGAGCAGCTCGCCGAGTGGGCCGAGCGGGCGGGCGCCGAGCTGATCCGCGGCAAGGAGGGCGCCGACCCCGGCTCGGTCGCCTACGACGCGGTCTCCGCCGGGGTCGCCCGCCAGGCGGACGTGGTGATCGTCGACACCGCCGGCCGGCTGCACACCCAGGACAACCTGATGGAGGAGCTCGCCAAGGTGCGCCGCGTGATCGGCAAGCTGATCCCGGACGCGCCCCACGAGACGCTGATCACGATCGACGCCACCACCGGCCAGAACGGCCTGCGCCAGGCGAAGGTCTTCTCCGAGGCGGTCGAGGTCGACGGCGTCGTCCTCAGCAAGCTCGACGGCACCGCGAAAGGGGGCATCGCGCTGGCGATCGCCTCCGAACTCGGCATCCCGATGAAGCTGATCGGAGTGGGGGAGAAGCTGGAGGACCTGCGGCCGTTCGACCCCTCCGACTACGCCGCCGCCCTCCTGGCCGAGTGATGCCGACCGGTTGTCTTTTGTCGCCCGGTGAGCGACGAAAGTAAGCTGCGTAGATGTTCGATCAGCTCTCCGACCGCCTCCAGTCGACCCTCTCGGACGTCCGCTCGCGGGGGAAACTGAGCGAGTCCGACGTCGACTCGGCGATGCGCGAGATCCGCCTCGCGCTGCTCGAGGCGGACGTCAACTTCAAAGTCGTCAAAGCGTTCACCAAGACGCTGAAAGAACGGATGCTCGGGGCCGAGGTGATGGAGAGCCTCGACCCCGGCCAGCAGGTGGTGAAAATCGTCAACGAGGAGCTCGCCGAGCTGATGGGCGGCGAGGGCGTCGAGCCGACGATGGCCGCCTCGGGGCCAACCGTGCTGCTGATGGCCGGCCTGCAGGGCTCCGGCAAGACGACCGCCTGCGCGAAGCTCGCCCAGTACTTCGGCAAGCAGCGAAAGGACGTGGCGCTGGCGGCGTGCGACGTCTACCGGCCGGCCGCGGTCGACCAGCTGATCACGATGGGCGGGCGGGCCGGCGCCCACGTCTACGAGAAAGGCACCGAGGCCGACCCGGTCGACATCGCGACCTGGGCGCTCGACCGCGCCCGCGAGGAGCGCCGCGACGTTCTCATCATCGACACCGCGGGCCGCCTTCACATCGACCAGGACCTGATGAAGGAGCTGTCGCGGATCCGCGACAAGACCAAGCCCGACGATGTGCTGCTGGTGGTCGACGCGATGACCGGCCAGGACGCGGTCGGGGTCGCCGAATCCTTCGCCGAGGCGGCGGAGTTCGACGGCGTGGTGATGACCAAGCTGGACGGCGACGCCCGCGGCGGCGCCGCGCTCTCGGTCAAGGCGGTGACCGGCAAGCCGATCATGTTCGCCTCGACCGGCGAGAAAATCGAGGACTTCGAGAAGTTCCACCCGGACCGGATGGCCCAGCGGATCCTCGGCATGGGCGACGTCCTCAGCCTGATCGAGAAAGCCGAAAGCCAGGTCGACGAGCAGGCCGCCGAGGAGCTCCAGGAGAAACTGAAAAAGGACCAGTTCACGCTGGAGGACTTCCTCACCCAGATGCGCCAGGTCCGCAAGATGGGTCCGCTCAGCGGCATCCTCGGGATGCTGCCGGGGATGGGGGCGATGAAACAGCTGAAGAACGCCAACATCGACGAGCGCCAGCTCGACCGCACCGAGGCGATCATCCTCTCGATGACCCCGGCCGAGCGCGCCGACCCGCACCTGATCAAAGGCCGGCGCCGCAAGCGGATCGCCGATGGCTCCGGCACCCGGGTGCAGGAGGTGCGCGCCCTGGTCAAGCAGTTCGACCAGATGCGGGTGATGATGCGTTCGATGGCCAACGGCAAGATGCCGGACGCCCAGAAGCTGATGCAGATGTCCGGTCAGGCGCCCAAACCCAAGATCCGCCGACGCTGAGGGCGTCAGTCCGCTACAGTCTCCCGGCTCATGGCAGTCAGAATTCGACTTAGACGAGTGGGTTCGAAGAAGAATCCCGTGTGGCGGATCGTCGTCGCCGACAAACGTTCGCCGCGCGACGGGCGGACGATCGAGACGATCGGCCAATACAACCCACAGACCGAGCCCTCGACGATCGTGGTCGACGAGGAGCGCGCCCGCCACTGGCTCGAGCACGGCGCCCAGCCGTCGGAGACGGTGGCCACGCTGCTGCGCACCAAGGGCATCGCCGCCCACGGCAGCTAGCCGTCCGCGGCGATGACCGAGCTGCTCGAATTCCTCGTCAAGGCCCTCGTCGAGGAGCCCGACGCGGTCGAGGTCGAGGAGCTCGAAGAGGAAGGCGACCTCGTCTACGAGATCAGCGTCGCCGACGGCGACCTCGGCCGGGTGATCGGCAAAGGCGGCCGCGTCGCCAACGCGATCCGCACGATCGCCAAGGCGGCCGCGGTGCGGATCGACCGCCGCGTCATCGTCGACATTCTCGACTGAGCGGCGGGCCACCGCGATGCGGCTGGACATCTTCTCCCTCTTCCCGGAGGCGTTCGACTGGCTGCAGACGCAGCGCTCCGTGCAGAACGCCCTGCGCGAAGGCAACGAGATGCGCCTCTTCAACTACCGGGACACGACGCCGCTCTCCGGCCGGCAGGTCGATGACGCGCCCTACGGCGGCGGCGCCGGGATGGTGCTGCGGGTGGATGTGGTCGACGCGGCGCTCCAGGGCGCCTATGGGGAGGGGTTGCGGCCGCGGATCGTCCTGCTGACGCCGACCGGGCGGCTGCTCGACGACGCGCTCGCCGACGAATTGGCGGGCGAACGGCACGTGGCGCTCCTCTGCGGGCGCTACGAGGGCTTCGACGAGCGGGTCCACGAGCACTTCGCCGACGACGAGGTGTCGATCGGCCGCTACGTGCTGGCGGGCGGCGAGCTGCCGGCGATGGTCGTCGCCGACGTCCTGATGCGGAAGCTGCCGGGGGCGCTCGGCAACGCCTCCTCGGCGGCCGAGGATTCCTACAGCCAGGTGCTGGAGGGCATGCCGGAGTACCCGCATTACACCCGGCCGCCGGTCCACCGCGGCTGGCCGGTCCCCGAGGTGCTGCTCTCCGGCGACCACGAGAAGGTGCGCCGGTGGCGCCTGGAGCGCTCGCGGGAAAGGGCGGCGGCGTTCGCCGCGCAGGAGCGTCAGGCCGCTTCCGGCGCGGAGTAGCTACCATTCCGCGAACCGCGCGGATCCCACCCGGGGCTGGGCGGTTTTTCTTCGCCGCCACCCCGACCGAAAAACTTCGCAATGAGCTCAGTGATCGACAGCATCGAGCGTGACCAGCTCAGGAAGGGTCTGCCTTCCTTCGAGCCGGGCGACCGCGTCCGCGTCCACTTCCAGGTGATCGAGGGCACGCGCAAACGGACCCAGGTGTTCGAGGGCGTCGTCCTGCGCCGCCAGGGCTCCGGTGCCCGCGAGACGTTCACCGTCCGCAAGCAGTCCTTCGGGGTCGGTGTCGAGCGGACGTTCCCGCTCCACTCGCCGAAGATCGAGAAGCTCGAGGTGGCGGCGCGCGGCGACGTGCGACGCGCCAAGCTCTACTACCTGCGCGGCCGGATCGGCAAGGCGGCCCGCGTCGCCGAGCGGCGCTGGGGGATCGACGAGGAGATGGTCTCCCAGCCGGTCGAGCCGGACTCGCCGGCCGCCGAGGAGCCGACCGAGGTCGAGGACGGCGCCGGCGAGGCGCCGGTCGGGGTCGCGGCGGAGGACACTGGGGACCAGGCCGAGGCGAGCGCCGAGGAGGCGCCGGCGGCCGATGGGGGGGCTGAGCCCGATGCAGGGGCGGATGCGGACGCCGAGCCGACCGCCGCCGGGGAGACCGAGGAGAGTGCAGCGTCGGAGGATGCCGAGGAAGAGGAGCCGGATGACTCCGGTGACTCCGACGAGGAATCCGCGGGCTGAGACTCTCGCTGCCCAAGCCGAAGAGCAGAGCGGGCGGCCTGATCGAGTTGGTCGTCATCGTCGCCCTCGCCCTCGGGCTGGCGCTGGCGATCCAGGCGTGGGTCGTGAAGCCGTACCAAATCCCCTCCGGCTCGATGGAACCGACCCTCGACATCGGCCAGCGGGTGCTCGTCAGCCGCTTCAACTACCACTACGAAGAACCGCAGATCGGCGATGTCGTCGTCTTCCATCCGCCTGCCGGGGCGGCGACCGCGGCCGAATGCGGCGTCGACGTCCCCAACGCCGAGCCCTGCCCGCGGCCGACCGCGCAGGAGTCGAGCCAGAACTTCATCAAGCGGGTCGTCGCGGTCGGCGGCGACACCCTCTCCATCAAGGAAGGGCACCCGGTCGTCAACGGCGTCGAGAACAAGAACGAACCATTCACCCTGCCCTGCGGCAACGCCGCGGTCTGCAACATGCCGAAGGCGATCAAGATCCCCAAGGGCTACTTCTTCATGATGGGCGACAACCGCGGGGCCAGCGACGACAGCCGCTATTGGGGTCCGGTCCCGAAGGCGTGGATCGTCGGCCAGGCGTTCGCGACGTACTGGCCACCCGACCGCATCGGCTCCCTTTAGGCACGCTTCGGACTAATCAACGAGAATCGCCGCCGTGAGATTCCGCATACCGAAGCCCAAGAGCAGAGCGGGCGGCCTGATCGAGCTGGTCGTCATCGTCGCCCTCGCCCTCGGGCTGGCGCTGGCGATCCAGGCGTGGGTCGTGAAGCCGTACCAGATCCCCTCCGGCTCGATGGAGCCGACCCTCGACATCGGCCAGCGGGTTCTCGTCAACCGTTTCATCTACCACTTCAGGCAACCGCAGATCGGCGACATCATCGTCTTCCACCCGCCCTCCGGGGCCGAGTCGAGCGCCGAATGCGGCGTCCTGCGCAAGGGCATGGAGCCGCTCGAAACCGGCGAGGCGTGCCCGAAGCCCACGCCCACCGCCTCCAGCCAGACCTTCATCAAGCGGATCGTCGCGGTCGGCGGCGACACCCTCTCGATCAAGGAAGGGCACCCGGTCGTCAACGGGGTCGAGGACAGGAACGAGCCCTACATCAAGCCCTGCGGGGGCGGCTATGAGTGCAATTTGCCGAAGACGATCAAGATCCCGCCCGGCTACTTCTTCATGATGGGGGACAACCGTGGCGAAAGCGACGACAGCCGTTTCTGGGGTCCGGTGCCCAGGTCGTGGATCATCGGCGAGGCGTTCGCGACCTACTGGCCGCCCGACCGCATCGGCACCCTCTAGGCGCTCGGCGCGAGCACCCGATGAGGTGCCGAGGCGCGATGAGGTGCCGACCCGCGATGCGATGCCGACGCCCGATGCGATGCCGACGCCCGGCGAGGTGCCGACCCGCGATGCGATGCCGACGCGCCCGGGGATGATGCCGATGCCCGGCGGGGCCGCGGGCGCGCCCGCCCGATGACCGGCAAGCTGCACAAACGGCGCCTGCGGCGCAGCCAGCGGCTCTTCGACTTCGATCGCGGCCTCGACCGGCGCTTCGTGGCGGGGGCCGACGAGGCCGGTCGCGGCTGCCTGGCGGGGCCGCTGGTCGCTGCCGCGGTGATGTTCGACTACGAGTCGCTCTCGCTCGGCGACCGCCGCATCCTCGGCGGCCTCCACGACTCCAAGCAGATGACCGAGGAGAAGCGGCTCGAGATGTACCCCTGCGTGCTGCGGGCGGCTTCCCGGGTGGCGATCGTGGTGCGCTCGGCGGCGGGCATCGACCGGCGCGGGCTCCATGTGACCAACTGCGAGGCGCTCGGGGACGCGCTGGCCCGGGTCGAGCCGGGGGCCGAGGCGATCTGCCTGGTCGATGGCTTCAGGCTGCCGCGCTGCCCGGTGCCACACCGCCGCGTGGTCGGCGGCGACCGGACCAGCGCCGCGATCGCCGCGGCCTCGGTGCTGGCGAAGGTGACCCGCGACCGCTACATGCGCGAGGCCGCCGCGCGCCATCCCGGCTGGGGCTTTGACGAGCATGTCGGCTACTCGACCCCGGAGCACCGCGCCGCGATCGAGGAGCTCGGCATCTCGCCGATCCACCGCCGCTCGTTCGCCAGCGTCGCCTACACGCAGCTCGGGCTCGAGGACGGCTTCGGGGAGGGCGAGCTGGTCGATGACGAGCAGCTGCTGGAGGACGAGCTGGAGCATCTAGAAGGCTCCGACGAGGTGCTCGAGGTCGACGACTTCGTCGCGCGGCCCGAGGACGACGCCGATGGCGTCGAAGCGGACCTCGGCGTAGCGCGGCACTGAGCCGGAGTCCCGCCGCTCCGCCATCCAGGCGGTGGCGAGCCGGCGCACCTGCGATTGCTTGCGCGGCGTCACCCACAGCACGGGGCGCGCGGGCCCGACCTGGCCGCCGGCGCGGACCGCCTTCACCTCGACGAAGACGAGCGCCCGGCCGCGTGGGGCGAAGGCGACCAGGTCGAGCTCTCCCTGCCGGGTGCGGGCGTTGCGCTCGAGGATCCGGTGACCGAGCGAGGCCAGGTGTTCGGCGGCGCGGGCCTCGGCGAGGCGGCCGGTGCGCAGGCGGTGGCGGGTCATGGGGCGACTGTCGCCGACCGATGGTCGTCCCCCGCCGGGCGTCACCGAATTGGCACGGGTCCGGCACCGAGAATTTGCGAGCTGCGCGCCATCCGCGCGGATTTGCCGCCTAGCGTCGTCTCCGTGCTCGCCACCGCCCGCACCTTCACCCTCGACGGCATCGCGGCCCGGCCTGTACGGGTCGAGGTCGACGTGCACCGCGGCCTGCCCGGCTTCGCGATCGTCGGCCTGCCGGACGCCGCCGTCCGCGAGGCGCGCGAGCGGGTGCGGGCGGCGCTGGTCAACTGCGGCTTCGAGTTCCCCCTGCACCGGATCGTCGTCAACCTGGCGCCCGCGAGCCTGCGCAAGGCGGGGCCGGGAATGGACCTGGCGATCGCGGCGGCCCTCCTGCGCGCCTCCGGGCAGCTGGAATGGGAGGGGTTCGAGCGGGTGGCGCTGGCCGGGGAGCTGGCCCTGGACGGCGGGGTGAGGCCCGTCAACGGGGCGCTGGCGATCGCCGAGGCGGCCCGGGAGGGCGGCGCCGAGACGGTCGTCGTGCCTGCCGAGAACGGGCCCGAGGCGGCGATGGCGGGCGGGGTGGACGTGGTGCCGCTGGCGAGCGTCGCCGGCCTCCCCGCGGTGGCCGGCGGTGAGCGGGGACCTGAGCCGGCACCCCTGTCGCTGCGCGGGACGCCGTCGCCGGGCGCGCCCGACCTGGCCGACCTGCGCGGCCAGTCGCACCTGCGCCACGCTCTCGAGGTCGCCGCGGCGGGCGGCCACAGCCTGCTGATGGTGGGCCCGCCGGGGGCCGGGAAGTCGCTGGCGGCGAGTCGCCTGCCCTCGATCCTGCCGCCGCTCGCCGAGCCCGAGGCGCTCGAGGTGGCGCGGATCGCGAGCGCGACCGGGCGGCTGGGCTCCGGGCTGCCCGCCGGGCGGCCGTTCCGAGCGCCGCACCACACGATCAGCGCCGCCGGCCTGATCGGGGGCGGTACTCCGCCGCGGCCCGGCGAGGTCACGCTGGCGCATCGCGGGGTGTTGTTCATGGATGAGCTCTGCGAGTTCCGCCGCGACGTGCTGGAGGCGCTGCGGGCGCCGCTGGAGACGGGCGAGGTGGCGATCTCCAGGGTCGGCTCCAGGCGGCGGCTTCCTGCCCGTTTCATGCTGGTCGCGGCCTCCAACCCGTGCCCATGCGGGCGTGGCGAGAACGACCCCGACTGCACCTGCATGGCCGCCCAGGTGCAGCGCTACCAGGGGAAATTGAGCGGCGCGCTGGCCGACCGGATCGACCTGCTCGCCGCCGTCACCCAGCCCGCCGCGGCGGAGATCGGCGGCGCGCCGGGCGAGTCCTCGGCGGTGGTGCGCGACCGCGTCTGCGCGGCGCGCGAGCGCCAGGAGGCGCGGCTCGGGCCGGGGCGCTGCAACGCCGAGATGACCCCGGCGGAGGCGCGTGAGTGCGAGCTCCACCCCGGCGCCGCGGCGCTCCTCGCCGAGCTCTACTCGCGCCGCCGGCTCAGCGGTCGCGCCCACGATCGCGCGCTGCGCCTCGCCCGCACCGTCGCCGACCTGGGCGGCGGGGAGCGGGTCGGCGAGGAGGAGATGGCACAGGCGCTGCAGCTGCGCCGGAGGGACCGTGTCTGAGCCGGCCGCCTGCGTCGAGTGCCTGCGCCGCTCCTGGCTGCTCTCGCTGCTCGGCCCCTACCTCGAGAAGACGGCGACGGGGTCGGTCGGGCGGCGCTCGCCGGAACTCCTGCGGCTGGGCAATGAGGAGTTGGTCGAGGTGGTGGCGCCGAACGCGGGGTCGGCGCTGATCGGCCGGGTCGAGGCGTACACCGAGGAGTGGTTCGCGGCCGAGCTCGAGGAGTCGGGATGCTGGGCGATCTGCCGGCACGACGAGCGCTACCCACCCGGGCTGCGCGACGCTGCCGACGCGCCCTGGGCGTTGCTCGGCCGTGGCGAGATGGGCCTGCTCGCGGGCCTCGAGCCCGCGGCGGCGGTGACGATCGTCGGCTCGCGCCGGGCCACCTCCTATGGTCGCGAGGTGGCGCGGGAGCTCGGCCGGGAGCTCGCCACCGCCGGCCTGGTGGTGGTCAGCGGCCTCGCCTTCGGGATCGACGCCTGCGCGCACCGCGGCGCCCTCGACGCGGGAGGCAGGACGATCGCGGTGCTCGGCTGCGGCCCCGACACGGCCTACCCCGCGGCGCACCGCTCGCTCTGGCGACGGGTCGCCGAGACCGGCGCCGTGGTGTCCGAGCTGCCGCCCGGCTCGACCCCCTGGCGCTGGAGCTTCCCCGCCCGCAACCGGGTGATGGCGGCGTTGGCGGGGATGACGGTCGTGGTCGAGGCGGCGGCGCGCTCCGGCTCGCTGATCACCGCGGACCTCGCCGCCGAGCTCGGCCGTGACCTCGGCGCGGTCCCCGGCCCGGTCACCTCGCGTGCCTCGGCCGGGCCGAACGAGCTGCTGGCGGGCGGCGCCTGCGTGGTGCGCGACGGTCAGGACGTCCTCGACGCGATGCTCGGGGCCGGCGCGCGGCCGCCCGCGCCCACCGGGCCGCCCCTCGATCCGGGGGCGGCTGCCGTTCTCGCGGCGGTCGAGGCGGGTGCCGCGACCGCCGACGCGGCGGCCGCCGAGACCGGCCTGACCGGCGCCGAGGCCGCCGCGTCACTGACTCGCCTGGAGCTGCTCGGCTATGTCGCCGCGACGCCGATCGGCACCTTCGCCCGCACCCTGCTCGTCGCCGGCCCGACGGATGGATAGGCGAGCCCGACCGTCCGTCGGCCGACGGCGCCGCAGGACGGACGCGGGCGCGGGGATCGACCATCTAGGCTCCAGCGATGGCGGACAAACCGGTACCCGCGGTGCTCTCGATCGCCGGCTCCGACTCGGGCGGCGGAGCGGGCATCCAGGCCGACCTGAAGGCCTTCGCCCGCTGCGGCGTGCACGGGATGACGGCGATCACCGCGCTCACCGCGCAGAGCACCGTCGGGGTGGAGGCGGTCGAGCACGTCTCGCCCGAGATGATCGTCGCCCAGGTGCGGGCGGTCGCCGAGGACATCGGAGTCGACGCGGTGAAGGTCGGGATGCTGGGCAACGCGGGGACGGTCGCCGCGGTGGTCGAGGCGCTCGGGCTGCTCGGCGATGTGCCGGTCGTGCTGGACCCGGTGATGGTCGCCGAGTCGGGTGCCCGGCTGCTCGACGACCAGGCCTGCGACGCGCTGGTCAACGACCTGCTTCCCGTGGTCGCGATCGCCACCCCGAACATCCCCGAGGCGCGCGTCCTCTCCGGGCTCGGCGACGACGCCTCCCAGGAAGACCTGGCCCGCGCCGTGCAGGCGCTCGGCCCCGGCGCGGTCGTGGTCACCGGCGGCCACTCGACGGCGCTCGTCGATCTCTTCTTCGACGGCGAGGAGCCGATCGAGATCCCCGGCGAGCGCCACCCCGGCGAGGCCTCCCACGGCTCCGGCTGCACCCACTCCTCGGCGATCGCCGCCTTCCTGGCGCGCGGCGCCGAGCCCCTGCAGGCGGCGGCGGCGGCGCGCCGCCTCGCCTCGATGGCGGTCGGCGCCGGGCTCGAGGGGATCGGCAAGGGCCACGGGCCGGTCGACGTCTTCGACCTCGCGGCCTCGGCGTCGGATCGCCGGCGCCCGGAGGATGCCGGGTAGGCCCGTGGCCCGGCTCACCCGCGGCCTCGCACCCGGCGATGGGCGTCACGGGTAGGTTCTCTCCGATGGGCACCGAGCCTCACACCACTGCCCGCGGGCTGCCGCGCCCTCGTTCGGCGACCGTCTTCGACGGTCCCGACCGCGCCCACGCCCGCGCCTACATGAAGGGCATCGGATTCGACGACGAGGCGCTCGGCCGGCCGACGATCGGGATCGCCAACACCTGGACCGAGGCGATGCCCTGCAACTTCCACCTACGGGGCCTCGCCGCCCACATCAAGGACGGCGTCCGCGCGGCGGGCGGGACGCCGATGGAGTTCAACACGATCGCCGTCTCCGACGGGGTGACGATGGGGACCCAGGGGATGAAGGCGTCGCTGGTCAGCCGCGAGGTGATCGCCGACTCGATCGAGCTGATGGCGCGCGGCTACCAGTTCGATGCGATCGTCGCCCTCTGCGCCTGCGACAAGACGATTCCCGGCTGCGCGATGGCGCTGGCGCGCCTCGACGTGCCCTCGGTGCTGCTCTACGGCGGCTCAATCGCCCCGGGCCACTGGCACGGCCGCGACGTCACGATCCTCGACATCTTCGAGGCGATCGGCGCCCACAACGCCGGCGAGATGACCGACTCCGAACTGCATGAGCTGGAGGGCGTCGCCAGCCCGGGCGCCGGCGCCTGCGGCGGCCAGTTCACCGCCAACACGATGGCCTGCGCGTTCGAGGCGCTGGGGATCAGCGCCGGGGGCTCGGCGATGGTCCCGGCCGAAGACGACGACAAGCCGACCGTGGCCGAGAAAGTCGGCGAGCTGGTGATCCGGGTGCTCGCCGACGACATCCGGCCGAGCAAGGTGATCACCAGGCAGTCGCTGGAGAACGCGATCGCCTGTGTCTGCGCCTCGGGCGGCTCCACCAACGCCGTGCTGCACCTGATCGCGCTGGCCCACGAGATGGGGATCGAGCTGAGCGTCGACGACTTCGAGCGGATCTCGCGGGGGACGCCGCTCTACGCCAGCCTCAAGCCCGGCGGCCGCTTCGTCGCTACCGACCTCTACGCGGCGGGCGGCGTGCCGGTGATCCTGAAGCGGCTCGACGACGCCGGGCTGCTGCACCGCGAGCAGGTCACCGTGACCGGGCAGACGATCGGCGAGGTCGCCGCGGGGGCGACCGAGGCGCCCGGCCAGGAGGTCGTCCTGCCGGTCGAGGCGCCGCTGAAGCCGGAAGGCGGGCTGGCGATCCTGCGGGGCAATCTGGCCCCGGAAGGCGCCGTGGTGAAGGTGGCCGGGACCGAGCGGCGCCGCCAGACCGGCCCCGCCCGCGTCTTCGAGTCCGAAGAGGAATGCTTCCGCGCCGTCAAGGAGCAGCGGATCGACCCCGGCGACGTGGTCGTGATCCGCGGCGAGGGGCCGGTCGGCGGTCCCGGGATGCGGGAGATGCTGCAGGTGACGGCGGCGATCGTCGGCGAGGGACTCGGCGAGTCGGTGGCGATGGTCACCGACGGCCGCTTCTCCGGCGCCACTCGAGGCCTGATGATCGGCCACGTCGCCCCGGAGGCGGCCAAGGGCGGCCCGATCGCGGCGATCCGCGAGGGTGACCGGGTGACCGTCGACATCGACGCGCGCAGCCTCGAGGTCGATCTGCCGGACGCGGAGATCGCCGCGCGGGTCGCCGCCTACGAGCCGCCGCGCTCACCGTTCGGCGCCGGCGTGATGGCGAAGTACGCGGCCACCGTCAGCTCGGCCGCCCGCGGCGCGGTCACGAGCTCGAGCGCTGCACTTCGCCCTGTAGACCTTGCCGCACCAGGTCAAGTTCGACAGGGCGCCGCCAGGAACTCCTCGAGGACCGCGTTGAAGCGCAGCGGCCGCTCCAGCTGCGGAACGTGGCCCGTGCGCTCGAAGATCTCGAGTCGGGAGTGGGGGATGCGGCGGTGGTAGGAGGCTGCCGCGGCGACCGGGACGACCCGGTCCGATAGTCCCCAGACGATCATCGTCGGCATCTCGATCTCGACCAGCCGATCCCGCGCGTCGGTGCGGATCGCGTCGGCGAGCGCCGGCTCGAAGCTGTCGGCGGCGTGCAGCCCGTTGACGATCTGCTCGACCAGGAGGTCGTCGTCGATTCGGTCCGGGTAGCGCACGATCGACCCGAAGGCGGCGCGCCGCAGCCGTGGCCGCGCGACCACCTGCCGGCCGCGGTCGGCGAACGCGGGGGCCAGCCGCCGCCACGCCCATGCCGTCGCGACGGCGCGCTCCTGTGGGCGCCAGGTGTTGATGATCCCCGCCGCCGAGACGAGCACCAGCCGCCGCAGCGCCCGCGGTGCCGCCAGCGCCAGCTTGACCGCCACCAGGCCGCCCATCGAGTTGCCGACCAGCGTCGCCCCGCCCAGCCCCAGCTCCTCGCAGAACCGCTCGAGGAGCCGCGCGTAACCGTCCATCCCGATCTCCCACGGGGGCGCCGGGCTGGCGCCGAACCCGGGCAGGTCGAGTGCCACGCAGCGCCGTCCCGCGGCGGCGAAGTGGGGGAGGTTCTCGAGCCAGTTCTGCCAGCAGCCGGACACGCCGTGGACGAAGAGCAGCGGCTCGCCCACCCCGATCTCGACGTAGTTGACGCTCGCGCCCGCCAGCTCGACCCGCCGGACGTGCTCACGCCAGTCGATTCGCGCCCACCCGCGATCGGAGACCCCGTAGTCGGCACCCGCGACGATCCGCGGATCGCGCATCAGGTGAACGTCCCGATGTCGCCGATCTGCGCGAGCGCGATCAGCCGCTCGGCCCCTTCGATCCGCCCGACCCAGAGGTCGGCCCCCTGCCCTCGGGACCGCTCCCCCGGCAGCTTCCCCTGTCGCCGCTCGTCGCGGTCGTCGCAGCTGGGGATCATCGGCGCCATCGACCCAAGGTACCCAGCCGCGGGCGCGACCGACTGCGCCCGGCGGTCGCGCCGCGGGCGTCGCCCGACCGCCTGGGGGCGCCAGGACCCGCCGCCGGCGGGCGGCCTGAGGCGACTACGCGTACCCCATGCGTTCGAGCGACGGGATCTCGCGGATCTGGGGCGGCTGCAGGTGGTCCCAGAGGATGCCGCGGGGACGGTCGTATTGGCGCTCGATCTCGATCACGGCGCGCGGCGTCGCGATCAGGTCGCAAGGGAGGTCGTGGTCGGTGACCATCAGGTGCCGGCGGAGGATCTGGATCGGGTGGACGGTGGTGCCGACCGTGATGTGGGCGTCGATCTTGCCCGCCTCGACCAGGATCCCGTACTCGAGGTCGTGGTAGCCGCCCCCTTTTCCGATCCGCGCGCCGCTCAGGTTGACGGCGACCGAGCCGCAGAGGACGAAGTCGATCTCCGGCAGGTCGTCGAGGGCGACGACGTGGCCGTGCTTGAGGGCGCCCTTGATCGTCGCCGCCTCCTGGATCGCCTTCTTGGAGAGCTTTTTCGGGTCGAGGACGCGGAAGGGGTGCGGGTCGCGGAGGCGCGGCACGGCCATGATCACCGTCTTGCCTTCTTCGAGCGCCAGCCGCCGCGCGTGGGTCTGCGGCGAGTCGGGGTTGGCCTTGACGACCATCGCCCGTTTCCACAGCCGGTGGCCCGCCAGCTTCTCGGCCGCCAGCTTGGCGCCCGCGAAGTTCGGGATGCGGCCCTCGGCGCCGGGGAAGCGCGAGACCCCGGCGTCTTCCATCGCCTTCCAGACCTCTGCCCGGACCTCGTCCTTCGAGCGCATGGGGCGAAACATATCCATCGCCGTACCCGGCAGGACGGCCCCATCACGCCACCCTCCTACACTGGGGCCGTCACGTCCAACGACCGAAGCTGTGGGGTAGCGATGGGCCGCATGTGGAAGATCGCCGCGATGGTCGCCTTGCTCGCCGCCGCCCTGGCGGTGGGGGGCGCCTGGCTGTACGACCGCTCCCAGGAGGGCAGGATCGCCTCCGGGGTGACGATCGCCGGCGTCGAGGTCGGCGGCATGGACGCCGAGGATGCCGAACGCAGGGTGCGGCGTCGGCTGCTTGGCCCTTTGCGGCGGCCGCTGCGGGCCGTCTTCGGGGAGCGCTCCTGGTCGGTGCCCGCCGCGGCCCTGAAGGTGCGCGCCGACCTCGACGGCGCCGTCGAACGGGCGGTCGAGCGCAGCCGCGAAGGCAGCCTGCCGACCCGGCTCGGCCGCTACCTCGGCGGCGACGACCTCGAACTCGAGATCGGGGCCCAGGTCGAGTACTCGCGTGCCGCCGTCAACCGGCTCGTGCGCCGCGTCGACCATGACCTCGACCGCGCGCCGCGCGACGCGGCCGTGGAGGCGAGCGCCGACCAGCTGGAAGTCGTCGCCTCCCGGCCGGGCCGCAAGGTGCGCGACGTCCGCCTCGCCGACGAGCTCCGCGAAGCCGCGATCGGCGGCGGCCCGCGGACCGTGCGCGTCCACGTCCACGGCACCGCGCCGGAAGTCACCACCGCCGAGGTGGCGGCGCGCTACCAGTCCTACCTGACCCTCGACCGCGGCAGCTTCACCCTCCGCCTCTGGAAGGACCTGAAGCCGGCGGCGACCTACACCGTCGCGGTCGGCCAGGAAGGCCTCGAAACGCCCGAAGGCCTGTACGAGATCGAGGCGATGGAAGAGAACCCGACCTGGCACGTGCCCGAATCCGATTGGGCGGGGGACCTGGCCGGGCAGACGATCCCGCCCGGCCCCTCGAACCCGATCAAGGCGCGCTGGCTGGCGATCTTCGAAGGCGCCGGGATCCACGGCACCGAAGACGTCGGCTCGCTCGGCTCGGCCGCCTCGCACGGCTGCGTGCGGATGTCGATCCCGGACGTCGAAGCGCTCTATGCGCAGGTCGAAGTCGGCACCCCCATCTACATCGGCTGATCAGAGGCGCGGATGCCTTCGCATCTCGGCGTTGTCGTTCGGTCACGTGCGCAGCACGCTCCCTCACTCCGCCTTGATCTGCTCGGCCTCCGCGCCTCTGACCGGGCGACGCCGGATAGGGGGATTTTTTGAATCGCGGAGGACGTGGGGATCTGAGCACGAATGAGGTGGACGTGAACTGGGATGCGGCACTTGCCGGATACGACCGCGACCTGCGGACGCGGGGCGCCGCGGAGCGCACGCGGCGCGCCTACGGGGTCGACCTGGCGGCCTTCACCACCTGGGCGAAGGGCCTGCGGCTCGGCCCGGGGGACCTCCGCCACCGCGACGTGCGGCGCTACGCCGCGTCGCTCTCCTCGGCGGGCAAGGCCTCGACCACCGTCGCCCGCAACCTCGCCGCGATCCGCGGGCTCTACGACTTCCTGGTCCGCACCGAGCGGGTCGCCGCCAACCCGGCCGAGCTGGTCTCCAGCCCGAAGCGCCCGCAGAAGCTGCCCAACGTGATGAGCGGCGAGCAGATGCGCTCGCTGCTGGAGGCGATCCCGGCCCGGACGCCGCTCGAGCTGCGCGACCGGGCGATGTTCGAGCTCGCCTACTCCTGCGGGCTGCGCTGCGAGGAGATCGTCAATCTCGACATCGACTCCTTCGACTTCGAAGAGGACCAGCTGCGGGTGCTGGGCAAGGGATCCAAGGAGCGGCTGCTGCCGGTCGGCGAGCCCGCCCGGCGGGCGCTGGAACGCTACCTGCAGCGCGGCAGGCGCCCGCTGGCCGGAGATCCGCGCGAGCGCGCCCTCTTCCTTTCCAAGAGCGGTAGGCGGCTCTCCAACTCCGACGTGACCCGCCGCCTGCGGATCTGGGTCGCGAACGTGTCGTCGGTCGGCGGAGTCTCACCGCACTCGCTGCGGCACTCCTTCGCCACCCATCTGCTCGAGGGAGGCGCCGATCTGCGTACCATTCAGGAATTGCTGGGTCACTCATCGATCTCGACGACGCAGGTCTACACGCGGGTCGACGCCGCCCGCCTGCGCGACACCTATTCCGACAGTCACCCGCGCGCATGATCGATTTCGGCGCCGGAAGTAGGATCTGAGCGTGGCGATGGAGACGGGAGTCAAGGAAGTCGAGCTCCGCGAGCTCTGGCGCCGCTACAAAGAGCAGAGCGACCCGGCGGCCCGGGAGCGCCTGGTGGTCGCCTACTCGCCGATGGTCAAGTTCGTCGCCGGCCGGCTCGGCGCCGGTCTGCCGTCCCACGTCGAGGACGCCGACCTGATCTCCTACGGCCTGGTCGGGCTGATCGGGGCGATCGAGCGCTTCGAGCCGGAGCGGGGGATCAAATTCGAGACCTTCGCGATGACCCGCATCCGCGGCTCGATCATCGACGAACTGCGCTCGCTCGACTGGGTGCCGCGCTCGGTCCGCTCCCGGGCCCGCGAAATCGAAACGACCCAGGCGAAGCTGGAGCACGAGCTGCAGCGGGCGCCGACCGAGGAGGAGCTCGCCGCGAAGCTGAACATGACCGAGGACGAGCTGCAGAGCTCGCTGCTGGAAATCGCCAACTCCTCGGTCTACGCGCTGGACGAGCTGTGGACGGTGTCGGACTCCTCCGGCGACCAGGTGAGCCTGCTCGACACGATCGCCGACCAGGCGGCCGCCGACCCGCAGGAGGCGCTCGCCTCCAACGAGGTCAAGGACCGGCTGACCGAGGCGATCGGCTCGCTGCCCGAGCGCGAGCAGCTGGTCGTCGCGCTCTACTACTACGAGAACCTGACCCTGCGCGAGATCGGCGAGGTTCTCGGCGTCACCGAGTCGCGGGTGTCCCAGCTGCACACCAAGGCCGTGATGCGGCTGAAGTCGCATCTGCAGCAGTCCTGAGCCGCCGCCGACCCGGCGTTCGGCAAGCCGCGTTTCAGGCCGGCGGCCGGCGGTGCCGGATTTGGCGATCCGCGCGTTCCCGCTGCTAACTTGACGTCGGTGAGCCTCCGGGACAGCTGCGCGATCTGCGGACGGACCTTTCTGGTCGGCGAGAGGGTGGACGCCTACGTCTCCGGGGAGGGGCGCCATGACGTCTGTCCGCTCTGCGCCGACCGTGCCGTGGGGCTCGGATGGCTGCCGGCCGACCAGGAGGGCGCCGAGGAGGCGACGCGCTCGGAGTCGGAGCACCGGCCGGGATTCTTCGCGAGGCTCTTCGCGCGGCCGCAGCCCGGCGACCAAGAGGAGGCGGGGGACGAGGACGAGCGGCGGCCGGAGCTGGTCGACGACGCCGCGCCGCCGGCCGAGGCCCAGGCCGAAGCCGCGCCGACTGCGCTCCATGAGCTCGAGACCGAGGCTTACGACGTCGAGGCGGAGTGGCGGGTCGAGGAGCAGCCGCCGCGACCTGCCGCCGACCACGAGGCCCCGCGCCGGCCGCGCCGCCGGCGCCCCTGGTCGCGCGCCGCCGCGGAGCCGCCGCGGGGCGACTCCGCTGACCTGCCGGCGCCGGAGGAGGTCCCCGACCCCGAGAAATCGCCGGCCCCGGACGCGCCCGCGCCCGGTGCCGATGCCTGGCCGGCCCCGCTGCCGCAGCCGCGGCCGCTGCCCGACCCGGCCGGCCGCGGCATGCGTCCACGGCGCCTGCAGCCCGACCTCTCGCCGGCCACCCGCTTCGAGCGCGCGATCTCCCGCTTCAACGCCGGCGACGCCGGCCGCACCGCCGCCGGTCTCACCCGCACGCTCGGGACCCCGTCGGTCTCGGTGGGTGACCTGGCGGGGGAGGAGGACGTCGTCCGGATCACGGTCGCCTGGGAGCTCACCTGGTACCAGTGGGGCGTCGACCTCGGCGACGAGCTGCGCCCGGTCTTCGAGCTCGCCCGCGGCTTCGAGGTCGAGGAGATCGACTCCGCCGCGCGCCAGTGGAACGCCTCGGCCCACGACGGACGGGTCGTGCTGGTCGCGCCCGATCGCGCCGCGGCCGGCAACGGCTCCCCGGTGCACCGCTAGATGATCGACCCCACGACCTAGGCCGGACCGCGAGGCGCTGAACCAGATGGCGAAGATGACGGCGAACGTCGACGGCGGCGCCCGCGGCAACCCGGGCCCGGCGGCGATCGGGGTGGTGCTGCGCGACGCCGACGGCGCGGTGGTCGAGTCGCTGGGGGAGACGATCGGGAAGGCGACGAACAACGTCGCCGAGTACCGGGCGCTGCTGCGCGGGATCGAGCTGGCCGCCGCCCACGGCGCGACGGAGCTGGAGCTGATCGGCGACTCCGAGCTGGTGGTGCGCCAGGTCGAAGGCCGCTACAAGGTGAAAAACGCGGGCATGAAGGAGTTGCACGGGCGGGCGTTGAAGGAGCTCGGGGGGTTCGACGGATGGTCGATCCGCCACGTCAAGCGCGCCCAGAACGCCGACGCCGACCAGCTCGTCAACGAGGCCCTCGACGGTGCCTGAGGCGCCGCTCGCCGAGGCGGTGACGGCGTGAGCACGGTCGCGATCGCCGGCGGCCACGGCAAGATCGCGATGCTGCTCGGCGGCCTCCTGGTGGCCCGCGGCGACACCGTCCGCGGGCTGATCCGCGATCCGGCCCAGGCGGCCGACCTGCGCGCGGCCGGGATCGAGCCGGTCCTCTGCGACCTCGAGGGCGACGCCGACGTCGCCGCCGCGGTGCGCGGGGCCGACGCGGTCGTCTTCGCCGCCGGGGCCGGGCCGGGCTCGGGCGCGGCGCGCAAGGCGACGATGGACCTGGGCGGCGCGGTGAAGCTGATCGACGCCGCCCGCGCCGCGGGCATCTCCCGCTACCTGATGGTCGGCGCGATGGGTGCCGCCGAACCGCCCGCCGAGGGAACCGAGGGGGAGGGAGGCGAGGTCTTCGGCGCCTACCTGCGGGCCAAGGCGGGCGCCGACGAGGCGCTTCGCGGCTCCGGGCTCGACTACACGGTCGTCCGGCCCGGCGGGCTGACCGACGAGCCGGGCACCGGCCTGGTCAGCGTCGCCGAGCGGCTCGCCCGCGGCCAGGTCCCACGCGCCGACGTCGCCGCCGTCCTGCTCGCCTGCCTCGACGACCCGGCGACGATCGGTCGCAGCTTCGACCTGACCGGCGGCGGGACGCCGATCGCCGCGGCGCTCGCCACCTAGCGGGCGAGCGCCGCGGTTGCGGCCCGCTCAGGCGCCGGCGATCGCTTCCAGGAGGTTGGCCTTGAACTTCACCGTCCCCGGCACCAGCCGGAGGTTCGGGTAGGGGCCGTGGGCGCGCTCGTAGGCGAGCTCCCTGGCCAGATCCCCGACCCCGTTGGAGCCCGGCAGCGGCGCCAGGTCGAGGGTGCTGAGGACGCCGAAGGCGTCGCCCGAGGCGTCGAGGAACCCGCTCCCCGAGTCGCCCGGGATGCCGGGGGTCAGGGTGGTGACGAGATGAGTCCAGCCGCCGGCTTCGTTGGCCAGCAGGAGACCCTGCTTCGGGCTCAGCTTGGTGGTCCCGCCGCGCAGTTCGGAGTTGCCGTAGGAGTAGATCGTCGCCCCCGGTTCGCCCGGGCCGCCCACGCCTTCCGGTCCGCCGAAGCCGGGGACCGACGGGTTGACCGAGCCGACGTCCAGGGCGCTCAGCTCGACTAGCGCGAGGTCGTTGTAGGCACAGGTGGACGGGTCGGACTCGCCGTCGGCCTGCATCGTCAGCCAGGAGTCGTAGGCGAGCCGGGCCGGCTCGCTCGCGCCGCCGACTTCGACCGTGGTGCCGACCGGCAGCGAGCCGCTCGTGCAGCCGTTGGTTTCGGTGTTGCCGCCGGTGCCCGAGCAGTGGGCGGCCTGCCCGATGAACACGGTCGAACCTTCCTCGAAGACGAAGTTGGCGGTGCATTGGGCGCCTTCGGTGTGGGTCTGGACGCCGGGGTGGATCGACGCCGTGCCGGCCGGCGCCCAGGCGGACGCGGCGGTGGGCGCGATCAGGAATAGGGCCAGCGCCGTCAGGGCGCAGGCGAGCGTGCGGCGGTGCATTTTCTGTGGGCCTCCTCGCGTTGGATGGCCGCCCCCGCGGCGGCCGCGGCAGGAGCCTACCCAATATTCAGTAGAGGAAACAGGCGGGTTGGTGGGCCCGCGCCCGCCGCGGCGCTCAGACCGCGCCGGCCTCGTGCGCGGCCGCCGACTCGACCGGGTTGCCGGCGTCGCGCCATACCCCGACGCCCTGGCCGACGTGGATGACGCCGTCGAAGCCTTCGCGTTGCAGGATCGAGGCGGCGAGGCCGGAGCGCTTGCCGCCGCGGCAGATCGCCGCGATCGGTCGGTCGCGCGGCAGCTCCTCGACCCGGGCGGCGATGTCGCCGTAGGGCATGTGGAGGCTGCCGGGGATGTGCTCCTCGGCCCACTCGGCGTCGTCGCGCACGTCGAGGATCAGCGGGCCGCCCTCGCCGTCCACCCGGCGTGCCAGCTCGTCGGGCTCGATCAGCTCGATCCGCTCGACCGCGCGGCCGTCCAGCCGCCAGGCGGTCATCCCGCCTTCGAGGAAGCCGCGCACCGGCAGGCCGACCGCGGCGAGCAGTTCGGCGGCCTCGCACTCGTCGACGTCGGAGCCCGCGACGACGATGATCTCGGCGCCGGGGGGCGCCACGCGGGAGACCTTGGTGGCGAAGCCGGTGTCGTAGGAGGAGCTGCTGAGCGCGCCCGCGATGTGGGCCTCGTCGAACTGGTCGTTGGTGCGGCCGTCGATCACCACCGCGCCGGCGGCGACCGCCTCCTCGACCTCGTGCGGGGTCATCGCCAACGGCGTCCCGAAGCCCTGCACGAGCGGGCCGCGGTTGAGGGCGACGATCTGCTCGATGTTGGGCGGCCGGTCGGGCAGGGAGGCGGTGGCGCTCTCGACGAAGTCGGCCTCCGCCGGAATCGCGAGCGCCGGGTTGTGGGCGCGCTCGAAGCCGATCGTCGAGGAGCTCTTCAGGTCGAGCCCGGAGCCGCCGCAGAGCGAGCCGCCGAGGTGGCCCGGCCAGACCTCGACGTCGTCATCCAGCTCCAGCAGTCGATCGTGCAGGGAGTGGAACATCTGCGCGGCGCCTTCATGCGGCTCGATCGCCAGGTCGGGGCGGGCGACGTCGCCGATGAACAGCGAGTCGCCGGTGAGCAGCGCCCAGGGGGAGCCGCCGCGACCCTCGTCGCTGAGCAGGAAGCAGGTGTGCTCGGGCCGGTGGCCCGGCGTGTGGATCGCCTCGACCGTCAGGTCCCCGACTTCGAGCTTCCAGCCGTCGGTGAACGGCTCGTGCGGGTATTCGGCCGCGGCGATCTCGTTGACGTGGATCGTGGCGCCGGTCTGGCGGACCAGCCGCCCGTGGCCGGAGACGTGGTCGGCGTGGTTGTGCGTCTCCAAGATGTGGCCGATCCGCACGCCGTGCAGGCGGGCGAGGCGACGGTAGGGCTCGACGTCCCACTGCGGGTCGACGACCACCGCGATACCGCTTTCACGGTCGGCGACCAGGTAAGAGGCACAGCCGAGGTCCTCGTGGATGATCTGGCGAAAGAGCATGGTCAAGTTCCTCCTGTCCATCTCAGGCTAGCGCGTCGCGATCCTCGCGGCGACCCTCTCGACCTCCCCGGCGCCGAACTTTCTCAGCCCGTTAACTCCTCGCCCGGCGCCTGCCGCGAGGATCGACCCGGTCGGATCGGCGTGCCTCCAACCGCCGTCCGGCGATAACCCCGCATCGGTGTGGCAAGGCACCGGTGCCGCTGGACGACGGCCCCGAATCTGCCGCTTCGGGGTCGTCGCACGTCCGGGGCGGGGCGCGCGCCGCTTGCGCCTCGGCGCCGCGACCTACGAATGCCGCGGCGTGGGCGGCGATTGGCCTGCCGCGCGGGCCCGGACCCGGTGTCTATTCGACCTGCTTTTCAAGTCGTTCGACCCGCTTTTCGAGCCGTTCGACCTGCTTTTCCAGCTGCGCCGCTTCACCTTCCAGGGATTCCTGGCCGTTGTCGAGGACTGCGACGCTCTTCTTCAGCTTTTCGCCTGCGGCCTGGGACGCGGTCATTTCGCCTTCCAGGGAGGAGACCCGCTTTCTCAGCTTCTGCAGTTCTTTTTCGCCTCCCGCGACGGCGTCGTCGACCTGCCGCGTGATGCGCCTCTGATCTTCCTGGGCGAGGTTGTCCCGTTCCTGCTGGAATTCGTTCGCCGCTTCGACCGCTTCGTTCAGCCCGGCGACTTCTCCCTTGATCTGCGCGGTCGCCTCGTTCACGACCTTCTTCTGGTCGACGCTTTCGTTGCTCGCCGAGATCGCGATCACCAGCGCCACGATCGCGACCACCGAGATCGCGGCGACCAAGATCCAAAACCACGGCCGAGTTTCCCTGATTTCCACGCCCGCAACCTATTGCCGCCGACGGCCGGAAAATGTGCAGCCCCCGCGACCGGTAAACTCCCGCCCCGTGCGGCTGTAGCTCAGCTGGCTAGAGCGTCTGCTTGCCATGCAGAAGGTCGAGGGTTCGAATCCCTTCAGCCGCTTGGACGGAAACCCGCTCCCCGAGCGGGTTTCCTCGTTTCTGGGCTGCCCTCCTGATTGCCGCTGCGGTCCGTGTCGCCCGCTTCGCTGCCCGTTGCTGCCCAATCGGCCGCTCCGACGAGGCCATCCAGGGCCGCCCCGTGGTCGGCTTTCGACGCGATCACCTTGGCATAAAGGCCGAGGGTCATCTTGGGGTCGGCGTGCCCGGCCTGGGCCATCACGTAGGGCACATCCGCTCCGGCCGCCAGCAGAAGCGAGATGAAGGTTCGACGCAGCGAATGCGGCGTGATCGCCTCCATCGGCTCTCGGCCCGCCTTGCGAAGTTCGACGTTCGCCTGCTCCACCGAAGCCGCCAGGAAGCGGCTCCGCACGTTGGACGCGCTGTCTCGTTTGCCCGTCGCGGTGGGGAAGACGAAATCATCCGGCCCGTCCTGACCGGTGCGCGTCCGATACTCGGACAGCAACTCTTGCAACGTTGGCGTCATATCAACCTCGCGCACCCCGGTGTCGGTCTTGGAGGCGGCGACGCGCAGCTTGCGACCGGCGAGGTTCACGTCACGCCAGCGGAGGGAGAGAGCCTCGCTGATCCGCAGCCCTGCGAGCGCCAGGACCGCCAGCAAAGGGCGACGCCGCCCCGTGTCGCCCTTGCGGGCGTTGGTGTCGAGCCTCCCTGCCGCCTTCAGGAGCGCCGCGACCTGCTCGGGTTGCAGGTAGGTCCGCGACGGTTTCGACTCCCGCAGGAGCCGCTTGCGGCCCTGGGCGGGGTTGCGGTCCAGGTAGCCGTACTCGACCGCCTGCTCAAGAATCACGGCAAGCAGGCGGATCGTCTTGTTGATCGAGCCGTTGGAGAGTGGACGGGGGAGGCGTTCTCGCTTGCCCTCTGGAACGGCCAGCTGTTTAGCCCGCCTCTTTTCAAGTGCCTCGCGCTCGCGGACCTTCCCTCGCCTGTACCTGTCCACCTCCTCGACCGTGATCGCCGGGAGTCGGTGATCCTTGAAGTACGGCAGGAGATGGTCCGTGAGTCGCCAGCGGTAGTCCACGCGGGTTCGCTCTCTCCAGCCCGCCGAGGAGCCGTCAAACCACTCCGACGCAAACTCATGGAAGGTCGGTACCTCGCCACCGACCGGCTCGGCCGCCGGTTCGTAGGGCTGCCAGATTCCGCGCTCAACGTCCGCAAGGATGTGCCGCAGGCGTTCCTCGACCTTCTCGCGGGTCCAGCCTTCCTCGGGCGTGCCGAGCGTGACCGATCGCCGTTTCCCGTAGGCGCGGAAACGGATCGACCAGCCCCGCCCGTCCTTGGGCTCGATGATCTGTCCGGTCGGTCGGCGCGCCATCAGCGCTCCGCCTGTCCAACGTAGAAGGCCCCCCGTTGCGTCGTGGGTGCCGCCCAGTCCATCCCGTCGAGCAGGTCGGCCGCCGACGCTTCGACCGCCGTCATCAGCTTGAGGAGAGGGTCAATGCGCGGGCACCGCTCGCCGCGCTCAAGGAGGGACACCTGGGTGACGTGCAATTCGGCCCGGAGCGCCGTCTCCGCCTGAGAGAGCCCGACCCGCCGTCGGCAGCGGCGCAAGTTGTCACCGAAGCAATTGGCCACATCCCCCGCTCGCTCGGCCCTCATCGGAGCCGCTCCGTGTCGCCGGAGAGGAGGCTATAGCCGACACCCCAGCAGTTGACGACCAGCCCCTCGGCACCGGCCGCCGCGAGCTTGCGCCGTAGGCGGCTCATGTGGGAGTCGAGGGTGCGGCTCGCCTGCTCCCTCTCGGAACCCCAGACCGCGTTCATCAGATAGTCCTTGGTGAAGACTTGCATCGGGTCCCGCGCCAGGACCAGCAGGGCGTCGAACTCTTTCCGCGACAAAGCGACCTCTTGGCCGCAGGCAAGGACGCGGCGGCCAGCCGGACGAATTTCCACCGGTCCGGCGACGATCGACTCTTCCGAATCGCGCGGCAGATCGGTATTGACCGACAGGCAGTCGACGTTGCCGGAGCAGGCAAGCCGCCACGGCTCGTCCTTTCGGCGCCTCACCCGCACTACCCAGTTGCCCCTCTCGTCCATCGCCGCGGCCAGTTGACAGGCGGCCCGGTCGATGAGAACTCGCGCGAGACCGCGAGTGCCCAGATCGTCGGTCCCGCGCTCCGTCTCGCCGCTCATCGTCCCGGCTCCGAATCGAGCAGGGCGAGCAGGGCGTGGTGGGCATCGTGGACGGCCAGGACCCGGGCAGTGTCGGCGGCCTTGTCATAGCCCGTCGCCGCCCGCGCCAGCGCCGAGCGAGCGTGCTCGTCCGGGACCTCTATCCGGCCCCTGTCGAGCCCGACCAGCAGGCGCCTGAAGGCGTCGGCGTCGCGCGCCGAAGCCTCGGGGTCGCGGAGTCGCGCGGCCGTCGTCAGGTCTTCCTCGATCCCGGCGAGCCAGCCGATCAGTTCGTCGCAAAGGATCGCCGTCTGGGCGGCAGATAGGTGGATGGGCACGACCCTCGGGTCGCGCGTAGGGTTGATTTCAGCCATCGGAAGCATCGCCTTCCTGTGGTCAGGCCCCCGGTCGGCGTGTCCGCGCCTGCCGGGGGCTGCTTGGTTGGAGCCGGTATCTCGATACCGTTCCCGCTGCGGCGGGGCGAGTATCCCTTGACCCGTCGCCACGGGGCCGGTGTTCCAGCACGCGGCCCCACTTTTATGGCTCTATTGACGTTTCCGTGGGTGAAGTAGGGCGCTGAGAAGAAGCGCACGCCGCTCCGCGCCTAGGTTTCCGGTTTCTCGAAGACTGGAAACGAAGGGAGCGGCAACGACGTGCGCGAGAAAAGGGTATGGGCACGCCTGCTCGGCTTGGAGCGGGCGGTCGTCGAAAGCGTGGAGATCGACGACAAAGGGCAGGTGGTGGTGGCGGTCCGGCCGCACCATCGGGAGCGTGATCGCTGCGGTGTCTGCGGGCGGCGTGCGCCGGGCTTTGACCTCGGCGAGGGGCGGCGTCGCTGGCGGGCGCTCGACCTCGGCACGACGATCGCCCACCTGGAGGCCGACGCGCCGAGGGTCGCCTGCACCGAGCACGGCGTCGTCGTCTGCGCCGTCCCCTGGGCGCGCCACGGCTCGCGCTTCACCCGCGCCTTTGAGCAGCAGGTCGCCTGGCTGGCGGTGAACACGTCGGGCAGCGCCGTCGCCGAGCTGATGCGGATCGCCTGGCGCAGCGTCGGGGCGATCTGCGAGCGGGTGGCGGAGGAAGCGGGCCGCGAAGCGGACCTCCTCGCCGGCCTGCGGCGGATCGGCATCGACGAGATCTCTCACCGCAAGGGCCACCGCTACCTGACCGTCGTCGTCGACCACGACAGCGGCCGCCTGATCTGGGCGGCGCCGGGGCGCGACAAGGCGACGGTCGAGGCGTTCTTCGACGCGCTCGGGGAGCAACGCGCAAAGCGCCTCAAGCTCGTCTCCTGCGACATGGCGGGCTGGATCGAGGCGGTGTTGGTGAAGCGCTGCCCGAAGGCCAAGCGCTGCGTCGATCCCTTCCACGTGATCGCGCTCGCCACCGAAGCGCTCGACAAGGTTCGCCGCGAGGTCTGGAATGAGGCACGCCGCCAGGGGCAGACCGACGTCGCCCGCGAGTTGAAGGGGGCTCGCTACGCACTGTGGAAGAACCCCGAGAACCTGACGGGCCGCCAGCAGTCAAAGCTCGCCGACATCGAGAAGCTCAACCGGCCGCTCTACCGCGCCTACCTGCTGAAGGAGCAGCTGCGCCAGATCTACCGGCTGGGGCCGAGGGCGGCGATCCGCCTGCTGGATGAGTGGATCTCCTGGGCTCGGCGCTGCCACCTGAGGCCCTTCGTCAAGCTCGCCCGCACCATCACCGAGCAGCGCGACGGGATCGTCGCGGCCATCCGGCACGGCCTCTCCAACGCCCGCGTGGAGGCGATCAACACACAGATCCGGCTGATCGCCCGCCGCGCCTTCGGCTTTCACTCGCCTCAGGCGCTTATCTCCCTGGCGATGCTGAAGCTCGGCGGGTTGTGCCCGCCGCTCCCCGGCCGAGTCACCGTTACGTGACCCACGGAAACGTCAGGAGAGCCACTTTTATGTCGCCGTGACGATACACACTTTCCACCCGACACAACACGCCTTTTCGTCCAGGTGGTAACAGTGTTAAGCGCGATGGCAAACCGTTCGCTCCTCGCCGCTTTCACTGTTCTTCGCCTTTCACCGGCAGGAGGGTGCCGGACCACCTGGGCCGACGAACGGGTGGTCGATCTTCCCGTCGGGCCACGCGAACCTGGCCGGATCGGCGGATCAGTCTTTCCCGTACTGTCGCCGGGTCGAACCGGAGCCGTGGCCGTGGACCGTCGCCGATCCTTACGGCACCAAGCTCGGCGGCGTGCCTGTACACGTAGTCACGGCTGACGCCGAGCCGTCGCGCGGCCTCGGCAGCGTCGATCAGGCCTGGACCGACGCCTTCCTGGCCCAGTGGCTCGTAGACATGCCGTGCCAGCGACTCGCCATAACGGTCGAGGCTCCCCGGTGACCATGTCATCGGGGAGGATGCATCCTGGCCCTGCCCTCACGGCGCGGCCCCTCGACCGTTCCCCTCCCGGAGGGTTCGAGGACAACGGGAGTCGGAGGCGCACTGCCCCGCATGGAGCGGGGCAGTGCGCCTAGGCACGGCTCGGTTCCCGTAGGGACTGAGGTCGGTTGCCATCGGCTCGAAGTCTCGGACGCGCCCAGGTGCAGCTTTACCGCGTGGCCGTTATCACGGCCTCGACTCCGCCTGTCCCCACCGTAGTGGGCTGCGACGGGACGAAATCTGGGATGACAAAACCCCCCTTCTGACGGTTGTGTCCCGGCCGGGTGCGGTCGGGGCGGTCTTTTGCCCTGAGGCGAGGCCCACCGCATTCGCGGCCTCTTACCGCTTGTCCTGTCGGAGGTCAGGACTTCCTGCCCTCCGGTCGATTGCGTGACGACCCATTCGGGCCGAACTTCTCCACCGGGAACGGGAGATTGGTTGTGCTGTCTGTCCGGTCCTCTCGACGAAGCCCGACTTCGCGCTCCCGCCCGGCGAGCTTCCTGGCCTGCTTCGGCGTGAGCGGGCGGCGGCGCTTGCGATACCGCCCCGACTTACCCATAGTTACCTCCTGTTGCCTTTGCGGAATTCCTCATCAAGATGACTGGAATAGCGCGGTGTTTGCCTTCATTCCTAATCTACGAGCGACCCTCAGTTCGGAGTCAGACTGCGCCGTAGCTGCCGATTTCGGGGGCACGAAACGACGACGCGCAGGGAGCCCCTACGCGCGCCGATCCGGGTCCAGAGGTATGTGCTTCGTCTACGCCGCGACGCCCGCAGAGCCCTGGAAGGACGCCTGGAGCCGTTCGACTCGGCGGTCCAGATCAACCTGCATCGCCTCGCCGTAGGGCAGCGTGTCCTTGAGCAGCGCGTGGCCGAGGAGTCGCTGTAGCTCCCACAAGGTCATCCCGGCCTTCAGCCACGCGATACCGCAGGTATGCCGCAGCCGCCTGTAGCTCAACTCCGGCGACACGTAAATAGCGAGTAGCTTCCCGAATGCGTCCGGCTTGATCGGCTCGCGGGCGGTTTTCTCCGCCCATAGGTTGAGCCACGGCCGGTCGTGCCCCGGCGCAAGGCTGCTGCGGAACTCCAGCCATGCCTCGACGGCCGTGCGGGTCGCGTCGGTGAAGGGAATCTCTCGACTCGGGCTGTGCCACCGCCGCCCGCTCCAGACAAGTAGGTAGTCGTTGTCGTGATGCATGTCGTCCACGCTCAGGGCCAATATCTCCCTGCGCCTCAGGCCGCAGTCCAGCGCGAGCGCCATCACCGCGTCAAGCTGTAGGCGGATCGCGTGCTTGCGGATTCGCGCGTAGGGGGTGCAACCTTCGCGCCATCGTCCGAGAAGTTTCCAAGCCTGCGCGTCATTCTCGATCGTAGGCCACCGCGTACCTATCACCTCACGGAACTGTCGTAGCTCCCTCGGCGTGTATGGCTCCGGGCATAGGCGAGCCGTCACACCTTCCGGAAAAGGTATGCGACGGACCGAGAGAAAGGTGTCGGCCCCGACGTGGTGTTCGTCGTATGCCCAGGAAAAGAACGCGATCGCCATCTGGCGTTCTTTTCGCAGGGTGTTGGGGGCGTGTCCCTGCTCGCGTTTGTGTGCGAGGTAGGCCACCACCCCTTTACCCCCGGAGTGGTGAAGGTGTCGCGGGCCGATGAAGTCGTCCAGTTGCCGGAGTATCCGCATGTGATCCCGCACGCGCGCCTCGGTGGTGCCTCGCGCGATGAGAGCCGCTTCGAATTCCTCCAGGATCGTCATAGACTTACCAATAGTAAGTGCAGCGCCGGTTGGATTGCGCCGAAGGCTATGCAGACAACAGACCTCAAGCTCGTCGCGCATGCTGCCGATGAGCGAGCAACATGTTTCGTCCGACTAAGTAAGACAGGAGGCGAATCGCGGATGGTGATCTGGACGCGATCGGCAATGGCGGGAGCTTGTGCGGCGGTCGTGCTAGGGGTGGCCGGGTGCGGCTACTCGACGCCAGTCGGAAAGACAGGTCGTCGAGGCCCACGAAGCTCGCGCGACCAAGTGCGAAGAAACCCTGGAAGCGATGGACAGGACCGCCGAAATCATGGAAGAACGTCGCGAAATCCCCTCCGGGGAACGGGCGCCCTCCGACGTTCTGGAAGAACGGTGGGGAAGTTGCTAGCGGTCAATCCACCCGTAGAGCCCGCGCGGCGGTGAGGTCGATGTCCGAGAGCCAACTTCCTCCCGCTGGCTGGTACCCGGACCCCGAGGATCGTGGTCTGCGCTGGTGGGACGGATCGCAGTGGACCGAAGCTCGGGTGGACGTGCCGCCGGGTTCGGTCGGACCGCATCCTGGGGCACCCGCCCACGATCAGCGGCTTTTCCTCGATGACGGTGGTCAGGGCGCGCCCAGAGCTGGCATCTCCCGACGCATCTATCTCTTTGCCGGTGGAGTCGTGATCGTCGTGGTCTGTGCCGCCGTCCTGCTCTTGACGGCGGGCCACGGCAGCGGCAGCAAGGAGGTCTCCGAAGTTTGCGGCCACACGATCCAGCCAGCCCTGTCGGCGGTGCAGGGCTTGGGCAGCCATGTCGATGCCGGGGTCAATCAGGCCGACTACGGGCAGGAAGTAGGCGACGCCAACGCTGCATTCGAGCGCGCCCAGGGGTACTCGGACAGCGCCTGCAAGCCCGTTGTCACGGCACTGGGGTCGGCGATCCAGGAATACGAGGCGGCCTCTACCGCCTGGAATGAATGCCTCACCGGCACCTGCCCAACTTCGATCAATGAATGCGTGATTGGCTTGGAAACCAAGGTTGGCGGATGGGAAATAGCCGAAGAACTTTGTCTGGAACGCGCTCTCCAGGCTCACTGGAACCGGGCGACGGCGGCGGTGGGCCGAGCCAAGACACTCTTGGCGGGAGCAAGTTAGCTGTGCGCGGACGCGTGGGTTGAGCCGCGACTACAGTTCGAGCTTTCCGACCGATTTCAGAACTGGCGAGAGCGTGGGTCGGTTGTGGTGACCGGCATCCCCTCGACTTGTCCTTCCGAGAAGGGGGGCGGGGTGTTTGGGCAGCGAGCCGGTCCCGCTGCCCAAATCCCTCCGAAACCGTCCGATCGACCCGACTCGTTTGTCGAGCAACCCACTCCAATCCGCATTGCAAAGCCAAATCCGGCCCAGCCGCCGCGCTTGCCATGCAGAAGGTCGAGGGTTCGAATCCCTTCAGCCGCTTACCTGCAAACCGGCGCCTTTTGGGCGCCGGTTTCGTGTTAACCGGGCCTGTTTTTGGCCACCATTTCGGGCACGAGTGCCTGGGATGGGCTCGAGATGCGCGGATAGGCGGCGATTGGCGCGGATCTACGTGAAGATGCGATTCGCTTCCGTGCGGAGACGAAGCTAAGTTCGCCACGACCTGAAAACGGCCGGGGCGCTGGTGGGACAGCCCCTGGCCCGGCACCGGAGAAAGCAGCCTTCCGATGCAGCCCAAGAAGGAGATCCTCGCTGAACCGGGCACGGTGGCGGCTCTCGTCGAAGGTCTCAGGGAGTTGGAGCGGGGCGCGGTTTTCTCTCTGGCCGATCTCCGCCGCGAGTCGGATGCTCCGCGTCCACGCTTCGACTGATTGACCATCGGGGTTCGGTCCCTCCGGCAATCCAAAGACCGATCCGCCGCGGTCTCTGGTCCGTCGAAGCCGATCCCGACCCGTTCGCCGTGGCGCCCTATCTGACGGCACCGTTCCCTGCCTACATATCCGTCTTCTCGGCCCTCGCCGCGCACGGGATGATCGAGCAGATCCCGGGACGCGTCTCGGTGGTCTCCCTCGATCGCGCCCGCCGCATCCAGACCGCGATTGGCGCCTTCGACGTCCACCACATCGCCCCCGAGCTGTTCGGAGGGTTCGTCCCCTGGCGGCGCGGAGGGTCGATCGCCGGCCCGGAGAAGGCCCTGTTCGACCTCGTCTACCTACGGGCCGCCGCGGGAGGTCGCGCGTATCTACCCGAGCTCACGTTGACCGATGAGTTCGACCACGACGCCCTGGGCGCCTGGGTCGACCGCATCGGAAGCCCGCGATTGCGGACCCTCGCCAGCCGACGGCTGGAGGAGCTCGTGACTGCGGCGGTGGCGACGGGGTCATGAGTGCCAGGCGCCGCCGGCGCGACGAACTGCCTTGACGCCCGGTCCAGGCAGGAACTCCGCCGGCCTGGCGCTCTTCCGCGACCAGACCAGATGCGGCACCGTCTACGGCCGCACCGGGAACTTCCCCGGCTACGTGCAGTGGGCAGCCGCCACGGCCGACGGCGGGCGAGCCGTGACCACCTCGCTCAACACCCCCGCCCCGACCGGCAAATTGCTCTCCCGGCTGCGCGGGGTGCAGACGACGGCCGTCTGCGGGCTGTTGGGGAGGTAACGCCTCCGGCTCGCCCGACGTCGCCGCCCGTTCAGTAGCTCTGCTGGATGATCGTCGCGACCTTGCCGACGTCTTCGTTGGCGGTGAAGGCGCCGTCGATCGAGGGGAACACGCCGTTGGTGACCGCGATGAAGAAGGCGAGGTGTCGGCCGCTCCTCGCGTCGATGTAGCCGCCCAGAGCCTTGGTATGCACCGGGACGCGGTTGTTGAACAGATCCCCGCCGATCAGGGTTCCGGTCTTCGCGAAGATCTTGCCGGTGGCGGGACCCCCGGCTGCACGGAAGCCAGTGACCCGTCGACGCCCATGATCGGCAGGGTTGAACGCCACGCGGCCCAGCGATCGTGCCCGACAAGACGACCTTGCCGTGGGACGGAGACGACACCTCGATCGCGGTCGGCCCGCTCCTCGCCTCACGCGACTGGTGACCGTCCACGGGGCGACCTTGGGCCGCATCGCCACCGTGGCCGTCCTGCCGACCCTGGTCGGCGTCGTCGTGAAGTCGATCAGGTTGTTGTTGATGATGATCGGCGTCACCGGGCCATTGTCGAGATGGAAGGTCTTGAAAAGCCGGTCGTCGACGATCACGTTCCCCGACACCGAGCGGATGCCCGACGCCCTGACCTGCCTGGCGAGCCTTTCGATGCCGGCCAGGGGGTTCTCCGGCGCTCGAACCCGGACACAGGATGATGGTGGGGCTGACCAGGCTGGCCACCGTGCGTGGACGGTCGGCTGAAGCCTTTTGGTCGTCATGACGCCAAAATGCTTCAGCCGCGGACACACGCGTCCCCCGTCACTGCTGTCATGTGTCGCGACGATGACCCTGCATGTCGCGAAGCTTCCCGACGCGCTCGTCCGAGGACGCCCGTGAGCGCCGCCGCGGATTCGGTGCGCGCCGACGTCGAGGCGCTGGCGGCCATGGAGCGGGGTGCCGGCAGCCCGGGCGAACGGGGGTCGGCGGAGTGGATCGCGGGCCGACTCGGCGAGGCCGGCGCCGCCGACGTCCGCCTGCGGAGCTTTCGGTACCAGCGGACCTACGCCTGGGCGCACGCCGGTCACTTCGCCTTGGGGATGGTGGGAGGCGCGGCGGCGATCGCCGCCGCGGTCTCCTACGAGCTGGAGTTCTCGGGGCGCTCGCAGTGGATGCGCCGGCTGTTGCCGAAGGCGACGGCGACCAATGTGGTCGCCCGGGTCCCCGCCGCCGGCGAGCGTCGCCGCACCCTCGTCCTGGTCGCCCACCACGACGCGGCGCGGACCGGCCTGATGTGGGACCCCCGCCTGGTGGGGCTCTCGCGCGGCGGCTCCTTCGCGACGCTGCCGGCGATCGGCTTCGCGCTCGCCGTGCCGCGGCGGACGCGCCGGCTGGGGCGTGCCCTGCTCGCGGCGCTGATCGGGTTCCAGCTCGACGTCGCCCGCGGCGAGGTCGTTCCCGGCGCGAGCGACAACGCCAGCGGCGTCGCCGCGACCCTCGCCTTGGTCGAGCGCTGGGTCGGCGAGCCGCTCCCCGGCTGCGAGGTGATCGCGCTCTTCCCCGGCTGCGAGGAGGCGGGGATGGGAGGGACGGCCGCCTGGCTGCGGGAGGAGGGCGCGGCGCTCGATCCGGCGAGCACGCTCGTCCTCGGGCTCGACACCCTGGGCGCCGGCGAGCCGGTCGTCGCCGCGACCGAGGGCCCGCTGGTGCCGGTCCGCTTCCGTCCGCAGGACCTGGGTTGGACCAATGCCGGCGCCGTCGCGGTCGGCCTCGACCCGCCGGCCCGGGTCCGGGTCCCGGGCTGGACCGACCCCGCGCTCACCCGGCTCGCCGGCCTGCCCTCGATCTCCCTGCTCTCGATGCGGGATGGCCTGTTCACCGAGTACCACCTGCCCACCGACACTCCCGACCGGGTCGACTGGGACTCGGTCGGGCGCTGCCTGGCGGTCGCCGGCGCAACCGGCGAGGCGTGGGCCCGGGGGGACGCGTAGGAGCCGGTCCCGTTCTCCGCCCGATTCCTCAGCCGCGGGTGCCGGCTCGCGCCCGAAGCGGGCGCCGATCCCTACCCCGCCGCTTCGGCGCGGCGCAGGCCGCCGCGCGACCAGAGGGCGAAGAGGATCGGGAGGACGATCCCGAGGCCGAAGGCGAGGGCGACCACGGTCGGGTCCCCGGAGATGAAGCCGCGGCCCGCCTCCAGCAGCGCGGTCACCGGGTTGACCGAGGCCACCGCGTGGATCCAGCCGCTCAGCAGGGAGAGGGGCACGTAGACGGGGGCGAGGAAGAGGATCAGGAAGATCGGCAGCTGCATCAGCGGGCCGCCCTGGATCGAGCGCACCCGCATCGCCACCCCCGAGGCCCACAGCGTCGCGGTGACGTTGACGAGGATCGCGAGGGTGTACATGCCGAGGAGGTCGATCCCCGAGCCGTCGATCCGCATGCCGGCGACGAGGGCGACCGCGGTGAGGACCGCCCAGGTGACGAAGGCACGCAGCAGGGCCGCGATCCCGTAGCCGGCGATGATGCCGCGGCGATCGGTGGCGGCCAGCAGGTAGCGGCGGCCGAAGCCGGTCTCGAAGTCGCGGGCGATGCCGAAGCCGGTGAACACGCCGCCGAACGCCGCCGACTGCATCAGCACGAAGACGTACTGGAAGGCCGTGTAGCCGGTCGGGAAGTCGAAGCCGGGGACATTGCCGACCGCCGAGAGGCCGCCCGCGAAGGAGGCGAAGAAGAAGAGCGGGAAGACCAGCGCCGGGATCAGCAGCGCCTTGTTGGTGAGGAAGTTGTGGATGCTGCGCCAGGCCACCGCACGGGCGACGGCGCGGAATTCCGCCATCGGCCGGGGCGCAGGTACGGCGCGCGGGGCGGTGGCGCTCACGTCCGCACCAGCCTCGTCTTCAGGGCGCTCGACGCGGCGAGCATCCCGAGCGCCATCAGCGCCAGCGCGATGCCGAAGCCGAGTGCGATCTTGGCCGGCTCCCAGCCTTCGATCAGCAGCGAGCGAAACGCCCGCAGGAGGTAGGAGACGGGGTTGATCGAGGCGACGTCATGAAACCAGGGGGTCTGGATCAGATCCAGCGGCAGCGCCATCGAGGAGAGGAAGAGGAAGACGAAGAAGACCGGGAAGAGACCCTGGACCGCTTCCCCCGAGCCGGTCCGCAGGGCGGCGAACAGGCCGATCGTCCCGAAGGCGGCGGTCACCGTCACCGAGAGGGCGACGATGACGAAGAAACCACCCACCCCGGCGGTCAGTTCGGCGCCGAAGGCGAGGCCGACGACGAGGTAGGCGAGCGCCTGCATGAGGCCCAGCACCAGCGAGCCGGCCAGGAGGCCGCTGAGCAGCGCCGCGCCGCGCAGCGGGGTCAGCGCCATGCGGTTGAGGAAGCCGGTCTCGATGTCGCGGGCGAGGTCGGTGCCGGAGTTGATCACCGAGAACAGCGCCCCCTGCATGAAGGTGATCGCGAGGGCGAAGGTGAGATAGGAGTCGGTCGGGAAGCCGGGCAGGTTGGTGACGCTCTTCAGCCCACCCGAGTTCACCGCGAGCAGGAAGAGCGGGAAGATCAGCGAGGGGACGATCTGGGCCGGCTGGCGCAGCGTCCGCACCACCGAGCGGCGGGCGAGCTGCCCGACCTGGGTCCCGAGCGCGTGCGTCACGCGGGCTCCGCCGCCCCCGCCGCGGTGGGGGCGGCGGCCTCGTCGACGACCGCCCCGGCGCCCTCGAGGCTGCGGCCGGTCTTGGCGAGGAAGACGTCGTCGAGCGAGGGGGCATGCAGCTGGAGGGTCTCGATCGCGATCCCCTCGGCGTCGAGCGCCCGCACGACCTCGGCCAGTTCGGAGTCGCCGCCGGCCAAACGGACCGCGGCGCCGCTGGTGCCCGCGTTGGCGGCCTCGCCGAAGCGGCTGAGGACGGCGCCGGTGCGCTCGCGCTCGCCGCGGTCGCGCGGCACCGCTTCGACCGTCGGCCGGCCGATCTCGGCCTTCAGCGCGGCCGGCGTGCCCTCGGCGACGATGTGGCCGTGGTCGATGATCCCGACCCGGTTGGCCAGGGCATCGGCCTCCTCCAGGTATTGGGTGGTGAGGAAGACGGTGACGCCCTCCTCGGCGGCCAGCCGCGCGACCTCCTCCCAGAGCGCGGTGCGGCTCTGGATGTCGAGGCCGGTCGTCGGCTCGTCGAGGAAGAGGATCCGCGGTTCGTGGGCGAGGGCCAGCGCCAGGTCGAGCCGCCGTTTCATCCCGCCCGAGTAGCCGCCGACCTTGCGGTTCGCGGCCTCGGTCAGGCCGACCCGCTCGAGCAGTTCGCCGCCCCGCTTCTCGCGTTCGGCCTTGTCGAGGCCGTGGAGCGCCGTCTGCAACCGCATGTGCTCGGTGCCGGTGAGCAAGGGGTCGAGCGCCGCCTCCTGCAGCGCGGCGCCGATCGCGGAGCGCACCCGCGGCCCTTCGGTGACGAGGTCGAAGCCGGCGACGCGGGCGGTGCCCGCGGTGGGCGGGAGGAGGGTGGTCAGCATCAGCACGGTGGTCGACTTGCCGGCGCCGTTGGGCCCGAGGAAGCCGTAGATCTCGCCCGGCTCGACCCGGAGGTCGATCCCATCGACGGCCCGCGGCCCCTTCTTGAACTCGCGCACGAGGCCGACGGCTTCGATGCCGGCGTGCCCCGCTCCCGCTTTGGCTGAGCTCTCCACAACCGTTCCTTTCCGGTGTCTGGCTGCCTCAAAAGTTGAGGCTATCAAAGGTTGCGATACTCTAGCTCCATGGCACGCGAAGTCGATCCAGGCTCGCCCGACGCTCCCGGCCTCGCCGGCGAGGCCTGGCGCCTGCTCATCCCGCTCGTCTATCCGCCGCGCTTCATCGAGATCGCCCACCAGTTGGGCGTGACGCCGCCCATCCTTGGCGCGATCCGCTTCCTCGAGGAGCCGCAGACGATGGGGAGGATGGCCGAGCTGCTGCGCTGCGACCCCTCCAACGTCACCGGCATCGTCGACGCGCTCGAAGATCGCGACCTCGCCGACCGCAGGCCGTCGGTGGATGACCGGCGGGTCAAGGTGGTCGAGCTCACCGCCGCGGGCCGCAGCCTGCGGGAGCGGGCGATCGGGGAGATGCACCGGCCGCCCGCCTGGATCGAGGATCTATCGCCGGCCGACCAGCGCGCCCTGCGCGACATCCTGCGGCGGGCCGCCGACGAGTCCCCGGGCCGGGGCGGGCGCTCCGGCCTCGACTAGACGGTCAGGCGCCGCCGTTGCGCCCGTCGCGCCACTGCAGCATCTCGCGGAGCTCGCCCAGGTCATAGCCGCCGGGGCCGCCGCCGATCCCGACCGTCAACTCGTCGACCCCGGCGTCGGCCAGCGCGTCGGCGTGTCGGGAGATCGGGTCGCGGGAGCCGATCACCCGCTCGATCGTCGCCGGATCGCGGCCGGTGCGGGCGCAGTGCTCGGCCAGCACCTCGGCTTTGTGCAGGTAGGTCTCGGGGTCGGCGAAGGTGTGCCAAATCTGCGCGTGTTCGGCCACCAGCCGCAGCGTCACCTTCTCGCCGCCGCCGCCGATCATGATCGGCATCTCGCCGACCGGGGGCGGATTGAGCTTGGCCAGTCGCTGCTTGATCAGGGGCAGATCGCGCGCCAGCGCCCGGAGGCGGTCCGGGGCGGTCCCGAACTCGTAGCCGTACTCGTCGTAGTCTCGCTCGAACCACCCGGCGCCGATCCCGAGGATCACGCGACCGCCGCTGAGGTGGTCGATGGTCGAGTGGATGTTGGCCAGGAGCTGCGGGTTGCGGTAGGAGTTGCAGAAGACGAGGGCGCCGATCCGGACCCGCTCGGTGCAGGCCGCGAGCGTCGTCAGCGAGGTCGTTCCCTCGAAGTGCTTGCCGTCGGGGTCGCCGTAGAGCGGGTAGAAGTGATCCCAGGTGTAGATCGCGTCGACGCCGAGCTCCTCGGCCTCCCGCCACGCCTCCTGCATCTGGGTGAAGTCGGCTTGCTGCGGCTGGATCTGAACACCTACGCGGATCGGCACGGCAACCTCCTGGTCGGGGGAACGACGGACGCGGTCAGTCTATGGAGAGGCCGTGCTCGCCCCGGCGGGCCGCGGGACTTCCTGACGCCGGTGTCTGATTTGACCGGCGGCACCGCCTGCCTGAGAATGTCGGCGCCACGCGTGCCCGAAATCTGACCTGACCGTGTTCCTGGCCCTGCGAGAGATTCGACGAGCAAAGCTGCGCTTCGCGATGCTGGTGGTCGCGGTCGCGCTGCTCGTGTTCCTCATCCTCACGCAGCAGGCGCTGCAGAACGGGCTCATCACCTCCTTCGTCGGCGCGGTCCAACGCCAGTCCGCGCCGGTGCTTGTCTTCTCCGTCGACGCGCAGCGCACCCTGCAGGGGGGTGTGATCGCCCCGCCGCTGGAGCGGAAGATCGAGGCCGTCCCCGGCGTTGCGGCGGCCGCGCGGATCGGCCAGGGCACCTTCACGGTCGCGGTCGATGGGGCCGGCAACTCGAACGCCGCCCTGATCGGATACGAACGGCCGCGGCTCGGCGGCCCCGACCAACTGGTCGCCGGGCGGATGCCGAAGGCCGCCGGAGAGGCGGTGGGAAGCGCCACCGACTTCTCGCTGGGGGACCGGATCCGCGTCGTCGGCGCGGGTGGAGGTCCCGTGCTGCGCGTCGTCGGGTTGGCCGACGAAGCCCAGATCCAGGCGACGGCGACCCTCTTCGTCGCCTGGCCGGACTACGTCGCCGCCGTCCGCGCGGCGAACCCCGATGCCGGGAACGTCCTGCCGAGCGTCATCGGGGTCCGGCCGGCCGCCGGGCTGAGCGCCGCGACGCTGATCAACCGGATCAACGATGCGTCCCCGGAGGCCGACGCCCTGACCCGTGGCCAGGCCGCCGAAAAGGCCCCCGCGGTCGGCGCGGTGCGCAGCTCGTTCACCCTGATCTCCCTGCTCTTCGGGCTGGTCGTGCCGCTCGTCACCGGCATGTTCTTCCTGATCATCACCCTGCAGAAGGCCCGTGCCCTCACCCTGCTGCGGGCGATCGGCGCGCCGGCCGGGGTGCTCGTCCGCTCCCTGCTGCTGCAGGTCGTGGTGATCACCGGCGGCGGGATCGTGCTCGGCACCCTGCTCTACTTCCCCCTGTCGCAGGCCAAGCTGGGGAAGATCCAGCTGAGCTTCGACCCGGGGGCGGTGGCCTTCTGGTCCGTCCTGCTCCTCGTCCTCGGGCTCGGGAGCGCGATGGTCGCGGCGCGGCGCGTGCTGGCGATCGATCCCGTCGAAGCCACCACCGGGGGAGGGGCACGATGAAGCTCGCCCTCCGCGAGATGAGGCGCCGACCCGGTCGCTTCACGGTCGCCACGGTGATCCTGGCGCTGATCGCCTTGCTGCTCATGGTCCTCGGCGGCCTGCTCGACGGGCTCGTGGCCGGCAGCACCGGGGCGCTGCGCGTCCAGCGCGGTGAGCTGATCGTGTACTCGTCGAACGCCGACGAAACGCTCGTGCGCAGCCGCATCACCCCGGCCGTGCGGCGGGTGGTGGAGGGGGCGGTCGGCGCCGGCCGCGTGGGGGGCCTCGGCAGCGTCCAGCTCGGCGCCCGGGTCGAGGGCAAGGGCCCGCGCGAACTCGTGCCGGTCGTGCTGTTCGGCTACGAGCTGCCGCCCAAGGGGCTGCCCGACGCCGTGCCCCCGGCCGGGGAGGTGTACGCCGACAGCTCGCTGCGCTCCGAAGGGGTCAGGCTGGACGGCGTCGTCCGCCTGGGCCCGGCGCGAAGCCCCGTCCGGGTGATCGGGTTCCTCGACGACAGTCGCTACTCGGGGCAGGGCACGCTGTGGGGGTCGCTCGGGACCTGGCGCTCGGTGCTGGCCGCGAACCGGCCCGGCGAGCGGGCCGGCGCCGGCGTCGACCAGGCGCTCGTGGTGCGGCTCGACGGGGGGGACGCGGAGGCCCGGGCCCGCCGGATCGATCGGGCCACCGGCGGCGCCACGCAGACGCTGACGATCCCGCAGGCGATCGAAGCGCTCCCCGGCGTCTCCCAGCAGGAGACCGTGTTCAACCAGATCATCGGGATCACGGTGTTCATCGCCGTCGTCGTGGTCGCCCTGTTCTTCGCCCTGATCACGCTCGAGCGCACCGGTCTCTACGGCGTGTTGAAGGCGATCGGCGCGAGCTCCGGCACCTTGTTCGCCGGGGTCCTGATGCAGGCCCTCGTCGTCACCCTGATCGCCTCGGCGATGGGCATTGCGGCGTCACTCGCGCTCGCGGCGGCGATCCCCGCGGGCTCGATCCCGTTCGTCGCGACGCCGACCCGGCTGCTGACCAGCACCGGCTACCTGCTGCTCGCCTCCGTGCTCGGCTGCGCGTTCTCCCTGCGCCGGGTCCTCAAGGTCGACCCCGCCACCGCGATCGGCGCCGACCAGTAGGTCGCATTGACACCATGTGCGGCATGTCGAATCCGACCCACCGATCCCCGGTGCCGGACGTGACCGCCGCCGGGGCGGAGCCTGCCCTGCGGATGGAGGGCGTCCGCAAGGTCTACCGGGTCGGCGACGCCGAGGTCGTGGCCCTCGACCAGGTGCACCTGACCGTCGGCGCCGAGGAGATCGTCGCGCTGGTCGGGCCTTCCGGGTCGGGGAAGACCACGCTCTGCTCGATCGCGGGGGGCCTCCTGGCGCCGACCGACGGCGCGGTGGTCGTCGCCGGCCAGGACATCTCCGCCTACGGCGCCAGGCAGCTGACCGAGTTTCGCCGGGAGTCGGTGGGCTTCGTCTTCCAGACGGTCAACCTGGTCCCGTTCCTCACCGCGCGGGAGAACCTGCTCGTCGTCGACGAGATCGGCCCGCGTACCGGGCGCAGGGCGAAGGAGCGCGCGGACCAGCTGCTCGAGGAGCTCGGGCTGACCGCCCGCTCGGGCAACTTGCCCGGGCAGCTCTCCGGCGGCGAGCGCCAGCGGGTGGCGATCGGGCGCGCCCTGATGAACGAACCGGCCCTGGTGCTGTTCGACGAGCCGACCTCGGCGCTGGACACGACGCTCGGCGATCAGGTCGTGAAGCTGATCCGCGAGGAGATGAAGTCGCGCGGCAAGGCGGCGATCATCGTCACCCATGACGATCGCATCACGCACTACGCCGACCGCGTGGTGAGGATCATCGACGGCCGCGTGACGGCTGCCGGCGAGCCGGACGACTGAGTTGAATCGGCGGGCGCTCCGACGCTAGGCTCGGGCGGCGTGACCGTCCACGCCCCACAAGCCGATGCGGCCCGGCTTGCCTCGCTGCGGCGCTGGAACCTCGGCGTCGGCTCGGCGCACCTCCTCCAGGCGGTGCTCATCCTGCTGCTCGCCGGGGCGGTTTCCCTGCCGGTCTCGGTCGGCTACCTGACCGGCCCGCCCGGCGCCGGCGAATACGGTGGCCCGAAGCTGCTCTTCGACCTGCGGATCGACCTTGCCGTCGCGGCCTTCCTGGCGCTCGCCGCCGTCGACCACCTTTCGGTGGGGACCTGGGGACGGCGCTGGTACGAGCGCCGGGTGGCCCGCGGCATCAACCCGGCGCGGTGGTGGGAGTACTCGATCAGCGCCTCGCTGATGGTCGTGCTGATCGCGATGCTGGCCGGGGTGCGGGAGGGCACCGCCCTGGTGGCGCTGTTCGGCGCCAACGCGGCGATGATCCTCTTCGGCCTGATCATGGAGCGGGTCAATCTCGGCCGCGAGGAGGTGAGGTGGCGGCCGTTCGCCTACGGCTGCGTCGTCGGCGCGGTGCCCTGGATCGCAATCGCCCTGCAGATCGGCGTCTCGGAGGGCCAGACGAGCAACGTGCCGGGCTTCGTCATCGCGATCTTCGTGACCCTGCTGATCCTCTTCAACAGCTTCGCGGTCAACATGTGGCTGCAATATCGCCGGGTCGGGCGCTGGCGGGACCCGCTGTTCGCCGAGAAGGCCTACCTGATGCTCAGCCTGGTCGCCAAGAGCGCGCTTGCCTGGCAGGTCTACGCCGGCGCCCTGGCCGGGGGCTGAGGCGGATCGCCCGGGCCCCACGGGGCCCGGGCGAGCGCGCCTCGGCTAGCGCAGGGCGGGCGGGATCAGCACCTGGTTGATCGCGTGCACGATCCCGTTGGAGGCGCGGATGTCGGGCGTGATCACCCGCGCGTCGTTGACGTAGACCTGCTTGCCCTTCACCTCGAAGGTGACCCGCGCGCCGGTCAGCGTCTTGGCCCCCTTGCGCTTCACCACCTGCTTGGCCGGGACCTTGCCCGCGACCACGTGGTAGAGGAGAACCTTGCGCAGCAGCCGCTTGTTCTTCAGCAGCGTGTCGAGGGTCTTCTTCGGGACCTTGTCGAAGGCGGCGTTGGTCGGAGCGAAGACGGTCAACTGCCGCTTGCCCGAGAGGGCATTGGCCAGACCTGCTCGTTCGACCAGGGACACGAGGGTCGAGAACTGCGGCGCCGCGGCCGCGGTTTCGACGATGTTCTTGCTTGGCGCGGCGCTCGCGGTGGCCGGTACCGCGAGTACCGCGACGGCGGCGAGGACAGCCAGTATTCGCTTCACTTGGGACTCCTTCTCCCTAGGGGTCGGTTGTCGGGGGGTACGGGCCGACGGCGGACTCGGTTTGCCGATTCAGCCCTGGGACGGGATGAGGACTTCGTCGATCACGTGGACGATGCCGTTCGAGGCTTCGACGTCGGGGGTCACGACCTTGGCGCCGTCGACCGTCACCTCGCCGGCGGCGATCTGGACTTCCAGCGTGCCGCCCTGGACCGTCTTCAGCTTCTCGCCGTCGCTCAGTTCCGAGGAGGCCAGCTCGCCCGGCACCACGTGGTAGGTGAGGACTTCGGCCAGTTCGGCCTGGGTCTTCGGTTCGAGCAGCGTTTCGAGGGTGCCCCCGAGCGCTTCGAACGCTTCGTTGGTCGGCGCGAACACGGTGTAGGGGCCGGGTTCTTCGAGCGTTTCCACCAGGCCGGCCGCGCTCACGGCCTCGACCAGGGTGGACAGGTCGGGCGTTCCCTGGGCCACGGCGACGATGTTCTCGTTCGTGGCGATCGGGGCGTCGACGTTCTCCTCGGTGGTCGCGGCACCGGTCGTCTCCTCCCCGTCGCCACCGCCACCGCAGGCGGTGACGCCGACCGCCAAGGCGAGTACCGAGAGGACGAGCAGGAACTTGCGCTTGATCATCTTGTTCCCTTCTCCTGGGTTGCCCGCGCCGGAGCGGCGCGAGTGGGGTGTGCCGGGGTCTACGAGGCGGGTGCGGGCGGCGGTTGCCGGACCTTGCCGGAAATCCCGATTCCCGCCCGGTACGTATTGATCGGCGATGGATCAGGCGACCGTGCCCACTCCTGCCCCGCCCACCGGTGTCGTCGACTGCGTCAAGATGGGACCGTCGATGCCCGCCGAGGCAACGCCGAACCTGGAGGACGGCCACCTGGCAGCCCGCCTGCGTGCCCGCGACCCGGCGGTCCTGAACGACCTCTACGAGCGCTTCGGGCGCACCACCTTCGGCTTCCTGCTGAACACGCTCCGCGACCGCGGCGCCGCCGAGGACGTCCAGCAGCAGGTCTTCCTCGAAGTCTGGCGGCGCTCCGGCAGCTTCGACCCCGAGCGCGGCAGCCTGCTGACCTGGGTGATGACGATCGCCCGCAGTCGTGCGATCGACCACCTGCGCCGCCGGGTCCCCGAGCCGATCGACCCGGAGATCGCGGCGCGCAGCATCGAGGCGCCGTCGGGCGCGAGCGAGATCGAGGGGCTGGCCGACCGGTGGCGGGTGCGGGCGCTGCTCGACCGCCTGCCCCCGGAGCAGACCGAGCTGCTGCGGCTCCGCTTCTACGCGGGCTTCAGCCAGTCGGAGATCGCCGCGCGCGAGGGCATCCCGCTCGGCACGGTGAAGACCCGCATGGTCAGCGGCCTGCGGCGGCTTCGCGAGATGATCGAGGAGGAGAACGGAAGATGAGCGAGCCCGCGGACCAGATCTCTTCGTACCTGCTCGGCGAGCTGGGGGCCGATCAGGCGGCTGCCTTCGAGCGCCGGCTCGAGGCCGACCCGGCGCTGCGCGAGGAGGTCGACCGCCTGCGGCCGCTCGTCGTCCGGCTCGAGGCGGTGCCGGCCGAGGTCTGGGAGGCGCCCCAGCCGCCGCCGCTGGTGCTTCCCGAGGACGTCGCGGAGCCCGCGCCCGAGCAGGCCGGCGGGCCTGCGCCGCCCGCCCCCGCGCAGGCCGGCGCGACCCCGCGCCGGCGCCTGCGGCTCCCGAACCTGACCCTGCGCCCGCTGCCGGCCGCCGCTGCCGCCGCCATCCTGCTCGCGGTGGGGGTCGCCGGCGGGTTGGCGATCGGCGGCACCGGCGGCTCGGAGCAGCCGGGCTCGGAAGCGACCGACCTGGTGCTCACCCGGATCGACAACGGACCCTCCGGGGCCCACGGCGACGTGCTCGTCGGGAGCGACAAGCAGCGCGCCAGGCTCGACGTCTCCGGTCTCGATCCGAGCGGCTCCGAACACTTCTACGAGCTTTGGCTGCTCGACGAAGACGGCCGCATGATCGCCCTCGGCGCGTTCCAGGTCGGCGCCGACGGGCGCGCCGAGGTCAATCTGCCGATCCCGGTCGCTCCGTCGCAGTACCGCTACTTCGACGTCTCCCTGCAGAAGGACAACGGCGACCCGGCTCACTCGGGGGTCTCGGTGCTGCGCGGTCCCACCTCGTCGTGAGCGGCGGCGGACGCGGCGCCCGTCGAGCCCAGCAGGTAGCTCCCGAAGGCGATCAGCCAGACGACGATCGGGTATGCCACCCAGCGCTCGATGCCGCCTTCGCCGAGGCGCGTGTCGGCGAGCGTGCCGGAGAGGACGAGGCCGAGGAGGGCGACGGCGCCGAGCAGGATCGAGAGCTGGCGGAAGGGCGGCCGGCTCCGGAGCCCGGCGACGATCGCGGTCACGCCGCCGATCGCGAAGGTGAGCAGCGCGGCGATCGGATGCACGCCCGTGCTGGTCGGCTCGCCGCCTTCGACCGTCCCCGGGAACACACCGACGAGGAAGGCGCAGGCGCCGAGCGCCGCGATTCCGATCGGCAGGGCCCGGCCGCGCGCCGCCCGCCCGAGGACGACGCCCGCCGTCGCGATCATCAGCCCGGCGACGATCATCGTCGTGTTGAAGATCGCCGCCGAGGGCTGGCGCACCTCGCCTCCGGGTTCGAAGGTCGAGCCGAGGTCGCTGATCGCGTTCCGGGCGGTCCCGTAGGTGCGCGGGAAGAGCGCCTCGGCGGTGATGATCCCCATCAGGATCGCCGCTCCGGCCAGTGCCAGCAGCGACCCCGCGACCGCCTGCGCCGGCGGAGGCGCGCGGCGTGGACGCGTTGGGGCGGGTGATCCGCGGCGTCGGATCATCGTGTCGCCTTTCTAGCACCGCCGCGGGCGGATCACCGGCGCGGATCGTGGGCCCGAGGCCGGCCTGGAGGGGTGCCCACGGCCGGGAGGGGTGCGCCGCCCGTCCAGCCGACGTCACCGATTCGCCACACTTTTGGGCAGGCGTCGCGCGACCGGCGCGCGACCGCCGACTTGCCCAGCACCACCAACCCTTTGAAGGAGCAAAGCAATGTGTCGAGCGGTCAGATGTAAGACGTGCGGAAAGACGACCTGGGCCGGTTGCGGTCGCCACGTCGAGGAAGTGCAGGCGACCGTTCCCGCCTCGCAGTGGTGCGCCGGGCACCCCAACGAGCCGCGCGCCGGCGGCGGTCTGCTCGCACGCCTGCTGGGCGGCCGTTCCAGAGGCGCCTGACAGGCGGTCCCCGGCGCCTCCGCCGAGGAAGCGGCCCGCGCCCGGGCGCCGGCCGCTTCCTCAGTCCGCCGGGTCCTCCGCGGTGGAGGAGCGTGACGATGGGCCGGATCGCCGCGAGCGCAGGCGGCGCAGGGCGAAGGCGGCGACCAACACGAGGGTGACGGCGGCGATCGCGTAGTCGGCGTAGCGGAAGCTCTGGTGGAAGCTCTCCCAGCTGCCGCCCAGCGCCCAGCCGGCGGCGGCGAAGGCGAAGCACCAGATCGCCGAGCCGAGCAGGGTGAGCGGGACGTAGATCGGGAGGCGCGTCTCGAAGACGCCGGCCGGGATCGAGATGAAGGAGCGCACCACCGGCGCGACCCGGCCCAGCAGGACGGCGGCGGCGCCGTGGCGCTCGAACCAGCGCTCGGCCCGCGCGAAGGTCGCGGGGGCGAGGTGGAGCCGGCGCCCGTGACGCTCGACCAGCGCGCGGCCGCCCCAGCGCCCGATCGCCCAGCCGACCAGCGCCCCGGCCAGGTATCCGAGCGTCCCCGAGGCGGCGAGCACCAGGTAGCTCGGCAGGCCGGTGGCCAGGCCGATGCCGAGCAGCGAGGCCGAGTGGCCCGCGAGGGCGCCGGAGGCGAGGACGCCCGCGTAGAGCATGATCAGCTCGCCGCCGGCGGGCAGCAGCGCGTCGATCGCCATCAGGACGAACACGGCGTAGACGCCGTTCCGGGCGATCCATTCGGTGATGCCGGACGTGATGCTCGCGAGGTCGACCACGGGGCCCCTGATCTTCGCGAACCGTGCCCCCCGGCCCCCCGGGGCCCGGGGTTCGCCGCCTCAGGCGGTGGCCGCTTCGACGTCGCCGAGGATCTCGTCCTCGACTTCGGCGGCGAAGATGTGCACGCCGAGATTGGCCGAGACTTCGCGGCAGACGCGGACGCCGCGGACGCTGTTGCCGTAGACGTCGAGGCCGGGTGAGTAGACGGCGATGCCCGCTTTGCCGGGGACGACGGCGAGGATGCCGCCGCTGACGCCGCTCTTGGCCGGCACGCCGACGTCGAAGGCCCACTGACCGGCCGCGTCGTACATGCCGCAGGTATAGAGGACGCTGAGCACGTCGCGGACCCGCGCCCGGGGCAGGACGCGCTCGCCGGTGAAGGGGTTGAGGCAGCCGTTGGCGAGGGTCGCGGCCATCACCGCCAGGTCGCGGCAGGTGACCTTCACCGAGCACTGCTGCAGGTAGAGGGCGAGGATCGCCTCGACGTCGCCGTCGAGCATGCCCCGGCTGCGCATCAGGTAGGCGGTGGCGCGGTTGCGGTCGGCGGTGCGCATCTCCTCGCGGAAGGTGTCCAGGTCGACCACCAGGTCGTCGTTGCCCGCGTAGAGGCGAAGGCTGGCGAGGATGCGGGCCATCTTCTCCTCCGGCTGGCTGCCGCGCACCAGCTGACTCGTGACCAGCGCGCCGGCGTTGACCATCGGGTTGAAGGGCCGCCGGTTGCGCTCGTCGAAGATGATCGAGTTGAAGGCGTCACCGCTGGGCTCGACGCCGACCCGTTCGTGGACGCGGTCGCGGCCGCGATCGGCGAGAGCGAGGCCGTAGGTGAACACCTTGGAGAGCGACTGCAGCGGGAACGGGACCTCGTCGTCGCCGATGCTGAAGACCTGTCCGTCGGTGGTGGCGATGCAGATGCCGAAGCGCTCGCTCTCCGCGCCGGCCTCCTCGGGCGGGTAGTAGCCGCGGCCGGCGTCGTAGTAGCTCGCCACGCGTTGCGGGTCCTGCGGCCAACAGCGCTCGTAGAGCTCCTCGAGGCGCGGTTCGATCCGTTTGCGGGGCGCGCGGTCCGGCATGCCGCCATCCTCTCAGAGCGGCGGCCGGGCCTCCGGGTCCGCGGCCCGCACGGGCTCCCTCACCGCCACAGGTCACGCCGCAGCAGCTCGTTGCCGCGCTCAAGCTGCCCGATCGTCGCGTTGGCGACCGAGCGCACCCCGGTCTGGCGGTTGATCCGCGCCTGGATCTCACGGTGGGACTGGTTGGTGCGACGGGCAACGTCGCCGACCAGCCGCCGGCGCTCGTTGCGCAGCCGCTCGCGGGCCGCGTAGGCCGACTCCCGCTCCGGCTCGAGCTCCCGCGGCTCGGCCGCGGGCCTGGCGACGATCGGCGCCTTGTGCGCCGGCTTCGGGTCGTCGGTCGGGAAGAGCTGGAGCGTCGTCTCGCTCATGATCGCCTCGTCCAGCTCGGCATCGCCGGAGCTGAGGGCGGCGAAGCCGCCGCCGGGCTCGCCCCGCTCGGGCGGCGGCTCTTCGAACTCCTCGCCCTCGTCCTCCGCGCCGGCCGGCGAGAGATCGAGCGCGTGGCGGCGCTCCCGCTCGATCTCGTGGGCGAGCGCCTTCAGCCGCGAGTCGGCCGGCATCAGCAGGTAGCTCATCTGGCGCCGCGGCCCGCCCGGCGTGGTGCGGATGAAGCGACCGACCACCTGGCGGAAGAAGAGCTCGGTGCGGGCCGCGGTCGCGTAGACGCCGACCCGCAGGCGGGGGATGTCGACACCCTCGGAGACCATCAGCACCGAGACCAGCCAGCGCCGGTCGGAGGCGGCGAAATCGGCGATCCGGCGACTGGCGCCCGGCTCGTCGCTCATCACCAGCTCGGGCTGCTCGCCGCAGATCGACCCCAGCCGTGCGGCGATCGCCCGGGCGTGGTCCTGGTCGGAGGCGATGACCAGGCCGCCCGCGTCGGGATGGCCTTCGGCGCGCACTTCGCGCAGCCTCGCGTCGCCGTCGCGCAGCACCTCGCCCATCCACTCGCCTTCCGGGCTGAGCGCCGTCCGCAGGCGCCGGGCCGTCTCCGCCGCGGGCAGGGCGAGGTCGAAGTCGGCGCTGCGCAGCCGGCCGTCGGAGACCCACTCCATCTCGCCGTCGTAGGGGAGGAAGGTGATCGGCCGGCACACCCGGTCGCGCAGTGCCTGCGGGTAGCCGTAGACGTAGTCGGCCTGGCTGAGGCCGTCCTCGTCGTAGGCGACCCAGGGGATCGCCGAGTTGTCGGAGCGGAAGGGCGTGCCGGAGAGGAGCAGCCGGAAGCGGGCGCCGTCGAAGGCGCGCCGGGCCTTCAGGCCCCAGGCGGCCTGGTCGCCCATGTGGTGGGGCTCGTCGGCGATCAGCAGGGTGGGCCGCCGGCCGGCGGCCTGCCGATGCGTGTCCGGGCCGGCGGCGATCGTCTGGTAGGTGACGGCGACGCCGTGGAAGTCGGCCGACTCCGGCCCGTCGGAGTTCGGCCGGTTCGGCTCCAGGTCGATGCCGTAGCGGGCCGCGTCGGCGGCCCACTGACGGCAGATGTGGGTGGTCGGGCCGGCGACGACGACGCGCGAGACGAACCCGGCGCGCAGCATCCGGTGGGCGATGTGCAGGCCGAACGTCGTCTTGCCCGCGGCCGGCGTCGCCGAGGCCAGGAAGCTGGAGGACGAGTGCGCCCTGACCGCCTCGGTGGCCTCCTCCTGCCAGGCGCGCAGGGGCCGGCCGTCGGGCCAATCCGGAAGCGGCCGCACACGCGCGCCGCCGCCGGTCAGTTGCTGAGAGGCGTCGTACAAGGGGCGGGCAACAATAGGGTCGTTCGCGGCGGAGGGACTCGCGGCGCGGCGGGCCGCCGGGTGCCCCGCGCCGGTCGTCCCCTGCCCCGGTCCGCCGCACAGGCAACGACCGGAGCCGGAGGGACCCGGGTTGCCGGCCATCTGTCGATCGGCTAGCTTCGGATCCGAAGACCCGGGTGAGGCGTGGGGAGGCTCAGCTCAGGTGAGACCGCGACCACTGAGGAGCCCTATGTCTGCCCTGTACCGCATCCGCCCGCGACTGCTTGCGGCGGTCGTCGCCCTTGTCGCGCTGGTAGCCCTGGCGCTCGTGCCGGCCGCCGGCGCCCGGGGCACCGGGAACCTGCGTCACCTCGGCCACATCTGGCACGCCGGGCACCACGGCGTCGGCCAAGCCGGCCACGCCGAAAGCACCTACCTGGCGCTCGGCGACTCGCTCGCCTACGGCTACCACCAGGCTCAATTCCAGGAAGAACTGAAAGAAAAGGGCTACGTCGATGCGGCGAACTTCGACCACGGCTACGTGGACGACTTCGGCACCGCGCTCGGCTGGTGGCAGCATGGGCTGAAGATCGTCAACGACGGCTGCCCCGGGGAGACCACGGAAACGATGATCAAAGGCTCCGGCGCCGGGACCGAATACTGCGCCGGCGGCCCGACCGGCACCCCGTTCCCGAAGGCGTTCCTGCACCACTCCTATCCCGGCACGCAGCTCGAGGACGCGCTGGCGGTGATCCACGAAGGGGGCGTCGACACGATCACGATCGACATCGGCGCCAACGACATCCTCCAGTTCCTCGGCCACACCTGCGGCTTCCCGGCGACCTTCAGCTGCGGCCAGGAACAGATCGAAGCCGAGATCGGCCACGTCGCCGAAAATGTCGGCTACATCCTCGGCCGGCTGCGCGGGGCCGCGCCGACCGCGAAGATCGTCTTCGTCTCCCAGTACAACCCATATCCGACGGTGCTGCAGCCGGAAGGGACCGGCGACGCGACGGTCGAAGCGCTGAACGGTGCGCTGCGCAGCGTGGCGGCGAAATTCGGGGTCGGCTTCGCCAACACCGCCCGGGCGATCAACTTCTCGGGCACCCACGGTGGTCCGGAATCCGGCGACATCCGCACGGTCTGCGCCTTCACGGCGATGTGCCCGGGCGGCGAATTCAACCCGGCGAGCCCGGAAGCCGACATCCACCCGACGAACCTCGGCTACGCCGTGATGGCCGGTGTCGTGGGGGGCGCCTACCTGTCCAACTGAGCGCGCGCCCGGCGTCGTGAGGTCGTCCCTCAGGGCGCCGGGCCGTCGTCGGCCGTCTGCTGCTGCTGCTGCTGCTTTCCCCTCCTCCTCGAGAAGAGGTTCCGCAGCGCCGAGCGCCTTCGCCACCCGACCCGCGAGCGGGCGTCCTGCCTCACCCAGCCGCCGGTCGCGGGGTCGTAGGGGAAGGTCGGTTCCCACCGCTCGAGGTCGACGACGCCGACGTTGCTCCACCGGCCGGCGGCGGCGTCGAAGTGCAGCTCGACGACGGCGACCCGGGCGGCCGTCAGCTCACCGGTGAAGGTCTCGTTGTAGGCCGCCCGCAGGGAGGCCGGCCACCCTTCGTCGAGCTGGCGCCACCAGCGCTTGTGGAACCCCGCGGTCTGGGCGGTGTGGTCGGCTCCGTCGGCGATCGTCACGACCGGGCGGACGTCGCCTTGGGAGCGGGCGATCTCGATCGCCTCGCGAGCGTCCTCGCGAGCCATCCGGGACGCCTCGGCCTCGGAGGGATGCGCCATCGGTCGAGGGTAGCGGCGGGCTCGCCGGCGGTCGCGCGTCGCTCCTTCGGGCGCCCCGGGGGCGGTCGAAAAGCCAGGAGGGCGCCGCGCAAAGACTGGGGTGGTGCCGAGTGGAGTTTCGCGACGAATGTTGATCTATTGCGCGAATGCTCGTCCGGTCTGGGACGACCTGCGCCGGCCCGGCAAATCCGGCAAGCCTCGCGCCAACCACAATCCGGGGGTACCCAATGTTCAGACGTCTCATTCCCGCCATGGGCGCCGCGGTCGCGGTTCTGGCGCTCGCCGCCGCGACCGCGCTGGCGGCGGTGTCCGCGAGCAACGGCAGCAGCGTCACCGCCGTCGTCAACGTCAAGCCGACCAAGCTGTCGAAGAAGAAGCCGACCCCGATCGCGATGAGGATCTCCACCAAGATCGCGGCCGCCGACCCCTCCGCACCGGACGCCGACCCGATCGCCAAGGAGACGATCGACTTCGACAAGAACGGGACCTTGACGACCAAGGGCCTGCCGACCTGCAACCCGAAGCTGATCGAACAAAGGTCGGAATCCGAAGCGATCAAGAAATGCGGGGACGCGATGATCGGCGACGGCATGGCCAAAGGCGTGGTCGTCACCCGCGACGAAGACGGGCGCCCGTTCCCACCGTCGCCGTTCGAAGCCAAGATCACCGCCTTCAACGGCATCCCGAAGGGCCATCGCCCCACGATCCTGTTGCTGGGGTTCATGGAACGCCCGGTTCCCGGCAGCTACCTGATCTCGGGCACGATCACGCCGTACCACAAGCACGGTTTCGGCACGCGCCTCGCGATCGACTTCCCGACCCTCTTCGGCGGCGCGGGCGCGCTGCAGGACTTCTACGTCGACATCGGCGCCACCTACCGGTACAAGGGCAAGAAGCACAGCGTGCTCAACGCCAAGTGTCCCGGCAGCCGCAAGCTGAAGGCCGAAGTCACGGTCACGTTCAAGAGTGGCGCGAAGGCGGGCGTCCCGATGACCAGCGGCTGCAAGCCCAGGGGCTGACCGGGCAGGCGCGGCATCGTAAGGTCCGGAGGCCGACCCCGGTGGCCGGCTTCCGGGCTCGTCGCCCGGTGGCCCTGGGCGACGCAGGTTTAGGGCGGCGCACCTGGGTAAGGGTAAGCGGGGACTGTGAGCTTCCCGGAATACCTCGAAAGCCGTCTGGAACGAATCGTCGAACTGACGATCGAGCATGCCGAGGTCGTCGGCATCTCGATCGGGATCGCGACGCTGATCGCCGTCGCGGTCGGCGTCCTCGTCTACCGCCGTCCCCGCGCCGCGAACCTCGCGGTGGGGACGGCGGGCGTCTTCCTGACGATCCCCTCCTTCGCGCTGTTCGGCTTGCTGATCGCGCCGCTCGGCCTCGGCTACCCGCCGACCGTGGTCGCCCTGGTCCTCTACGCGCTGCTGCCGATCCTCCGCAACACGGTCACCGGGCTGCAGGGCGTCGACCCGGCGGTGCTCGAGTCGGCGCGCGGCATGGGGCTGAGTCGCAGGCGGGTGCTGCTGCGCATCGAGCTGCCGCTGGCCTGGCCGGTGATCCTCACCGGCATCCGGGTCTCGGCCCTCCTGACCCTCGGCATCGCGGCGATCGCCGCCGCGATCAACGGGCCCGGCCTCGGCGTCCTGATCTTCGAGGGGATCGGCCGCATCGGCGCGGTCAACGCGGTCAACGAGACGCTGGCCGGCATCCTCGGCGTCGTCGTGCTGGCGCTGTTGCTGGACGTCTTCTTCTTCGGCCTCAGCCGGGTCACGGTTTCGCGGGGCGTGCGAGCGTGAGCGCCGAGCCGATGATCCGGCTGCGCGACCTCGAGAAGCGCTACCCGGGGCAGGCCGAGCCCGCCGTGCGCGGCCTGTCGCTGGACATCCCCCGCGGCGACGTGGTCGTGCTGGTCGGCCCGTCTGGCTGCGGCAAGAGCACCACCCTGCGGCTGATCAACCGGCTGATCGAGCCGAGCGGCGGGCGGATCGAGCTGGAGGGCCAGGACGTCACCGAAGCCGATCCGGACCGGCTGCGCCAGCGGATCGGCTACGTGATCCAGCAGGTCGGGCTCTTCCCCCACATGACCGTCGCCGAGAACGTGGCCACCGTGCCGCGGCTCCTCGGCTGGGACCGGACGCGGATCGCGGCGCGGGTGGACGAGCTGCTCGAGCTGGTGGGGATGGACCCCGACCAGTACCGCGGCCGCTACCCCAAAGAGCTTTCGGGCGGCCAGAGCCAGCGGATCGGCGTCGCCCGGGCGATGGCCGCCGATCCGGCGGTGCTGCTGATGGACGAGCCGTTCGGGGCGATCGACCCGATCACCCGGGAACGGCTCCAGGACGAGTTCCTTCGCTTGCAGGCATCGATGGAGCGCACCGTCGTCTTCGTCACCCATGACATCGACGAGGCGGTGAAGCTGGGCGATCGCGTGGCGCTGCTTCGGGAAGGGGCCGAGGTGGTGCAGTACGACACGCCGGAGCGTCTCCTGGTGGCGCCGGCCGACGACTTCGTCGCCGACTTCATCGGCTCCGGCGCGCGGGTCCGCGGCCTCACCCTGGCCCGGGTGGGCGACGCCGAGCCCGACCGCTGGCCGGGGGTCGAGCAGGAGGCGGGCGCCGAGCGCGCCCGCGGCGTGCTGCGGGACTCCGGGCGCTCCGGCCTGCTGGTCCTCGACCACGGCCGGCCGCTGCGCTGGGCCGACGCGGACGACCTGCGCGACGGCACCCCGCTCGGCCGGGTCGGGCGGCCGGTGGAGCGCGTGCTCACCCCCGATCTGACCCTCCACCAGGCGCTCGACGAGCTGATCGGCTCGGGTCGGGCCGAGCTGCCCGTCGTCGGCGAGGACGGCGCCTACCGCGGCGTCCTCGACATGGAGGCGCTCGGCGCGGTGGTGGCGGCGATGCGCGGCGGAGAGGTCGGCGAGCGGCGATGAGCGCGACCCCGCAAGCCTCCACCGCCGCCTTTCGCGGGCGCCTCTCCTCGTCGTGGCGGCTGCTCGGCACCCCGCTGGCCCTCGCCGCCGTGCTCGGGGCGCTGGCGATCTACCTCGGCAGCCAGGAACTGGACTCGATCGAGCGCCAGAACCTCGACCTCGCGGTGATCCGCCGCGCCCTGGTCGCCCACCTCGAGCTGACCGCGATCTCCACCGCGATCGTGATCGCGATCGGCGTGCCGCTGGGGATCGCGCTCACCCGCCCGGCCGTGCGGCGGGCCGCGCCGCTTGCCCTGGGGGTTGCCAACATCGGGCAGGCCGTGCCCTCGATCGGCGTCCTCGCCCTCTTCGCGATGGTGGTCGGCCTGGGCTGGACCGGGGTCGTCTTCGCCCTCGTCCTCTACTCGCTGCTGTCGGTCCTGCGCAACACGATCGTCGGCCTGGAGGGCGTCGACCCGGCCCTGGTCGAGGCGGCGCGCGGGATGGGGATGTCGCGGCTGCTCACCCTGCGTCGGATCGAGCTGCCGCTGGCCGTGCCGGTGATGCTGGCCGGCATCCGCACCGCGCTGATCCTCAACGTCGGCACCGTCACGCTCGCGACCTTCACCCTCGGCGCCCCTCCCGACGGCAGCGGCGGGTTCGGGGAGATCATCAACAGCGGCCTGCGATTGGGGCGGCTGGACACGGTCGTCTTGGCCGGCGCCGTATTGACCGCGGTCCTCGCCCTGCTCCTCGACTGGCTCGCGAGCCTCGTCGAAGAGGCGCTGCGGCCGCGGGGAATCTGAACACGGACGAAAGGAGGCCGATCATGGCCGCGCTCGGAAAGAGATCACTGATAGCCGCGATGACGCTGGGGGTGGTCGCCGCCGTGATCGCCGGCTGCGGCGGCGGCGGAGGCGGAGGCGGTGAAGCCTCCGGTGGCAGCGCCACCGAAGTCGACCTCTCCGGGGCGTCCTTCACGGTCGGCTCGAAGGAGTTCACCGAGCAGCTGATCATGGGCCAGATCACGATCGACGCCCTGGAAGCCGCGGGCGCCAAGGTGACCGACCAGACCGGGCTGGAGGGAAGCGTCGCCGCCCGCAAGGCGCTCACCTCCGGGAACATCGACATGTACTGGGAGTACACCGGAACCGCCTGGGTCGACTACCTGAACAACGAAGAAGGCATCCCCAACGAAAAGAAGCAGTACGAGGCGGTGAAGAAGGCCGACGCCTCCAACGGCGTCAGCTGGGTCGATCTGGCGCCCGCCAACGACACCTATGCCTTCGCGGTGCGCGAAGAAGCCGGAGCGCCGCTGGATGAAGTCGAATCGATCTCCGACCTGGCCGAACTCGCCAACCAGGAACCGTCGGAGGCGAGCCTGTGCGTCGGCGAGGAGTTCTCCACCCGGCCCGACGGGCTGCCGGGGGTGGAAAAGGAATACGGATTCGAATTCCCCCACGAACAGGTGTCGCTGGTCGGCGACTCGGTCGTCTACGACCAGGTGGCGAAGGGGAGCCGCTGCAACTTCGGCTCGGTGTTCAGCACCGACGGCCGGATCGAGTCACTGCACCTGCGGGTCCTGGAAGACGACAAGCACTTCTTCCCGTTCTTCAACCTCGCCCTCACGGTGCGCTCCTCGGTGCTCGAAAAGTACCCCCAGATCGAAGAACTGTTCGAACCGGTCGCCAAGGCGCTGACCAACGAAAAGCTCACCGAACTGAATGCCGGGGTCGACGTCGAAGGCCGCACCCCGGAAGAAGTCGCCGGCCAGTTCCTCGAAGAAGAAGGGATCGTCGAATGAGCGGGCGTTGAGGCCCCCGGCGCCCTCGCCGGGCCGCGCCGGGTCCGCTCATTCCATGACGCGCAGCGTCGACGGGATGTCCATGCGGCGGATCCGGCGGGCGCTCAGCAGCGGCGCCAGGGCGACCGAGGCGATCCCGACGACCGCCGCGACGAGCAGCGAGGCCGGCGCGATCTCGACCAGCAGGCCGAGGTCCGGCAGGGTTTCGGGCAGCGTCTGGTTGACGACCCAGCTGGTGACCAGGTAGCCGCCGGCGAGCCCGGCGAAGGTGCCGAGCAGGCCGGCGATCAGGCCCTCGGCGACCGCCAGGGCGACCGCCCGGCCGGTGGTGACGCCGAAGGCAAGCATCGTCGCGTTCTCACGTCGCCGCTCGTCGATGCCGATCGCCGAGGAGTTGAAGGCGATCAGCAGGGCCAGCGCCAGGGCGAAGCCCTCGATCAGTCGCAGGACGCCCACGAAGTCGCCGAGCCGGTCGCGGACGAATTCGGTGGTGGCGGTGGCGCGTTCCACCGAGGCCACGGCCGGGACGCCGAAGAGGCTGCGCGCGATCGCGCTCTCGCTCGCCCCCGGCGCCGGCGTCGCGGAGACGAGGTTGGCCACCCCGGGCAGCCCGGCGAGTGCCGCGACGGAGCGGTCCATGTAGACGAAGGTCCGAAACGGATCGGGATGCAGGCCGCTGACCCGCACCCGCGCCCTCGCCTCGCCGTAGCCGCCCCCTTCGCGCCGCGGGTAGGTCAGCGTGATCGAGTCGCCGACCCCGGCGCCGAGGTCGGCGGCCGCCTTCTCGGAGATCACCGCTTCCGGGCGCAGCGGCGAGGGGGCGCTCCCGGTGGTGATGCTCGGCGCCCAGATCCGGCTCGAGAAGCTGAGCAGGGTCGCGGCGCCGGCGAACGATTCATGGCCGGGCGAGGACAGCGTCACCGGCAGGCGCAGCTGCGGTTCGGCGGCGGCGATCCCGGGCGCGCGTTCGACGAGGCCCCGCGCCGCGCGTGCGCCGTGGAACCCGTTGAGCGTGACGACCAGGCGGTCGCGGTTGCCCTGCGCGGCCTCGGCTTCGCTGCGGTCGACCGTGGCGTCGAAGGAGTCGATCATCCCCATGAAGGCGACCAGCACGCTCAGGACCGCGCCGATTCCGAGCACCGTCAGCAGGGTCCGGCGCGGCGCCCGCAGCGCGTTGCGCAGCGGCATCTGGGCGATGCTCGAGCCGGGCAGGCGCAGCCGCTTGGCGAGCCCCGCGATGCCGCTGCCGCGGGCGGCGCGGAAACCGACCCGGATCGCCTCGATCGGGGTCTGGCGCAGGCCGCGCCAGACCGGGATCGCGGTGGCGAGGATCGGCAGGATCAGGCCGACCGCGGCGGCGCGGACGAAGACGCCCGGCTCGAACGGCGTGCGCATCACGGGCAGCGGCAGCAGGTCTTCGAGCACGCCGCGGAATACGTCGCCCATCGCCAGGCCGAAGGCGAGGCCGAGCACGGTGCCGACCGCCGCGATCTGCACCCCGAGCAGGAGCGGGCGCACCGCCAGCCGGCGGGCCGGCACGCCGAGTGCCATGCCGATCCCGATCTCGCGCCGCTGCGCCTCGACGATCCGGGTCGCCAGGTTGAAGGCCGCGAGCGCCGCGCCGGCGAGGATCAGGAAGGCGAAGATGTCGAACATCTGCTGGTCGCCGGAGGCGTCCTTGTAGAGGACCCGGTGGCCGGTGTCTTCGGCCAACGTCGTGACCTCGCCGCTGAGCCCGGCCCGGGCGAGGGCGCGTTCGAGCTGCCGCTTGACGAGCCTGCGGTCGGCGCCCGGCCGCAGCCGCATCACCGCGTCGTTCACCACCGCGCCGCCGCCCGCGATCCGCTGCGCGGTGCGCAGCGAGGTGAAGACGACCGCGAACTGCGCCTCGGCGCCGCCGAATTCGCCGCCGCCGGGCCGGGTGACCACGAAGTACTCGGGCGAGCCGCCGAGGCCGACGTAGCGCAGTCGCCGGCCACCGGCCAGGCGCAGCGCGCCGCGGTCGGGCAGGTCGTGGTAGGCGGCGAAGCCGCGCTCCAGCACCGCCACCGGGCGCCCTTCGTCGGCGGCTCCCAGCGCCCGCCCGGCCGAGGCGTAGACGTCGTCGACCGGGGGGCCGCCCGGGCGGAGCGGAGTGCCGAGGACTTCGGCCGGCGTCAGCAGCGGTTCCGCCCCCGGCCGCGGCACTTCGAGCTGGGTCGGCACGCGCAGGCGCTCCTCGGTCACCTTGACGTCGGCGGCCGCCGGGATCCGGCGGGCCAGCGCGGCCAGCGCGCCGGTCGGGGCGCTGGTCCCCTCGGTCAGCGAGATCTTCACGTCGTGGGCGCGCAGCGCCGCGTAGCTGGCGTCGTTGGAGGCGACCCGCCAGTCCTGCATGCTGCCGAGCCCGGCGTAGACGCCGGTGCCGATCGCCAGCACCAGCCCGATCGCCAGCACCAGGACCCAGCGGGAGCGCAGATCCCGGAGCGACCAGCGCAGCCAGAATCCGAGCCGGCCCATCCTCACCAGTGCAGGTCGGCGATGTCGGTCGGGCCGCCCGGGCTCGATCGGTCGGCGACGATCCGCCCGCTGGAGAGCTCGATCACCCGGTGGGCGACGCGGGCGATCTCGCGGTTGTGGGTGACGATGAGCACGGCGGTCTCCTCGGTGTGGGTCTGCTCGTGGAGCAGGTCGAGGATCTGCACGCCGGTGCGGAAGTCGAGCTCCCCGGTCGGCTCGTCGGCGAGCAGGATCGGGTTGCGGGTGGCGAGCGCCCGGGCGATCGCGACGCGCTGCTGCTCGCCGCCGGAGAGCTCGTGCGGGAAGTGGCCGCCGCGGCCGCCCAGCCCGACCCGCTCGAGCGTCTCGGCGGCCAGGCGGCGGGCGTCGGGCCGGCCGCTGACGTCGGCGCCGAACTCGACGTTCTCGAGCGCCGTCAGGGCGGGGAAGAGGTTGAAGGTCTGGAAGATGAAGCTGACCGTGTGGCGGCGGAACCCGAACAGCTCCGCCCGCGAGAAGCGCGTGATGTCCTCGCCGCGGATCCGGATCGTCCCCTCGGTGGGCTGGTCGAGCGCGCCGATCATGTTGAGCAGCGTCGTCTTGCCGCTGCCGGAGGGGCCGAGGACGACGATGAACTCACCGCTCTCGATCCGCAGGTCGACCTCCTCGAGCGCGGTCACCGTCACCTCGCCCATCTGGTAGCGCCGGGCGACGCCGGTCAGCTCGACCAGGGCCTCGCGGCGCCCGCCTTCGACCGCGGTCTCGGTGGGCCGGGTCTCCTTGCTCGACTTCACCCCGCCAGGGTCCACCGTCCCCGGCCCGCCGAGATCCGTAGACACCACCCTGCCGAGGGACGGTTAAGCCGCAAGGCTCCGTCCGGTCGCCCGGCGGGTATCCGACGGCAGGGGCGACGATCCCCCGACGAGGCGACCTCCAGCACCGGAAGGAGAAACGAGACGTGCAGATCACCAGAAGCTCGGCCGAGACCGCGAAGGGCCCCGAGGATTGGTTCACCGGCGACGTCTACCTCGACGCCGTCGCCGTGTCGCAGGAGCCGGCCCGCGCCGCGGCCGCCTTCGTCCACTTCGCCCCGGGCGCCCGCACCGCCTGGCACACCCACCCGCTGGGGCAGACGATCTTCGTCACCGAGGGCGTCGGGCTCTGCCGGCGCGAGGGCGGGCCGGTCGAGGAGATCCGCCCCGGCGACCGGGTCTTCTTCGAGCCCGGCGAGCACCACTGGCACGGCGCCGCCCCCGACCGCTTCATGACCCACCTGGCGATCCAGGAGGCCGACGAGACCGGCAGCCCGGTGAACTGGGGCCGGCACGTGACCGACGAGGAGTACGGGGCCCGGTAGTCGGCGCGGGCCGCGGAGCGGCGTCCCCTCCTCGGCCGGCGCAGGAGTCGGGGGCGGCTTGAACCTGGCCGGGGCGCCGTCCGTATCCCGGTCAGCGTGGGCCGCACCCCCCCTTCAAGATCGACACCGTGGCATCCGGCGCCCTGACCCGGGAGAGCGACGTGCGCGCGGCGTATGCCGCCCACGCGGGGGAGCTCTTCGGCTTCGCGGTGCGCTCGCTCGGAGACGCCGGGTTGGCCGAGGAAGCCGTGCAGGAGACCTTTCTGCGCGCCTGGCGGGCCGGAGATCGGTTCGACCCCCGGATCGGCTCGCTGCGGACCTGGCTCTTCGCGATCCTGCGCAACGTGGTGATCGACCTGAGCCGGGCCCGGGCGGCGCGCCCAGGGGTCGCAGAGGGCGGGATCGAGCCCGCGACGGAGCCGCTCGAGGAGGCTCTGCTCGCCTGGCAGGTGGAGGAGGCAATGCGCCGGATCGGTGAGCAGCACCGCCGGGTCCTCGTCGAGGCCTACTATCGCGGCCGTCCCTACGCGGAGGTGGCGGCCGAGCTGGGCGTGCCGGAGGGCACGGTGAAGAGCCGGGTCTACTACGGGCTGCGCGCCCTGAAGGTCGCACTGGAGGAGATCGGCTATGAAGAGTGAGAGTTGCAGGGAGTGGCGGGAGTCGCTCGGCGCCTACGCCCTGGGACACCTTCCGGAGGAGGAGCGAGCCGCGATGGCGGCCCACCTGGAGGGATGCGCGCCCTGCCGCGAGGAGCTCGACGAGCTGGAATCGGTGGCGCGGGTGATGCCGCTCGCCGACCCCGATCGGTTCGCCGACCCGGCGCTGCCGCCGCCTGGGCTCGGTGACCGCGTCGTCGCGACCATCGCCGCGGAGCGCCGCTCGACCCGGCGACGGCGGCGGTTCCGGCTCGGGCTCGCGTTCGGCGGTGCCGCCGCCGCGGCGGCGGCGGCCGTGCTGGCGATCTTCGTCCTGGCCGGCGGCTCCGGCCGGGTGCCGGAGCAGCACGTCTCCTTCGCCGCGTTGCCGAGCGGGATGAGGATCGACGCGACCCTGGCGCCGCGCGGCTACGGCACCGAGATCCAGATGTACGTCGAGGGGGTCCGGTCGGGCACGCTGTGCCGCGTCGTGCTGCGCGGGGCCGGCGGCGCCCGTCTCTCCGCCGGCACCTTCCGCTACCGCTACGGCGCTGAAGGGGCGGTGCTCAGCGCCGCCCTCGACCTCTCCCGCGCCCGGACGCTCATCGTCCACGTCGGCCGTCGCGTCTTCACGGCATCGGTTTGAACTCGGGCGCGCGGCGGCGCGTATCCCGGGCAACCAGACCCGACCAAGGGAGGAACCGTGATCAGGATGTCTTCAGCCGTCGCCGCGCTCGCGGTGGCGACCACTCTCGCCGTCGCCGGATGCGGGGGCGGCAGCAGCTCCGCCGAATCGGGCGGATACGGCTCGGCGCAGGGCACCGACGCCAAGCAAGGGTCGGAAGGCCCGTCGGCGGGCTACGCGTACGGCACCGGCGCCACGGTCGCCTCGCGCTCGGCCGCCGCGACGATCTCGGCGTCCAAGGTCGGCGATGTCGGCAAGGTTCTGGTCGACTCCAAGGGCCTGACGCTGTACTACTTCGAGAAGGACAGGGGCGGTAGGTCCGCCTGCTACGGGGCCTGCGCCGCCGCCTGGCCGCCGTTGACGACGACCGGCACGCCGCGCGCGAGGGGTGGCGTCATGCGAGCGAAGCTCGGCACGACCAGGCGCAAGGGCGGCAAGGTCCAGGTCACCTACGCGGGCCGGCCTCTCTACGCCTACGCCGGCGACGCCAGGCCCAGGGAAGACAACGGCACCGACCTCAAGTCCTTCGGCGCCGCCTGGTACCCGCTGCACCCGAACGGCAAGAAGGCGGGCCATTAGGCGTTTCTCGGCCCGCGACCACGGCGCCGACCTGCGAGGGATCGCCGCATCCCGCGCGCGCGGGATCCGCGATCACGGCGCGGTCGGCGCCGCCGCCGTCCGACCGAGGCGCAGGTCGAGGAACCAGACGCCGTCGCGGAGGACCGTCTCGCCGGGGTCGATCGTGAGCCCGTTGGAGAAGAGCGGCCCGTCGACGACGAGCGTGTGGAACTCGCCGTTCTCGCCGCAGGGGTCGGCGCCCGCCGCCTCGATCTCCGCGATCAGGGCGGCATCCAGGGTGCGCCCGAGGAGAGTGGGGGGCAGGGCGCCGTCGCGCACCGCGACGATCACCGCCCGGAAGCCGGCGGTGAGCGCATCGTCGGCGACCCGCCGCGGGTCCCGCCGCCAGAGCGGCAGGACGGCCCGCGCGCCGGCCTCCGCGCAGACCGACTCCTCCCACTCGCGGTGGGCCTCGGTGTCGATGTCGCCGAAGACGCCGACCTGGGCGCCGGTGGCTGCGACCGCGTCGCCCACCACGCGCACGAGCTCCGCGCGGTAGTCGTCCCAGGTCGCGACGCCGAAGTGGATCGGCAGGCCGAGCACCTCGCCCTGGGCGCTCAGCACCTCGCGGGGCAGGCCGTGGGAGCGCGATCGAGTCCCGCCCTCGGTCAGCATCGAGACCAGGAAGCGCGGCTCGGCCCCCCGGAGGACGGCCTCGTGCAGGGCGAGGGCCGAGTCCTTGCCGCCGCTCCAGGAGCAAAAGACGGGAACGCCCGCCAGGTCCGGTGCCAGTGTCGACTCCCTACTCCGGCGTCGCGACCATCACCGAGGTCGCCTTCACGGTGGCGACGGCGGGGACGCCGGGGGCGAGGCCGAGCTCTTCGACCGAGTCGCGGGTGATCGCCGCGGTGACCCGGTGCGGCCCGGCCTCGATCTCGACCAGCGCCATCACCCCGTCCATCTCGATCGAGCGGACGACGCCCGGAAAGCGGTTGCGGGCCGAGAAGCCGTCCTTGGTGCGGTGCCGCTCGGGTCGGTCGGAGAGGCGGTTTACCTCGGCGCGGGACACGCGCCGGCGGTTGGCCTCGTCGCGCGTCGTCTCGAGCTTGCCCGAGCGCGCCCAGCGGCGCAGGGTGTCGACGCTGACGCCCAGGGCGCGTGCGGCCTCGCCGAGCGACAGGTCCCCGCTCATGCTCAGGACGATAGTCCACCGGCCGGCGCCGACCGGGGCGCGTCCGCGCCGGTCTCCGGCCAGACCGAGATCGCCGCGGCGGGCAGCCCGACGCGACAGGCGCCCGCGTCCGGGGCGAAGGTGCCGTGCGGGCCGCGGGCGACGATCTCGAGGCCGGGGGCGAGGCGCAGGGTCAGCTCGTGGCTCGTCCCGAGGTCGGCGTCGTCGACGATCTCCGCCGCGTGCTCGCCCGCCGGCTCGACCCGCACCCGCTCCGGGGCCACGCACCAGCCGACCGCCGCCCCGGCGCGCAGCTTCGCGGTCGGCGCCGTCAGCTCGACGCCGCGGCAGCGGACCCGCCCGGGCGCGACGACCTCGCCGCGATGCGAGTTGACGATGCCGAGCAGCGCCGCCGCGTCGGGCGAGGCGGGCGCCGCGAAGACCGCCCGGCGCGGACCGGCCTGCAGCAGGCGGCCGGCCTCGATCAGCAGCAGCTCGTCGGCCAGCAGCGCCGCCTCCTCGGGGTCGTGGGTGACGATCACCGTGTTCAGGCCGGCGTCTCGCTGCAGCCTTCGCAGGCGCCGCCGCAGGGCGTCGCGGACCGGCGCGTCGAGGGCCGAGAACGGCTCGTCGAGCAGCAGCAGCTCCGGCTCGATCACCAGCGCCCGGGCCAGGGCGACCCGCCGCTGCTGGCCCCCCGAGAGCTCCTCCGGGTAGCGGTCCTCGAGCCCGCCGAGCCCCAGCTCGGCCAGCCACCAGGCGGCCCGCGCCGGGTCGGCGCCGCGGCCGAAGTTGACCTGCTGCCAGACCGTCCGCCGCGGCAGCAGCGCCGAGTGCTGCGGGACGTAGCCGACCCGCCGCCGCTCCGCCGGCAGATCGCCGAGCGCCTCCGTCCCGGCGAGCACCCGGCTCGCGGGCGAGCGCACGAGGCCGGCGAGGACCCGCAGGGTGAGCGTCTTGCCGGCGCCCGAGGGTCCGAGCAGGCCGAGCCGCGCGGCCCCGGCGTCGTGGCGCAGCCGCAGGTGGAAGTCGCCGAGCCGCTGGTCGATCGCGAAGGAGAGCGGCGCCGCCGGCGTCCTCCCGGGCGGACGCGGCTCCGGCGGCTTGGCCCGCGGTCGCGGTCGCAGCCGGGCGTGGACGGTGGCGAGGACGAGGACGAGCGCCGCGGCGCCGAGCGCCGCGGCGACCGGGAGCAGCGTCGTCTCCAGCCCCGTCGCGTCGAACTGGACGAAGGTGTAGACGGGCAGCGAGTAGGGGTGGTACGCGAGGATCACGGTCGCCCCGAACTCGCCGAAGGCGCGCAGCCAGGAGAGCAGCAGGCCCGCCTGCAGCGAGGGCAACGCGACGGGCAGCCCGACCCGGGCGAAGCGGGAGGTGGGGCCGTGGCCGAGGGTCGCGGCGACGTCCTCGAGCGCCGGGTCCAGGGCGGCGAAGGCCGAGCGCCCGGCGACGATCAGGAACGGCGCGGCGACGAAGGTCTGGGCGAGGACGATGCCGGTGAACGAGTCGGTCAGGTGGCCGCCGAAGAGCCGCCCGAGCGCCGTGTAGGGGCCGACGACGTAGAGCAGCAGGATGCCGCTCATCAGCGGCGGCAGGGCCAGCGGCAGCTGGACCAGCACCCCGAGCAGCGTCGACGCGCGGCCGCGGCCGTGGGCGAGGAACCAGGCGAGCGGGGTGCCGAGCAGGGCGATGACCGCCGCCGAGACGGTCGCCGCGAGGGCCGAGGTGGCGAGCGCGCCGCCGAGCCCCGGGGCGGCGCCGGCACCGTGTCCGAGCCGCACGAAGAAGGCGGCGATCGGCGCCAGGAGGTACAGGGCGAGGAGGGCGCCGAGCCAGGGGAGGGGGCCGGCGGCGCGTCGCCTCACGCCCGCGTCACCTCGCCCCGACCGCCGCCCGGAGGCCGGCCGGCACGGCGGCCGTCGTGCCGCTGAAGCGCGGCTCGAGGACGGTCAGCCCGTGCCGTCTCAAGGTCGCCGCGCCGGGGCCGAGCAGGTAGCGGACGAAAGCTTCGGCGCCGGCCGGGCTCGGCGCGTCCTCGAGGATCGTCACCGTGTAGGCGGCGACCTGTTCGGCGGGCTTGATCGGGACCACCGGGATGCCCGCTTCGACCGCCTCGTTTTCGTAGAAGAAGCCGGCGTCGAGCTGGCCCGCCTGCAGCCGCCCGACCAGCGCCTCCTCCGGGTAGACGGGGAAGCCTGCGAGCATCGATTCGAGCCCCGGTAGGTGCAGCTTGGCGGCGGCTTCCTCGATCGCGGCGACGGTCTTCTCGCCCTTCGGGTCGAGCTTCGGGTCGGTGCGCCCGACCCTGATTCCCGGTTCGGCGATCGCCTCGTACCAGGGCTTGCCGCGCAACGCCGCGGCGTAGTCGGAGTGGGGGTTGTAGCCGAGCACCAGCGGCGCTTCGGCGAAGGTCGCATACCACTTCACCCATTCGCCGTTCTCGCCGCCTTCGAGCAGGGCGTCGGCTTCCGAGCTGGCGCTGAGCAAGACGTCGCCCCGGCGCACCTTGCCCTTGATCTGCTGCGCCAGGGCGGTCGAGCCGGCGCCGAACCCCTGAAAGCTGTCGCCGCTCGCCCTGTCGAACGCCGGCCCCAGGTCGTTTTCCATCAGCGCGGCCAGCGAGCCGGCGTAGAGGACGGCGACCGTTTCCCCGCCGCCCTCCGCCGTGGCGGGGTCGCCGGCCGACCCGCACTCGGCGACCACACTCGCCAGCAGCGCCGCTCCGGCCGCCAGGGCCGCCAACCGTCCGCGCATCTCGTGTCCCTTTCCCCGCCCGGCTCGTCACGGCGGCAGTTTCATGGGCGATACCCATGCAGATCGTCGCAAAACGTACCGCTTTGACGCCCGCTTCCGCTCACTGCGCCTAGGCAAAGTGCGTCAATTCGGCGGTGCACGCCGTTCAGGCGGGCGCCGGCCGGTCGGGCTACGATCGACCGATCGCCGTGGATTCCAGACAGCCGATCCTCGACCGGGACCTCGAGCGCCTGCGCCCGGCCCTGACCGGCTACTGCTACCGGATGCTCGGCTCGGGCTTCGACGCCGAAGACGCCGTGCAGGAGACGATCCTGCGCGCCTGGCGGAGCCTCGACGGGCTCGAGGACGTGGGGGCGCTGAAGCCCTGGACGTTCCGCATCGCCACCAACGTCTGCTTCGACCAGATCGAGGGGCGCAAGCGCCGGGCGCGGCCGGTCGACCTCGGCGAGCGCGGCACCGCCGAGACGCCGGTCGGCGCGCCGCTCCCGGAGGCGACCTGGATCCTGCCGATCGCCGACGCCCAGGCGGTCGACCCGGCCGCCGACCCCGCCGCGCGGGCCGCCGAGCGCGAGTCGCTGCGGCTCGCCTTCGTCGCCGCCCTCCAGCACCTGCCGGCGCGCCAGCGCGCGGTCCTCGTCCTGCGCGAGGTGCTGCGCTGGAGCGCCAAGGAGGTCGCCGACCTGCTGGAGACCTCGGTGGCGTCCGTCAACAGCGCCCTGCAACGGGCCCGGGCGACCCTCGACGCGCTGGCCCTCGAGGACGCCGAGGCGCCCGCCCTGCCCGGTCGCGAGGACGAGCGCCGGCTGCTCGAGGAGTACCTGGAGGCCTTCGCCGCCTACGACATCGAGCGGATCGTCGCCCTGCTGCGCGACGACGTCGTCTTCGACATGCCGCCGCTGCCGCTCTGGCTGGTCGGCCCCGACCAGGTCGGCGAGTTCATGCTTGGACAGGGCGCCGCCTGCCGCGGCTCGAAGGTGATCGGCACCGCCGCCAACGGCCGTCCCGCCTGCGCCTCCTACAAGCCCGACCCCGACTCCGGCGACTGGCTTCCCTGGTCGCTGGCCGTGCTCGAGCCGGTCGCGCCGGGCGGTGACGGGGGAGGGCCCGTGGCCGCCGCGGTCCACAACTTCCTGGCGCCGTTCCTGCCGCGGCTGTTCGCCTCCTTCGGCCTGCCGGAGCGGCTGCGCGACGCCGATCCGACCGTGCGGGTGGCGGCCTAGCGGGGTTCGCCGGGGCGCCATCCCCGCGCCTCCGCGCGATGCGACTTCAGCCTCCGGCTTCGACTTCGCGCTTCTGCGTCGGGGCGGTGGTGCCCGGTGGCGCGGCGGGTTCGGGGGCGTTGCCGGCGCCTGCGGCGGCTTCGATCGGCGCCGCCGGTGGCGCCGGCCGCGGTTCGACCGCCGGGGTCGGGGCCGGGGTAGGCGACGATTCGAGACGGGGCGGCTGGGCTCCCGGGGCTTCGCCCGGCGGCGCGGCGGCGGCTTCGGGAGCGGCGGGCGGCTGGGGCTTGGTCGGCTGTGCCGGGGCGTGCGCCTGACCGGGGTGAGCTCCCGGCCCCGGGTGGGCGGGACGCGACGGCTTCGTGGCGTTCCCGGGAAGGGCCGGATGGGCCGGGTGGGCGTGGCTCTGCGGTCGCGTCGGTGGGACCGCGTGCACGGCGCTCTTCGCCGATGAGCGCCCGGGTGCGGCGGCGCCCGGCGTGCCCGCCGCGGCGTCTCCACCGCCGCCGGGCTGCGAGGTCGGCGCCGCCGCCGTCCCGGCCGTGCCGGGGGCCGCTCTGCGGGCGACGGCGCGCCGGGGGCCGGCATGGCCGGGTCGCGCCGGCCGGGCGAGGTGGTTCGCGCGGGGCCGCGGCAGGCGCGCCGCGGATGCCTTGGCGCGCTTGGCCGCCGGGGCGGTCCCGCTGGGGTGGGCGGCCCCCTGGATGCTGCCGGCCGGCGTGGTGTCCGCGGCGGGTTCTCCGGTGATCAGCTGCCGATGGTCGACCGCGGCGGCGCCCACCGCGACGACCGCGACGACGCCGGTCGCGACCTTGAGGGTCGTCGCGACCGAGGCGGCTTTCGCCGTCGCGCCGCCGGCGATTCCCGCGGCTCCGGTCGAAGCGGCGGGTGCGCCGCTCCCGGCGGCCCCGGACAGCGCTCCTTTCGCGATCGCCGCCGCCGCCACGGCGGGCAGCGGCGAGATCGCCGCCAGCGTCTCGCGGCGCTCGCCGATCGAGGCGGCGAAGCGGCGGCACTCGGCGCAGTCGCGCAGGTGGGCGCGCACGTCGCGCCGGCGCCGGACCCGGCCATCGTGCTCGGAGAGGATCAGGGTGACGGCGTCGCAGTGCATCTCACGTCCTTCGTTCATCTGCTGGAGGCTGCGCCGCGCTTCGCAGAGGACCTGCCGCGCCGCGGCCGGCGAGGTTTCGAGCGCCACACCGATCTGCTCGAAGTCGAGGTCCGCCAGCTCGCGCATGACGAGCGCTCCGCGCTGGCGCTCCGGCAGCTCGCCGATGTCGGCGAGCAGGTCCCGCACCCGCCCGCGGTCGGCGGCGCTCTGCGCCAGGTCGGCGCCCGGGGCGGGGGCGTCCTCGACGAGCGGCTCGCTCGGCCGCTTGCGCCGCCGCAGGTCGATCGACTCGTTGTGGGCGACACGGTAGAGCCACGGCTTCAACTCGATCTCGCGACGCTCGCCCGGCAGTGCCCCCAGCGCCTTGACCATCGTGTTCTGCAGGGCTTCCTCGGCATCGTGGCCGTTGCCGAGGATCGCGACGCAGTACCGGTAGAGGTCCTGCTGGTGGCGCCGGAAGATCGCCGCGAAGGCGGCGCGATCCCCTCGCGCCGCCCGCCGGGCGAGTCGTCGTTCATCCCTCACTTCGCCGTAGTACCCCCGGACCAGGAGAGGGCCGATCCGGGGGCCGGCGCGGGCGAGGCGATCAGCTTTCCGCCTGTTCCCCTGATTCTTCCTGCCCTTCCTGTTCCTGTCGTTCTTCCTGTTCGGCCTGTTCTCTCTGTTCGTGCTTCACCCGCGCGGCGGAGACCACACAGCGGGAGAAGGGCGTTCCCTTTTTGCCCTTGACGTGCTTCTTGGAGAACCCGCGGCAGACGGCGCGCACCGACTGCTTCTGGTGATTGGCCGCCTTCGCCATCGCGGTCACGCACTGGCTGAACGGCGTGCCCTTGTCCCCTTTGACGTGGTGCTTGGAGAAGCCGCGGCAGTAGACGCCGTACGCCTTCGCCTTTTCCGGCAGCGCGGCCTTCGGCCCCGGCGTCGAGTCTTCCCCGTGTTCGGAGCGTCCGGCCTGTTCCCCGGGGTGTTCCGCCATTTCCGGCTGCCCGCCGGGATGTTCCGCCTGTTCCGGCCGGGTCGACGGTTCCGGGCTTTCCGTGGTGGGCGAAGCGGCCGGCGATGCCGGGTTGGCCGGCAATTCCGAGCTCGCCGGATGTTCGGGGGCCGTCCGGCGTTCCGGGCGGTGTTCGGTGCCCTGCGCGAGGGCGGCGGTCGGTGCCAGCAGCGCCAGCGTGCCGACGAGTACCGCGATCCTGGTCTTGAGGTTCATCGTCCCTTCCTTCTGCGTGCAGCGGCCCGCGGGGGCCGGTCGGATTATCCGTCGCTGCAGGAACGGGGCACGGGGTGAAGTGTCAGGGGCAACCGGCCGTCGGTGCGACCGAATTCGATCATTCGTCCGGATGCCCCGGCGCCTCGGGGGCCCCGGCGGTCAGGGCGCCAGCCGCTCGATCCGCCAACCGCCGCCCGCCCCGGCGCCCGCGTCATCCCGCGTGTAGAGGAAGCGGTCGTGCAGGCGGGCCTGCTGTCCCTGCCAGAACTCGATCGTCTCCGGCCGCAGGGCGAAGCCGCCCCAGAAGTCGGGGCGAGGCACCTCCTGCTCGTCGGCGAAGCGTTCGCGGATGGCGGTGAGGCGCCGGTCGAGCTCGGCGCGGTCGGCGAGCGGCCGGCTCTGCGGGGAGGCCCAGGCGCCGAGGCGGCTCTCGCGGGGACGGCTCGCGAAGTACGCGTCGGAGGCGGCTGCTCCCAGCCGTCCGATCGGCCCGCGTGCGCGCACCTGGCGGTCGTGCTCACGCCAGTAGATGACCAGCGCGCCGCACCCGGCGGCCCCGATCTGGCCCGCCTTGGCGCTCCCGTAATTGGTGAAGAAGCGAAAGCCGTCGGGGCCGTGGCCCTTGAGGAGGACCATGCGCGCGTCCGGCATGCCGTCGGCGCCGGCCGTCGCCAGCGTCATCGCCTCGGCCAGCGGCACCTCGGCGGCCGCGAGCTCATACCAGCGGGTGAACTGCTGGAACGGGTCGGGGGAGAGGTCGTCGCGATGCAGCGGCGGGAAGGCGCGTCTCTCGGTCATCGGCCCAACTTTGAACGATGCGCGCCGGTAGGTTCTGCGACATGGTCGAGCGGATCGAGGAGATGCCCGCCGGGTCGATCGGGTTCAAGGTGGTCAAGGAGCTGACCGGGGACGACTACCGCGAGCGGATCGAGCCGGCGCTCGGCGCGGCCGCCGCGGCGGGAGAGGTGCGGCTGCTCTTCGAGATCGACGCCGGCTTCGGGATGGACGCCGGGGCGGTGATCGAGGACGCGAAGACGGGTCTCAAGCTCGGCCTCGGCCACATGAAAGCGTGGAAGCGCACCGCGATCGTCACCGACGTCGAGTGGATCCGCAAGGCGATCAAGGCGTTCGGCTTCATGACCCCGGGCGAGATCCGGGTCTTCGAGCCGGGTGAGCTCGGCGCCGCCAAGGTCTGGGTCGCCGAGTGAGTTGAGCGCTGTCGAGCTTGACCACACCGCGGTGTGGTCCACCCGTGCAGCGCGGATCGACCGCGCCACGGTGCGGTCGATCCTGTGGCGCAGCCCAGACTGGCTGCGCAGCCGGCACAATCCCCGGCGATGGCCGCGGAGAGGGACCACGACCTGGCGCTGTTCGGAGCGACGGGCTTCACGGGCGGGCTGACCGCCGACTATCTCGCCGCCCACGCGCCCGCCGGGCTGCGCTGGGCGCTGGTCGGGCGCAACCGCGCCAAGCTCGAGGGCGTCGCGGCGCGTCTCGCCGCCGCCCACCCCGAGGCGCCGGCGCCGGCGCTGCTCGAGGCCGACGCCTCCGACGCCGCGGCGCTCGCCCGGGTTGCCGGCGCGGCCCGCGTCGTCGCCACCACGGTCGGCCCCTACGCGCTGCACGGCGCGCCGCTGGTCGCCGCCTGCGCCGCCGCCGGCACCGACTACCTCGACCTCTGCGGCGAGCCCGAGTTCGTCGACCGGATGTGGATCGGCCACCACGCCGAGGCGGAGCGCAGCGGCGCCCGGCTGGTCCACTGCTGCGGCTTCGACTCGGTCCCGCACGACCTCGGCGCCTACTTCACCGTGCTGCGGCTGCCGGAGGGCGTGCCGCTCAAGGTCGAGGGCTTCGTGCGCACCAACGCCAGCTTCTCCGGCGGCACCTACCACTCGGCGATCAACGGCTTCGGCCGGGCGCGGCAGACGCTCGCCGCGGCCCGCCGCCGGCGCGAGCTGGAGCCGCGCCCGAGCGGGCGCCAGGTCCACGGCGCCTCGGCGCGGATCCGCCACGCCGACGCGCTCGGCGGCTGGACGGTGCCGCTGCCGACGATCGACGGCTCGATCGTGCGCCGCTCCGCCGCCGCGGTCGACCGCTACGGGCCCGACTTCACCTACGGCCACAACCTCGCCGCCCGCCACCTGCCGACGGTCCTCGCGCTCGGCGCCGGGGTCGGCGCGGTCGCGGTCCTCGCCCCGATCCCGCCCGTGCGCAAGCTGCTGCTGAAGGCGAAATCGCAGGGGGAGGGGCCGAGCGAGGCGACCCGGGCCGACAGCTGGTTCAAGCTCCGCTTCGTCGGCGAGGGCGGGGGAGAGCGGGTCGTCACCGAGGTGTCGGGCGGCGATCCGGGCTATACGGAGACGGCGAAGATGCTCGCCGAGTGCGGCCTCTGCCTGGCCTTCGACGAGCTGCCGGAGCGCGCCGGGCAGCTGACGACCGTTGCAGCGATGGGTGACAAGCTTCTCACTAGGCTGCAGGACGCCGGGATAGCGTTCCGCGTATTGGAGGGCGCCTGATCGGCGCCCGCCGCCAAGCGGTGGAGAACGGAGGAGAGACCTTGCCCCCAGAGACCCTCACCAAGACCCCCGGCCGGGGGCCCGACCGGTCCGGGCCGGAGCGCGTCGACGTGCTGATCATCGGCGCCGGCATCTCCGGGATCGGCGCCGCCCATCATCTACAGGAGCGCTGCCCGGGAAAGACCTACGCGATTCTCGAGGCGCGCGAGGCGATCGGCGGCACCTGGGACCTCTTCCGCTATCCCGGCATCCGCTCGGACTCCGACATGCACACGCTCGGCTACCGGTTCCGGCCCTGGACGGCGGCGAAGTCGATCGCCGACGGGGAGTCGATCCTCGAGTACGTCCGCGATACCGCCCGCGAGGGCGGTATCGACCGCCGGGTGCGCTTCGGCCACCGGGCGCGACACGCGTCCTGGTCGAGCGAGGAGGCGCGCTGGACGGTGACCGCGGAGCGCGACGACGGCACCGTCGCCACCTTCTCGTGCGCCTTTCTCATGAACTGCAGCGGCTACTACCGCTACGACGAAGGCTTCACGCCGGAGTTCGCCGGGATCGAGGACTTCGCGGGGCGCGTCATCCATCCCCAGCACTGGCCCGAGGAGCCGGAGTACGAGGGCCGGAGGGTGGTGGTGATCGGCAGCGGCGCGACCGCGGTGACGCTGGTGCCGGCGATGGCCAAGGACGCCGCCCACGTGACGATGCTGCAGCGCTCGCCGACCTACATCGTCTCGGTGCCGGGGGAAGACCCGGTGGCCGAGGCGCTGCGCAAGGTGCTGCCGGCCCGGGCGCTCTACCCGGTCGTCCGTTGGAAGAACGTCCTGGTGCAGAACCTCACCTACCGACTCTCGCGCCGCCGGCCGGCGCTGGTGCGCAAGCTGGTCCGCAAGGGGATCGTCAAGTCGCTGCCCGCGGGCTACGACGTCGACACCCACTTCAAGCCGCGCTACGACCCCTGGGACCAGCGGATGTGCCTGGTGCCCGACGGCGACCTCTTCAAGGCGCTGTCGAACGGCAGCGCCGACATCGTCACCGACCGGATCGAGCGCTTCACCGCGACCGGGATCAAGCTCGAGTCGGGGCGGAAGCTGGAGGCCGACGTGGTGGTCACCGCGACCGGCCTCAACCTGCTCTTCCTCGGCGGGATGACGCTGGACATCGACGGCGCCGCGGTCGACGCCGCCCACCGGTTCACCTACAAAGGGATGATGCTCGGCGACGTACCCAACCTCGCCTTCACGATCGGCTACACGAACGCCTCCTGGACGCTGAAGGCCGACCTGGTCGCCGAATACATGTGCCGGCTGCTCAACCACATGGACGCCAATGGCTACGACGTCTGCATGCCGCACCTGAGCGACCCGAGCGTCACCGAGGAGCCGCTCCTGGACTTCACCTCCGGCTACGTGGTGCGCTCGATCGCCGCGCTGCCCAAGCAGGGCTCGAAGGAGCCCTGGAAGCTGCGCCAGAATTACGCGGTCGACCTGCGGGCGCTGCGCTACGGCCCTCTGGAGGACGGCGCGATGCGCTTCTCCCGGCGGCTGCGCGTCCCGCAGCGGGTCCCGGCCTGAGACGCCGGCGCCCAGGCTCGCCTCGGTCCTCGTCGCGCCGCTGTTCTCCCTGCCGCCCGCCGCCCCAGGCGGATGCGAGCCCGTGGATCGGGGTGCGCGGCGGGCATCTGGTAGACCGGGCGGGGCGGGTTCCCTCGCCGGGTAGTCTTCTCGCCATGGACGACCAGCAAGTACTCGACCGCATCGACGAGCTCGTCAAGGAAGAGGAGGACCTGCTCCACCGCCACGAGGGCGAGGGCCTGGACGACGACGAGCACGCCCGCCTGCAGGAGCTGAAACTCCAGCTCGACAAGACCTGGGACTACCTGCGCCAGCGCCGGTCCCTGCGCGAGGCCGGCGACGACCCCGACGACGCCAGCATGCGCGACGGCGGCACGGTCGAGGACTACGGCAAGGTCACCCCCTACGACGACACCGAGGGCGACGCGCCGGAATAGGCCCCGGCGCCGCGGGTCGCGTCCCTACGAGTCCAGCCGAAGTACACCTCGGCGCGCACCTGCCGGTCGCCGTCGAACGTGAGGACCTCGGTGTTCCGAAAGCGGTTGCCGTCCCGGCGGGTCGCCTCGTAGGTGACGACGACCTCCGCGCCCGCCTCGATCACCCGCACGAAGTCGAACTCGGTCAGGCTCCTCGCGCTCGGTCAGGCTCCTCGCGCCGGGCCGGCACCGCTCGAACCATCCCTTCGTTCGAGTCCCTCGGGCGGCGCGCCCGGATCGAGTTCGCGCTGCACGGATTTGGTCCCCACCCGACCCCGCTGCACGCCTTTGGTCCCTCATAGGGGACCAAAGGCGTGCAGCGCGGATTCACCACACCTGCTGGTCGGCAGGGCTGTGAAATTCGAATTCGTCGCCGATCAGCCCCTCGACCGCCTCCCAATCGCCGGCCGCAAACGCCCGGTAGCGCGCCTTCGCCAGCTCGACCCTGTCTGCCATCGCTCCCCCTCGTTCCACAGGTATGGCCATCCGACCACCGTGCCGGGCCGAAAACTCGCCCGGCGCCGGCGTCGTTCCATGGCTCGGACTCCACCTCCGCCACGATCTCATCGTTCCGCGTCCCCGCCGACCCCGGCGCCCCGCCGAGCGCCGCCGCGCCTCCCTCGACCCCGCAAGCCCCGAGTCCCGGCCCCCGCCATAATGTCCCGTTCGCGGCGCCTTGGCGGAGTGGCTACGCAGCGGCCTGCAAAGCCGTTTACACCGGTTCGATTCCGGTAGGCGCCTCTCGCTAGGCTCGATGCATGCCCGGTCAGCTGATCGAACTGCCGGCCACCCCCTCCGCGGCGACGCGGCCGGAGCGCGAGCGGCTCGTGCGCCGCGCCCGCGGGCTCGCCTGGGCCGGACTTGCCTGGCACGGGGTCGAGGCGGCGGTGGCGATCGGCGCCGGGATTGCCGCGGGCTCGATCGCGCTGGTCGGCTTCGGCGCCGACAGCATCATCGAGCTGCTCGCCGCGATCGTCGTGCTCTGGCGGTTCGGGCAGAGCCGCTCCGCCTCGGCGGCCGCCGAGCTGCGCGCCCAGAAGCTGATCGGCGCGAGCTTCTTCCTGCTCGCCGCCTACGTCGGCGTCGCGGCGATCCGCGCGCTGATCGGGGCGGACCATCCTTCGGTGAGCTGGGTCGGGATCGGGCTGGCGGCCGTTACCGTGGTGCTGATGCCGCTGCTCGCCTCCGCCAAGGCGAAGGTGGGCGAGGCGCTCTCGTCGGCCTCGACCAAGAGCGAGGGCCGGCAGAACCAGCTCTGCGCCTATCTGTCCGCGGCCCTGCTCATCGGGCTCGGCGGCAACGCCCTGCTCGGCCTCTGGTGGCTCGACCCGGTCACGGCGCTGGTGATCGGCGCCGTCGCCCTCTCCGAGGGGCGCGAGGCCTGGCGCGGTGAGAGCTGCTGCGCGGACGGCTGCTGCTAGCGCGACGGCTCGACCTTCACGCACCGGCGATCCTGATCGATGGCTGGGAGGGCTTGGCGCTGCTCGGCTGCGCGGCGCTCGTCACGGTCGGCGCGGTCGTCGCGTCATCGCGACGGCGGTGGGGTTGGCTCGTCTGCGCGGGCGGTGTGGCGGCGCTCGTCGTCGTCATCTACGCGAGCACCGGCTCGCGCCTGGTAGTGCACGGCCCGGGGGCGGCGAAGGGCCGACGACGGGGGACCTCGGGCTCGGTGTGTTGGCCGCCGGCGTGGGAGCGCTGATCGCCGTGGCCGCCGGCCTCGTCCTCGCGCTGGGTGTCGCCTGGGTGGGCGGGGAGATCCTTTTCGGCGAGCCCTGAGTGACCCACGCGGCTCCGCCTCGCTGCCCGCGCCGCGCCGTCCGCCCTGCCTTCCTAGGATGCGGCACCCATGCCCAAGTCGCCGATCGCCAACCCGAACGAGGACTATCCGCGCTGGTACCAGGACGTGATCGCCAAAGCCGGGCTGGCCGAGAACGGGCCGGTGCGGGGGACGATGGTGATCCGTCCGTATGGGTACGCGATCTGGGAGCGGATCCAGGCTGACCTCGACCGGCGGATCAAGGCGACCGGCGTCGACAACGTCTACTTCCCGCTGTTCATCCCCGAGAGCTACCTACAGCGGGAGGCCGAGCACGTCGAGGGCTTCAGCCCCGAGCTCGCGGTGGTGACGATCGCGGGCGGCAAGGAGCTGGCCGAGCCGGTCGTCGTGCGGCCGACCTCGGAGACCGTCTTCGGCGAGCAGATGGCCAAATGGGTGAACAGCTACCGCGACCTGCCGCTGCTGCTCAACCAGTGGGCGAACGTGGTGCGGTGGGAGATGCGGCCGCGGCTCTTCCTGCGGACCAGCGAGTTCCTCTGGCAGGAGGGCCACACGGTCCACCAGAGCGAGGCCGACGCGGCCGAGTTCGCGCTGCGCATCCACCACGACGTCTACCGCGACTTCCTCGTCGACACCTTGGCGGTGCCGGTGCTGCTCGGGCGCAAGACCGCCGAGGAGCGCTTCGCCGGGGCGACCAACACGATGACCTGCGAGGGCATCACGCGCGACCGCAAAGCGCTGCAGCTGGCGACCAGCCATGAGCTCGGCCAGAACTTCGCGCGCGCCTTCGACATCACCTACACCGACGAGGGCGGCGAGGCGCGGACCGCCTGGACGACCTCCTGGGGCGCCTCCACCCGCCTGGTCGGCGGCCTGATCATGGGGCACGGCGACGAGCGCGGGCTGCGCCTGCCGCCGCGGATCGCGCCGACCCAGGTGGCGATCGTCGTCGTCCGCGACGAGGGCGGGGCGCTCGGCGCGGCCCGGGAGCTCGGCGACGCGATCGCCGCGACCGGCGTCCGGGTCGAGGTCGACGCCGACGTCCACACCGGCTTCGGCCGCCGCGCCACCGACTGGGAGCTGAAGGGCGTGCCGCTGCGCATCGACCTCGGCCCACGCGACCTCGCCGAGGGCGAGGCGACGGTGATCCGCCGCGACACCGGCGAGAAGCGCCAGATCGCGCTCCGCGAGGTCCCGGCGATGGCCGCCGGCCTGCTCGAGGAGATCCAGGCGGCGATGCTGGCGGAGGCCACCGAGTTCCGCGACTCCGCGACCGTCGACGTCACCGACGTCGAGGCGGCCCTCGAGGCCGGCCGCGAGGGCGTCGGCCGGATCGAGTGGGCGCGACTCGGCACCGAGGGCGAGCGCCGCCTCCTCGACGAGGGCATCAGCGTCCGCTGCATCCAGCGCCCCGATGGCTCCGTCCCCGCCTCCGAGGACGAGCCCGACCTGCTGGCGATCGTCGCCCGCGCGTACTAGATGATCAACCATCTAGCCGGCCGCTCGTCGCCGACCGGCGACGCGCGCCCCCGGCGACCGCGGTCCGCGCGACGCTCGTTCACTTGAGCCGCCCAGGACCGGCTTGAGTGAACGAGCGCGCGCCGGCTGGCGCAGAAGTGTGACGCCCAGGCGAGCGAGCGGCGATGGTCAGGGATCCTCGGCCCGCCGCCGGCGGCTCGGGTGCACGCCGCCGGTGAGGAAGATCGCGACGCCGACCAGGCCGGCGAGCAGCGAGCCGGCCAGGATGCCGAGCTTCGCGGCGCCTTCCAGCAGCGGGTCCGAGTAGGCCAGCGGCGTGATGAAGAGGGAGACGGTGAAGCCGATGCCGCCCAGCGCCGCCGCGCCGAGCACCCCGCGCACGTCAACCCCCGGGGGCAGCGAGCCGAGGCGCAGGCGCAGGGCGCCGAGCGTCGCCCCGCCGATCCCGAGGAGCTTGCCCGCGAACAGGCCAAGCGCCACCGCCAGCGCGACGCTCCGCCCGCTCGAGGTGGACAGCTCGTCGCCGCCCAGCAGCACCCCCGCGTTGGCGAGCGCGAAGACCGGCAGGATCGCGTAGTTGACCCATGGGTGGAGGCCGTGCTCGAGCTCCCCGAGGACGTCGCGGCCGGCGATCGGCCGGGCCGGCGTGATCAGCGCCAGGGTCACCCCTGCGAGGGTGGCGTGGATGCCGGACTCGAAGGTCGCCACCCAGACGAAGATGCCGATCGGGACGTAGACGAGGATGCGGCCCGCGTCGAGCAGTCGCGTCGCCACCACGCCGAGCAGGCCGGCCACCGCCAGCGCCAGCCAGCCGAGGCTGAGCTGGTCGGTGTAGGCGATCGCGATCACGCAGATCGCGGCGACGTCGTCGACCACGGCGATCGTCACCAGGAAGAGCTTCACGCCGGTCCCGACCCGGTCGCCGAGCAGCGCCAGGGCGCCGATCGCGAACGCCGCGTCGGTCGCCATCGGGATCCCCCAGCCGCTCGCGTGGTGGGCCTCGGTCAGGGCCAGGAAGATCGCGATCGGCACGACGATGCCGCCCAGAGCGGCGATGATCGGCAGCGTCGCGCGCTTCGGGTGGCGCAGCTCCCCGGTCACCAGCTCGCGCTTGATCTCCAGCGAGATCAGGAAGAAGAAGAGGGTCATCAGGGCGTCGTTGACCCAGTGGCCGAGCGTCTCGTCGATCGCCACGTCGCCGAGCCCGATCTTCACGTGGGTCGCCCAGAAGGACGCGTAGCCGCCCGCGTCGACGACGTTCACCCAGAGCAGCGCCGCGACGCTGCCGAGCAGCAGCGCCAGGCCGCCGCCCGCTTCAGCCCGCAGGAAGTCGCGCATCGATCCACCCCGGGCAGAGATAGGCCTCTTCGAAGCCGGCGCGCAGGACGTTGGCGCGGCCGCTCGACGGCCTGCCGGGGACCCGCTCGCCGGTCTCGACCAAGAGCGTGCGGGCGCCGGCCGCCGCCGCGTCTTCGATCCGCCGCCGCAGCAGCGCCAGCTGACAGCCGCGCCGCCGACTCTCCTCGACGGTCGCCGCGACGCCCATCTCGGCGACCTCGCCATCGAGCAGCATCGCCGCGCAGGCGCGGGGCTCGCCGTCGAGCCGGGCGATGTAGCAGCGCCAGTCGGCGAGCCCGGGGAGGGGGGCGAAGAGGGAGGCGGTCCAGGTCGGCAGGCCGAAGCCGAGAGCGGCGATCGCCCCGAACGGCGCGTCCTCGTCGGCGGTGTCGATCTCGACGACCTCGATGTCGCCGGCGACGTCGAAGCGGGGCGGGTGGGCGTCGCGGACGAAGCGCACCCGGCCGGCGGCGGGGACGTAGTCGGCCGCGGCGAGCACCGCTTCGGCGCTCTCGGTGCCGGGGAAGCCGGGGGAGAGGAGCGCGAAGCCGCGCGCCTCCTGCTCGCGCACCCAGTCGATCGCCTCCTCGAGGAAGCCCTCGGCGGCGGCGTCGGCGGTCGCGGCGCCGAGCACGAGGTTCAGGGTCCGCGCTCTCGGCAGCGCCGCGACGACGGTCGCCTGGACCGGGCCGAACTCGGCGCGCCGCACCCCGTAGGCGGCGTCGAGCGCGGCCGGGGCGGCGTCCCAGACCTCGCGCCAGAAGCGCGCCTCGGTGCGCTCCAGCGCCGTCGGCTCGAATTCGGTGCCGCCCTCGGTGACCGGGGTCATCGCCGGCAGGATAAGGCCGCGGAGGACGGCCCGAAAGGTCGCCGTTCGCGCTCTGTAGCCTGCGGACGGTGAGCGTGATCACCGCGAGCGCCCAGCGGGACCGCACCGCCGACCGGGTGTCGACCGATCAGGTGATCGTCCTCTTCGGCGCGACCGGCGACCTCGCGAGGCGCAAGCTGCTGCCCGGGATATTCCACCTTTCGCAGGTCGGCCTGATGCCGGAGGGCTTCCGGATCATCGGCGCGGCCCGTCACCCGATCTCGACCGAGGAGTTCCGTGAGCTGGCGCGCGAGTCGGTGCGGGCGTCGGGGCGCAGGCCGGAAGCCGACGGCGACTTCGAGCGGTTCGCCGAGGCGCTCAGCTTCGTCGGGGTGGGCGATGGCTACGGGTCGCTCGGCGACGCGATCGCCGACGCCGAACGCGAGCTCGGCGGCGACGCCGACCTCCTCATCTACCTCTCGCTGCCGCCTTCCGCGGCCGCCGCCACGGTCGAGGGGCTGGGCGAGCTCGACCTCGACGCGGACGCGCGGGTGATCACCGAGAAGCCGTTCGGCACCGACCTCGCCTCGGCCCGGGAGCTGAACCGGCAGCTCCACTCGGTCTTCCAGGAGGACCGGATCTACCGCATCGATCACTACCTGGGGCGCGAGGCGGTCCAGAACCTCCTGGCCCTGCGCTTCGCCAACGGCATGTTCGAGCCGATCTGGAACCGCAACCACATCGAGCACGTGCAGATCGACATCCCCGAGACGCTCTCGATCGAAATGCGCGGCAGCTTCTACGAGGACACCGGCGCATTCCGCGACATGGTGGTCACCCACCTGTTCCAGGTCCTCGGCTTCGTCGCGATGGAGCCGCCCACCTCGCTGGCGCCGAAGCCGCTCGGCCGCGAGCGCGAGAAGGTCTTCGACTCGATGGTGCCGCTGCGGCCCGAGGACGTCGTCCGCGGCCAGTACGTCGGCTACCGCGACGAGGAGGGGGTGGACCCGCAGTCCGACACCGAGACCCTGGTCGCGGTCCGCGCCTTCGTCGACAACTGGCGCTGGGAGGGAGTGCCGTTCTACCTGCGCTCGGGGAAGCGGATGGCCGAGACGCACCACGTGCTGACGATTGCCTTCTCGCAGCCGCCCCGGCGCATGTTCCCGCTCGACGAGGCGCTGATCCCGGAGGGCTTCGGCCGTGACCACCTCACCTTCGAGCTTGGTGACCCGGGCAGCATCTCGGCCTCCTTCCTGGCCAAGGTGCCGGGGCCGACGATGCAGCTCGGCTCCGCCCACATGCAGTTCAGCTATGCCGACGCCTTCGACAACAACTTCGCCGCGCTCGATCCCTACGAGCGCCTGATCCACGACGTGATGAGGGGCGACCGCACGCTGTTCACCAGCTCCGACGCGATCGAGCGCCTGTGGGAGATCTCCCAGCCGGTGCTCGAGAACCCGCCGCCGGCGATCCCCTACCCGCCGGACAGCTGGGGCCCGAGCGAGATCGACGACCTGATCGCGCCGCGCATCTGGCACCTGCCGAGCGACCACGTGTAGGCGGGCGGCGGGCGTCGGTGGGCGCGCGGCGAGGAAGGCGAACCGCGAGAGGAAGGCGAACCGCGAGAGGAACCGGGGGATGGGCGTAACTGGGCTCGAACCAGTGACCTCCAGCTTGTCGAGCTGGCGCTCTCCCAACTGAGCTATACGCCCCGGGGCGCCGGAATGTAGCAGCGCGGGGGCCTGGGGCGGGGCATCGCCCGGCCCCGGGCACGGGGCGACAAACGAGAGCTTTCCCTGGAGAGTGAAACTTTTCGACCGGGAAGGTGTTGGTTCTAATGTCGCCGAAAGAACGGCGGCCGATACTTCAAGCACTTGAGGACCGACGAGCCAGCCGCGTGACCGTCGCTGGTGGTACGTCCTTCGGAAGCAAGGGGCCCCGGATCGGGGCCCTTTTCCGTTCCGGGTCCCGGCCCGCGGGCCGGGCCGGCGGCGGCCTGCGGCGGGCGGGGCACCGACGGGAAGCCGCGAGGCGACAGGGGTGGGCCGGCGCCGCTCACGAATTCCCCTGCCGCAATCGCAATAATCGCGGCGTGAACTCGACCGACACGCCGGGCGGCTCGGGGATCCCGGCCGGCTGGTACGACGATCCGAGCGGTGAGGGCCTGCGCTGGTGGGACGGCGAGCGGTGGACCGAACACGTCCACACCGCCGAGTCCGCCGCCGCCGCGTCCGCGGCCGGAGAGGGCGAGCGCGAAGGGGCGCCGCCGCGGGACCTGGTGAGGCTGCGCGAATCGATCCGCGGCCGCGGCATCAAAGCGGTCGGTATCGCGCTCGGCGCGGCGCTGCTGGTGATCGTCGTGATCGCGCTGCTCGTCTCCGGGGGCTCGGAAGGAAGCAGCGGCGCCGCGCGGCAGGGCAACGGGACGCCGAGTGCGGGCCAAGCCGCCGGCCCGGCCGCCGCGGCGCGGGTCCGGCTCAGGAGGATCGACCGACGGCTGCAGGGCAAGAACCTCTCCCAGGCGCAGCGAGAGCACCTCCGGGCCGTGCGGAGCAAGCTGCGGTCGAGGATGCGGAAGCTCGAAAAGAGCGCCGGGACGTCCACCGGGCAGAGCGGCGAAGGGGCCGGGCAGCAGAAGGAATGAGCGGCGGGGCCCCGGCCGGGTCGCGCCGACCGCCGGCGCCCGCCCCGGCCCACGGAGCCGCCGCGCACCCTCGGTGAGCATCATCGGCCGGGCCGTCTAGGCTCGCGCACCGTGATCGGCACCTATGCAGCCGCCCTCGCCGTCTGCGTCGCCGCGCTCGCGATCGGCCAGGCGGTGATCGTCCTCTGCGGGCGGGATCGCTGGTCGTGGGGCGCGGCGCCGGTCGGGCTGGCGATCCTCGGCGCGGTCTGCTGGGCGACGGTGCGGCTGCCCGGCCACGGGTCGATCGCGGCGATCGTCGTCCTGGTCGGGGTCGCCGCCTCGCTCGTCCACCTGCAGGGTCGCGGCGTCTGGCCGGAGGCGTTCCGGGCCGGCCGGTGGGTGGCGCTGCTCGCCGCGCTCGGGGCCTCGCTGCCGTTCATCGTCGAAGGCCACTTCGGGATCCTCGGCACCAGCTTCAACCCCGACATGTCCCAGCACCTGCAGGCCGCCGCGCAGCTCGCCCAGGGCCACGCCGGGCAGCTGCAGCGACAGGGGTATCCGCTCGGCCCGCACGCGATCGTCGTCGCCCTGAGCAAGGGCCTTGGCATCGGCCTCGTCCACGCCTTCAGCGGGCTGACCGTCGCGGTCGTGGTGCTGGCGCCGTTGACCGCGCTGGCCGCGTTCGGCGACCTGCGCCCGGCGCCGCGCACCGCGGCGGCGCTGCTGGTCGGCCTCGCCTACGCGGTCGCCTCCTACTTCGCCCAGGGCGCCTTCAAGGAGACGATGGAGGCGCTCTTCCTGCTCGGCTTCGTGCTGATCCTGCGCGAGGGCGTCCGCGACCCGGTCGGCTCGCCGTTGCGCTTCGTCCCCGCCGCCCTGATCGCGGTCGGCACGGTCTACGTCTACAGCTTCCCCGGGCTGCTCTGGCTGCTGGGGACCGCGGTCGTCTGGGCGATCGCGGAGCTCGTCCTCGGCGGGCGCGACGACCACGGGCGGACGCGGGTCGCGGCGGCCGGGCTGATCCGGCCGGTGGCGATCGGCGTCGGCGCGCTGGTCGTCCTCGTCGCCCCGGAGGTCGGCCGCATGCTCGACTTCCACCGGTTCGAAACCTTCGACCCCAACGGCCCCGGCCTCGGCAACCTCTTCGGGCAGGTCTCGCCGTTCGAGGCGCTCGGGATCTGGCCGTCCGGGGACTTCCGCCTCGCCCCGGGCGACGGCGCCGTGCCCGCGGCGGCCTACTACCTGGGCGCCGCCTTTGCCACCGTGCTGCTCGTCTATGGGATCTGGCGCTGCGTCCGGCGGCGCGAGGCCGTCCTCCTCTCCGGCCTCGCGGTCGCCGCGGTCGCCTACCTCGCCGCCCGGGTCGGCGGCACCGCCTACACGGCGGGCAAGGCGATCGAGATCGCCGCCCCGCTCTGCGCGCTGACGATCCTCCTTCCCCTCGCCCACGACGTGCGGCCGTTCCGCCTGGCGCCCGCGGCGCCGGGTGCGACCGTGGACGAGGCGGCGGTCGCCGGCGAGTCGCTCCTCGCGGCAGCGCTCGCGACCCTCCGCCGGGGCGGGCGGCAGGCGACGACGCTCGCGGTGTGCGTCGTCTTCCTCGCCGCCGCCGGGCTCTGCTCGGCGCTGGCGCTCGCCAACGCGCCGGTCGGCCCGGCGAGCTACTCGCCCGCGCTGACCGGCCTGCGGCCGCTGGTCGCGAACGGCTCGACCGTCGTCCTCGCCTCGCCCGAGCTCCTCGCCGACGAACACGGCGTCCCCTACATCGCCTGGGAGCTGCGCGGTGGCCGGGTCTGCATCGAGACGCGCGCCGAAGCGGCGGGCAAGCCGCCCCCCGGGGTCCGCTACGTGGTCACCGAAGGAGCGGGGCACAAGCCGCCCTTCAAGGGCCTGCGGGTGCGCAAGGTCGCCTCGCCCTACGTCCTCTGGGAAGTGAGGGGACCGGTCGCGGCGCGCAGCGTGTGCCCGCTGATCGCGGTCCGCCAGGCCCGCCAGGGCCCCGCCCGCTGAGGCGCGTTCCCGGTCGGTTCCGGATCGCGTAACGAACCGCGAGCGCGGGGGGTGGCCGGGACGCGGGCGGCGGTCGCCACGTACCATGGCCGTGTGGAGGCCGCGACCGACAAGCTCCTCGTCACCCTGCCCGACGGCAAGCCACTCGAGCTGCCCGCGGGGGCGACCGGGGCCGACGCCGCGGCGGCGATCGGGCCGGGTCTCGCCAAGGCGGCGCTGGCGATCAAGGTCGACGGCGCCCTGCGCGACCTCGACGCGCCGCTGCCCGAGGGCGGAGCGGAGGTGGCGATCCTCACCGAGCGCGACCCCGAGGCGCTGGAGCTGATCCGCCACGACGCCGCCCACGTGATGGCCGAGGCGGTGACCGAGCTCTACCCGGGCACCAAGGTGACGATCGGTCCGCCGATCGAGTCGGGCTTCTACTACGACTTCGAGTTCCCGCCCGACGTGCGGATCACCGAGGACGACCTGCCGAAGATCGAAAAGGCGATGCGGAAGCACATCGCCGCCGACGAGCACTTCTCCCGCCGCGACGTGCCGGTCGCCGAGGCGCTGGAGATCTTCCGCGCGCAGGACCAGGGCTTCAAGGTCGAGCTGATCGAAGACCTGGTTCGCGACGAAGACGTGGAGACCGTCTCGCTCTACCGCAACGGACCGTTCGAGGATCTCTGCCGCGGCCCGCACGCGCCCTCGACCGCCCGCATCAAGGCGATCAAGCTGAGCTCGGTGGCGGGCGCCTACTGGCGCGGCGACGAGAACCGCGAGCAGCTGACCCGCATCTACGGCACCGCTTTCTTCTCGAAGAAGGACCTCGAGGCCCACCTGGAGCGGATCGTCGAGGCCGAAGCGCGCGACCACCGCCGGCTCGGCCCCGAGCTGGAGCTGTTCATGCTGCGTCCGGAGGCGCCCGGGATGCCCTTCTGGCTGCCCAACGGGACCACCCTCCTGCACCTGATCGAAGACCAGGTTCGCGACCAGCTGCGCAAGCGCGGCTACAAGGAGATCGCCACGCCGCAGGTGCTCGACGAGGGCCTTTGGCATCGCTCCGGGCACTGGGACAACTACAAGGACGAGATGTACTTCATGCAGGACGACGACCGCCGCTACGCGCTGCGGCCGATGAACTGCCCCGGCGCCTGCCTCGTCTACGGCTCCGACCGCCACTCCTACCGCGAGCTGCCGCTGCGGCTCGCCGAGTTCGGCCGGGTCAGCCGCAACGAGCGCGAGGGCGTCCTGCACGGCCTGCTGCGGGTCCGCGCCTTCACCCAGGACGACGCCCACGTCTACTGCACCGAGGACCAGATCACCGCCGAGGTCGCCTCGATCTGCGAGGCGATCGACGAGCTCTACGCGCGCTTCGGCTTCGAGGACGTGAAAGTGGAGCTCTCCACCCGGCCGGACAAGTCGATGGGCACCGAGGAGCAGTGGCGCAAGGCCGAAGCGGCGCTCGCCGAGGCGCTCGACTCCCAGGGGCGCGAGTACGAGCTGAACCCCGGCGATGGCGCCTTCTACGGGCCGAAGATCGACTTCCACGTCACCGACGCGCTCGGCCGCTCCTGGCAGTGCGGCACCTGCCAGCTCGACTTCCAGATGCCGGAGCGCTTCGAGCTCACCTACACCGGCGCCGACGACGACGCCCACCGGCCGGTGATGATCCACCGCGCGCTGCTCGGCTCGATGGAGCGCTTCGCGGGGATCCTGATCGAGCACTACGCGGGCCGCTTCCCGACCTGGCTGGCGCCCGTGCAGGCGATCGTCCTGCCGATCTCCGACCGGCACAGCGACTACGGCCGGCGCGCCCACGACGAGCTCCGCGACCGCGGCGTCCGCGTCGCCATCGATGACCGCTCGGAGTCGGTCGGCCGCAAGATCCGCGACGCCTCGCTCGGCCGCTACCCGTACATGCTGGTGGTCGGCGACCGCGAGCAGGAGTCGGGCGCGGTGGCGGTGCGCTCGCACGCCGACGGCGACCTGGGGGCGATGAGCCTCGCCGATTTCGCCGCCCGGATCGAGGCGGAGACCGCCGCTGCGTGAGGGGCCGCGCTCGTCAGCGCGATGACCCGCGGCTTGCGAACCGGGCGCGTCTGTCTATACTCTCCGGGACTTGATCGTGGGTATCTCGAACATCCGCCGTGGCCGCTGAGCGACCCGTGCCCGCGATCCGAAGCCTCGTCCTCTTGAAGCGACTTAACTCTCACTAGTGCCGGTCCCCCGCAGGTTCGATCGGCGCCCACCAGAGCGCGACACGACGCGGATCAACGAACGGATCCGTGTGCCCCAGGTGCGCCTGATCGGCGCCGACGGGGAGCAGCTCGGGATCGTCGACACGCCGGAGGCGCTGCGCCGCGCCCAGGCCGCCGACCTCGACTTGGTCGAGGTCGCGCCCAATTCGAAGCCGCCGGTGACGCGGATGCTCGACTACTCGAAGTACAAATACGAGCAGGAGCAGAAGCAGAAGCAGGCGCGCAAGCACCAGCAGCAGGTCAACATCCGCGAAATCAAGCTGCGCCCGAAGATCGCGGACCACGACTACAACACCAAGAAGGGCCACGTCGAGCGCTTCCTGAAGCACGGCGACAAGGTGAAAATCACGATCATGTTCCGGGGGCGCGAGCAGGCCCACCCGGAGCGCGGCCGCGATCTGCTGCAGAAGCTCTTCGAGGACCTCGGCGGCATGGCGACGATCGAGTCGGCGCCTCTCCAGGAAGGCCGCAACATGAGCATGCTCCTGGCGCCGAGCAAAGAGGCTCGCGCCGAGAGCGCCGCGTCGGTCGACGGCGACGACGCGGCCGACGACACCACCCCGCAGGACTAGGCACCTCTCGGCTCGCCGCCGGTGCCGCCGTCCGAGACCCTCGGGTTCCCGGAGCCCCGATCGTGGCGCCGGGTGCGGGGTCAGGCGCTTTGCAGTTCCGGGTCCGGTGGGGCGAGGATGTCGGCGATGCGCTCGGCGGCGCGGCCGTCCCACAGCGGCGGCGGCTCCGGGCGCCCGGCGGGGCGGGCGGCGAGCGCGGAGGGGATCTCGGCGATCGCGCCGGGCTCCAGGCCGAGCAGCGTGTTGGTGCCGAGGTCGACGGTCACCGGCCGCTCGGTGTTGGCGCGCAGGGTGAAGCAGGGGACGCCGAGGTAGGTCGTCTCCTCCTGGATGCCGCCCGAGTCGGTGAGTACGGCGCGCGCGTCGCCGACCAGGGAGAGGAAGTCGAGGTAGCCGAACGGCTCGGTGAGGAGGAGGCCCTCGGGCGCGCTCCCTCCGGCGAGCCCCTCCATCATCTTCCGCGTCCGCGGGTGGACCGGGAAGACGACCGGCATCTGCGCCGCCAGGTGGGAGAGTTGGGCGACCGTCTCGGCCAGCAGCGGCCCGTCGACCAGCGCGGGCCGGTGCAGGGTGACGAGCAGGTAGGAGCCCGGGGAGAGGTCGAGCCGCGCCGCCGCGCCGGCCGCCGCGATCCGGCCCCGCAGCGCGACCAACGTGTCGATCATCGTGTTGCCGACGAAGTGCATCCGTTCCGGCGCGATCCCTTCGGCGCGCAGGTTGCCGACCGCCTCCTCGGAGTGCAGGAAGAGGTGGGAGGAGAAGCGGTCGGCGACGATCCGGTTGACCTCCTCGGGCATCGTCAGGTCGAAGCTGCGCAGGCCCGACTCGACGTGGGCGACCGGCAGGCCCATCTTCACCGCGGTCAGCACCGCGGCCAGGGTCGAGTTGACGTCGCCGGGGACGACCAGCAGATCGGGGCGCTCGTTCTCGATCACCGGCTCGAGGCGCTCCATCGTGCGCGCCGTCTGCTGGGCGTGGGTGCCGGAGCCGACCTCGAGCATGTGGTCGGGAGCGGGCACGCCCAGCTCCTCCAGGAAGACCTCCGACATCAACCGGTCGTAATGCTGGCCGGTATGGACGATCGCGTGGCGGCCCTCCGGGAGGCGGGCGCGCAGCGCCGCGATCACCGGCGCCGTCTTGACGAAGTTCGGTCGGGTGCCGACGACGTAGAGGATCCTCATCGCGGCGGCACACTATCCCGGCGCGGGCGATGGGGGAGGGCGAGGCCGGGCGGGCGGGCGACCGCGCCGGGGTCGGCCGCCCGGTTCTGCTTCAATGTCGGCTCCGTATGCCGAAGATGAAGACTCATTCGGGCGCCAAGAAGCGCTTCAAGAAGACCGGCACCGGCAAGATCCGGGGCCGCCACGCGTACTCGAGCCACATCCTCGAGAAAAAGTCGCCGAAGCGCAAGCGCAACATGGCGCGGCCGGCGGAGATCGCCAAACAGGACGTGCCGAAGGTGCGCGAGCTGCTCGGGGGCAAGCGGTGAGCCGGGTCAAGCGCAGCGTCCACGCGCGCAAGAAGCGGCGCAAGGTCCTGAAGGAAGCGAAGGGCTACTTCGGGCGCAAGCACTCCTCCTACCGGTTCGCCAAAGAGCAGGTCCAGCGGTCGGGCATGTACGCCTACCGCGACCGGCGCAACAAGAAGCGGACCTTCCGCCGGCTGTGGATCACCCGGATCAACGCCGCGGCGCGCCAGGAGGGGATGAGCTACTCGGAACTGATCAACGGCCTGAGCAAGGCCGAGGTCGAGGTGAACCGCAAGATGCTCGCCGAGATCGCCGTCTCGGACCCCGAGGGGTTCCGCCGATTCGTGGAGATAGCCCGGGAGGGTGCGGCAGCCTGAGCGCAGGCCGACACTTGAACTCTTCCGGGCGGGCCGCGAAAGCGGCCCGTTTTGCGTTTGAGGAGGGGTCGTGATCGGTCGGGAGAACCCGCAGGCGAACCCCAAGGCCAAGACAGGCACCACCGCCGAGACGACTGAGCGATGACGATCGAGAGCCCACAGAACGAGAAGCTGAAGCTGGTGCGCAAGCTGCGCGAGCGCAGGCACCGCGCGCGCGAGGGGCTGTTCGCGACCGAGGGCGAGGACCTGCTGGCGGCCGGCCTCGCGGCCGGGGCCGAGCCGCGCTTCGTGCTCGTCGCCGCGGGCACGGGGCCGGCGGGCGAGGGCGAGGAGGTCGAGCCCGACCTGCTCGCCTCCGTATCGGCGCTCGGCTCGGGGACGCGGGCGATCGCCGTCTGGCCGCTCGCCTGGGCGGCCGCGCCCGCGGCGCCCTGCGTCTACCTGCACGGGGTCGGCGATCCCGGCAACGTCGGCACGATCGTCCGCACCGCCCACGCGCTGCTCGACGCGACCGTCGTCCTCGGGCCCGACTGCGCCGACCCGTTCGGGCCGAAGGCGACCCGGGCGAGCATGGGCTCGCTGTTCGCGCGGCCGCCGGCCCGTGCCGCCGTCGAGCAGACCCCCGCGCCGCGGGCGGCGCTCGTCGCCCACGGCGGCGCCGGGCTGGAGGCGCTCGCCGGGGCCGCGACCCTCTGCCTGGGCGCCGAGCGCGAGGGGCTTCCCGACCCGGTCCTCGCCGCCTGCGAGCGGACCGCCACGATTCCCCTGCGGGGCGCCGCCGAGTCGCTCAACGTGGCCGCCGCGGCGGCGATCGCCTGCGAGCGGCTCGGCGCGAGCGGCGTCGCGCGGATATCGTCGCCCGTCATGTCCGAGGAGTGGCCAGGTGCTTGAGCAGATCGAGAAGATCAGGATCGCCGCGACGGAGGCGATCGCGGCGGCGTCCTCGAGCGCCGAGCTGGAGGAGCTGCGGGTCAGGTTCCTCGGCCGCAAAGCCGAGCTGACCCAGGTCCTGCGCGGCATCTCGGAGCTGCCGGCGGAGGAGCGCGGGCCGGTCGGGAGCGCCGCCAACAAGGCCCGCAAGGAGCTCGAGGCGCTGATCGAGCAGAGCGCCGAGCGGGCGGACGCCGCCGAGCTCGACGCCCGCCTGCTCACCGACCGGGTCGACGTGACGCTGCCCGGGGCGCCGCCGCGGCCGCTCGGCCACCAGCACCTGATCGCCCGCACCACGCGGCTGATCGAGGACGTCATGGTCGGCCTCGGCTACGAGGTCGCCGAAGGCCCGGAGATCGAGCACGACTACTACAACTTCACCGCCCTGAACCACCCGGTCGGCCACCCGGCGCGGATGCTTCAGGACACCTTCTACATCCAGTCGCACCCCGACGTGCTGCTGCGCACCCACACCTCGCCGATGCAGATCCGGGCGATGGAGACCCACGGCCCGCCGATCTTCATCGTCATCCCCGGCAAGGTCTACCGGCGCGACTCCGACGCCACCCACAGCCCGATGTTCCACCAGATGGAGGGGCTGGCGATCGCCGAGGGCCTCACCCTCGCCGACCTGCAGGGGACGCTCCTGGCGATGTCGCGGGCCCTCTTCGGCGACACCCGCGAGGTGCGGCTGCGTCCCCACTACTTCCCCTTCACCGAGCCGAGCGTCGAGGTCGACGTCTCCTGCTTCCAGTGCGAGGGGACCGGCGCGCTGCCCGGCGGCGAGCGCTGCAACCTGTGCAAGGGGCAGGGCTGGATCGAGATCCTCGGCGCGGGGATGGTCGACCCGAACGTGCTCGGCTTCGTCGCCGAGGCCGGCTACGACCCCGAGAAGGTGCAGGGCTTCGCCTACGGCCTGGGCATCGAGCGGGTCGCGATGCTGCGCCACGGCGTGCCCGACCTGCGGCGCTTCTTCGACAACGACGTGCGGATGCTGGAGCAGTTCGCGTGACGGCCCGGTCGAGGAGGGGGAGGGGCGCGTGAGGGTCCCGTACAGCTGGCTGCGCGAGTACTGCGACCCCGGCCTCGCCGCCGAGGAGCTGGCCGAGCGCCTGGTGATGACCGGCACCGAGGTCGAGCGGGTCGAGATCGCCGGGCCGCCGAGGCCCGACAACTTCCTGGTCGGCAAGGTCACCGAGGCGGCCCAGCATCCCGACGCCGACCGGCTGCGGGTCTGCACGGTCGAGGTCGGCGAGGAGGGGCCGCGGACGATCGTCTGCGGCGCCCCCAACGTCGCCGCCGGGCAGACCGTCGCCGTGGCGCTGCCGGGGGCGCGGATGCCGGGCCGCGAGAAGCTGCGCAAGGCGAAGCTGCGCGGGGTCGCCTCCGAAGGGATGATCCTCGCCGCCGACGAGATCGCGATCGGCGAGGACCACGAGGGGATCCTGGTGCTCGACGAGGCGCTCGCCGCGGGCACGCCGCTGACCGAGGTGGTGCCGCTCGCCGAGCCGGTGCTGGAGATCGAGGTGACGCCGAACCGCAGCGACTGCTTCGGCGTCCACGGGGTGGCGCGGGAGGTGCACGCGGTGACCGGCGCGCGGCTCGGTCCCGCCCCCTGGGCCGAGGACGCCCCGGCCGCGGGCGTGGGCACGGTCGAGGACGTCGCCAAGGTGACGGTGGAGGTCCCCGACCTCTGCCCGCGCTTCACCGCCCGCGCCTTCACCGACGTGAAGATCGGCCCCTCGCCGCTGTGGCTCCAGGAGCGCCTGGCGGCCGCCGGGATGCGGCCGATCTCCAACGTCGTCGACATCACCAACTACGTGATGCTGCTGACCGCCCAGCCGCTGCACGCCTACGACCTCGACCGGCTGCCGGGTGGCGAGCTGATCGTCCGCACCGCCCGCGAGGGGGAGAAGATGACGACCCTCGACGGGATCGAGCGGGAGCTCGACGCCGAGACCGTGCTGGTCTGCGACCGCGACGGCCCCACCGGGATCGCGGCGCTGATGGGCGGCCAGGTCTCCGAGGTCTCCGCGGGGACGACCAGCGTGCTGCTCGAGGTGGCCAACTGGGACGGCACCAACGTGCTGCGGACCTCGCGCCGGCTCGGGCTGCGCTCCGAGGCCTCGGCGCGGTTCGAGAAGCAGCTGCACCCGGCGCTGACGATGCGGGCGCAGGCCGTGGCCTCGAAGCTGATGGTCGAGCTCTGCGGAGCGCGGCTGGTGCCGGGGACGATCGACGTCGCGGCGCCGGAGCCGCCGCCGCGGACGCTGCGCCTGCGCGGCTCCCGGGTGACCGGGATCCTCGGGATGGAGATCCCGCAGGCCGACCAGGTCGCCTACCTGGAGCGGCTCGGCTTCGAGGTCGGGGTCGACGGCACCGACCTCGAGGCGACGGTGCCGCCCGACCGCTATTTCGACGTGACCCGGGAGATCGACCTGATCGAGGAGGTCGGCCGGCTGCACGGCTTCGACCGGCACCTGCCGACCACCCTGCCGCAAGTCGGCGAGGGCAGGATCGGCCGACTGAACCGCACCCAGCGGCTGCGGCGCCGTGCCGAGGATCAGCTGCGCGACCTCGGCTTCGACCAGATCGTCGGCTGGAGCTTCACCGACCCCGGCGAGGCGCAGCGGCTGCGCATCGAGCAGGGCGACCCGCGCGCCGACCCGGTCCTGGTCGCCAACCCGCTCTCCGACGAGGGCGCCGCGATGCGGACCACGCTGCTCGGCTCGCTGCTCGACGTGGCGGCGCGGAACCTGGCGCGTGGCGCCGACTCGGTGGCGCTCTTCGAGGCGGGGGCGGTCTACCTGCGCGGCACGCCGCCGCCGACCGGCGGCCCCCTGACCGGCAACTTCCCAGGCTCCACGCCCGCCCCCGTGACCGAGCCGCACCGCTACGGCGCGCTGGCGGTCGGGCCGCTCGCGCCGCGCTCCTGGCGCGGCGGCGGCGACCCGGTCGACTTCTTCGCCCTGAAGGGGGCGCTCGAGGCGCTCGTCGCCGGCCTCGGCTGCCCGCCGCTCGCCTTCGAGCCGGCGACCGAGCCCTTCCTGCACCCGGGGCGCACCGCCGCGGTCTCGGTCGCCGGCGCGCCGCTCGGCCGGCTCGGCGAGGTCCATCCGCTGGTCTGCCGGACCTGGGACGTCCCGGCCGCCGTCGCCTTCGAAATCGACGCCGCGCCGCTGCTCGCCGCGGCGACCCTCGGCGAGGAGGCCTTCGAGGACGTCACCACCTTTCCGGCCGCCCGTCGCGACCTCGCGGTCGTGGTGGGGGCCGAGACCCCCGCCGCGACGGTCCGCGACGCGGTCCTGGCGGGTGGCGGCGAGTTGCTGCGGGCAGCCGAGGTCTTCGATCTCTACGCGGGCGAGCAGCTCGGCGAGGGTCGCAAGAGCCTGGCCCTGGCGTTGGAGTTCCGCGCCGCCGACCGCACCCTCACCGACGCGGAGGTCGACGCGGCCCGTGCCGCGATCGAGGTGGAGCTGGCGAAGATCGGAGGGACGCTCCGTGCTTGACCTCGACGCCAGGCAGCCCCTCGACGGGGCGCCCGCGGCGCGGGTCCTGGTGGCCGGCGCCAACGGCTTTACCGGCGCGCTCGCGGCGAAGATCGTCTGGGACCATCCCCGCCTGGAGCTGGTCGCGGCGACGTCGCGCTCGGACGCCGGCAAGCGGATCGACCGGCTCTACCCGCGCTACCGGGTGCCGGTCGAGCTGACCGAGCTCGACCTCGGCGACGCGGACTTCCTCGACGGCATCGACGCGGCGATCGTCGCCTACCCGCACGCCGCCGCGGCGCCGACCGACGCGGCCCTGCGGGCCGCCGGGGTGAAGGTGGTCGACCTCTCGGCCGATTTCCGGCTGCGCGACATGGAGACGTACGAGCGCTGGTACGGCGAGCACGGCGCCCCCGACCTCTTCGGCACCGGCGTCTACGGGCTCACCGAGATGTACCGGGAGGAGTTGCGCGGCGCCGACCTGGTCGCCACGCCGGGTTGCTACCCGACCGCGACCGTGCTGGCGCTGGCGCCGCTGGCCGAGGAGGGCCTGGTCGCCGACGTCAGCGTCGCCGCCTTCCAGGGGACCTCCGGCTACGGGCGCTCGACCGACGACCTCGTCCACTTCTCCTCGATGACCGAGAACGCCTTCCCCTACAAGACGGAGGGCCACCGCCACCGGCCGGAGATCGAACAGGAGCTGGCGGCGCTCGGCAGCCCGGCGACGGTCAGCTTCGTCCCGGCGCTGGTGCCGCTCGACCAGGGGGAGCTCGCGACCTGCTTCGTCGAGCTGACCGAACCGGTCGGCAAGGATGCCGCCCGGGCCCTCTACCGGGAGCGCTACGCCTCCGAGCCGTTCGTCCGGGTGCTCGACGGCCCACCCAACCTGCGGGCGCTGCGCGACACCAACGAGTGCCACGTCTACGTCACCGTCGACGAGCACGGCCGGGCGATGGCCTTCGGCGCGATCGACAACATCTGGAAGGGCGCCTCCGGCCAGGGTGTCCAGAACCTCAACCTGATGCTGGGCCTCGACGAGACGGAGGGCCTGCGGTGAGCCCGGGAGCGGAGGCGAAGCGGGGCAGCACGGGCGATTCCTTCTTCCGCTCCCGGTGGGTCGACCCGCCCGCCGGGGTCGAGGAGCTCGACCCCGCCGGGCTGGCGCCGGGCTTCCGGGCGGGCGCCGCCTACTGCGGCCTGAAGGGCGGCGGCACCGACATCGGCCTGGTGGTCTGCGACGCCGAGCGGGTCGACTCGGCCATCGTGCTGACCCGCAACGCGTCCGCCGCGGCGCCGGTCCGGGTCTGCCGCCAGGTCGTCGACCGCGATCACGTCCGCGCCGCCGTCGTCAACTCCGGCAACGCCAACGCCGAGACCGGCGAGCAGGGCTTCGCCGACGCGCTCGCGATGTCGGAGCGAGCGGCGGCGGCGCTCGGGCTCGAGGCCGCCCAGGTGGCGGTTGCCGAGACCGGCGTGATCGGCGTGCCGATGCCGATGAGCGACGTGCTGCCGGGCATCGACGCCGCGGCCGAGAACCTCGCGGCGGATGGCGGCAAGGCCTTCGCGGACTCGATCATGACCACCGACCGCTGGCCGAAGCGCTGCACGGTGCGGGCCGGCGGCGTCACCCTCTCCGCGCAGGCGAAGGGAGGCGGGATGATCCAGCCCAACATGGCGACCGCGCTCTGCTTCGTGCAGACCGACGCCGTCGTCCCGGACCCCGGCGCTGCGCTGCGCGCAGCCGTCGAGGGCTCCTTCAACCGGATCACGGTCGACGGCCAGATGAGCACCAACGACACCGTCCTGCTGCAGGCGACCGGCGCCTCCGGCAAGCCGCTGCCCGCCGGGCTGCTCGATGCGGTCCTGTGCCAGCTGGCGATCGAGATCGTCCGCGACGGCGAGGGCACCGCGCGGGCGGGCCGGATCGATGTGAGCGGCGCCGCCGACCAGGACGAGGCGGAGCGGGTCGCGCGGGCGATCGCCAACTCGCCGCTGGTCAAAACGGCGCTCTACGGGCGCGATCCCAACTGGGGGCGGATCGCCCAGGCGGCGGGCGCCGCGCTGGCGGGCGCCGACCTGGAGGAGATCGGCGCCGATTCGATCGACGCCGCCGAGCTAGGCGGCGACACCCTGGAGGCCAACATCGGACTTCGACTCAGCCGGGGCAGTGCCCGGGCCCACGTCTATTTCGCCGATCTCGGTCACGAGTACGTGACCCTGAACGCGGAGTACACGACGTGACCGAGCAGGCCCCGCAGTCCCGAGCGGCGGCCACGAGCGTGCAGACGCTGCTCGAGGCCCTGCCCTACATCCGCGAGTTCCACGGCCGCACGGTGGTGATCAAGTACGGCGGCGCGGCGATGCTCGACCAGCAGCTGCGCGACGCCTTCGCCGCCGACGTCGTGCTGCTCAAGTACGTCGGCATCAACCCGATCGTCGTCCACGGCGGCGGCCCGGAGATCACCCGCTACATGGACCGGCTCGGCCTCGAGGTGCGGTTCGTCGAGGGGCTGCGGGTCTCCGACGCCGACACGGTCGAGATCGCGAAGATGGTCCTGGTCGGCAAGCTGAACTCCGAAATCGTCCAGCGGCTGAACCGCCACGGCCAGCCAGCGGTGGGGCTGGCGGGCGAGGACGGGACCCTCTTCGAGGTGGCGCCGGCGGCGAATGCCGACCGGGTCGGCTTCGTCGGCGAGATCGAGCGGGTCGACGTCGACGTGCTCAAGCACATCGCCGCCGACTACATCCCGGTGATCGCCTCCTCGGCCTCCGACCGCACCGGCCAGCCCTACAACGTGAACGCCGACGAGGCGGCGGGCAAGGTGGCGGCGGCGCTGGGCGCGACCAAGGCGATCTTCCTCACCGACGTGGAGGGCTGGCTGGCCGACGCCGACGACGAGGGCTCGCTGATCTCCCGCGCCGCGGTGTCCGAGGTCGAGGCGGCGCTGCCAGGCCTCTCCGGCGGCATGCGGCCGAAGCTGCAGGCCTGCGTCGACGCCGTCAACGGCGGCGCCCAGTCGGCCCACATCATCGACGGCCGCGTCCCCCACAGCCTGCTGCTGGAGGTCTTCACCGACGCCGGGAATCGGCACGATGGTGGTCCCATGACGGAAGTGACGCGGACGACGATGGGGCTGGCGGAGACGCGGGCGCTCGAGGAGCGCTACCTGATGCGCACCTACAAACGCGGCGCGGTCGACTTCGTGCGCGGCGAGGGCTGCCTGCTCTGGGACGCCGACGGCAAGGAGTACCTCGACTTCCTCGCCGGCATCTCGGTCTGCTCGCTCGGCCACTGCCACCCGGCGGTGGTCGCCGCGGTCACCGAGCAGGCGGGGCGCCTGATGCACGTCTCCAACCTCTTCTACACCGAGCCGATGGCGCGGCTGGCCCGGCGGCTCTCGGAGTCGAGCCTCGGCGGGCGGGTCTTCTTCTGCAACTCCGGCACGGAGGCCAACGAGGCGGCGATCAAGGTCGCCCGCAAGCACGCCCACGCGCGCGGCATCGCCGCGCCGGAGATCGTCAGCTTCGAAGGGGAGTTCCACGGCCGCACCTACGGCGCCCTGGCGGCGACGCCGAAGCTGGCCCGCGACGAGGCGCTCGGCCCGATGCTGCCGGGGTTCGTCTCGGTTCCCGACAACGATGCCGAGGCGCTCCGCGCCGCGGTCGGCCCGAGTACGGCGGCGTTGTTGATCGAGCCGATCCAGGGGGAGTCCGGGGATCTGGCCGACCTCGGAGGAGGCGCTGCTCGCCGCCCGCGAGGCCTGCGACGCGGTTGGCGCGCTGTTGATCTTCGACGAGATCCAGACCGGCGATCGGGCGGACCGGCTCGCTGTGGGCCTACGAGCAGACCCCGGTGCGCCCCGATGTCCTGACCAGCGCCAAGGCGCTCGGCGGCGGGATGCCGATCGGCGCCTGCGTCACCGGCCCCGAGGCGGCCGATGCGCTCGTCCCCGGCGACCATGGCTCGACGTTCGCGGGCGGGCCGGTCGCCACCGCGGCGGCGCTGGCCGTCCTCGACGCGATCGACGACCCGGCGCTCCTGCGCTCGGTGCGCGAGCTGGGAACGCGACTGCGGAGCGGCCTCGAAGGGCTGCCGGGCGTCGCCGGCACGCGGGGCCGCGGCCTGATGGTCGGCGTCGCGTTGGAGGATGGCATCGACGCCGCCGCGGTCGGCGCCGACCTGCTGGAGCGCGGCCTCGTCGTCAACGTCCCGGCGCTCGGCACGCTGCGGCTGCTGCCGCCGCTGGTGGTCGAGCCCGACCAGGTCGACCGGGCGGTTGGACTGATCGGCGAATCGCTTCTAGGCTTGGTTTCCTCGTGAGCAGCGACCGCCCCGCCCGCCGGCGGGAGATCGAAGACTCGACCGCGGCGCGCCTCGCCGAGATCGTCGCATCGGCCGAGCGGGCCGCCCGCCAGGTGATCGACGCGGCCGAAGCCGAAGCGCGGGCGCGGCTCGACGACGCCCACGAGGAGGCTGACCGGATCGTCGCCGAGCGGCTCGCCGGGCTGACCGAGCTGACCGACGAGATCGGCGCCCAGGCCGAGGCGCTGCGGCGCCAGGCCGAGGAGCTGCAGCGGGCGCTCGCCGCCGCAAAGGCGAAGATCGGCGGCGAGCCAGGGGGTGCGGGACCAGCCGGCGACGGCCCGGAGCACCCCGAGCACCCCGTCGCCGCGCCCGACGAGGAAGGCTCCAGGCCGGCCGGACCGGCGCTGACCGTGGTCGGCGCGCCGGACGATGGGCGGGCCGGGATCGAGGCGGAGCCCGAGTCGAACGGCAGCCCCGCCGGGGCGCGCCTGCTGGCGACCCAGATGGCGGTCTCCGGCTCCAGTCGCGAGGAGATCGAGGCGCGGCTGCGCAACGGCTTCGCGATCGCCGACACGCAGTCGATCCTCGACGCGATCCTCGGACCGGAGCGCTAGATGATGAACGAGGAACCGACCAGGATCATGAGCCGCGGCGGTGGCGAGCCGCCGCGCCGCCGGCCCCCGCAGCAGCGCCCGCACGGCAACATCCGGCTGGTCATCGCGCTGCTGGGCGCGGTGATCGTCGGCCTCGTGATCGCCCTGCTCGTCGTCTCCGGCTCGGGCGGGACGAAGACCGTCACGGTCACCGCCGAACCGGAAGTGACCCAGGAAGAACCGGGGGCCGGCGGCGAAGAAGGCGGCCGCATCGAACCCGAAGAAGGCGCCGAAGAAGAAGGCACCGAAGGCGGCGAAGAAGCAGAATCGGAAACCGGCGGCATCGAAGAAGCAGAACCTGAAGCAGAAACCGAAGAAGAAAGTGGTGGGATCGAAGAAGTGCTCCCCGAAGAAGAAGGCGGCATCGGCATCGAAGAAGAAGGCGGCGGCGGAGTAGAAGCTGAATGAGCGGCGCCGATCCAACGCTGCAGCGTCCCACCGCGAGCTACGAGGCCGACCCGTCCGAGGTGGACCGCGTCCTGCTGCTCTACTCGGGCGGCCTGGACACCAGCGTGATGCTGAAGTGGATCCAGGACTCCTACGACGCCGAAGTCGTGACCCTGACCGTCAACCTCGGCCAGCCGGGCGAGGACTACGGGGTGATCGAAGACAAGGCGAAGCGGCTAGGCGCGGTCGAGTGCCACGTCGTCGACGCCCGCGAGCGCTTCGCGGCCGACTTCCTGGCCCCGGCGATCAAGGCCAACGCCGTCTACGGCAACGGCTACCCGCTCTTCACGGCGCTCGGCCGGCCGCTGATCGCCCAGCTGGCGGTTGAATACGCCCGTAGCTCGAACTGCGACACGATCGCCCACGGCTGCACCGGCAAAGGCAACGATCAGGTGCGGATCGAGGCGACGGTGGCGACCCTGGCGCCGGAGCTGAGGACGATCGCGCCGGTGCGCTCCTGGGCGATGGGGCGCGACGAGGAGATCGCCTACGCGCGCGAGCACGGCATCCCGGTGAAGGGCGGCACCGAGGTGGCGCCCTACTCGATCGACGACAACCTCTGGGGACGCTCCTCGGAGGGCCGCTGGATCGAGGACCTGGAGCACGCGCCCGAGGACGACGTGTTCCAGCTGGTGACGCGGCCCGAGGAGGCACCCGACGAGGCGCAGGTCGTGAAGATCGGCTTCGCGGCCGGGCTGCCGGTCTCGATCGACGGCGAGCGGCTCGGCCTGGTCGACCTGCTCGAACGGGCGGCGGAGCTGGGGATGCGCCACGGGGTCGGGATCGTCGACCACATCGAGGACCGGATCGTCGGGCTCAAGGTGCGCGACATCTACGAGGTGCCGGCCGCGGCGCTGATCCTGACCGCGCACGAGGAGCTGGAGCGGCTGGTCGGAACGATCCACCAGAACCAGCTCAAGCCCCAGATGGACCAGCGCTGGGGCTATCTGGTGTACGCGGGTCTGTGGTGGGAGCCGCTGCGGACCGACCTCGACGCCTACATGGACGCGGTCAACGCGCGGGTGACGGGGGAGATCGGGCTGCGCCTCTACAAAGGCGGCGTGCGAGTCGTGACCCGCTCCTCGCCGCACGCGGTCTACGACGCCTCGCTGGCGAGCTTCGCCGCCTCCGGGGAAGAGCTGTTCTCCCAGACCGCCTCGCCGGGCTTCATCGAGCTCTGGTCGCTGCAGTCGCGCCTCGCCCACCGCCTGCGCGAGGGCGAGGACTCCTAGCCCGCCCCGGTGAGTTCGCAGTTCTCCGCGGATAGCGGGGAGAACTGCGAACGCCGGGGCGCCGCGCGGCATCTTTGAAACATCCCTTGCGCCTTATCGTCAACCAGCAGGGGATTCGCGGGCGCGGCGCTAGCCTCGATGCCCCTTGGCGTCGGCTCGGCTCAGATCGGATGTCCTCGCCCTGGCCGGCGGCGGGGCGCTGCTCGGCGCGCTCGTCGCGCTGGTCCTGGTGCTCGCGCCGGGCGCGCGGGCGGCCGACCGCGGCAGCCTGGAAGCGAAGGTGGCGGCCGGACGCGAAGAAGCGAGCGCCCTGGTGGGCGAGCTACAGGCGAGCCAGGCCGAGCTGGCCGAAGCCGAAGCCGAAGCCGCGAGGGCGGAACGGCATGAGGAACGGCTCGACGGGCTGCTGGCCGAAGGGGAAGCGCGTGAGGCGCAGCTGAGCGGGGAGGTGTCCGCGGCCCGGGGTCGGCTGGCGGTCGAGAAGGCGCGGCTGCGGCGCTCGCGCGCGGCGCTGGCGCGGCGGGTCGTCGAGATCTACGAGACCGGCATGCCGGACACGGCGAGCGTGATCCTCGGCTCCGGCGACTTTGAAGAATTGGCCACCCGGGACGCCTACCTGCGCGAGATCAACGAAGCCGACACGGCGCTGGCGCGGCGGGTCGGCGAAGTGCGCGACCAGGTCCGCCGCGAGGTGGCGGTGGTCGCGGCGGCGCGCCGCAAGGCGCTCGCCTACGACGAACGGGTGGCGGCGGCGCGCGACCAGATCGCCGCGGTGCGTGCCACCGCGGCCGGCGCGGCGGCGCGTCTCGCCGCGGTGAGCGCCGCGCGCCAGGCCTCGCTCGGGCGGCTGAAGCACGACATCGCCAAATGGGTTTCCGACGTGAAGAGGATCCGCGCCGCCGAAGCGCGGGCGGCGCGCGAAGCCGCGGAAAGCGAAGCGGCGGCGAACGCGACCGCCGCGGAAGAAGTCGGCCGCTGGCTGGGCGGTCCGTACTCGATCCCGACCTACATCGTGATGTGCGAGTCGGGCGGCAACTACGGCGCGCTCAATCCTTCGAGCGGCGCGGGCGGCGCGTACCAGATCCTGCCCTCTACCTGGGAAGGCTACGGCGGTCAGGGCGAACCGCAGAACGCGCCGAAGGCCGAACAGGATCGGATCGCCGCCGAAATCTGGGCCGACTCCGGCCCGAGCGCCTGGGTGTGCGGCGGCGGCTGACGGCGGACCGGGCGACTCGCGGCGAGGCCGACGCCGTCGCATCAGAAACTTCCCTATCCGGTGCGACATATGTAACTTTTTGCGCACCACCGTTGCGGATTTCGGCCCTACGGTCTAACGATGGGGACGATGACCGAGACCGGCACCGAAAAGCGCCTCGCCGACCTCTCGCAGCAGGTCGCCCAGGGTTTCGCGCGGGTCGATCATCGCTTCGACCGCGTCGAAGGGGACGTCCGCGAAATCCGTTCGGAGATCGGCGATCTGCGCACCGAGATGAAAGCCGGCGACGAAGCGCTGCGGACGGAGATTAAGGCCGGCGAAGAGGGACTCAGGACCGAGGTGAAGGCCGGCGATGGCGCGCTGCGGGCGGAGATCGGAGCCGCCGACGAGGGCCTTCGGGAAGAGATCGGAGCCGTTGACAGGGGCCTCCGGACCGCGATCACGGTCGGCGATGCGAGCCTCCGGGCCGCGATAGAGGCCGGGGACGAGCGGCTGGGAGACGAGATCCGGGACCTCCGGACCGCGATGACTGCCGGCGATGAGAGCCTCCGGACCGCGATCACGGCCGGCGATGCGTGCCTCCGGGCCGCGATGGAGGCCGGGGACGAGCGGCTGGGAGACGAGATCCGGGACCTCCGGACCGCGATGACGGCCGGCGATGAGAGCCTCCGGACCGCGATGACGGCCGGCGATGAGAGCCTCCGGACCGCGATGACGGCCGGCGATGAGAGCCTCCGGACCGCGATCACGGCCGGCGATGAGGGACTGCGGACCGCGATCACGGTTGTGGACGAAGGCCTGCGGGCCGAGATCCGGGATCTGCGGGCCGAAGCCAAGGCCGGAAACGATCTGCTGCGGGTCGAGATGAAGACCGGGATCGACGGCGTCGCGACGAGCGTCGACGATCTGCGCGCGCTGATGATCCGCTTCTTCGCCGGGACCCTGGGCAGCATCCTCGCCGGCGGCGTCCTGTTCTTCCTCTCGCAGCACTGAAGGAAAGCCGCGGATTTAGCGGCCAAGCCCGGGGAGTTCTGTCCGTCCGGAGTGGCAGTATCGACCGACCGTGTCGACGCCGTCCGCAGTCCACCTTCACGCCCACAGCGAGTACTCGCTGCTCGACGGCGCCTGCAAGATCGACGCGATGGCGGCGCGGGCCGCCGAGCTCGGCCAGCCGGCGCTCGGGCTTACCGACCACGGTGTCATGAACGGCGCCGTCGACCTCTACAAGGCCTGCCGCAAGCACGGGATCAAACCGATCGTCGGACTCGAGGCCTACCTGGTCGACGACCGCCACGCGATCAAGGAGCAGACGCGCTACGAGCGCAACCACATCACCCTGCTGGCCGAGAACGACACCGGCTTCTCAAACCTGGTCAAACTGACCTCGGCCGGGTTCCTCGAGGGGTTCTCACGCGGCAAGGCCAACGTCGACATGGAGCTGCTCGCGCGGCACGCCGAGGGCGTGATCGTGCTCAGCGGCTGCCTCGCCTCCCGTCTCTGCCGCCGCCTGGTGGAAGAGCGCGAGGACGACGCCCGCGCCCACCTCGACGACCTGATCCAGGCCTTCGGCCCCGAGCAGGTCTACATGGAGGTGCAGAAGAACGGCATCCCCGAGCAGGACAAGGCCAACGAGGGAATCGTCCGTTTCGCGAAGGAGGTCGGCCGCCCGCTGGTCGCCACGGCCGACGTCCACTACCTGACCCGCGACGACTTCGACAATCACGCGGCGCTGCTGTGCGTGCAGACGAAGTCGACGCTGGCAGCGCCGAAGATGAGCTTCGACACCAACGAGTTCTACATAAAGAGCTCCGCCGAAATGCACGAGGCGTTCGCCGAGTGGCCGGAAGCGGTGCCGAACACGCTGGAGATCGAACAGCGCTGCTCGCTGAACATCGAGCTCGGCAAGCTGCTGCTGCCGCGCTACCCGACCGAGACGGGTGAGGAGCCGGAGGCGATGCTGCGGCGGATCGCGGGCGAGGGCCTGCGCGCCCGCTACGGCGACCCGCCCCCCGCCCAGGCGGTCGAACGACTCGACTTCGAGATCGGCGTGATCGAGGAGATGGGCTTCTCGTCCTACTTCCTGATCGTCTGGGACTTCGTCACCTGGGCGAAGCGCAACGGCGTCGCGGTCGGGCCCGGTCGCGGTTCGGCGGCCGGCTCGATCGTCTCCTACGTGTTGAGGATCACCGATCTCGACCCGCTGAAGGAAGGGCTGATCTTCGAGCGCTTCCTCAACCCGGGGCGCAAATCGATGCCCGACATCGACATCGACTTCTCGGTCCGCGGTCGCGAGCGGATGATTCGCTACGTGGCCGAGAAATACGGCCGCGAATCGGTCGCCCAGATCATCACCTTCGGCAAGATGGCGCCGCGCGCCGCCACCCGCGACGCGGCGCGGGTGCTCGGCTACGACTACGGGACCGGCGACCGCCTCGCGAAGCTCATCCCGGAGCCGATCATGGGACGCAGCCCCTCCTTCGACGAGTGCCTGACCGCGGGGCAGGAGTTGAAAGGCGCCTACGACTCCGAGCCCGACTCGAAGAAGATCGTCGACGTCGCCCGCGGCCTCGAGGGGATCATCCGCAACAACTCGATCCACGCCGCCGCGGTGGTGATCGCCGACCGGCCGCTGCAGGAGGTTGTGCCGCTGCAGCTCGCCGAGGACAAGACGGCGCCCGCCGTCGCCGCCGGCGACGGGAAATCCTCCAAGCCGGAACGCCAGTTCAAGATCGTTACCCAGTACTCGATGGGCCCGATCGAGGAGATCGGCCTGCTGAAGATGGACTTCCTCGGGTTGCGCAACCTCGATGTGATCGAGGACGCGATCGACATCATCCGCCGCTCGCGCGGCGAGGAGGTGCGGGTCGACGAGATCCCGCTCGACGATCGCAAGACCTACGAGATGCTCGCCCGCGGCGATTCGACCGGCGTCTTCCAGTTCGAGTCCGACGGGATGCGCGACGCCCTGCGCCGGGTCGGGCCGACCGAGTTCCGCGACCTGGTCGCGCTCGGCGCCCTCTACCGGCCCGGTGCGATGGCCTACATCCCGACCTACGCGAAGGGCAAGAAGGACCCCTCGACGGTCAGCTACCTGGACCCGCGGATGCGCGAGATCACCGAAGAGACGCACGGCTGCGTCATCTACCAGGAGCAGCTGATGCAGATCTCGCGCTCGATGGCCGGCTTCAGCGGCGCCGAGGCGGACGATCTGCGCAAGGCGATCGGCAAGAAGAAGCGGGACCTGATGGCGACCATGAAAGACAAATTCATGGACGGGCTGGCGAAGTCGAACACCGCCCCGAGCGTCGCCAGGGAGCTGTGGAAACTCAACGAAGCGGCCGCCGACTACTCGTTCAACAAGTCCCACGCCGCCTGCTATGGGCTGATCTCCTACCGGACCGCCTACCTGAAGGCGAACTACCCGGCCGAGTACATGGCGGCGGTGATCTCCTCGGTGATGAACACCAAAGACAAGGTGCCGTTCTTCGTCAACCGCTGCGCGGAGATGGGGATCGACGTGCTGCCGCCGGACGTCAACGTCTCCGATCACAGCTTCGTCGTCTCCGAGAACGCCATCCGCTTCGGCCTCGACGCGGTGAAGAACGTCGGCCACGCCGCCGTCGAGGCGATCCTCCGCGCCCGCGCGGACGCGCCGATCACCTCGATCTACGACTTCTGCGAGCGGGTCGACTCGCGCGCCGTCAACAAACGGGCGATCGAATGTCTGATCAAGTGCGGCGCCCTCGACGACACCGGGGCGACCCGGAAGGGGATGCTGGAGGCGCTTCCCGCCGCGCAGGCATCGGGCCAGAAGGCCCAGGAAGACGCGCAGCTCGGGCAGGGCTCGATCTTCGACTTCGGAGATGCCGACGCGGGCGGCGAGGGGGCGCCGGCGCAGGCGCGGCCGCCGATCTCAGCCGCCGAGTTCGACCGCGCCGAGCTGCTGGCGATGGAGAAGGAGACGCTCGGCACCTACCTCTCGTCGCACCCGCTGACCGAGGTCGGTCCGGCGCTGCGGGCGCGGGTCGACTGCAGCATCTCCGAGCTCGACGGCAAGCAGGACGGCGCCTGGGTGACGGTCGGCGGCATCGTCGTCGAGTGCAAAAAGATCCGCACCAAGAGCGGCAGCCAGATGATGTTCGCCACCCTCGACGACGTCGAGGGTCAGGTCGAGATGCTGGTCTTCAAGGCCGACGAGGCGGAGAGCGCCCAGGTCATCGCCCCCGACGCGATCGTCGTCGTGCGCGGGCGGATCGACCACAAGGACCGCGGCGAGACGAAGCTCGTCGTGCAGGACGCCCAGCGCTTCGAACCGGACCCGGAGGAGATCGAGCGGGCCGCCAGGAACGCGCCCGTCAAGAGCGCCGGGCCGAAGACGACGACCGGGGGGCCGTTCCAGTTCTCGCTGCCGGTCGCCAAGGCGACCGACCCGGCCGTGCTCGACGAGTTGAAGGCCCTCTTCGAGGACCACAAAGGCGAGTCCGACGTCCACCTGGTGGTCCAGACCGCGAACGGCCAGAAGAAGCTTTGCTTCGGCGCGAAGTACAAGGTGCAGCAATCGCCCAATCTCCGCTACGAGATCGAGCAGTTGCTCGGCGCCGACGCTCTCGCCGCCTGAGGATGCCGCAGACCGGCGCGGGTCCGGAGCCTTGGCAGCCATGGTTTTCGCACTCGCGCGTCCCTAGACTTAACCGATGACCGCAACCCGCACCGAGATCGGCGAGTGTCGCCAGTGTCGCTCCTTCTGCGACAAGATGGTCGAGCCGCGCGGCTGCATCGAACTCGGCTGTCGTTTCCTCTACAGCTACGTGGACCGGCTCGATGGTCGCCAGTACGTCGGCTGCATGCAGGAAGTGTTCAGGGCGGAGGTGGAGCTCACCGCGGTGCTGGCGAAGGGTGGCTTCGGCGGCGTGAAGATGACCGGCCAGCCGCTGCCCCACTGCCAGTTCTCCGTCGAGCGCGCCTACGAAGGCGAAGGCGACTCCTACGAGTGCGTCAATCGCCGCTTCTTCGACTGCACGGACCGGGGCGGCGAGGGTCTGCGCGCGTTCGACCTTCGCGACGCTGTCTGAACCCGCCGCGCCCCTGGCCGGCCCGTCACGGGGAGGGCGGCGGCCCGGATGGAAGCGCACGTCAGAATTCTGACGTTTTCGCTTCGGAGCTCGCTTCGGGCGCCTAAATCGCTCCTACCGCGACACGGATTGGTGTAGGGTCTTCGACCGTGAGTGATGCCACCACCACGGTTCCCGAGGCGGACTCCGACGAGACTTTGGCCGGGATCGCCGGCGAGCCGCCCGTCATCGACGGCGGAAGCGGCTTCACCATCGAGCTGACCCAGGACCAGGAGGACATCAGGGACTGGGTGCACGGCTTCGCCGAGGGCGTCGTCCGGCCCGCGGCCCACGAGTGGGACGAGCGCGAGGAGACGCCCTGGCCGGTGATCCAGGAGGCCGCCAAGATCGGCCTCTACAGCTTCGAAGGCCTGGGGCAGTTCTGGGCAGACGACACCGGGCTCACGTTGCCGATCGTCAACGAGGAGCTCTTCTGGGGGGATGCCGGGATCGGCATGGCGATCATGGGCACGTCGCTGGCCGTCGTCGCGATCTTCGGGCAGGGGACGCCGGAGCAGATGGGGGAGTGGATCCCCCGATGCTTCGGCACGCCCGACGAGCCCCAGGTGGCCGCCTTCTGCTCCTCGGAGCCGGACGCGGGCTCCGACGTCTCGGCGATCCGCACCACTGCCAAGTACGACGAGGCCAAGGACGAGTGGGTGCTGAACGGCCAGAAGGCCTGGGCGACCAACGGCGGCATCGCCAACGTCCACGTGGTGATCGCCTCGGTCGACCGCGAGCTCGGCTCGCGCGGCCACGCCGCCTTCGTCATTCCGCCGGGGACGCCGGGCTGCGAGCAGGGGGCGAAGGTCAAGAAGCACGGCCTGCGCGCCTCCCACACCGCCGACGTCCACCTCGATGACTGTCGCGTTCCGGGCTCCTGCCTGCTGGGCGGCAAAGGGAAGCTCGACGAACGGCTGGCCCGGGCCCGCGAAGGCAAGCGCTCCAAATCGCAGGCCGCGATGCAGACCTTCGAGGCGAGTCGGCCGGTGGTCGGGGCGCAGGCACTCGGCATCGCCCGGGCCGCCTACGAGTACGCGCTCGACTACGCGAAAGAGCGGCGCCAGTTCGGCCGCGCGATCGTCGAGAACCAGTCGATCGCCTTCGCCCTCGCCGACATGAAGCTGGAGATCGACGCGGCGCGGCTGCTCGTCTGGCGGGCCGCCTGGATGGGGCGCACCGGCAAGAAGTTCGAGAACGCCGAGGGCTCGATGTCGAAGCTGAAGGCGGGCGAGGTCGCCGTCTGGGCGACCGAGCGGGCGATCCAGATCCTTGGCGGCAACGGCTACACCCGCGAGTTCCCGGTCGAGCGCATGCACCGCGACGCCAAGATCTACACGATCTTCGAGGGCACTTCCGAGATCCAGCGCCTGGTCATCTCGCGGGCGATCTCAGGCTTCCACATCAAATAGCCAGATTTACGGCGGGAGAGCAAGGGTCGGCTGGGGGGCCGGCCCTTGTCGCCTGTCCGAAAACGCCCCGGCAGGGTTCGCGGTTGGCCTCGATCGTCGTGGGCAACCGCGAGCTCGACCGGATGGTGGCGAGCGGGGCGGGCGAATAGGCTGCCGCGCCGTGAGGATTCGCCTCCTGCTCGTCGCCTGCTTCGCTTCCCTCGCCGTCGCCGGGCTCGTCGGCGCTCCCGCGTCGGCGTTCCAGGCACGGGTGCGCCACGCCGAGGCGCGGGGGGACCGAATCGCCTTCTACGAACGCGGCGCCGGCCCGCCGCTGGTGATGCTGATCGGCACCGGGTCGACGATGGCCGAATGGGATCCGGCGCTGCTGCGGCTCCTCGCGCCGCACCATCGGCTGGTGATGCTCGACTACCCCGGGGTGGGGAGGTCGGGCCCGTGGCGGCGCCCCCGGACGTTCGCCGGCCTCGCCGACGACGTCGCCCGCCTCATGGCCGCGATCGGCCGGCCGCGCGCCGACGTGCTGGGCTGGTCGATGGGCGGCTTCGTCGCCCAGCAGCTGGCGATCCGCCACCCCGGCCGGGTGCGTCGCCTCGTCCTCGCCGGGACCAACCCCGGCGGCCCACGCGCCGTGCTCGGCACCCGGCACGAGCAGGAAGTCGACAGCAACCCCGATCCCTCGCTGCGCGAGATCCTCGCCGAGCTCTACCCGCCGCACGAGCTGGCCGAGGGGTTCGCCTTCGCCCACCGGCTCGTAGCGGCGAGCCGGTCCGGCGAGATCCCGAACGACTTCCACGTCGCCGCATCCACCACCGACGCCCAGGTCGCCGCCGAGGACCCATGGCTGCGCAGCGAGTCCAACTACCGCGCCCTGGGCCCGCTGCCGATGCCGGTCCTCGCCACCGGCGGCCGTCGCGACCCGGTGGTGCCGCCACCCAACGTGCGCCGGATCGCCGCCCGCGTCCCCGATGGTCGCCTGCGCCTCTTCGCCGGCGCCCACGCCTTCCTCTTCCAGCAGCGCGTCCCCTTCGCCGCGGCGGTCGACCGCTTCCTGGCCCGATGAAGGCGCGCAAGGCGCCGCCGGGGGCGCGCCGACCGGCGGGCGCTACCTCTCGCGGCGTCTGAGGCCTTCGCGACGGAGGCGCTTGGCTGCCGTCACTTCCGCCTTGCTCGAGCCCTTCTTGTCGGGGCCGGGCGTCTCGAGCGTCGCCGGCAGGCCCTCGAAGCGGGGCTCCGAGAGGAAGGCGGCGAGGCCCTTGCGCCCCATCTCGCCTTTGCCGATGTTGGCGTGGCGGTCGCGGCAGGAGCCGAGCGGAGCGGCGGCGTCGTTGACGTGGACGGCGCCGAGGCGCTCGATCCCGACCTTCTCGTCGGCTTCGTCGAGCACCGCGGCGAGGTGCTCTTCGTCGGTGATGTCATAGCCCTGCACGAAGAGGTGGCAGGAGTCGAGGCAGAGGCCGAGGCGCTCGCCGCCGCCCGCCAGGTCGATCAGCTCCGCGGTCTCCTCGAAGTCCCGCCCGATCAGGCCTTTGTGCCCGGCCGTCTGCTCGAGCAGGAGCTTGCAGCGGTCGGTCTCGTCGAGCGCCGCGGCGATCACCTTCGCGGCCCGCTTCAGCGACGGCCCGAGCGCCTCTCCTTTGGTCGAGCCGGGGTGAAGGACCACGCCGGACGCGCCGATCCCGTCGCCGATCCGCAAGGCGTGGCTGAGCGATTTGAGCGACTTCTGGCGCAGCTCCTTTTCCTTGCTCGCGCAGTTGATCAGGTAGACGGCGTGGATGATCACCGCTTCGATCTTGGAGTCGTCCATCGCGTCCCGGAACGCCGTGAAGTCGTCCTCGCCATAGTTGGTCGGCCGCCACATGCGCGGGCTCTGGTTGAAGATCTGGATAGATTCGCAGCCGCGCTCCACGCCTCGCCCGATCGCGTTGGCCAGGCCGCCCGAGGTGGAGACGTGAGCACCGATGAACATGGAAAGAGACAATCCCCGCTTTCGATTCGCGCCGTCGCCGACCGGAGCGCTGCACATCGGCGGCGCGCGCACCGCACTCTACAACTGGCTCGCCGCCCGCCACGCGCCCGCCGGCCGGCTGATCCTGCGGATCGAGGACACCGACCGCGAGCGCTCGACGCAGGAGAACGTCGACCAGATCCTCGACGCGCTTCACTGGCTGGGGCTCACCTACGACGAGGGGCCGATCTCCCAGGCCGGCCGCGCCGACCGCCACGCCGCGGCGCTCGAGCGGCTGCTCTCCTCCGGCGCCGCCTATCGCGACGCGGCGACGGCCAAGGACGTAGAGGCCTGGAAGGCCGAGCACGGCGCCGGTCGCGGCTACCGCGGCACGCCCACCGATGAGCCGGGCGCCGCGGTCCGCCTTCGCGTCCCCGACCGGGGCGAGACCGTCGTCGAGGACCTGATCCACGGCCCGGTCACCTTCCCCAACGCCGCCTACGACGACTTCGTGATCGCCCGCGGCGACGGCTCGGTCCTCTACAACTTCGCGGTCGCGGTCGACGACGCCGAGATGGGCGTCACCGAGGTCGTGCGCGGCGATGATCACCTGTCCAACACCCCCAAGCAGCTGCTCGTGCTGCGGGCGCTCGGCCACCAGCCGCCCCGCTACGCCCACCTGCCGCTGCTGCACGGGCCCGACGGCAAGAAGCTCTCCAAGCGCCACGGCGCCGCCTCGGTGCAGGAGCTGCGCGAGGCCGGCTACCTGCCCGCCGCGGTGCGCAACTACCTGGCGCTGCTCGGCTGGGGCACCGACGACGACACGACCATGATGTCGACCGAGGAGCTGATCCGCCGCTTCGAGATCGCCGACGTCGGCAAGGCGGCGGCGATCTTCGACGAGAAGAAGCTGCGCTGGCTGAACGGTCGCTTCATGCGCGAGATGCCGCTCGAGGAGTACACGCCGACGGTCGCCCGGTACCTCGGCCGCGAGCCCGACGAGCGCCTCCGCGAGGCCTGCGCGATCACCCAGGACAAAGCGCAGACGCTGGCCGAGGTGTGGCCGCTGATCCGCTTCCTCTATGAGCCGCCGGTCGACGACGAGAAGGCCTGGAAGAAGGTGATGAAAGACGGGACGGGGGAGATGCTCGACGCCGTCGCCACGGCGCTCGCCGCGGTCGAGCCCTTCACGCCGGAGGCGATCGAGGCCGGACTCGCGCCGCTGCTGGAGCGCTTCGACGTGAAGCCTGGGCGGCTCTACCAGCCGCTGCGCGTCGCGATCACCGGCACCTCGGTCTCGCCCGGGATCTTCGAGTCGCTGGCGGCGCTCGGCAGAGAGCGGACGCTGGAGCGGGTGCGCGATGCCTCGCGGCGCCTCGCGGGCGCTCGCTGAGCAGGTTTACGCACGATTCTCCGGCCGTCATACCGAAAACACAGGAATGCGTCGCTAAACCCCGGGACTTCATCTGCCGATGGTGTGCGAGATGGCAGGCACCACCACGCAGACCAGCGAGCGCCCGACCGACGCGGGCATCGCCGCCAAGGCCGATGGACGGGGCGCCCCGGCGCCCGGCAGCCGGCTCGCCGAGGCCTTCGAGGCGGTCGAGCGCTTCCCGGTGCTGATCGAGTCGCGCGAGCGGGTGATCGCCGCGGCGACCGCCGAGACGGCCAGGGTGGGCGACCTCGTGGAAGCCGTCGAGGCCGACGTCGCCCTGGCGATCTCGGTGCTGCGCTTCGCCAACCGCAGCGGCATGGCGGCGGGCGGGGTCGCCGGCATCCCCGGCGCGGTCGAGGTGCTGAAGCCGTCCGGCGTGCTGGCGATCGCCGGAACCGCGCCGAGCTTCGACTTCTTCGAGGCGGGCGGCGGCTGGGAGCTGAAGCCGGAGCGCTTTCGCGTCCACGCCCTCGCCACGCAGCGCGCCGCCGACCAGATCGGCCGCGCGGTGGGCTGGGCCGAACGCGACGAGCTCGCCGCCGGGGCGCTGCTCCACGACGTCGGCCGGCTCGTCATCTCCCGCCTGCACCCCGGCTACAAGGTCTACTTCGACGCCGCCTCGCGCACCCCGGAGCAGCGGCTCCGCGACGAACGCGAGCAGCTGGGCATCGACCACGCGCTGGTCGGCGGCGTGCTGGCACGGCGCTGGAACCTGCCGCAGCGGCTGGCGGTGGCGATCGAGCGCCACCACGCCGAGGGCGCCGAGGGCCTCGCGGCGATGATCTCGGCCGCCGACATGGTCGCCCATTACACGAACGGCGAGGCGATCGCGCCGGAGAAGCTGATCGCGGCCTGCGAGCGGATCGGCCTCGGTGCCGACGGGCTCCGCGAGCTGCTCTACGAACTTCCGCTGGCGAGGGCCGAGGTGGGGAGGATCAGCGAGCCGTGCCCGCTCTCGGCGCGCGAGCTCGACGTTCTCCGCCACCTCGCCGAAGGCATGGTCTACAAGCAGATCGCCACCGAAATGCACCTCTCGGTGTCGACCATCCGCACCCACCTGCACAACGTCTACGGCAAGATCGGCGCCGTCGACCGCGCCCAGGCCGTGCTCACCGCCCGCGACCGCGGCTGGATATAACATATAAACGTCGCCTCCTCTGCTCCGGCGAGGCAGCGCTCATCATGACCGGCGATCTCGCGGCCTCGCCTCCGTGTCCGGGGACGGCTCGCCGACGGCTCAGACGATCAGGGATTCGCGCAGGCCGATCGCGACGGCGTGGCTGCGGTTCTTGGCGCCGAGCCGGGCGAGGGTGTTCTTCATGTGGGTCTTGACGGTCTCCTCGGAGAGGCCGAGCTGGCGCGCGGCCACCGTCGTCGACTCGCCGTCGGCGAGCAGTTGCAGGATCTCCCGCTGGCGCTTGGTGATGGCGCCGCGCGACCCTTTCGGCGGCACGTCGGCGTCGACGAAGCGCTCCTGCGCGGCCGCCGCGTCGACCGCCTCGCGCAGCTGGTCGGGACCCGCCGTGCGGGCCACGTAGGCGCTCGCGCCGGCGCTCAGCGCGGCGCTGGCGAGGTGGCGCTCGGGCCGGTCGCCGTGGGCGACGATCCCCAGCACCGGCGCCGCGCGGCGCATCTCGCGGATCGTCTCGGTGCCGCTGATCGCGGGGCCCGCGCCGTTCATGCGCCAGGCCATGTCGACGATCGCGACGTCGAAGTCACCGATGTCGCGGACGAGGCCGAGAGCTTCCTCCCGGCCGGACGCCTCCTGCACCTCGAAATCCTTGGCCAGCACTTCCCTGGCGCCCAGCCGCACCAGCGGGTGGACGTCCACGACCAGACATAGTGGGCGTTCGCTCAGGACTGATTCCGATCACTCGTTTGCTGACGGGCGCCCGGATGGAGGGCTGCGCCCAACTGCCATCGATCCTAGCCAAGGGTCGGTCGTGCGGTAGAAAACCCTGGTGATCTCGATCACGTCCAAGTCGCGCTATGCGGTCGTTGCGCTTGCCGAGCTCGCCCGCTCGGGCGAACGGCCCGTGCCCATCAAGGAGCTGGCCGAGCGGCGCGACATCCCCGAGCAGTTCCTCGAGCAGCTCTTCTCGACCCTGCGCCGCGCCGGCCTGCTGACGAGCCACCGCGGCATGCGGGGCGGCTACACGCTCTCGCGGCCCGCCGAAGAGATCACCGTGCTCGAGGTCGTCCAGGCCCTCGACGGCAAGATCGGCTCCGAAGCCGAGGAGGCGGGCGGCATCTGGGCCGAGGGCGTCGGCGCCCTGCGCAAGGTGCTCGGCCAGACGACGATCGCCGAAGTCGCCCGCCGCGAAGCCGAAGAGGCCGGCTCGGGCATGTACTTCATCTAGATGGCCGGCGCGCTCAGCGTCCGCGGTTGAGGGCGACCGCGGCGCGGACCAGCGCCTTCAGCGCCTCCCCGTCGATCGCCTGGCCCTCGTGGATGTCGATCGCGCGCCGGGTGTTGCCCCCGAGGCTCGAGTTGAAGAGGCCCGCCAGGTCCTCCAACGAGGCCCCCGGCGTCCCGGTGTGGGAGCACGACGGGAGTCGTCCAGCTCGGCGATTCGCTCGTCGATCAGCCGGGAGGGAGAGTCATCCATTTTGCCGTCGCTTCCTTCGCTCGTTCGGTGGGCGTCCCGCCGGGTTATCTCGGGCCGCCGGCCTCGATCGTCCGTCGCCGAAGGCGGCGCCGAGAAGCCGCCCGACGACGAAGCTAGTTGCCCTTGCTGATGCCGGCGTTCGGAAGCGCCTGCAGGCTGCTGCCGGAGAGCCTCATTGCCCACCTCCTTTCCCCTTGCCTGAATGCACGCTGTGGGTCGCCGTGTCGGTGGAGCGACCTGAAATCCCTTGTATGCATTCTGGAACCGGGGTTGGCGCCGCGCAGAATTTGCGGACGCCGCGATTTAGGTCACTATGCTCCTTCACGCGAATGGAGTCGAGTGATCGACAAAAGCCAATGGGTTACGCGGGGAAGCCCACCCGCGCCGAACGCGCCAGATCCACGGTGGCGGCGGCCCTGACCCATCCGCTGCGGGTGCGCATCCTCGAAATCTTGAACCAGCGCGACATGAGCCCGGTCGAGTTCTGTCGCGAGGGGTTCGCGCCGGCGGACATGGACGTCTCCCACGTCGCGTACCACTTCCGTGAGCTGGCCGAGTATGGGTGCCTCGAGGTCGTCGAGCAGAACAAACGACGGGGCTCGATCGAACACGTCTACCGCGGCAGTGGCCGGGCCTACTTCTCCGACCGCCAGTGGAGCGAACTCACGCCCGAGGAACGGACCCGCATCAGCAAGACGATGGTGCAGGGTCTGCTGGCTCGAATCGACGGGGCTCTGATGAGCGACACCTTCGACCTGCGGGTCGACCGACATCTCACCTGGATCGCCATGAAGCTGGATGAGCAGGGTTGGAGAGAAATGGCAACCACCCTCGCCGCAGCCTTCGGCGAAATCGAACAGATCCGAACCGACGCCGAAGCCCGTCTCGAGTCAAGAGAGGAGGAGGGCATCGCCTCGACCTGCGGCCTACTCGGCTTCACCTCCCCGGTGGACTCGTTCTTCGCGCCACCCCCCGCCGAATAGCCCGTACAGTCCGCGGCGTGACCGGCGAGGAGCGCACCACCGAGCGGCTGCTGCTGCGGCCGCCCGGTCCTGGGGACGCAGCCGACTACCGGGCGCTGCTCATTCACCCGACCACGGGCGAATGGCTGCGGCCCGCGCCGGAGCCGCCGTTCGTCCCCGCCGACGGGGACGAGTGGCTGGTCGCCGACGAACGCCATTGGGGGCGCTTCGGGTTCGGGCCGTGGGCGGTCGTCGAGCGACGGGGCGGCCGGTACGTCGGCCGGGTCGGGATGCGGCGGACCGACGTCGGCGGGCAGGCGGGAGTCGAGGTGCTCTGGGCGATCGACCCGAGCCGCCACGGCGAGGGCTTCGCGACCGAGGCCGGCGCGGCCGCCCTCGACTTCGCGGCCGAGCTGAGGCTGGACGAGGTCTTCGCGATGGTGCTGCCCACCAATGCGGCCTCGCTGCGGGTCGCCGAGAAGCTCGGCATGTCGCGCGTCGGCCGGGTCGTGCACGCGGGCCTCGACCACGTGCTCTTGCGGGCCGCGCCGGGACGGGCGACGGCAATCTAGACTCGCTCCGATGAGGATCGGACCGGAGGCGTCGGCGGTCGTCGGCAACACCCCGCTGGTGCTGCTGGAGCGGCTCGGGAGCGGGTTGGCCGGCCAGGTCTGCGCGAAGCTCGAGTACTTCAATCCGGGCGGCTCGGTGAAGGACCGGATCGGGGTGGCGATGATCGACGCCGCCGAGGAGCGCGGCGAGATCGAGCCGGGGCGCTCGGTGGTCGTCGAGCCGACCAGCGGCAACACCGGGATCGCCCTGGCGATGGTCTGCGCGGCGCGCGGCTACGAGCTCGTCCTCACCCTGCCGGAAGGGATGAGCCGCGAGCGGGGCAAGCTGCTGCGCGCCTACGGCGCCACCGTGCGCGAGACGCCGAGCCTCGGCGGGATGAACGAGGCGGTGGCGCTCGCCGAGCAGATTCGCGACCAGCGCAAGGGCTTCATGCCGATGCAGTTCTCCAATCCCGCCAACCCGGAGGCCCACCGCCGCACCACCGCCGAGGAGATCTGGCGCGACACCGACGGCGAGGTCGGCGCCTTCGTCACCGGGGTGGGCACCGGGGGCACGATCACCGGGGTGGGGCGAATGCTGAAGGAACGGGTGCCCGACACGCTCGTCGTCGCGGTCGAGCCGGCCGCCTCGCCGGTGCTCTCCGGCGGCCGCCCGGGCCCGCACAAGATCCAGGGGATCGGTGCCGGCTTCGTCCCCGAGGTCCTCGACCGGGCGGTGATCGACGAGGTGATGGCGGTCTCCGACGAGGACGCCCTGGAGGCGGCGCGGCGGGCGGCGAGCGGCGAGGGGATCCTCGCCGGGATCTCGGCGGGCGCCAACATCCACGCCGCGCTGCAGGTGGCGGCGCGGCCGGAGATGGCCGGCAAGCGGGTCGTGACGATCGTCTGCGATTCCGGAGAGCGCTACATGTCCCTGCCATTCTTCGCTCCATGATCCGCAGGCTGGTTGCCGAGATCCGGGCCGACGTCGCCGCGGCGCGCGACCGCGACCCCGCCGCCCAGGGAGTCTCCAGCTTCGAGATCCTGACCAGCTGGGCGGGGGTGCAGGCGCTGCTCGCCCACCGCGCCGCCCACGCGCTGCGCGCCGCCGGGGTGCCGCTGGCCCCGCGCGTGATCGCCTACGTCAGCCGCGCCGTCACCGGGGTGGAGATCCACCCGGCGGCGGAGATCGGCAAGGGCCTCTTCATCGACCACGGCTCCGGGGTGGTGATCGGCGAGACGGCGAGGATCGGTGACTGCGTGACCCTGTATCAGGGCGTGACCCTGGGCGGGACGGGCTTCCAGCGCGGCAAGCGCCACCCGACCGTCGGCGACAACGTCACGGTCGGCTCGGGAGCGAAGCTGCTGGGGCCGATCACGATCGGCGACTGCGCCAAGATCGGCGCCAACACGGTCGTGGTCGAGGATGTGCCGGCGGGCGCGACGGTGGTCGGCAACCCGGGTCACCCGGTGCGGCTGGAAGGTCGGCGGCTGGAAGGTCCCGACGCCGATTGGATCCACCTGCCGGACCCGATCGCCGACGCAATCAAGGCGCTCTCCGAGCGGATCGCGGAACTGGAATCGCGGCTCGCCGAGGTCGACGGCGGCGAGGGCGCGCCCGCCGAGAAGCGCGATCGGCCGGGGATCGCGCCGCGCAGCGGTCGCTCCCCGGCGGGCGGCTGAGCGCCGCCGCCGGCTCTAAGCTGCGCGTCGGTTCCGTCTTTCGTCCCGGACCGCGATGAACCCCGTCAACAAGCGCATCCTCGTCCCGCTTGCCCTGCTGGCGCTCTCGGCGCCGACCGTCGCCGCCTGCGGGGGCGGCTCCGGCAGCGAAGGCGAGATCACCGCGACGATCGAAAGGGCGGCGACCACCAGCGACCCGCGCAACTGCACCGCGCTGGAGACGCTGCGCTTCGTCGAGCAGAACAGCGAGCGGAAGGGGGCGGCGGCGACTCGCGCCTGCCGGCGGGAAGCCAGGGAGGGCAGGGAAGAGGCGAAGGCCGTCGAGGTCTCCAACGTCTCCGTGAACGGATCGAAGGCGACCGCGGAGGTCCGCTTCGAAGGCGGCCCGCTCGACTCGCAGGCGCTCGAGATGTCGCTGGTCGAAGCGGGCGGGAGCTGGAAGCTCGACCACATCGACGGCTTCGCCCACTACGACGGCGCGGCGCTCGGCCGGGCCTTCGAAGAACGCTTCGAAGCCCATCCCGAAGGCGTCACCAAGGCGCAGGCGCACTGCATCGCGGGGAAGATCGCCAAGTCGAGCAAGGCGCAGGCGGAAGCGCTCTTCTTCGGCGGCTCCCCGCGACCGATCGTCGAACTGGCCGAAGGTTGCGCATAGGTCGCGGGGAGGGCCCCGCCGAGTCCCTGGCTATGCTCGACCGGTGACCCTGCAGGCCGACCAAGAGCCGTCCGCGGGCGCCGGGGCCGACCTCTTCGGGGCACCGACCGAGCCCGGCGCCGACCGGGCCGAGCGGCTGCTCGCCGACCTCAACCCGCCGCAGCGAGAGGCGGTCGAGCACGGCGACGGGCCGCTCCTCGTGCTGGCCGGCGCGGGCTCCGGCAAGACCCGCGTGCTCACCCACCGGATCGCCTACCTGCTGGCGACCGGCGCCGCCCGTCCCGGGGAGATCCTGGCGATCACCTTCACCAACAAGGCGGCGGCGGAGATGCGCGAGCGGGTCGCCGGGCTGATCGGCCGCTCGGTGCGGGCGATGTGGGTGACCACCTTCCACTCCGCCTGCGCACGCATGCTGCGGGTGGACGCCGAGCGGCTCGGCTACTCGAAGGGCTTCACGATCTACGACCAGGGCGACTCGCTGCGGATGGTCAAACGCTGCCTGGCCGAGCTCGGGGTCGACCCGAAGCGCTACCCGCCGCGCGCCGTGCAGGGGAAGATCTCGGCCGCCAAGAACCAGCTGATCGACCCCGCTGCCTACACCGAAACGACGGTCGGCGGCTTCGAGGAGGTCGTCGCCGACGTCTTTCCGCTTTATGAGAAGCGGATGCTGGAGGCCAACGCGATGGACTTCGACGACCTCCTGGTCCGCACCGTCAACGCCCTGGAGCTCTTCGAGGACGTCCGCGAGCGCTGGCGCCGCACCTTCCGCCACGTCCTCGTCGACGAGTACCAGGACACCAACCACGCCCAGTACCGGCTGCTGCAGCTGCTGGCCAAAGAGCACGGCAACCTGATGGTGGTCGGCGACGAGGACCAGAGCGTCTACAGCTTCAGGTCCGCCGACGTGCGCAACATCCTCGACTTCGAGGCCGACTTCCCGGAAGCCGAGATGGTCAAGCTCGAGCAGAACTACCGCTCGACGCAGACGATCCTCTCGGCGGCCAACGCCGTCGTCTCACGCAATCGCGAGCGGCGCCCGAAGGAGCTGTGGACCGAGGCGGTCGGCGGCGAGCCGCTGCAGCTGCGCGAGCTCGGCGACGAACACGAGGAGGCGCGCTGGGTCGGCGGCGAGATCGACCGGCTGGCCGAGGAGGAGGGCGTGAAGCGCTCCGGGGTGGCGATCTTCTACCGCACCAACGCGATGAGCCGGGTGGTCGAGGAGACGCTGAAGCGCTACGACGTCAGCTACCAGGTGATCGGCGGCACCAAGTTCTACGAACGGGCCGAGATCAAAGACGCGATCGCCTACCTCACCTTTTTGGTCAACCCGGCCGACCTGGTCTGCTTCGGGCGGATCGTCAACTCGCCGCGGCGGGGGATCGGCGACACCACCCAGGGCCGGCTCGCCGCCTACGCGAACACCGCCGGGCTGACGATCTGGGAAGTGATCGAACGGGCCGAGGAGGTGCCGGGGCTGAGCGGCGCGGCGATCAAGTCGGTGGGGCGCTTCTTCGAGACGATGGACGCGCTGAAAGACCGGGTCGAGGGGTCCTCGGTGCACTCGATCCTGGAGCGGGTGCTGAACGAGACGGGCTACCTGGAGGCGCTGGCCGCGGAGCGGACGGTGGAGGCCGAAGGGCGGGCCGAAAACCTCGAGGCGCTGCTCGAGGGCGCCGCCGAGTTCGACCGCGAGCGCGAGATCGAGGGCGACAGCGAGGTCCCGCCGCTGGAGGAGTACCTGCAGCAGAACGCGCTGCGCGGCGAGCAGGACGCGCTGGAGGGCGAGGAGCGGGAACTGGTGACGCTGATGACCCTGCACAACGCCAAGGGCCTCGAGTACGACACGGTCTTCATCGTCGGCATGGAGGACGGCGCCTTCCCGCACATGCGCTCGCTCGAGGAAGGCGGCGAAGAGGAGGAGCGGCGCCTCTGCTACGTCGGCATCACCCGGGCCGAACGCCGCCTCTACCTGACCTGGGCGCGCGAACGGCGGCTCTTCGGGCGCTCCGAGCGCAATCTTCCCTCGCGCTTCATCGACGAGATCCCCGGTGAGCTGACCGAACGCGGCTCGACCGCGGCCGCGAGCGGGATGACGTGGGGCTCAACCGCCCACGGCGGCGGCTCGGGCCTCGGCGGCGATTGGGCCTCCGGCGGCTCCGGCCTCGGCGCGCCCGCGCCGGCCGAGCCGGTCGATCCCGGCCCGGCGCTCGAGATGCGGACCGGCGACGACGTCGTCCACGCCTCCTTCGGCGACGGCGTGGTGACCGGGGTCGAGCCGGGCGGCGTGATCGTCGTCCGCTTCTCCGAGGACGGCGCGGAGCGCAAGCTGATGGCCGATTACGCGCCGATCCGGAAGCGGTAGCGATGGCGGCCCGGGTGATCGACGGCAAGGCCGTGGCGGCGGCGGTCAAAGAGCGGGTCAAGGTGGACCTTGCCGCCTACGAGCAGGAGTCGGGGCGGAGGCCGGCGCTGGCGACGGTGCTGGTCGGCGAGGACCCGGCGTCGGAGATCTACGTACGCAACAAGATCAAGGCCTGCGAAGAGGTCGGCATCCGCTCGCTGCACCAGGCGCCGCCCGCCGCGATCCGCCAGGAGGAGCTCGAGGAGCTGGTGGCGGGCCTCGGCGCCGACGAGGACGTCGACGGCATCCTCGTCCAGCTGCCGCTGCCCGACCACCTCGACTCCGACCGGGTGGTGGCGCTGCTCGACCCGGCCAAGGACGTCGACGGCCTGACCCCGGCCAACGCCGGCCTGCTCGCCCACGGGACGCCCGGCCTCGTCCCCTGCACGCCCGCCGGGGTGATGGAGCTGCTCGACCACGAGGGGGTCGAGCTGGAAGGGGCCGACGCGGTCGTGATCGGCCGCTCGAAGCTGGTCGGCGTCCCGGTCGCGCGCCTGCTGCTGATGGCCAACGCGACGGTGACGATGTGCCACTCGCGGACCCGCGACCTCGACGCGGTCTGCGCGCGCGCCGACGTCCTGGTCGCCGCGGTCGGCGTGCCGCGCCTCCTGGGCCAGGCGGCGGTGAAGCCCGGCGCGGTGGTGATCGACGTCGGCATGAACCGGCTCGAGGACGGGCTGGCGGGCGACGTCGACTACGACGCGGTGGCCGAGGTCGCCGAGGCGATCACCCCGGTCCCCGGCGGGGTCGGGCCGATGACGATCGCGATGCTCCTCCACAACACCCTGCAGGCGGCGCGGGCGCGGACCGGGCACCGATGAGTCCCGCGGCGGCGGCCGGGGCCGGGAGGCCCGGCAAGAAGCCGACGGCGAAGAAGCCTGGCAAGGAGCGCGCGGCGCGCGGGCGGGGGCGGGGTGGGCGCGCGTCGCTCGGCCGACTCCGAGCCGGCGAGACGATCGCCCTGGTCGCCGCGATCCTGCTGTTCGTCCTGATGTTCCTCGACTGGTACGGGGTCAAGGCGACGAGCGGCGGCGGATCGCTCGGCGCGGTGGTCACCGGGGCGGCCGGCGGCGACGCCTGGCAGACGCTGGAAGTGATCCCGCTCTTCCTGATGTTGGCGATCGTGGTCGCGATCGGCGCCGCCCTGCTGCGCCTGGGGGGCTCCGACTGGAAGCCCGCGATCCCTCCCGGGGCCGCGGTCTGCGTGCTCGGGGGGCTGGCCGCGCTCCTGATCCTCTGGCGGATCGTCGTCCCGCCGGGCCCGGAGGGCGCCCTCTCGGAGCTCTCCTTCGAGGCCACCCTGAAGCCGGCCATCTTCCTCGCCCTCGCCGCCGCGCTCGGGATCGCCTACGGCGGTTGGCGGACGATGGCGGCGGAACGGACCTCGTTCGCGTCGATCGCCAAGAACCTCGAGTCGCCGCGGCGCCCGCCGCGATCGCAGGCGGCCGCCAAGGGGAAGCCCGCGGGTCGCCCGAAGCCCTGACCACCCCCTCGTCCAGCTGTTCCTTTCCGCCGGCATCCCGGCATAAGGAACAGCCGGGGGCGATCCACCTAGAATCGGCACCGTGATCGATCGCGAGCAGGTCCTCCACGTCGCGCGCCTGTCCCGGCTGCGCCTCGACGACGCCGAAGTCGAGACGATGGCCGGCGAGCTGTCGGGCATCCTCGAGCACGTCGACCGGATCCGCGGCCTCGACCTCGAGGGCGTCGAGCCGACCTCCCACGTCGTCCACCTGGAGAACGTGCTGCGCGCCGACCGTCCCTGGAGGAGCCTGCCGCACGAGGTGGCGCTGCGCTCCGCGCCCGAGCCGTTCGACGGCGCCTTCCGCGTCCCCTCGCCGCAGGCCGACACCGAGTGATGGCCGACCTGCTCGACCTGACCGTCGCCGAGGCGGCGGCGAAGATCGCCGCGGGCGAGGTCTCGGCCGAGGAGTACGGCGCCGCCTGGCGCGCCGCCGCCGCCGGCGACGAGCTGAACGCCTACCTGTGGACCGACGAGTCGGGCGCGCCGGGCGCCGGCGACTGGACCGGCGCCGGCGAGGGCGCGCCGCCCGGCGAGGGCGAGGAGACCCCGTACGGTGCCAACCCGCCCACGCCCGCCGACTCCGGCCCGCTGGCCGGCGTGCCGATCGCGGTCAAGGACATCTTCACCACCGAGGGCATCCCGACCACGGCCGGGTCGCGCATCCTCGAGGGCTACCGGCCGCCCTACACGGCGACCGCGGTGCGCAAGCTCACCGCGGCGGGGGCCCGCGTGCTCGGCAAGACCAACATGGACGAGTTCGCGATGGGCTCCTCCAACGAGAACTCCGCCTACGGGCCGGTGCTCAATCCGTGGGACCGCGGTCGCGTCCCCGGCGGCTCCTCGGGCGGCTCGGCGGCGGCGGTCGCCGGCGGCCTCGCCCCGGCCGCGCTCGGCACCGACACCGGCGGCTCGATCCGCCAGCCCGCCTCGCTCTGCGGCATCGTCGGGCTGAAGCCGACCTACGGCGCGATCTCCCGCTTCGGGATGATCGCCTTCGCCTCCTCGCTCGACCAGTGCGGCCCGCTGACCCGCGACGTCGCCGACGCGGCGCTCCTGCTCGACGTCCTGCACGGCAAGGACCCGCTCGACTCGACCTCGGTCGGCCTCGGCGGCGGCGTCTCGGTGCCGACCCGCGAGGACCTCTCCGGGCTGCGCTTCGGCGTCCCCGCCGAGATCGGCGCGGCGGCGCTCGACGCCGGCGTGCGCTCCGTCTTCGAGGCGACGCTCGCGCGGATCGAGGAGCTCGGCGGCGAGGTCGCCGAGATCCACCTGCCGCACGCCGAGCACGGCATCTCCGCCTACTACGTGATCGCCCCGGCGGAGGCCTCCTCGAACCTCGCCCGCTACGACGGCGTCCGCTACGGGGTGCGCTCCGGCGGCGAGTCGGACCTGATCGAGATGTACGAGACGACCCGCTCGGAGGGCTTCGGCGCCGAGGTGAAGCGGCGGATCATGCTCGGCACCTACGCGCTCTCCTCCGGCTACTACGACGCCTACTACGGCCAGGCGCAGAAGGTCCGCACGCGGATCGCCCAGGACTTCGACGCCGCCTTCGCCGACGTCGACTTCGTCGTCACTCCGACCTCGCCCTCGGTGGCGTTCGGCCTGGGGGAGAAGCTCGACGACCCGCTGGCGATGTACCTCAACGACTTCTTCACCGTGCCGATGAGCCTCGCCGGGATCCCGGCGATCTCGATCCCGGCCGGGCTGGCCGCGCCGGAGAACGCCGGCGAGGGCGCGGCGCCGCTGCCGGTCGGCTTCCAGATCGCCGCGCCCGCCTTCGCCGAGCAGCGGCTGCTGGAGGCCGCGCACGCGCTCGAGGGCGCGCTCGGCTTCGCCGCCGCGGCGGGCGACGCCGCCCCCTCGAAGGGAGGCGCCCGTGGCTGAGCTGGAGGCGGTCATCGGGCTGGAGATCCACGTCCAGCTGGCGACCCGAACGAAGATGTTCTGCGGCTGCGAGCTCTCCTTCGGCGACGCGCCGAACCTCCACACCTGCCCGATCTGCCTCGCCCACCCGGGTGTCCTGCCGGTGCCCAACGAGGAAGCGATCCGCTTCGCCCTGAAGATCGGCCTGGCGCTCGACTGCGAGATCGCGCCGCGCTCGATCTTCCACCGCAAGAATTACTTCTATCCGGACAACCCGAAGGCCTACCAGATCAGCCAGTACGACATCCCGATCTGCGGCCCCGGGCGACTCGGCGACATCCGCATCCACCGCGCCCACCTGGAGGAGGACGCGGCGAAGTCGATCCACGTCGGCGAGTCGGGGCGCATCCACGGCTCCGGAGCCTCGCTGGTCGACTTCAACCGCGGCGGTACGCCGCTGGTGGAGATCGTCACCGAGCCCGACCTGCGCGGCGCCGCCGAAGCTGCCGAGTGGGCGCGGCTGCTGCGCGAGACGGTCCGTCAGCTGGGCGTCTCCGACGTGAACATGGAGGAGGGAAGCCTGCGGGTCGACGCCAACGTCTCGGTGCGGCCGGCCGGCTCGACCGAGCTCGGCACCAAGACCGAGCTGAAGAACATGAACAGCTTCCGCTTCCTGCAGCGTGGCATCGAGGCCGAGCTGGAGCGCCAGCGGGCGCTGGTCGAGGCGGGGGGGACGGTCGAACAGGAGACGCTCCACTTCGACCCGGCGAGCGGCGAGCTGACCTCGCTGCGCTCCAAGGAGGAGGCGCACGACTACCGTTACTTCCCGGAGCCCGACCTGGTCGCGATCGCGCCGACCGAGGCGATGCTGGCCGAGGCGCGCGAGTCGCTGCCGGAGCTGCCCGCGGCGCGGATGGCCCGCTACGAAGGCGAGCTCGGCCTGGATGAGGCGCAGGCTCGCCTCCTGGCCGGCGACCCGGCGCTGGCCGGCTACTTCGAGGCGGTCGTCGCCGCGGCCGACGGCAAGGCGGTCGAGCCGCGGGTCGTCGCCAACTGGGTCACCGGCGACCTGACCGCGGCCCTGCGCGCCGCCGAGCGGGCCGAGGAGGACTTCGCCGCGCCGACCGTGCCCGCCGCCGCGCTCGCGGAGCTGATCGGGCTGACCGCCGCCAAGACGATCTCCCACGGCAGCGGCCGCAAGGTGCTCGCGATCCTGGTCGAGGCGGGAGGGGACCCGGCGGCGATCGTCGAGCGCGAGGGGCTCGCCCAGATGGGGGGAGACGACGGTGAGCTGGCCGGCATCGTCGCGGCCGCGATCGAGGCCGATCCTGCCGCCGCCGAGCAGATCCGGGGCGGCAACGGCAAGGCGATCGGCGCCATCGTCGGCGCCGTGATGCGGGAGACGAAGGGTCGCGCCGACGGCGGCGAGGTCAATCGCCTGATCAGGGAACAACTTGGGATCTAGTCCCATGTGGCAGGGAGCACTTTGTAACAGATTGTTACAAGCTGCTAGTTTCTGCTGATGGCCTGGAACGTCGTCATCGCCGGAGGTGGATTCGGAGGCCTGGCGGCCGCGCGCGAGCTGGAGCGCACCATGCCGAAGCAGTCGGCGCGGATGATGCTCGTCAACGAGACGAACTTCTCGACCTACACGCCGTTCCTGCCCGAGGCCGCCGCCGGGACGCTCGAGCCGCGCCACGTGGTGACGCCGCTGCGCGACATCCTCAAGCGCACCTACATCCGGCTGGGCGCGATCGTCGGCCACGACCCGGACGCCAAGACGGTCGACCTGCGGGCCAACAGCGGCGCCACCGAGACGGTGCCCTACGACCAGCTGCTGCTGGCGCTCGGCTCGGTTTCGCGGACGCTGCCGATCCCCGGCCTCGGCGAGCACGCGATCGGCTTCAAGGGGCTCGCCGACGCGATCTGGCTGCGCAACCGGATCGTCGAGAACCTCGAGGAAGCCAACGCGACCCAGGAGCACCAGCGGCGCGAGGAACTGCTCACCTTCGTCTTCATCGGCGGCGGCTACGCGGGCCTCGAGGCGCTCGCCGAGCTGCAGGACTTCGCCGCCGACGCGATGGACAGCTACCCCCGCGCCCGCCTCCACGGGATGCGCTGGATCCTCGTCGAGGCGGCGCCGCGGGTGATGCCGGAGATCGACCTGGAACTGGCCGAGTACGCGCTGCGCGAGCTGCGCGGGCGCGGCATCGACATCAAGCTGGAGACCCAGCTGAAGGAGGTCGGCCCCAACTCGCTGACCCTCTCCACCGGCGAGGTGGTGCCGACCCAGACGGTCGTCTGGACCGCCGGCGTCGCCGCGGCGCCGGTCCTCAAGGACCTGAACGTGCCGCTCGACGAGCGCGGCAAGGTCCCGGTCGACGACCACCTGCGGGTCGAGGGGCTGGACTCGGTCTGGGCGATCGGCGATTGCGCCGCCGCCCCCGACCCGCGCGGCGGCCAGTGCCCGCCGACCGCCCAGCACGCCGTCCGCCAGGGGCCGGTGGTGGCCCGCAACATCGCCGCCGAGCTGGGGATCGGCACGCCGCAGGCCTTCGAGTACCGCAGCGAGGCGGCCTTCGTGAACCTCGGCCGCTACAAGGCGGTCGGCCGGATCGGCGAGCGCAAGTTCCGCGGCTTCCCGGCCTGGTTCCTCGCCCGCAGCTACCACATGAGCCAGATCCCGGGCTACGCCCGCAAGGCCCACGCGGTCCTCGACTGGACGGCGAGCCTGCCGTTCGGCCGCGACCTCTCCGAGCTCGGCTCGGCGACCCGTCCCAAACGCCTCGGCTGACCCCGTGCACAGGCGCGTTCGCACTTTCCCGTAGCCAGTACGGCAAACTGCGAACGCGACGTGGATTGGGCGCGGGAGCCACCACGTGGACGCGACCCGCAACAATTAGGCGCCGATGGGCCTCGAGTACCTGATCATCGTCTTCTTCTGCGGCCTCGGCACGGGGATCATCGGCAAGGCGAAGGGCAGCTCCTTCTGGATCTGGTTCGTGGTCGGCGGGGTGCTGCCGATCATCGGCCTGATCGCCGTGATCCTCTCGCGCCGCGAGCGCGACGAACCGGAACGCCAGTGTCCGCAGTGCCTGAAGCCGTTGAAGCTCTACGTCCAGGTCTGCCCGCGCTGCGGCGCCGAGCTCTACCTGCCCGACCCGCGCGCCGTCCGCCATCCCGGCGTCCGCGGCTAGGCGCCGCCGCGCGTTCGCAGCTACCCACGATCGTCGTCGACGACTGCGAGGTCACCCCGGTCAGCGCAGCCAGGTGCGGACGATCGCGTTGGCGAAGCCGATCCCGTAGCGCATCACGGCGGGCTTCTTGGAGTGGCCGTGGAGCCGCTGTTCGACCGTGATCGGCACCTCCTTGGCGGGGACGCCGCGCTTGATCGCCTCGATCATGAACTCGGAGGTGTGGAACTGCTCCTGACGCAGGACCAGCTGCGGCAGGACCCGGGTGCGCACCGCGCGGTAGCCGTTGGAGCAGTCGGTGACGTGGGTCCGGGTGATGAAGGAGACGAGGCGGTTGAAGAATACGATCCCCAGCTCGCGGGCGAAGTGGTTGCGGTCCGCGTGGCCGAGGACGCGGGAGCCGTGGGCGACGTCGACCTCGCCGCTCAGCACCGGCTCGACCAGGCGCGACATCTCCGACGGCAGGTGCTGGCCGTCGGCGTCGAGGGTGACCACGACCTCGGCCCCCGATTCGACCATCAGCCGGTAGCCGGTGCGCAGCGCCGCGCCGCCGCCGCGGTTGGTGACGTGGCGGGCGACCAGGGCCCCGTGTGCGGCGGCGACGTCGCCGGTCCCGTCCCGCGAGCCGTCGTCGACCACCAGCACCGCGGTCTCCACCCCGCAGACCTCCTTCGGCATCCCGACCAGCACGTGGGCGATGTTGTCGGCCTCGTTGTAGGCGGGGATGAGGATCGCGACCTTGCCCTTGAAGCGGGCGGGAAGACCGGCCTGGCGGAACTCCTCCCAGGCGAGCCCCTCGAGCGCCGCCGAGAGCTGGCGCGAGTTGCGCGCGGCCACCGAGAGGGCCCGCAGAATGAGGCCGAAGAGGATGAAGATCGCGAAGACGGCGAGTCCCAGGATCCGGCCGCCGTTGCCCTTTTCGAAGGAGAAGAGGGAGAGCAGTCCGTCGACGATTTCGGTGCCGGTGACGATCGCCAGGCCGAGCCCGGCGAGGATCAGCATCAGCACGTCGGCGTTGCGCAGCAGGTGCCGGCGGAGCACCGCGTAGGCGATGAGGATCAGCGCGATGGCCAGGCCGACGCCCCGCAGCGCCGTCAGTTCGGCCGGAAATATGCCTGCTAGCGGGACCATTTCCGGCCTGAGGATATGGCCGCGGCGGCCGTCGAGAGGGCGAGCCCGGCGAGCGGGAAGATCAGCGTCATCAGGATCTCGTTGCGGCGCGGGGCGGCGAGGCTGACGGCGCCGACCAGCGTGACGAGGGCGAGCGGCGTGGCGAGGCAGAGCGTCTCCCACCAGCGGCGGCGGAAGGCGAGCAGGACGAGCCCTGCCAGGCCCAGCGCCACGAGCAGGATCTGGATGACCCGGCCGAGCGTCGTCCCCATGAATTCACCGACCCCGCTCGACCAAATCCGGCCGATCTTGCGCGCCGTCATCCCGAGGTAGCCGAGCGGGTGGGCGCCGAACCACCGGGAGAAGTTCTGCTTGCCGATCCGGCCGAGCGCCGAGTCCCGCGGTTCTTGCGGGTAGCGGTCGGCGACTTCGTTGAACAGCGGCGTCGGGTCGACTTCGTTCAGGGCCTGGGACTGGGGCGGCAGGCTTTCGCCGGTCTTGCGGTGGTAGAGGATCGCCTTGACCCGCTGGTATTCGCCGTCGGCGGGATAGAAGGTGCCGACGTAGAGCGCCTTGCCCCCGCCGGTGGAGATCGGCACGAAGCGTTCGAACACGACGAAGTTACGGATCGTCCAGGGCACGATCGGCAGCAGCACCGCGGCCAGCATCAGGCCGACCGCGAGCGCGCCGAGCCGCCACTGGCGCTCGAGCGCCCAGCGAACCGCGGCGAAGGCGACGAAGGCCCCCGCGACCAGCGTGTACTCGGGCCGGAACATCGCGGTGACGCCGAAGAGGATGCCCGGCAGGAGCCAGACCCAGGGGCCGCGGCGCGGTTCGTCGCCTGACGCCTCCGGGGCCCCCGGCGCGTCGCCCGGCGTCGCCTCCGGGTCGCCCGTCGCGTCGACCGCCGCCATCGCGCGGGCAGGCGCCGTCCGGTCCCAGGCCCAGAGGAAGGCGAGGACCGCGGCCGGCATCGAGAGCATCGCCGGTGGCTCGCTCATCACCTCGCCGACCGAGTGGATGAAAGGGGGGTAGATCGCCGCCCCGAGGGCGCCGAGCAGCGCCGGCCATCGCCCGCCGAGCCGCCAGCCGAGGCCGAAGACGATCAGGATCGTCCCCACTCCCAGCAGCGCCTCGAGGATGCGGATCGTGCCTTCGCGCGGACCGCCGGTGACGACGAAGAGGCCCGCGTAGAGCCAGGGGGCGCCGGGCGACCAGTCGCTTGAGGCTTCGACCTTGAAGTCCGGGCCGCCGAAGCTGCCTTCCTCGTACAGCGACTTGGCGAGCGCGTAGTAGGCGTGGGAGTCGTCGGCCGGGCGGGCGACCGGATGGACGACGGGGATCGCGCGGACCAGCAGCCCGAGCGCCGCGATCACCGTCAGCGCGATCAGCGTCCGCCGCCCGTAGCGGGCGGGGAGGGAGCGAAACCGGTGGCGCAGGGAGGGCAAGGGCGCCGGTCAGGCTACTGGGACGTCGGAAGGAATTCGGGGGCCGACGGTTGAATTTTCCGATCTTTGGCCGATCACTATGCAAGGCCCGCGAGTTGAGGCGGGCAAATTGATGAAAGGAACCCTATGAAGCGCATCTCCCTGATCCTGGCCGCGGCGCTGGCCTCCCTGCTGCTCGTCTCGGTGAGCACCGCGGGCGCCATGCCCACGGAAGAAAACTTCCACATGACCTGCCGCACGGCCTCCGACAACGTGATCGGCAACAAGATCAACGCCAAGCTGGTCGGCAAGAACGTCGCCGGCTCCCAGCAGCAGTACGGCACCTGCGGCTACGCCAAGAAGGTGATCCACCGCATCACCGCGCTCGGCATCGAGATGCCGAAGTCCGTCATGGGCTACCGCTGCACCCCGCGCGTGCTGAAGACCGAACCGGACGTCGTCAAGTACAACTGCCTCTTCCGCGGCGCCGACACCGCGACCGAAATCCGCCTCAGGTTCAAGGTCGCCTACGCGATGCCCTCGAAAGAAGGGGAAAACTTCCGCACGACCTGCCGCACGACCTCGAGGAACGTGATCGGCAAGAAGATCACGGCGACGGTCGTCGGTAGGAACGTGGCCCGCTCCCAGCGGCGCTTCGGCAAGTGCGCCGTTGTCGGCAAGGTCGTCCGCAGGATGACCGGGCTGCGGATCGAGATGCCGAAGACGTTCGAAGGCTACCGCTGCACCCCGCGCGTGCTGAAGACCGAACCGGACGTCGTCAAGTACAGCTGCCTCTTCCGCGGCGCCGACACGGCGACCGAGATCCGGACCCGGTTCAAGGTCACCTACAACATGGACTGAGGCCTCCCGCCGGCCGGCCGCCCGCGCCGGGGGAGAGCGCGGGCGGTGGCGGCGAGCCACACGGCCGCCGCCCCGGCGCAGGCGGCGAGCAGCGGGACCACCACCAGGACGCGTCGCGGCGAGGCGACGAGCAGGGCGCTGATCAGCGTGATCGCGAGGAAGACGGCGCCGATCAACAGCGCCTCCTGCCGCCGCCGCCGGGCGAGCAGGGCGAGGCCGAGGAGGCCGAGGGCGACCAGCGCCCAGTGGAACACCTCCCAGACCGGCTCGCGCATCACGTCGCGCGGCCCGTGGGACCAGATGCGGCCGACCTTCCTGGCGAGGAAGCCGAGGTACTCGCCGGTGTGCTCGGTGACGTCTTCGGAGAGCTGTTCCCGGCCCATCTTGGCGAGCGCCTGCTCGGGTTCCATTTCCGGGTACCGGTGTTCGGCCAGCCGGGCGAGGATCTGCTCGAGGCGCAGGTTCGCGACGGCCCGGGGTCCGAAGAGACCGGGGTGTTCGGCCACCAGGGCGGCACCGACCGCTTCCGGGTTCCCGTCCGAGGGCAGGTAGGTGCCGGCGTAGAGGACCTGCCCGCCGCCGGTCGAGATCGGGACGAAGCGGTGCAGGGCGACCGCGTTGCGGACGGTCCAGGGCGCGACCACGACGACGATCCCCAGGGCGACGATCGCCCCGGCCGCGAGGCCCCGCCGCCACGTCCCCCGCCCGGCGCGCTCCCGGTTCGTCCCGCCGTCCGAAACCAACTGCGAACCCGCGGCGAAGCGCTCGTGAAGGGCGATGAGGCAGGCGAGAAGCAACCCGATCGCCAGGTACTCGGGCCGGACCATGGCGAGCGCGCCGAGCGTCAGCCCCGCCGCCGCCCAGCGCCAGGCCCATGCGGCGGTCGAGCCCGCCTCGCCGCCTCGAGCGTCCCCCGCCCAGAGGATCGCGAGGATCCCGCCGGCCAGCAGCGTCGCCGCGAGCGGCTCGGTCATCAGCATCCCGGTGTACTCGATCGTCGCCGGATAGATCGCCACGAAGAGCGCCGCGACCAGCCCCGCCACCACCGCCCGGGCGCAGCCATCCCCACGCTCGTCCGGGTATGGATGACAAGCGTCGACCGGGCGCCCGTCGTCGTCACGCTCGTCGCCCTCTGGGCGACAAGCGTCGAGGGCGGCGGCGAGGCGGCGGGCCAGGAGGTAGGCGAAGAGGACGGCGAGCGTCCCGAGCACCGCGAGGACGAGGCGGGCGAGGCGTTCGTGGGGGCCGCCGGTGAGCTTGTAGAGGCCGGCGACGAGCAGCGGCAGGCCGGGGGAGTAGTCGTCGCTCGGCTGGGTCGCCCGCGGCCCGACCGTGAAGCCGCGGCCCGCGTCGAGGTTGCGGGCGATCGCCGCGTAGGCGGCGGCGTCGTACACCGGGGCGCGGCCGTCCCAGGCTTCGCCGATCCTCAGGCCCAGCCCCAGCAGGAGGACCGCGACCAGCGCCGCGATCCCCGCCCGGCCGCCGTTTCGCGCCACGACACGGTTTGGCATCAGCCCGATTCAACTAACCTTGCCGGTCTATGCGGATCCTCATCCTCGGTGGCGACGGCTACCTCGGCTGGCCGACGGCACTTCGATTCTCGGCGCGCGGCCACGAGGTCGCGGTCGTCGACAACTTCAACCGGCGGCGCTGGGTGGAGGGCGCGGGCTCCAACTCGCTGACCCCGATCGCCGAGCTGGAGACCCGGATCGAGGCCTGGGCCGAGCTCTCCGGCAGGCGGATCGCCTCCCACGTCGGACCGATCGAGGACGGCGAGTTCCTCGACGGGGTGGTCGCCGAGTTCCTGCCCGACGCGGTCGTCCACTACGGCCAGCAGGCCTCCGCGCCGTACTCGATGATCTCCCGCCGCACCGCCGTCGAGACCCAGTACGCCAACACGATCGGCAACCTCAACCTGCTCTTCGCGATACGCGACCACGTCCCCGAGGCGCAGCTGGTGAAGCTGGGGACGATGGGCGAGTACGGCCAGCCCGAGATCGATATCGAGGAGGGCTACATCGAGATCCACCACAACGGGCGCCGCGACCGCCTGCCCTACCCGAAGCTGCCGGGCTCGCTCTACCACTGCTCCAAGGTCCACGACTCGACCAATATCCACTTCGCCTGCCGGACCTGGGGCCTGCGCGCCACCGACCTCAACCAGGGCGTCGTCTACGGGATCGACACCGAGGAGACGGCGACCGACGAGCGCCTCCTGACCCGGTTCGACTACGACGAGCTGTTCGGCACGGTGCTGAACCGCTTCTGCGTGCAGGCGGTGATCGGCCACCCGCTGACCGTCTACGGCGCCGGCAACCAGACTCGCAGCTTCCTCAACATCCGCGACACGCTCGCCTGCATCGAGATCGCCGTCACCAATCCCGCCGAGCGGGGCGAGTTCCGCGTCTTCAACCAGTTCACCGAGCAGTTTTCGGTGATGCAGCTGGCCGAGCTGGTCAAGGAGGCGGGCGCCCACCTCGGCTACGAGGTGGAGATCCAGCACTACGACAATCCCCGCGTCGAGAAGGAAGAGCACTACTACAACGCGGTGAACACGAACCTGCTCTCGCTGGGCCTCGAGCCGCGGCTGCTGGGGGAGGAGCTGGTCGAGTCGATCCTCGGCATCCTCGCCCGTTACAAGGACCGCGCGATCGAGACCGCGATCGACCCCCGCACCCGCTGGAACCCCTCCAAGCCGGCCGCCGCCCAAGCTTGAGAGGCCCAGCGGGCCGAGGATGCCGGGGTCGGGGGACCCCCGAGCGAACCTCGCCGGCGTTCGTGAGGGAGGGGGTCACCCGACCCCGGCATCCATGAGCCCGCTGGTAGCATCGACGTTTCGATGAGGGCCGCGGACGCACTGATGGAGTCGCTGAAGGCGGAGGGCGTCAAGCACGCCTTCGGCATTCCCGGCGGTGCCGCGCTGCCGATCTACGACGCCCTCGTCGACGCCGACTTCCGCCACATCCAGGCGCGCCACGAGCAGTGCGCGGGCCATGCCGCGGAGGGCTACGCCAAGGTCTCCGGCCGGGTCGGGGTCGCCTTCGCGACCTCGGGGCCCGGCGCGACCAACCTGGTGACCCCGATCGCCGACGCGATGATGGACTCGGTCCCGACCGTCTTCATCACCGGGCAGGTCAAGACCGCCCTGATCGGCACCGACGGCTTCCAGGAGGCCGACATCATCGGCTCGACCTTCCCCTTCGTGAAGCACTCCTTCCAGGTGACCGACGCCCGGCAGATCCCCGAGTACGTCCACGAGGCCTTCCACATCGCCTCCACCGGGCGGCCCGGGCCGGTGTTGATCGACGTCCCCAGCGACCTCTCCGGCGAGGACATCGAGTACACGCCGCGCACCGAGCCCGTCGAGCTGCCCGGCTACCGGCCCTCCACGGAGGGCAACGCCAAGCAGATCAAGATCGCCGCCAAAGCGCTGGCGGGCGCTCGCCGGCCGGTCCTCTACACGGGCGGCGGCGTGATCGCCGCCAACGCCTCCGAGGAGCTGCGCGAGCTGGCCGGCTCCGACCGCTTCCCGGTCACCTCGACCGTGATGGGCCTGGGGGCCTTCCCGTCCACCCACGAGCAGTGGCTGGGCATGCTCGGCATGCACGGCACCCGGACCGCGAACTACGCGATGGACGAGGCCGACCTGATCGTCGCGATCGGCGCCCGCTTCGACGACCGCGTCACCGGCAAGCTCTCGGAGTTCGCGCCGCACGCCAAATTCATCCACATCGACATCGACCCGGCGGAGATCTCCAAGAACGTCCCCGCCCACATCCCGATCGTCGGCGACGCCAAGCAGGTGCTGCCGAAGCTGACCCGCGAGTACCGGGCGCTGCAGACCGACGCGGCGCGGCTCGAGGACTGGTGGAAAAAGGTCGAGGCCTGGCGCCACGACTACCCGCTGCACTACGAGCCCGGCGCCGAGGGCGAGATCAAACCGCAGTACATGATCGACGCGATGCACAAGGTCACGGGCGGCGACGCGATCGTCACCTCCGACGTCGGCCAGCACCAGATGTGGACGGCGCAGCGCTACGGCTTCGAGCGGCCGCGCCGCTGGATCAACTCCGGCGGCCTCGGCACGATGGGCTTCGGACTGCCCTCCGCGGTCGGCGCCAAGGTCGCCGCCCCCGACGACACGGTGATCGCGCTCTGCGGCGACGGCAGCCTGATCATGACCTGCCAGGAGCTCGCGACCTGCGTCGACGAAGACATCCCGGTGAAGATCTTCCTGATGAACAACGGCTACATGGGCATGGTCCGCCAGTGGCAGGATCTCTTCTGGGACGGTCGCCACAGCGGCGTGGCGCTCGGCGGCAGCCCCGACTGGGCAAAGCTCGCCGACGCCTTCGGCGCCACCGGGATGAAGGTGGAGGAGGCCGACCAGCTCGAGGACGCGATGAAGACCGCGATCGACACCGAGGGACCGGTGCTGGTCGACGTCCGCGTCACGCCGACCGAGAACTGCTTCCCGATGTTCGCCTCCGGCCAGCCGGCCCGCGACATGGTGGGCTGAGGACGATGGCGACCGCGAACGAGACCGTCAGGCTGGAGGATCTCCGCGTGGCCGGCCAGCTGAGCGGCCGCAAGCACGTCCTTTCGATCCTGGTCGAGAACAAGCCCGGCGTGCTGACCCGTATCTCCGGGCTCTTCGCGCGGCGCGGCTTCAACATCGACACGCTCGCCGTCGGCCCGACCGACGACCCCAGCGTCTCGCGCATCACGCTGACCCTGGACGGGGCCGTACACCCGATCGACCAGGTCACCAAGCAGCTGCACAAGCTGATCAACGTCCTGAAAATCCGCGACATGGAGCCGGAGGAGACGGTCGCCCGCGAGATGGCCCTCTTCAAAGTCTCCGCCGCGGTCGAGAATCGCGCCGAGATCATCCAGTTCGCCGACATCTTCCGGGCGAAAATCGTCGACGTGGCGCGTCGCACGATGACGATCGAGGTGACCGGCTCGGCGGACAAGATCGAGGCCTTCGAGCGGATGATCCGCCCGCACGGCCTGGTCGAGATGGTCCGCACCGGCGAGATCGCCATCGCCCGTGGTCACGACTGAGTCCCTCCGCGGGGCTCTCGAGCAGGGGATAGCGCGGGGCCGGCGGACGCTGGTCAGCGTCACCGCGGCCGTCGACGTCGAGGATCCCTGCGCCACGGTCTTCGCCTCGCGGCTGGCGAGCGACCGCTGGTTCTGTTGGGAGCAGCCCGACCGCGGCTTCGCCCTGGCCGGGATGGGCGTGGCCCGCGAGGCGGCCTCGCGCGGGGCGCGGCGCTTCGCCGAGGTGGCGGCGGAGATCGGCCGGACCGGGCGCGACGCCGTCGTCGAGGCGCCGCGCGGGCTGCCCGCGGGCAGCGGCCCGGTCTGGCTCGGCGGCTTCGCCTTCGACCCCGAGGGCGGCGGCTCGGCGACCTGGAGCTCCTTCGAGCCCGGCTCGCTCTTCCTGCCCGAGGTCTCGATCTGCCGGCACGGGGAGGAGGCGTTCCTGACCGTGAACGCGGTGGTCGGGCCGGGAGAGGACGCCGAGCGGCGCGGGGAGGAGCTGACGGCGCGGCTCGCCGCGCTGCGCACCGAGGCGACCCTGCCCCTGCTCGACCCGCACCCGACCGCCCATGCCGACATTCGCGGCGCCCGTCCGCCGCGCTCCTTCGAGGAGGCGGTCGAGAAGGCGACCGCGCGCATCGCCGCGGGGGAGATGAAGAAGGTCGTGCTGGCCCGCGAGGTGATCGTCAGCTCCGCCGCCGCCCACGATCCCGCGCCGGTCTTCGGCGCGATGCGCCGGCAGTTCCCGTCCTGCTTCTGCTTCTGCGCCGGGACGCCGGAGGCGGCATTCGTCGGCGCCAGCCCGGAGCTCCTCGTGCGCCGCTCCGGGGCGGGCGTCTCGACCGTCGCCCTGGCGGGCTCGACCCGGCGCAGCTCCGACCCGGCGGTCGACGACCACCTCGGCGAGCGGCTGATGCGCAGCGACAAGGACCGCCGTGAGCACCGCATCGTCGCCGAGCGGATCGTCCGCCGGCTCCGCCCCCACTCGGTCTGGGTCGAGACCGCGCCGGAGCCCGCGATCGTCAAGGTCGCCAACATCCAGCACCTGGCGACGCCGGTGATCGCCCAGCTGGCCGAGCCGCGGTCCGCGGTCGAGCTGGCCGGGATGCTCCACCCGACCCCGGCGGTCGGCGGCGAGCCCTGGCCCGCGGCCGCGGCGCCGCTCACAGAGCTCGAGCGGATGGACCGCGGCTGGTACGCCGCGCCGGTCGGCTGGATGGACGCCACCGAGGACGGCGAATTCTGCGTCGCCCTGCGCAGCGCCCTGCTCCGCGACCGCGACGCTCACCTCTTCGCCGGGGTCGGCGTCGTCGCCGGATCCGATCCGGAGGCCGAGCTGGCGGAGACCGAGGTCAAGCTGCAGGCGATGCTGCCCCTGCTCGCTGACTGACCTGTTGGCCGCCGGAGAGCGATTCAGGGGACCTCGGCGGAACAACGGCATGGAGGTTCCGGCGAGGTCCCCTGAATCGCTCTCGAGCCCCCGCAAGGGCTCCGCGCGCAGGGGCAGCATCCGGTTGGCTGCCGCGAGCACAGGCAAGGTCGGCTGGCCGGCGCAGCTTTCGGGAAGCGCCAGACGCGGCCGCTCTCGGACCGCCGAGCGTCGGCGCAGCTTCGACAAGCGACAAACGTGTCCGGCTGCGTGACCCGGTGAGCCCTCTCGATGGTTCCGTGAGCGGGGCGAGGGGGTCACTGAGCGAACCTCCCCGCAGTTTGTGAGTGAACGGACCCCCTCGTCCCGCCCGCTAAAGCGCCGCCAGAACCCTTTCGATGACCCGTCGATGAGCGGCCACGTTGGCGTGGCGGTCGGTTTCGACCTCGATGAGGCCGGTCCCCGCGGCGAGCGCCTCGGGGAGGTCGGCGAGGGAGGCGATCCGGCGGTGGGGGAGGTCGAAGAGGGAGGCCGCGCGGGCGACCGAGATCCCGCGGGGGGTGCCGAAGAGAGCCTCGAACTCCTCGCCGGCGAGCGCTTCGCGCTGGGGCAGGAAGTGGAAGATGCCGCCACCGCCGTTGTCGACCACGACGATCCGGACCGGGGTGGTGAGGTCGCGCAGGGCGGCGAGGCCGCCGATGTCGTGGAGTAGGCCGAGCTCCCCGGTGACGATCGTCGTCGGCCGCCCGGTCGCCGCCGCGGCGCCGATCCCCGAGGAGATGAGCCCGTCGATGCCGTTGGCGCCGCGGTTGCAGAGCAGCAGCACGTCGGCCCCGCCCGGCGCCAGAAAGCCCTCCTGATCGCGGATCGGCATCGAGGACGCGGTGTAGACGAGGTCCCCGTCCTGGTGCGCCTTCCCCAGAGCCAGGTGAAGCGCCGCCTCCTCGATCGCCGGCGCACCGGCAGGTAGGTCCGCGATCGAGGAGGCGGCGCCGGGGCCCTTCGGCACCTCCGCCGAGGAGCCGGCCTCGGTCCCCTCCAGCTCCTCCCGGATCGCGGCAAGCGCCGCCGCCTCGGCCGTGAGCCACGCTGCGGGAGCGGGGCGAGGGGGCCCCTGAGCGAACCTCCCCGCAGTTCGTGAGTGAAGGGGCCCCCTCGCCCCGCCCTCGGAGCCCTGTCTTTCGAGTCGCGCCGCCCAGCCGCTCGCGCACTCCGTGGGGTCGGCCCGGACGATCGCCGTCGCCCGACCCGTCGGCTCGTTCCAGCCGCCGCTCGGGTCGACCACGATCTGGTCGGCGCCGCTCGCCGCGAGCCAGGCGCGCAGGGGCTTGGAGGTCGGCAGCTCGCCGAAGCGCAGCACCAGCTCCGGCACCACGCCACGCGCCCAATGCTCGTCGCGCAGCAGCGTGTCGTAGGTGGTGACGACGTAGGAGCGATCGTGCGGCCCGAGCCGCATCTGCGAGGTCGGCTCGGCGAGGATCGGGAAGCCCGAGGCGCGGGCGAGCTGGGCGAGCGGCTCGCGCAGCTCCGGGTCGGTCTGGCGCCCCGCGATGATCACCCCGGCGATCGCGTCGCCGATGTGGGCCGCGACCTCGTCGAGGATGAACTCGGTCGGCTCGAGGTCGACCCGGGTGACCGCGGTCAGGGGACGGTCCCCGCGTCCGGCCACGGCCAACGGGTCGGTCGCCGTCACCGCGCCCTCGACCGCCAGCGGCGCCAGCGGCTCCCGCCAGGGGACATTGAGGTGGACCGGCCCCGGGCGGATCTCACCGCGCGCCCGCGCCAGCGCCCGACAGGCGACCGAGCGCATGTGCAGCAGCCCCCCGTCGTCGGCCGCGTGGGTGCCGACTTCGCAGAACCAGCGCACCGATTCGCCGAAGGCCTTGATCTGGTCGATCGTCTGCCCGGCGCCGATCCCGCGCAGCTCGGGCGGACGGTCGGCGCTCAGCACGATCAGCGGCAGCCCCGACTCGTCGGCCTCGGCGATCGCCGGGTGGTAGTTGGCGAGCGCCGTCCCCGAGGTGCAAAGGAGCGCCACCGGCTCGCCGGTCGCCTGCGCCGCACCGAGCGCGAAGAAGGCGGCCGAGCGCTCGTCGACGATCACCGTCACCTCGATCGCCGGCTCCCGCCACAGCGCCACCGCGAGCGGCGCCGAGCGCGAGCCGGGGGAGACGACCGCCCGCCGCAGCCCGCCGCGCGCCAGCTCCTCGGCGAAGGCCGAGGCGAGGGCGGTGTTGGCGTTGGTCGGGTCCATCGGAAAAAGGTGTGTGGCGCGAAAGTCGGTCTATGGGCAACCAAGGCGCCACGGGGCATTCACAGTTGGTGGTGCTCCAGGGCATCCTCGTCGATCACGACGCCGAGGCCGGGGCCAGGCGCCGCGTGCAGGAGGTCGCCCCGCAGCTCGCACTCGACCGCGGCGACGGTGGCGGCGAAGAGGCGGCGGGTGGCGAGGCCGTGGGCGAGCGGCGCCACGTCGGCGGGGCGCGCCGCGTCGATCTCCGCCGCCAGGCGCCGGCCGACCGCGATCCCGACCGGCCCGTCGAGCGCGCTCGCCACGTAGGAGCGCAGGACGGCGGCGATCTGGCGCCCCGCCGCGATCCCGCCGACCTTCGACAGCTTGATCCCGGTGATCGAGAAGCCCCCGTCGCGCTCCGCCTCCTTCGCGTCGGCGACGGTGACGATGCTCTCGTCCCCGGCGAGCGGGATCCGGGTCCGCCAGGCGAGCTCCGCCGCTTCGCCGATCGTCTCGACCGGCTGCTCCACCAGCTCGATCCCGAGCGGCTCGATCGCCGCCAGCACCCGGGTGGCCTCCTCCAGCGACCAGGTCGCGTTGGCGTCGAGCCGGATCTTCGCCTCCGGCCCGAGCGCCGCCCGCACCGCCTCGACCTGGGCGACGTCCTCGCCCGTCCCGACCTTCAGCTTGAAGGTCCGGAAGCCCGCCTTGGCCCAGCGCGCCGCCTCCGCCGCGACCTCGCCCGGCGCCCCGCCGACCAGCGTCGCGTTGCAGCGCACCGGCTCCGCGGCGACGGCCCGTCCTTCGCGGCGCTCGCGCAGGTCGAGCAGCGCGGTCGACAGCGCGCAACGGGCCGGGAGTGAGAGCGGTCCACCTGCACGCCCGGAGGCGCCTCCCTCGATCGGGGACCGATCTGCAAGTGCGTCCGCGATCGAGGGAGGCGCCTCCTTCGCCTCGGTCATCTCCACCGCGACCGTCCTCAGCTGCCGCGCCACCGCCTCGAGCGTCACGCCACCCCTGAGGCTGAGCGGCACCGCTTCGCCCAGCCCCTCGACCCCGTCCTCGTCCCTGAGCCGCAGCAGCACCATCTCGCGCCGGGCCAGCGTCCCCCGCGCGGTCACGTAGGGCCGCCGGAAGGGCAGCGCGTAGGGGATGACTTCGGCCGCGGCGAGGCGCACGGCCATCTAGACCGAGAGCAGCAGGCCGACCGTGACCAGCGCGCTGTAGACGGCGAGCAGGCCGCCGGTCGTGGCGAGCACCTTGTTCAGCGCCGGCCCGTCGGCGCGCGTCCCCAGGGCCCGCATCGGTTTGACGGCCAGCGGCGCCGCCGCCAGCCCGAGCAGGGGCCACCACGCGCATTCGCCCGCCCAGATCGAGAACGGCAGGACGACGAACGCCCCGACCACCAGCAGCCGGTAAATGTTCACCGCGTTGGCGCGCCCCATCCGCACCGCCGAGGTCATCTTGCCGGTGCGACGGTCGGTCTCGATGTCACGGACGTTGTTGACCACGAGGATCGCGGTGGCGAGGAAGCCGACCGCGATCGAGAGGCCCAGCGGCAGCGCCGCCAGTTCCCCGGTCTGCACGTAGAAGGATCCGTTGACCGCGACCAGGCCGAAGAAGAGGAAGACGAAGACGTCGCCGAGCCCCGCGTAGCCGTATGGCCGCGGTCCGCCCGTGTAGAGCACGCCCGCGGCGATCGAGGCGGCGCCGACGACGAGGATCACCCAGCCCGCCACCGCCGCCAGGTAGATGCCGCAGGCGACCGCCACCGCGAAGGCGACCCAGGTCGCGGTGAGGACGCGGCGCGGCGTGATCAGCCCGGTCGAGGTGACCCGCACCGGGCCGAGCCGGTCGGCGGTGTCGGCGCCGCGGCGCGCGTCGGAGTAGTCGTTCGCCAGGTTGGTGCCGATCTGGATGAAGATCGAGCCGACCAGCGCCGCCACGAAGGCGAGCCAGCGCGGCAGGTGCCCCGCGTACTGCCAGGCCGCCGCCGTCCCGACCAGCACCGGCGCGATCGCCGCCGGCAAGGTCCGCGGCCGTGCGGCCTGGACCCAGATCACCGGGCCTCCCGGTCGCGTTTGTGCATGATGGAGACGATATGAGAATCGACGACTGGCTCGCTCAGCGGGCGCAGAGCTGCCCCGAGCGCTGCGCGCTGATCGCCGAAGGGACCGCGGTGACCTACGCCGAGCTCGAGGCGGAAGCGACCTGGGTGGCCCGCCGGCTCGCCGCCCACGGGGTGCGGCGCGGTACCACGGCGGCGCTCACCATGCATCCGCGCCGCGAGCAGGTGGTGCTCGCCCACGCGCTGATGAAGGTCGGCGCGGCGCTCCTGCCGCTCGGTCCGCGCCTCACCGCGGCCGAGCGGGCGCGGATCGTGGAGCTGGTCGAGCCGATGGTCGACCTCGACGATCCCGGCCTGCTCACCCAGAACGAGGCCGACCTGCCGCTGCTGGGCGAGCACGACACCGACGACATCTGCGCCTACGTCCTCAGCTCGGGCAGCACCGGGGAGCCGAAGCCGATCGGCCTCACCTACGGCAACTTCCTCTGGAGCGCGGTCGGCGGCGCCTTCAACATCGGCGTCGACCCCTCCGACCGCTGGCTCTGCTGCGTGCCGCTCAGCCACATCGCCGGGCTCAGCATCGTGGTGCGCTCGGCGATCTATGGGACGACCGCGGTGCTCCACGACGGCTTCGACGGCGAGCGGGTGGCGGCGGCGCTGAGCGAGGAACCGATCAGCATCGTCTCGCTGGTGACGACGATGCTCACCCGCCTGCTCGAGGCGGGCGCCGACCTCTCCGGCCCGCGGGCGATCCTGGTCGGCGGCGGCCCGGTCCCGGAGGCGGTTCTCAGCGAGGCGCTCGACCGCGGCGCCACCGTCGTGCAGACCTACGGCCTCACCGAGACCTGCTCGCAGGTGACGACGCTCGCCCCCGAGGACGCGCGGCGCAAGGTCGGCTCGGCGGGTCGGCCGCTGCTCACCAGCCACGTGCGGATCCGCGGCGGTGAGATCCTCGTCCAGGGCCCGACCGTCGCCCCCGGGCGGGCCGACGAGTCGGGCTGGCTGCACACCGGCGATCTCGGCCACATCGATGACGAAGGCTTCCTCTACGTGCGTGACCGGGTCGACGACATGATCGTCACCGGCGGCGAGAACGTCGTCCCCTCCGAGGTCGAGGAGGTGCTGCTGAGCCACCCGGCGGTGGCCGACGCGGCGGTGGTCGGGCGCGACGACCCCGAGTGGCAGCAGGCGGTGACCGCCGTGGTGGTGCTCGCCCCGCACGCCGACGTCACGCCAGAGGAGCTGCACCGGCACTGCGCCGAGGCGCTGGCGGGCTACAAAGTGCCGAAGCTGATCGAGTTGGCGGCGGCCCTGCCGCGGACGCCATCGGGCAAGCTGATGCGGCGGGCGCTCCGTTAGCAGGGCAGGCTCTCCGCTAGCCTGCTCGCCCATGAAAACCGACGACATCTTCTACGACAAGGACGCCGACCTCTCGAACCTCGCCGGCAAGACGGTCGCGATCCTCGGCTATGGCTCCCAGGGCCATGCCCACGCCCTCAACCTGAAGGACTCCGGGGTGCAGGTGGTCGTCGGCCTGCGCCCCGATTCCTCCAGCCGCGCCAAGGCCGAAGCGGCCGGTCTCGAGGTGCTCGACATCGCCGCTGCCGCGAAGCGCGGCGACGCGGTGATGATCCTGCTGCCCGACGAGAAGCAGGGCGAGATCTGGCGCGAGCAGATCAGCGCCGGGATCGAGCCCGGGAACCTGCTGCTCTTCGCCCACGGATTCGCGATCCACTTCGGCGAGATCTCCCCGCCGGAGGGCGTCGACGTCGGCATGGTCGCGCCCAAGGGCCCCGGTCACCTGGTCCGCCGCCAGTACGAGGAAGGCAACGGCGTCCCCTGCCTGATGTCGGTCCACCAGGACGCGAGCGGCACCGCCCACGACGTGGTGCTGGCCTACGCGTCGGGGATCGGCGGCGCCCGCGCCGCGGTGATCGAGACGACCTTCAAGGAAGAGTGCGAGTCCGACCTGTTCGGCGAGCAGGCGGTGCTCTGCGGCGGCGCCTCGGAGCTGGTCAAGGCGGGCTTCGAGACCCTCGTCGAGGCCGGCTACGACCCGCGCCTTGCCTATTTCGAGTGCCTCCACGAGCTGAAGCTGATCGCCGACCTGATGTACGAAAAGGGTATCCGCGGGATGGAGTACTCGATCTCCAATACCGCCGAGTACGGCGACCTGACCCGCGGCAGACGGGTGATCGGCGAGGCCTCGCGGGCGGCGATGAAGGAGATCCTCGGCGAGATCCAGTCCGGCGAGTTCGCCAAGGAGTTCATCGCCGAGAACCGGTCCGGCGGCCAGAACTTCGAGCAGCTCCGCAAGGCCGGCGCCGACCACGAAATCGAGAAGGTCGGCAAGGAGCTGCGGGACATGATGCCCTGGATCGACCAGGGGTTCTAGGTCGCGGAAGCGGGTTCAAGGAGGGGACGGGCGAACCCCGGCCGGCGGGTCCTGTCGTCGCAGGTACTCCCATGTCCTGCGGTAGCTGAAGCTTCCTCGGACCTGGGTCCCCGTACGACGCCACCCGCCGGAGGGGCGCACGCGGCTCGTCGCTCCGCTCCCGGGCCATCCCGTGGAAGCTGGAAGGGACGGGAGCGTCGCCAGGTCGGGGCGGCCCGGTCCCTCGGGGTCCCTCGATCCGACTACCGGTGTGACTCCCCCTCGGCGAGCCGCCCGTCCCGCCCCACGTAGCCGCCCTTGCCGCCGACGCAGACGTAGACCGCCTCCTCGCTGTCGCTGAGGTTGCGCAGTCGGCGCGGGGTGGGGGCATCGACCCAGGCGAGGCCGCCGGGGCCGAGCTCCTGGACGGCACCGTCGCCGAACTCGATCGCCACCCGTCCGGAGTGGACGAAGTACAGCTCCTCCTGCTCGTCGTGGTAGTGGCTGCCGGTGGCGTAGGAGGGAGGCAGGACGATCGCGTTGGCGCCGAAGGCGGTTACCCCCAGCGGGCCGCGGATCTTGCGGAAGCCGGGGCCCTCGCCGAGGTCGTCGAGACCGGCGGTCGCCCAGCCCTCGCCGCGGACCACCTTGTCCTCGCCCGCTTCGCTCATCGTCCCGCCTCCTCCTCTCGAGTCCCCGCGCTCAGGCGGTCGGCGCGGCGGGCGGCGCCTGCGGCGCGACCGGCCCCGGGCCGGGGGCCAGGTTGCCGACGCCCCGCGCCCGCTCGATGCCGACCGGCGGGTAGTCGTCGGTCAGGAACGCCAGGTAGCCGTAGACCCGCGCGTAGAAGGAGTTGCAGAAGGTCAGCGCCGAGTTGATCCCCTCCGGCAGGTAACCGCGGAAGACGATCGTCAGCCAGGCGACCACCGCGGCGCCGAGGTGCAGGTAGTTGACCCCATAGGCGACGATCAGCATCGGGATCGCAAGGATCAGCCGGAAGAAGACCGTGAGCCGGCTCTGGTGCTCGGCCCGTGGCGCGACCTCGACGCGGATCGGGTAGCTCGGGTCGTCGCCGATGCCGAACGGGGGCCACTCGTCGGACTGCAGGTAGACCCACGCGTAGGTGCGGACGAAGTAGCGGACGAACCCCGAGTTGAGCTTGTACAGGCCCTCGGGATAGCGGCCGGTGATCACGATCGCCACCCAGGCGAAGATGTGGGTGAACAGGGCGACGACCGCGTAGACGTAGGCGACGATGATCCACGGGATCGCGAGGATGATGCGGAAGAACGTGGTCGCACGGTTCGGTTCCGACCGGAAGTCGGCTTCGTAGCTGACTGGGTACATCTCTCCCCCTAAATGTCTGAGATTGCCTTCTGAACGGCCTTTTGGAGTGCCATCTGAACGGCCTGGCCAGCCTAACCCGAGGCCCGGCGGCGGTCCACCGGCCGGGGTCAATAACCTGTCGCCCCGATGGCCACCACCGAGAGCATCGTCACCATTCCCGCCGACCTGAAGCCCCGCGACGGCCGTTTCGGCTGCGGCCCGTCCAAGGTGCGCCCCGAGGCGCTCGCCAAGCTCGCCGGGCAATCGCGGCTGATGGGCACCTCGCACCGCCAGGCGCCGGTCCGCGACCTGGTGCGGCGCGTCCGCGAGGGGGTCACCGCGCTGCTCGGCCTTCCCGAGGGCTACGAGGTCGCGCTCGGCAACGGCGGCACCACGGCCTTCTGGGAGGCGGCCTGCGCCTGGCTGATCCGCGAGCGCTCCCTGCACCTCACCTACGGCGAGTTCTCGCAGAAGTTCGCCAAGGCGGCCGCCGGCGCGCCGTTCCTCGGCGAGCCGATCCTGGTCGAGGCGCCGCCCGGCGACGCGCCCGCGCCGCGCGCCGACGCCGCCGCCGACGTGATCGGCTGGGCCCACAACGAGACCTCCACCGGCGTCATGGTGCCGGTCGAGCGCCCCGCCGACGCGGGCGATGCCCTGGTCCTGATCGACGCCACCTCGGGCGCCGCGGGCCTGCCGCTCGACGCGTCCCAGGCCGACGTCTACTACTTCGCCCCGCAGAAGGGGCTCGGCTCCGACGGCGGGCTCTGGCTCGCCGCCCTGAGCCCCACCGCGATCGCCCGGATCGAGGAGCTCGACGGCGCCGCCGGACGCTGGCAGCCGGAATTCCTCTCGCTTGCCGTGGCGCTCGACAACTCGCGCAAGCAGCAGACCTACAACACCCCCGCGGTGGCGACCCTGTTCCTGCTCGCCGACCAGCTCGAGTGGATGCTCGCGGGCGGCGGGCTCGACTGGTGCGTGGCGCGGACCGGCGACTCCTCCAGGCGCCTCTACTCCTGGGCCGAGCAGAGCGACTTCGCGACGCCGTTCGTCGCCGACCCGGCGAAGCGCTCGCTGGTGGTCGGCACGATCGACTTCGCCGACGACGTCGACGCGGCGGCGATCGCCAAGGCCCTGCGGGCCAACGGCATCGTCGACACCGAGCCCTACCGCAAGCTCGGCCGCAACCAGCTGCGGATCGGCATGTTCCCGGCCGTCGACCCCGACGACATCGAGGCGCTCACCCGCTGTATCGATTGGGTGGTCGAGAACGTCGACGGGGTCCGGTCGTGAAGCTAGGGTGCCGCGTCCGATGAAGGTCCTGGTCAAGGAGAAGATCGCCGACACCGGCGTCGAGCTGCTGCGCTCGAAGTTCGACGTCGACCTCGGGCTCGACATGTCCGAGGAGGAGTTCCGCGCCAAGCTCGGCGACTACGACGCGATCCTGATCCGCTCGGCGACCAAGCTGACGCCGGAGCTGATCGACCTGGCGACCAACCTGAAGGTGATCGGCCGGGCCGGCACCGGGGTCGACAACGTCGACATCCCGGCGGCGACGCGGCGCGGGATCATCGTCGCCAACGCGCCCGAGTCGAACTCGGTGGCCGCCGCCGAGCACACCCTGGCGCTGATGCTGGCGATGTACCGCAACGTCCCGCAGGCTCAGGCCTCGCTCGTCGCGGGGCGCTGGGACCGCGCCAAGTTCAAGGGCGCCGAGCTCTACGGCAAGACGCTCGGCGTGGTCGGCTTCGGGCGCATCGGCCAGCTCGTCGCCCGCCGCGCCCAGAGCTTCGACATGGAGATCCTCGCCTTCGACAAGTTCGTCTCCGCCGAGCGCTTCCGCGAGCTCGGCGTCGAGGGGGTCGAGGAGCTGGGCGACCTCCTGGCGCGCGCCGACGTGATCACCGTGCACGTGCCGAAGACGCCGGAGACGGCGGGGATAATCGATGCCGGGGCGATCGCCGCGATGAAGGACGGCGCCCGCGTGGTCAACTGCGCCCGCGGCGAGCTGGTCGTGCTCGACGACCTGGTCGCCGGCCTGGAGTCCGGCAAGCTCGCCGGGGCGGCGCTCGACGTCTTCCCGGCGGAGCCGTTCGTCGACCACCCGATCTTTGCCCGCGAAGACGTCGTCGTCACCCCGCACCTGGGCGCCTCGACCGCCGAGGCGCAGGACCGGGCCGGGATCGTCACCGCCGAGCAGGTGACCGCGGCGCTGACCGGCGGGGTCGTCACCAACGCCGTCAACATCGCCGCCGTGCGCCCCGAGGAGATGGAGGCGCTGGCGCCCTTCGTGCCGCTCTGCGAAAAGCTGGGGCGGCTCGCGCAGGGCCTCGGCAGCGGGCCGGTGGACCGCGTGACAGCGGAATTCCGCGGTCGCATCGCCTCCTACGACACGCGGCTGCTGGGGATCGCGGTGCTGGTCGGGGTGCTCTCCGGCAATACCGAGACGCCGGTCAACCTGGTGAACGCGCCGCAGATGGCCGAGGAGCGCGGGATCGACCTGACCGAGACCACCGACTCGAGCTCCGAGGACTTCACCGAGCTGGTCACCGTGCGGCTCGGCTCCGGCGAGAACGAGGTCGAGGTGGCCGGGACCGGGGTCGGTCCCAAGAACGAGCCTTATCTGGTGTCCGCCTGGGGCGAGAGCTTCTACCTGCCTTTCGCCGAGCACATCACCGTGTTCCGTTACCGCGACCGGCCGGGGATGATCGGCCGGGTCGGCACCGCGTTCGGCGAGGACGGCGTCAACATCGTCTCTGCCGCGGTCGGTGCGGAGCCTGGGGGAGGGGGCGACGCGGTCATGGCCCTGACCACCGACGCGCCGGTCCGTCCCGACGCCCTGCAGAGGATCCTCGACCTCGATGGCTTCTCGGTGGGGCGCTCGGTCGACCTTTGACGGCAGCCGCCGCCCCGGCCGCCCGCCCTCGTCGCCTGGGCGCGGCGAATTCCCGACGCGGACCGCAACGTCGGCGGGGGAGCCTTGTTAGGGGGGACTATGAAGCGCCTCAGCCTCCTCGTCCTGGCCGGCGTCGTCACGGCCCTCGCCTCCGCGTCCGCGGTCGCCGCGGCGCACTCGCCGACCCGTGATCGGGTGGCCGAGGCCCACACCTCGGCGGCCATGGTCGAACCGGCCGAAGAATCGGTGAACCTGCTGCTTGCGGGGAGTCCCGCCAACGATCGCATCACGGTCGAGCTGAGCAGCGACGGGCGCTTCTATGAGATCGAAGCGGCGACCCCGCTGGCAGTGGGCGGCACCGTCTGCATCCACCCGGAACGACGGCCGGAAGCATTGCGCTGCGAAGCGAGCATGATCGCGGGCTTCGAAATCAACACCGGCGCGGGCGACGACACCGTCGTCCTCGGCCGCACGGTGCCCGTCCCGGCGACGATCCGCGGCGGCGAAGGCGACGACGTCCTGGTCGGCGGCGCCGGCGACGACAAGCTGGTCGGCGGTCCCGGCGCCGACGTGCTGATCGGCCGGGCCGGCAACGACGTGCTGATCGGGGGCCCGGGCAACGACACGCTCCGCGGCGGCCCTGGGCGCAACGTCTTCCGTCCCTAGGTCGTTGCTCCGCGACACCGCCGCCCAGGTCGGCCGGCCCGGGCACCGCGCTCGCCTCTAGGTCGCGGCGGCGGCGCGGCGGCTGAGCAGCGTCCCGCCTACGAACAGCACGCTGATCGCGAAGCCGACCAGGGCGATGCCGGCGTCGAGCCGGAAGGCAGCCTGGAAGCCGTCGATGAACGGCGGGTTGAAGCTGGAGAAGATGGTCGTCGTCAGGCCGAGGCCGATCGACCCACCCGCGATCTGGAACATGTAGACGATGCCGCCCGCCAGGCTCGCCTGCGAATCGTCGACCGAGGTGACCCCGGCGGTGGTCGCGGTCGAGTAGAAGCTGCCCACCCCGATCCCGAGGACGACCATCCCCGGCACCAGGGCGCCGTACCCGGCTTTCGTGCCGACCAGCGAGAAGAGGAGCGCCGCCGCGCACATGCAGGCGCCGCCGGCGACCGCCAGGCGCTTCGCCCCGAGCCGCTCGTAGAGCGGGCCGGCGACGAAGGAGACGAGCGCGAAGGTGGCGAGCGCCGGCAGCATCCCCAGCCCCGCTTCCAGCGGCGAGAAGCCGAGCTGCCGCTCCATGAACTGCGGCAGGTACAGGAGCGCGGCGAAGAAGGTCGCCGACATGCAGAGGATCGCCGCGCAGGGAGCCGCGAAGTCGCGGTTGGAGATGATCGCCCGCGGGATCAGGGCGTGGCGGCCGGCGCGGCGCTCGATCGGCACGAAGGCTCCCACCAGCACCGCCGCGATCACCAGCATCGCGATCACCCGCGGGTCGCCCCAGCCCCAGTCGTCGACCTGATCGAGGGCGACCAGCAGCGAGACCAACCCGATCGAGATCGCCCCGATCCCGGCGTAGTCGATCCGGTGGTCGGCGTCCCCGGCTTCGTCGAGGTGAACGCTGGCCCAGACGATGCCGATCGCGAACAGGGCGATCGGCACGTTGAGGAAGAAGATCCACCGCCAGGTGAGCAGGTCGGTGAAGACGCCACCGACCAGTGGCCCGATCGCGTTGCCGAGACCCGCGGCGCCCATGATGACCCCGCCCGCGAGGCCCGCCTTGTCTTCCGGCAGGATCGCGTAGGTCATGCCGATGATCGCGGGCAGCATCAGCGCCCCCCCGATCCCCATCAGCGCCCGGGTGGCGATCAGGATGCTCTCGTTGGGCGCGGCGCCGCCGGTGGCCGAGAAGACCGCGAAGATCGCCGCGCCGAGGAAGAAGGCCTGCCGCCGCCCGAACATGTCGGCGAGCCGGCCCCCGGTCACGATCATCACCCCGAAGGTCAGCGCGTAGGCGTTGACGACCCACTGGATCGTGTTGATGTTGGTGTGGAAGTCGCCCTCCATCGTCGGCAGGGCCACGTTGATCGCCGAGAAGTCGTTGGCGATCGTCACCGTCGCGATCCCGATCGCGAAGAGGGCCAGCCAGTTGACGCCCTTGCCGTGCTCCACGGCGGCAGGCTACGTCAACCGGCGGCGGGTGCGCTACCCTGGGCCGTGGAATGGCCTTTCCGCTGAACAGCCTTGCGCTTCTCCTTCTCCTCCCCCCTCGGGGGGAATAGCGCTGGGCGGCGCGATAGCCGCGAGAGACAACAGGCCATTCAGGATTTAGAGAGAAGGAGGGTCCGATGGGACCGAACGACACCGACGTAAACGCATCGCCCGACGCCAACCGCGTCCACATCTTCGACACCACGTTGCGCGACGGCGAGCAGTCGCCCGGCATCTCGCTCAACTCCGCCGAGAAGGTGGAGATCGCCCAGCAGCTGGCGCGGCTGGGCGTCGACGTCATCGAGGCCGGCTTCCCGATCGCCTCGCCGGGGGACTTCGAGGCCGTCAAGGCGATCTCCCGCACGGTCGAAGGACCGACCATCTGCGGCCTGGCCCGCACCCACAAGGCGGACATCGACGCCGCCTGGGGAGCGGTCAAGGACGCCGAACGGCCGCGCATCCACACCTTCATCTCGACCTCCGACATCCACATCCGCCACCAGCTGCAGACCGATCGCGAGGACGTCAAGGGCCAGGCGAAGGCGGCGGTGACGATGGCGCGGGCCTACTGCGACGACGTCGAGTTCTCGCCGATGGACGCGACCCGCTCGGACTTCGAGTTCACCGCCGAGGTGCTGGCGATCGCGATCGAGGCCGGCGCGACGGTGATCAACGTCCCCGACACGGTCGGCTACACGACGCCGGAGGAGTACGCGGCGATGTGGCGGCGCTTCTACGAGCTGGTCCCCGGCCTGCGCGACGTCGAGACCTCGGTCCATTGCCACGACGACCTGGGCCTGGCGGTCGCCAACTCCTACGCCGGGGTGATGGCGGGCTGCCGGCAGGTCGAGTGCGCGGTCAACGGGCTGGGCGAGCGGGCGGGCAACTGCTCGCTGGAGGAGATCGCGATGCTGCTGCGGGTCCGCGAGGACGCGCACGGCTTCACGACCGGCATCAACAGTCGCGAGATCGCCCGCACCAGCCGCCTGGTCAGCCGCCTGACCGGCTACCCGGTGCAGCCGAACAAGGCGATCGTCGGCCGCAACGCGTTCGCGCACGAGTCCGGGATCCACCAGGACGGGGTGCTGAAGGAGCGCTCCACCTATGAGATCATGGACGCGACCGAAGTCGGCTTCGAGTCGAACTCGATCGTGCTCGGCAAGCACTCCGGCCGCCACGCCCTGAAAGACGCTCTGGAGCAGCTGGGCTACAAGGTGGAGGGCGGCGCCCTCAACTCGGCCTTCAAGGCCTTCAAGGAGGTCGCCGACCGCAAGAAGCAGGTGACCGCGCTGGACCTCGAGGCGATCGTCTCCGAGGAGATGCGCGACCGCGCCGATGCCCACGAGCTGGCCTCCTTCGAGGTGACCGCGGCGAGCGGCAAAGAGCCGCTGGCGCGGATCGGCGTCACCTTGCCCTCGGGCGAGGAGGTGGTCGGCGAGAGCACCGGCGACGGCCCGATCGACGCGATCTTCCGCGCCATCCAGGTCGCCACCGGGGTGGAGAGCGAGCTGGTCAAGTACACGGTCCAGGCGGTGACCGGGGGAGAGGACGCGCTCGGGGAGACGACGGTGATGCTGCGCACCAACGGCATCCTGGCGTCCGGCTCCGGCGTCGCCACCGACATCATCGAGGCGAGCGCCCGTGCCTACCTGCGCGCCCTCTCCAACTCGCTGGAAGGCGCCGCGACCCGCGAGGCCGAGGCGGCGACCGCCGAAGCCGTGGTCGAGCGCACCCCGGGCCCGTAGCGGCCCGGGCGGCCGAGCCCCGCGAAGCTCCCGTCACAAAGAAGCCCCGCAATTGACCCGATCCGCGCGCCACACGCGCATACCCGTCCGCCAACCTCGGTTTCATGCCCGGACCGTCTGCATTTCCTCGTCACCACGACGAGTTAGTGCAGACGCAATCGCTTGGAAGGGCTGTGGCGGCCTTGGCGGGGCGGCAGCATGGAGTCGTGGCGACGAGGCAGCTGCTTGCCTATGGGCTCACCAAGGACTCGATTGCAGGGTGGGTGGCGCGCGGCGCGCTTCATCGAGTCCATCGCGGTGTCTACGCCGTGGGACACAGGGCGATCACGGTGCGGGGGCGGTGGATGGCGGCGGTGCTGGCATCGGGGGATGGGGCGGTGCTCAGCCACCGCTCGGCGGCGGCGCTGTGGGGAATCTGGGGACGCGGGACGGGGGACGCTCACGTCACCGTGCCGCGAAAGACCCGTTCGCAGCGCTCGATCCGGCGCCACTTCGGGGTGTTGCCGCCGGATGAGGTGACGGTCCGGGATGGGATCCCGGTCACCACCGCGGCCCGGGCGGTGCTCGATCTGGCGGGGGAGAAGGGCGGGGCGGCGGCGGAGACGGCCCTCCGGGAGTTGGAATACCTCGGCCTCTACGGACCGATCTCGATCCCAGCCCTCCTCGCACGCCACCCGCGCCACAAGAGCACTCCCGCGCTCCACACCTGCCTCGAGCGCCTCCGCGACGACCCCGGTGGACGCGTGCGCAGCGATCTTGAGGAGCTCTTCCTCCCCTTCCTCGACGCCCACCACATCCCGCGTCCCCGCCTCAACGCCTGGATCACCCTCGACGAGGACCGCTTCCAGGTCGACTGCCACTGGCCCTCGGCCCGCCTGATCGGCGAGCTGGATGGCTTCAAGTCCCATCGCACCAGGCGCGCCTTCCGCAAGGACCGCAGGCGCGACCGTCGCTTGAAGGCGCGGGGCTTCGACGTGGTCCGCATCACCGAAGACCAGCTCGAGGAGGAACCGCTCCAGCTCGCCGCCGACCTCAGCGCCCTTCTCGGTCTCCGCGCCTGATCTCGGCGAAATCCGCCTGGCCTCGGAATCCCGGAAGCCCCGTCTGACCGGAACCCTCCGTTGAACTTCGGACCGCGTCTGATCTTGTTCGCCCGCCTCCCTCCGGGAGCGCCCGAGCGACGGCTCCCTCCCTCGCGGACGCATTTGCTGGTAGGTCCGCGAGGGAGGGAGGCGTCCCCCGACCCACCACGGTCCCGACCGACGGGCCCGACCGCGCCGCTCCATCCCGGTGCCGGCGCATTGGTCCGTCCCCTGCGAGGCAGGCGCCCTTCGATCACTTCCCTGGATCGGGCCCTGCGTCTTACAACCGTCCGTGATAGCGTACGAGCCCCACGATGGCAACCGTTGCCCACACTGACCGCGCGGCCGCCACGAACCCTGTCGGTTCCGCACCGACCGCCGACCCCGTCGGCGCGGTCGGGCCGCGCATCCGTGCCCTGCGCGAGGCGATGTCGCTGTCGCTGCGCGACCTCGCGGATCGCTCCGGGGTCAGCGCCCAGATGCTGTCCCAGGTCGAGCGCGGCGGGACCTCGCCGACGCTCGCGGTCGCGGCGAAGATCGCCGCCGGGCTGGAGCTGACGCTGTCCCAGCTGCTGCGCCTCGACGAGGGGCGGCACGTGATGATCTCCCGCGCCGCCGGGCGCCGCTCGAGCCGTCGCGGCGGCCACCGGATCGAGGAGCTGACGCCGCCGCTGCCCGGTCAGCGCGCCGACGTCTCCCTGCACGTCCTCGACCCCGGCGCCACCACCGGCGGCGCCGCCGACCCACCGATGCACGAGCCGGGCAGCCGCGAGACCGCGGTCGTCCTGGCGGGCGCCCCGGCGCTGGTGATCGACGGCGAGCGCCACGCGCTGAAGGAGGGCGACAGCGTCACCTTCGACGCCGACCTGCCGCACCACTTCGTGAACGATGGAACCGAGCCGACCCGCTTCATCGCGGTGATAGCCGCTGGGCTGAGGAGGAGCTAGTCGCGCCGTAGGCGGGAGCGAGTGAGCGAGATCTCCGATGATGATGAACGTGAACGAGCTAAAGCAGAGGAGCGACGCCTGACATGAGGCCGAAGAACATGTTCGAGAAGATCTGGGAGGCGCACGAGGTCTCCGAGGGGTTGATCTACATCGATCTGCACCTCGTCCACGAGGTGACCTCGCCGCAGGCCTTCGACGGGCTGCGGATGGCGGGGCGCAAGGTCCGCCGCCCGGAAAAGACGTTGGCCACGGCGGACCACAACACGCCGACCGACGGGACGATGGCGGCGCGGCTGATCGCCGACGAGCTCTCCCGCATCCAGGTCGAAACTCTGGAGCGCAACTGCGAGGAGTTCGGCCTGACCGTGTACAGCCTCGGCTCCGACCGCCAGGGCATCGTCCACGTGATCGGCCCGGAGCTGGGCGTCACCCAGCCCGGGATGACGATCGTCTGCGGCGACAGCCACACCTCCACGCACGGCGCCTTCGGCTCGCTGGCCTTCGGGATCGGCACCTCCGAGGTCGAGCACGTGCTCGCCACCCAGTGCCTGGTCCAGAAGAAGCCGCGCACGATGCGGATCAATTACGGGGGCGCGCTCGGCTCCGGCGTCACCCCCAAGGATCTGATCCTGGCGACGATCGGCAAGCTCGGCACCGGCGGCATGGTCGGCTACGCGGTCGAGTACGCGGGCCCCGCGATCGAGGCGCTCTCGATGCCGGGTCGGATGACGATCTGCAACATGACGATCGAGGGCGGCGGCCGGGCGGGGATGATCGCCCCCGACGAGACGACCTACGAGTGGGTTCGCGGACGGCCCGGCGCGCCGCAGGACTTCGACGCCGAACTGGCCCGCTGGCAGGAGCTGCCGAGCGACGAGGGCGCGAGCTTCGATCAGGAGGTCGACGTCGACGCGGGCGCGATCTCGCCGATGGTCACCTGGGGCACCAACCCCGGGATGGTCGTGCAGGTTACCGACGCGGTCCCCGACCCGGCGGCGATGGAGTCCCCGGCCGACCGCGAATCGGCCGAACGCGCCCTCGCCTACATGGGGCTCGAGGCGGGCACGCCGATGACCGAGGTCGCCCCGGAACGGGTCTTCATCGGCTCCTGCACCAACAGCCGCATCGAGGACCTGCGCGAGGCCGCCGAGATCGTCGACGGCCGCAAGGTCGCGAGCTCGGTCCGGGCGATGGTCGTGCCCGGCTCCCAGCAGGTGAAGGCGGCCGCCGAAGCCGAGGGGCTCGACGAAGTCTTCCGCGGCGCCGGCTTCGAATGGCGCGAGGCGGGCTGCTCGATGTGCCTCGGCATGAACCCCGACATCCTCGACGTGGGGGAGCGCTGCGCCTCGACCTCGAACCGCAACTTCGAGGGGCGCCAGGGCAAGGGCGGGCGCACCCACCTGGTCAGCCCGAAGATGGCCGCCGCGGCGGCCGTCGAGGGACACTTCGTCGACATCAGAGATTGGAGCTGAACATGAGGCCGATCGACGTAATCGAGGGCAAGGTCTCGGTGCTCGACCGCAACGACGTGGACACCGATCAGATCATCCCCAAGCAGTTCCTGAAGCGGGTCGAGCGGACCGGCTTCGGCGAGTTCCTGTTCTACGACTGGATCCGCGACGGCGAGATCGAGCTGGAGCCCAACCCGATCCTCGTCGCGGGCCGCAACTTCGGCTGCGGCTCCTCCCGCGAGCACGCCCCCTGGGCGCTGGAGGACTTCGGCTTCGAGGCGATCGTCGCGCCCTCCTTCGCCGACATCTTCTACGCCAACTGCACGAAGATCGGGCTGCTCCCCGCGATCGTCGACGAGGCGCACTGCAGGTTGATCGCCGAAGCCGGCGAGGCGCGGATCGACGTCGACGACGAGACGATCGACTGCGCGGCCGGCGTCTTCCCGTTCCAGGTCGAGCCGGACGTCAAGCACCGCTTGCTCAACGGGCTCGACGACATCGGCATCACCCTCCAGAACGTCGGCGCGATCGACGACTACGAGGCGTCCGGCCGCGCTTACGGACCGGTGACGACGGCGCTGTGACCGCGCCGGTGAAGGAATGGGACGCGAGCGGCTATCAGCGGGTCTCGGTTCCCCATGAGGAGTGGGCCGCGGCGCTGATGGAGCGCCTGCCTCTGGCGGGGGGCGAGACCGTGCTGGACGCCGGCTGCGGCACCGGCCGGCTCACCCGGATGCTGGTCGAGCGCCTGCCGGAGGGCAAGGTCGTCGCCGTCGACGGCTCGGCGGCGATGGTCGCGAAGGCCGGCGAGGTGCTGCGCCCCGGCGATGAGTCTTTCGTCTCCGATCTCACCGCGTTGGAGCTCCGGGAGCCCGTCGACGCGATCGTCTCGAGCGCCGTCTTCCACTGGATCCCGGACCACGACGCGCTGTTCGCGCGCCTGCGGGCGGCGCTCTCGCGCGGCGGCCGGCTCGAGGCGCAGTGCGGCGGCGAGGGCAACATCGAGGGGTTCCGTCGGCTTTCCGGCGCGGTCGTGGGGCGGGAGCCCTACGCGGCGCACCTCGATTCCGCGGGCTTCGAGGAACCTTGGTTCTACGCCGACGTGGAGGAGACCGCGGAGCGGCTGCGCGCCGCCGGCTTCGACCAGGTCGAGGTCTGGCTGCAGCCCTGGGACGTCGTCCCGCCCGAGCCCCGCGAGTTCATGCGGACGCTGATCCTGAAGCCGCACGTCGACTCCCTGCCGGCAGAGCTGCACGAGCAGCTGCTCGACGAGGTCGCGGCGGCGGTGGGCGAGCCGTTCACGCTGCGCTATGTGCGCCTCAACATCTCCGCGGTCGCCGCGTAGGCGCCCCTCCGCGCAGCTTTGCCTGATGCCGGGACGCCCCGCAAGAGGAGCGGTTGACGGGGGGAACCCGTAGAGTGGCGCCCCGTGCCTGACGCGCCCCGCATAGTCGTCCTGCCCGGCGACGGGATCGGTCCCGAGATCGTCGCCGCGGCCCGGGGCGTCCTCGACACGTTCGGCGAGTTCGACTACGACGAGCGCCTGATGGGCGGCTGCTCGATCGACGCCCACGGGGTGGCGCTCACCGACGAGGTGCTGGCGGCCTGCCAGGAGGCGGACGCGGTGCTGCTGGGCGCCGTCGGGGGGCCGAAATGGGACACGACCAACCCCGACGACCCGCGGCCCGAGCAGGGCCTGCTCGGTCTGCGCAAGGGGATGGGCCTGTTCGCCAACCTGCGGCCGGTCCGCCCGAGCCCGGCGCTGATGGGCGCCAGCCCGCTGCGCGAAGACCGCATCTCGGGAACCGACCTGCTGGTCGTCCGCGAGCTGACCGGCGGCATCTACTTCGGCGACTCGGGGCGGGAGGGCGACGCCGCCCACGACACCTGCGAATACGACGCCGCGGAAATCGAGCGGATCGCCCGCACCGCCTTCGAGGCGGCGCGGCGGCGCGCCGCGGGCTCCGGCCGCAAGCCGAAGGTCACCTCGATCGACAAGGCCAACGTGATGGAGACCTCGCGCCTGTGGCGAGAGGTGGTGGGCCGCGTCGCGCCCGGCTACCCTGACGTGGCGCTCGACCACCTGCTGGTCGACAACGCCGCGATGCAGCTGGTCTCGCGCCCCGCCGACTTCGACGTGATCGTCGCCGAGAACCTCTTCGGCGACATCCTCAGCGACGAGGCGGCGATGCTGACCGGCAGTCTCGGGATGCTGCCGTCCGCCAGTCTCGGCGCGGCGGGCGACCCGGGCCTCTTCGAGCCGGTCCACGGCTCGGCGCCGGACATCGCCGGCAAGGGGGTCGCCAACCCGCTCGCGACCATCCTCTCGGTGGCGATGATGCTCCGCCACGGCCTCGGCCGGCCCGACGACGCGGCGCGGATCGAGGCCGCGGTCGACGCCGTCCTCGAAGCCGGCCTGCGGACCCCCGACCTGGCCGGCGGGAACGTCGCACCACCGATGGTGGACGTCCCCGCCGAAGTCGAGGTCGGCACCGCGGAGATGACCGCCGCGGTGCTCGCCGAGCTGGCCGAGGACTAGGGCGCGGTCACCGCCCACATGCCGCCGGCGGCGAATTCGCCTTCCGCTTTCCCCGACTTGGCGACCAGGCCGGTGCCCAGTCGGTTGAACGCGTCGAGGCCGAGCGGTTCGGCCCCGCTGAGGTTCGTTTCGCTCGTCAGGTAGACGCAGAGGTTGCCCGGCAGGGCCAGCGGGGTGGTGCCGGCGACCCCGAGCCCCGGGCAGAGGGCCGGGTAGGGCCCGTCTTTCCTGACGACGGTGATGATCGGCGTGCCGGTCAGCGCCTGCTGGAAGCTGATCGCGCCGCGCGCGGTCTCCACGCCGCCCGACGTGTTGGTGGCTCCGACGTCGAAGACGCCGCGCTCGGTCTGCCTGGACCCCAGCGGGGCCACCGTGCCGAGCGTTTCCGGCGCCAGCTTCGACGCGGTCACCGAGCCGTCGCCGAGCTTCGACGCGGTCACCGATCGGTCGGCGAGCTTGGACGAGTTCACCGCTCCGGAGGCGAGCTTCGACGCGGTCACCGCCTGTTCGCCGAGCTTCTGGGTGGTGACGTTGCCGTCCGCCAGGATCTGCGTCCTGACGCTGCCTTCGGCCAGCTTCCGCGTCGTCACGGCGTCGTTGCTCAGCTTGTTGGTCGTGACGACGCTGTTCCTGATCTTTTCGGCGTTGACCGCGCCGGCCGCGATCTTCGGGGTCGAGACGACGCCGGGGGGCAGGTTGCCGGGCAGCACCGCGTTCGGCCCGAGCTTGCCCGCGACGACCGCCTTGGGCGCGATCTTCCCGCGCCGCACGGCCTTCGCGCGGATCGCGTGCGCGGTCACCGCGCCGCGCTTCAGCTGGCGCGGGCCGACGCTGTTGCGGGGCAGGCCGGCCGCCACCGCGGCGCCGCCCAGGGCGATGAACAGGGCCACCGACGAGATCACGTTCGCGTAGGTCAGCCGCGGACGAAATCGCTTCATCCTTGATCCTCCTTCTGGGATTGCAGAAGCCGCTTCGATCTGCTTGGTTTCAACTCCTTCGATCCATCGGGCATAATCCCCCCAACATGGACACGGTCGATTTGATTTGGAAGAACGGTGAGTTCGTCCCCTGGGACGAGGCCAAGGTGCACGTGCTGACGCACGGGCTGCACTACGGCACCGGCGTCTTCGAGGGGATCCGCGCCTACGAAACCGACCGTGGCCCCGCCATCTTCCGCCACCGCGACCACCTCGAGCGGCTCGGCAAGTCGGCCGAGCTCTACTACCTGGAGATGCCCTACACGGTCGACCAGCTCCGCGAGGCCACGCACGAGTTGATGATCCGCAACGGCCAGCGCTCCTGCTACATCCGCCCGCTCGCCTTCCGCGGCTACGGCGAGATGGGCCTCTACGCGGACTCTGCCCCGGTCGACGTGATCGTCGCCACCTGGCCCTGGGGCGCCTACCTCGGCGACGAGAGCGCCGGCAAGGGCATCCGCGCCAAGGTTTCCAGCTGGCGCCGGATCAGCCCCGCGAGCCTGATCCCGCACGCCAAGGCCTCCGGCGCCTACCTCAACTCGATCCTCGCCAAGACCGAGTCGGCGAAAGCCGGCTACGACGAGGCGATCCTGCTCGACGAGCGCGGCTTCGTCTGCGAGGGCTCGGGCGAGAACATCTTCGTGGTCCGCGACGGGGAGATCCTCACCCCGCCTCACACCGCCGCGATCCTCGACGGCATCAACCGCAAATCGGTGATCCAGATCGCCCGCGACCTCGGCTACACGGTGGTCGAACGCGACATCGCCCGGGCCGAGCTCTACCTCGCCGAGGAGGTCTTCCTGACCGGTACCGCGGCGGAGATGGTCCCGGTGCGCGAGATCGACGATCACGACATCGGCGGTCCCGGCGAGATCACCCGCCACATCCAGTCGAAATTCATGGACGCCCTGCACGGGCGCGCGGACGAGTACCTCGAGTGGCTCGACTTCGTCGACGTCCCGGCCGAGACCCCGGCCGACGAACGTGACGGCGCCGCCCTCGGCGCCGAGGAGATCGAGTCCACCGACGAGACGATCGGGCGAATTACCCCTGCCGCCTAGCGGCAGGCGCGGCGCCGGTCGCGCGCCCGGGCCCGTGGGGCCCGCCGGGCCTTCGGCCCACCGATCTTCTCTCCGAACTCGAAAGGCAGTGAGATGGAACAGGTGAAGCTCTACGACACCACCCTGCGGGACGGCATGCAGGGCGAGGGGATGTCGCTCTCGGCGTCCGAGAAGGCGCGCGTCGTCGTCGCGCTCGACCGGCTCGGCGTGCAGATGATCGAGGCCGGCTTCCCGAGCTCCAACCCGAAGGAGGAGGAGCTGTTCGAGTCGCTCGCCGAGCTGCCCTTGGAGCGGGCCGTCGTCTGCGGGTTCGGGATGACCCGCCGGCGCGGCGTCGAAGCGGCCGAAGACCCCGCCTTGCTGACCCTGGTCGACTGCTTCGCGCCGGTCATCACCCTGGTCGGCAAGACCTGGGGACTGCACCTGGAGAAGGTGACCAAGGTCTCGCGCGAGGAGAACCTGGCGATGATCGCCGAGTCGGTCGCCTTCTGCCGCGAGCGCGGCAAGCGGGTCGTCTATGACGCCGAGCACTTCTTCGACGGTTACCGCGAGGACCCCGGCTACGCGCTCGCCTGCCTGGAGGCGGCGATCGACGCCGGGGCCGAGAACGTGACGCTCTGCGACACCAACGGCGCCAGCCTGCCGCATCAGGTCGCGGTCGCCACCGAGATCGCCGTGCGCCGCTTCGGCGGCCGCGCCGAAGTCGGCATCCACGCCCACGACGACGCCGGCTGCGGGGTCGCCAACAGCCTCGCCGCGGTGGAAGCCGGGGCGCGGATGGTGCAGGGGACGGTGAACGGCTACGGCGAGCGCTGCGGCAACGCCAACCTCACCACGATCCTGCCGGCGCTGCAGCTGAAGATGGGCTTCGACGTCGTCTCCGCCGAGCAGCTCGGGACGCTGGCCGAGACGGTCCACTTCGTCGACGAGCTGTGCAACCTAACCCCGGACCCCAACGCCCCCTACGTCGGCCGCAACGCCTTCGCCCACAAGGGCGGCATGCACGTCGCCGGGGTGGAGGCCGACGCCCGCACCTTCGAGCACGTCGAGCCTTCCGCGGTCGGCAACGAGCGGGCGATCCTGCCCTCCGAGCTCTCCGGCAAGGCGACGATCCGCGACCAGGCGCGGGCGGCCGGGATCGAGATCGACGACGAGGGTGCCGCGCGGGCGACCCTGCAGCTGAAGGAGCGTGAGCACCGCGGCTTCCACTACGAGGCGGCGCCGGCCTCCTTCGAGCTGCTGCTGCGCAAGGAGGCGGGGGTCTACAAGTCGCTGTTCACGCTGGAGAGCTACCGGGTCGTGACCCAACGGCGGGCCGGGGGAGAGGTGGAGACCGAGGCGACGGTGAAGGTCCACGTGGATGGTGAGCGCTACGTGACGATCGCCGAGGGCAACGGTCCGGTCAGCGCGCTCGACAAGGCGCTGCGCGCGGCGATCACCTCGCGCCATCCGCACCTGAAGGACATCCAGCTGACCAACTACAAGGTCCGCATCCTCGACCAGGACCACGGCACCGACGCGGTGACCCGGGTGCTGCTCGACTCCACCGACGGCGAGCGCGAGTGGGGGACGACCGGCGTCTCGGGGAACCTGATCGAGGCCTCCTGGCAGGCGCTGGTCGACTCGCTGGAGTACGCGTTCCAGTGAACGCGGAGCGAGCAAGCATCCATATCTGATGAATCTGCGCAGCGAGCGAAGCGTGAACGTTTATGGCGAGTAGCCACTCAGACCCGATCCCGCTCGCCCGGCCCGACCTCGACGCGCGCGAGGAGGAGCTGGTGCTCGAGGTGCTGCGCTCCGGCCGGCTCTCGCTGGGGCCGATGGGGGAGCGCTTCGAGCGGGCCTTCGCGGCGTTCCTCGGGGTCGGGGACGCGGTCGCGGTGTCGAGCGGGACCGCGGCGCTCCACCTCGGCGTGCGCGAGCTCGGCTGGGGACCCGGGGACGAGGTGGTGACCAGCCCCTTCACCTTCGTCGCCTCGGCCAACTGTCTGCTCTACGAGGGGGCGCGGCCGGTCTTCGTCGACGTCGACCCGGTGACCCTCGACATCGACCCCGCCGCCGCCGCGGCGGCGGTCGGCGAGCACACCGTCGGCCTGCTGCCGATCGACATCTTCGGCTGGCCCGCGGCCTGGCCCGAGCTGGAGGCGCTGGCGGCCCGCCACGGGCTCGGCATCCTCGAGGATGCCTGCGAGGCCCTCGGCGCGGTCGACTCCGAGGGCCGCGCGGTCGGCACCCGCGGCCACCTCGCCACCTTCGCCTTCTACGCCAACAAGCAGATGACGACCGGCGAGGGCGGGATGATCGTCCCCACCGACGCCGATGCGGCGGCGCGTCTGCGCAGCGAGCGCAACCAGGGCCGCGCGGTCGACATGGGTTGGCTCGACCACGACCGGCTCGGCTTCAACTACCGGCTCTCCGATGTGGCGGCGGCGATCGGCGTCGCCCAGCTGGAGAAGCTGCCGGGGATGCTGGAGCGCCGCGCCGCGGTCGCGGCCCGCTACGCGGAGCGGCTCGCCGCGGTGCCGGGGGTCGAGGCGCCGCCCGCCGCGCGCGGGCGCGAGGTGCGCAGCTGGTTCGTCTACGTGGTGCGGCTGGCCGCGGAGGTCGATCGCGACGCGGTGATCCGGGCGCTGCGCGAGCGCGGGATCGACTCGAAGTCCTATCTGCCGAGCGTCCACCTGATCCCGCACCTGCGCGAGCTGGGCTACCGCGAGGGCCAGTTCCCGGTCGCCGAGGCCGCCTCGGCGCACTCGCTGGCGCTGCCGTTCTTCCCTCGGATGAGCGAGGCGCAGGTGGAGCGCGTGTGCGGCGAGCTGGCGGCCGCCGTCGACGCGGCGATGCGGGGATAATCGGCGCCGTCATGGCTCGCTTCGGCTCAGACGGCGACTCCCCGGCGCGCTTCCGCAAGGATCCCGACCCGCGCTTCTGGCGGATGAACCGCTCGCTGCCCTTCGACTGGCGGCTGGCGCCCTACGACATCCTCCAGTCGCAGGCCCACGCCCGCGGCCTCGCCCGGATCGGCGTCCTGACCGAGGCCGAGGCCGAGGAGATCGCCGCCGGGCTCGACCGGGTGCAGGCGCGGATCGAGGCGCCCGGCTTCGAGTTCGAGGAGGCCGACGAGGACATCCACATGGCGATCGAGCGGCTGCTCGGCGAGGAGATCGGGGCGCCGGCCGGCAAGCTGCACACCGGCCGCTCGCGCAACGATCAGGTCGCCACCGACGTGGCGATGGTGGTGAGCGCCTCGGCGCGCCGCGCGATGCGGCTCTGCGGGGCGGCGATGGAGGAGCTGCTCGGCCTCGCCGAGTCCCACAAGGACTGGCCGATGCCCGGCTACACCCACCTGCAGCGCGCCCAGCCCGTCTACCTCGGCCACCACCTGCTCGCCTACTTCTGGATGCTCTCCCGCGACGCGCGCCGCTTCGGCTTCGCCGCCGAGTCGGCGAGCGTGATGCCGCTCGGCTCCGGCGCCCTGGCAGGCGTCAACTGGCCGATCGACCGCCGCATCGTCGCGGCCGAGCTCGGCTTCGGCGCGGTCACCCAGAACTCGCTCGACGGCACCTCCAACCGCGACTTCGTGATCGACTACCTGAGCGCCGCGGCGACCTGCGCGATGCACCTCTCGCGGCTCGGCTCGGAGCTGGTCATCTGGTCGAGCAGCGAGTTCGGCTTCTGCGAGCTAGACGAGGGCTTCTCCTCGGGCTCCTCGATCATGCCGCAGAAGAAGAACCCCGACGCCGCCGAGCTGCTGCGCGCCAAGAGCCCGCGCGTCGCCGCCGCCCATCAGACCCTGCTCGGAGTGATGCACGCGCTGCCGCTCACCTACGGCAAGGACATGCAGGAGGACAAGGAGCCGCTCTGGGACGCGATCGACACGATCGAGTCGAGCCTCGAGGCGGCGGCCGGGATCCTCGAGGACATCGTGTTCGACCGCGAGCGGCTGGCGGAGGCCTCCGGCGACGAGATGCTGGCGGCGACCGAGGTCGCCGACCTGCTGGTCCGCCAGGGCGTGCCGTTCCGCGAGGCGCATGGGATCGTCGGCGAGCTGGTCCGCGACGCGATCGCCGCCGGCAAGCCGCTGTCGGGGCTGAGCCGGGAGGAGATCGCGGCCCGCTCCGAGCACCTCGGTGACGAGTACTACGAAGTCCTGCGCCGCGCCAACTGGCTCGAGTCCAAGCAGATCGCCGGGGGCACCGGCTCGGGGCCGCTCGCCGTCCAGGTCGAGGAGGCGCGGCTGGCGCTGGCGGCGGTCCGCGACGCCGGCGGATCCTGACCGCCGCCGCCCGCCGTTCCCCATGCCCGACACCCCGGCAAGAGGAACGCCCGGCGGAGGCAGGGACGCGGGGGACCGCCTCGGCATCGAGTTCTTCGACCGCTCCGTCCACGACGTCGCCCGCGAGCTGATCGGCTGCCGGCTGCTCTTCGCCGGGGTCGGAGGCACCATCGTCGAGACCGAGGCCTACGAGCGCGAAGACCCGGCCAGCCACTCCTACGTCGGGCTCACCGAGCGGACCAAGGTCATGTTCGGGCCGCCCGGTCGTACCTACGTCTACCTCTCCTACGGCATCCACAGCCTGCTCAACTTCGTCTGCGAGCCGGAGGGCGAGGCGGCGGCGGTGCTGATCCGGGCGCTCGAGCCGAGCGCGGGGGTGGAGAGGATGCGCGAGCGGCGGACCGCGGCCCGCTCCGACCTCGACCTCTGCTCCGGGCCGGGCAAGCTGACCGAGGCGCTCGGGGTCACCCTGGCGGCGAACGCCGACCGGCTCGATCGCGACCCGTTCCTGCTGCTCGGTCCGGCGGGAGAGCCGCCCGCCGTCGTCACCGGCCCCCGGGTGGGCATCAGCAAGGCGACCGAGCGCCCCTGGCGCTTCAGCGCCGCGGGCAGCCGTTACGTGTCGCGCCCGCGCCCGGCGTCGTGACGGCGTCCGCGGTCAGCCGCCGGCCGTGACGCCGCCGCCCGCGCCGCCTTCGACCGGGGCTTCCGGCGGCGGTGCGGCTTCTTCGGCCGGCGCCGTTTCTTCGGGCGCCACTTCTTCTTCCGGCGCTTCTTCGATCGGAGCTTCGACTTCGCCGCGCCCGCCGGTCGTGCCGCCGCCTGCTTCGACTTCTTCGGCGGGCGCCGTTTCTTCGACTTCCGCTTCGCCTTCGTAGGTTTCTTCCGGCGGCACGTATTCCGATTCTTCGTATTCGCCGGCTTCGATTTCTTCTTCGGCTTCGGCGCTCGACTTGCCCTGGTGTTCCTTTTCGGCCTTGGCGCGTTCCTTGGCCCGCTTGTGGGCGAGGTGTTCTTTCTTGATTTCCTGCCAGGCGGTGATCACGCGGTTCCAGATCAGGGCCGGGAAGGTGCCGCCGTACACCGGCCCGCCGTTGTAGAGGGTCAGCATCGGCGTCGTCGTTTCGGCGTAGCCGACCCAGACGCAGGCGGTGACTTCGCTGGCGACGCCGCCGCAGAACCAGGCGTCGCCCTCTTCCTCGCTCGTCCCGGTCTTGCCCCACTCTTCCGGGGCTCCGGTCCGGGCGGCGGTGCCGGTGCCTTCGGCGACGACCGTTTCCATGATCCCCTTCTCGACCTTGGCGGTTTCTTCGTTGAAGACCCGGTGGTGGATCGGCTTGTTTTCGCCGGCCACGATCGGCTTGCCGTTCTTGGTGACGGAGGAGAAGGACAGTGGGCTGTCGCCGGGGCTCGGCGCGAGAGTGCCGGAGATGCGGTCGCCGTTGTTGCCGAGCGTCGAGTAGGCGTAGGCCCAGCCGAGCGGCGAGACGCCTTCGGTCAGGCCACCCAGGGCCATCGCCGGGTTGGTGGAGATCGCGCCCGTGTAGCCCGCCTTGTGGATCGTCTTGGCGATCGAGCGGGTGCGGTCCTCGGGCGTCTTGCCCTTCAGCCCTTCCAGCGCCAGGCCCGCGTAGATCGAGTTGTCGGAGTAGGTGAGACCGCAGGCGATCGAGCAGGAGCCGAGGTAGCCTTCTTCGTCGTTGTGGACGGTGAAGGTTTCCTTCCCGTGCTTGCCGAAATGGAAGGTCCGCTGTTCGGAGGGGAATTCGGTGCTCGGCGAGATCCCATCTTCGAGCGCCGTCATCAGCGTGAACGGCTTGATCGAGGAGCCCGGCTGGCGGCGCCCCATGGTCGCCAGGTTGAAGGGCGCGGTTTCGAAGTCGGGGCCGCCGACCATCGCCTTGATGCCGCCGGTGTGGTCGTCGATGACGACCACCGACCCGGTTGCCGGCGAGGAGCCGAGGTAGGCGCTGACCGCTTCTTCGGCGACTTCCTGCAGCTGCAGGTCGAGCGTCGAGTGGACTTCGAGGCCGCCGAAGTAGGCCTTCTCCGGGCCGTAGCGTTCGACCAGCTGCTGGCGCAGGTAGGCGGTGAAGTAGGGGGCTTTGGACTGCAGGGTCGGCGGTTTGATGTCGGCCGGGGCGGGGAGCGCCTTGTGGACCCCTTCGACGTACTGTTCGTGCGTTATGTAGCCCTGTTCGAGCATCTTTTCCAGCACCAGGTTGCGCCGCGCCAGCGCCGCTTCCGGATTGATCTTGGGATCGAAGGCCGACGGGGAGGCGATGATCCCGGCGATCATCGCCGCTTCCCAGGGCTGCAGCAGCGCCGCGCAGGGGTCGGTTTCAGTCCCGCAGCCGGGATGGGCGGCGCCGAAGTAGGTGCGGGCGGCCGCCTCGATGCCGTAGGCGCCCTCGCCGAAGTAGATCGTGTTCAGGTACTCGGTGAGGACTTTCGACTTCGACCAGTGCTTGGCGAGTTTGTAGGCGAGCGCCGCCTCGCGGAACTTCTCCAGGACGGTGCGGCTGCTTTCCGCTTCCAGCGCGTTCTTGACGAACTGCTCGGTGATCGTCGAGGCGCCCTGCTGGGCGCTGCCGCTGAGGAAGTCGCTGACCAGCGCGCGGGCGATGCCGCGCAGGTCGACGCCGTCGTTTTCGTAGAAGCGGGCGTCCTCGATCGCGACCGCGGCGTTCTTCATGTTGGGGCTGATCTGGCTCGAGCCGAGGAGGATTTTGTTCTGGTCGGAGGAGAGCGTGCCGATCGGGCGGCCGCTGGAGTCGACGACCTTGCTGTTCTTCTGCGCCTTGTATTTGGCGAAGTCGTAGAGCGCCGGCAGGTCCTGGGAGACGGCGGCCATCATCCCGAAGACCATCGAGAAGATGGCGAGGATGCCGAGCCCGACGAGCACGAAGAGGAACCGCAGCTTTTTGAGCCGCGGCCGGGACGGTTTGGTCGGGCCGGACCCCGCCAGGGAAAGAGGCGGTGCGGGGGGTGCCGGCGGGACATCGCCGCCGTCGCTGCGTCGACGCTTGAGTAGGGAGACGGCCATCGGGGCGGGAACAAAAAAGGCGCCCGAGCGGGCAGCGGGACCCGTCGAGCGACGTCCGAAGTCTAGCATTGGCCGGGTGTCCGATCTGACCCGCAACGCGGTGGACGTGCTGCCCGAGGGGCGGCTCGCCGAGCAATTGGCGCTGGACCGGCCGCTGCGCGTGAAGCTGGGCATCGACCCGACCACCGCCGACATCCACCTCGGCCACACGGTCGTGCTGGGCAAGCTGGCCGAATTCCAGGCGGCGGGCCACACCGTGGTCCTGATCGTCGGCGATTTCACGGCGCGGGTCGGCGACCCGAGCGGGCGCTCGGCCTCGCGCCCGGTACCGACCGAGGAGGAGATCGAGGCAAATGCCACGACCTACCAGGAGCAGGCCTACAAGATCCTCGACCCGTCCCGGACCGAGGTGCGCCGCAACGGCGAGTGGCTGCAGATGGGGATCGCCGAGCTGCTGAAGCTGATGGCGAGCACCACGGTGGCGCGGCTGCTCGAGCGCGACGACTTCCAGAGGCGGATGGCGGCCAACGCGCCGATCGCCGCCCACGAGCTCCTCTATCCGCTGCTGCAGGGCTACGACTCGGTGGCGATCGACTCGGACGTCGAGATCGGCGGCACCGACCAGAAGTTCAACCTGCTCTTCGGGCGCGACGTGCAGAGCGCCTACGGTCGACCGCAGCAGTCGATCATGACCATGCCGATCCTGGTCGGCACCGACGGCGTGCAGAAGATGAGCAAGAGCCTTGGCAACTACGTCGGGGTGACCGATCCGCCCGCGGAGATGTTCGGCAAGTTGATGAGCATCCCCGACGACGCGATGGACGAGTACTTCCGCCTGCTGCTCGGCGAGGAGGGGCGCCCCACGGGCCGCCCGAACGAGGCGAAGCGCGAGCTGGGGCGGCGGCTGGTCGACCGCTTCCACGGCGCCGGGACGGGCGCCGGGGCCGAGGCGGCCTTCGACCGGGTCTTCGTCCAACGCTCGGTGCCCGACGACCTGCCCGAGGTCGACCTCGGCAAGTACCGGGGCGACGGCGACGGCGACGTCCACCTGCCGCGGCTGCTCGCCGGCTCCTTCGGGATCAGCTCCAGCGAGGCGCGCCGCCTGCTGGCCGGCGGCGGGGTGAAGCTCGATGGCGAGACGCTCGCCGCCGACCCGCTGGACCTGCCCGCCGCGGCGCTCGCGGGCCGGGTTTTGCAAGTGGGGAAGCGGCGTTTCGCAAAACTTCACGAGCCGGCCTAGACAAGCGCCGGCGATCGCGCTATATTCCCTCGCCCTCTGGGGCTCCCACGCGGAGCCCCGGCGTCTGAGAGAGGCGAGTCCCGCCTCGGAGGCGCAACGGTCTTTGAAAACTGAGCAGCGTGCACTCCGTGGACCCGAGCAATCGGTCCGCGGAATGTTTGAGCCCGACCCACTCGGCCAACGTCAGCGTGCCGAGTGGTCTTGATTTACCTCGTCATGTCGGCCGCCGTTTTTGTGTACCCGGCGGCCATAAGACCTGACAGGCTCTCTGTAGAAGTACTTTCACGGAGAGTTTGATCCTGGCTCAGGACGAACGCTGGCGGCGTGCTTAACACATGCAAGTGGTGCGACGAACCAGGGCTTGCCCTGGGGCAAAGCCGCGAACGGGTGAGTAACACGTGGGTAATCTGCCCCGATGACCGGGACAACCCGAGGAAACTCGGGCTAATACCGGATGTTGTGCCTTGGCATAAGCCTTGTCACAAAAGGAAGCTTCGGCCTCCGCATCGGGAGGAGCCCGCGGCCCATTAGCTTGTTGGTGGGGTAACGGCCTACCAAGGCAACGATGGGTAGCTGGTCTGAGAGGACGATCAGCCACACTGGGACTGAGACACGGCCCAGACTCCTACGGGAGGCAGCAGTGGGGAATCTTGCGCAATGCGCGAAAGCGTGACGCAGCAACGCCGCGTGAGGGAAGACGGCCTTCGGGTTGTAAACCTCTTTCAGGAGGGACGAAGGTTCGCCGGTGAACAGCCGTGCGGATTGACGGTACCTCCACAAGAAGCTCCGGCTAACTACGTGCCAGCAGCCGCGGTAATACGTAGGGAGCAAGCGTTGTCCGGAATCATTGGGCGTAAAGCGCGCGTAGGTGGTCTCGTAAGTCCGCTGTGAAAGTCAAAGGCTCAACCTTTGAAAGCCGGTGGATACTGCGGGACTAGAGTACGGAAGAGGCGAGTGGAATTCCTGGTGTAGCGGTGGAATGCGCAGATATCAGGAGGAACACCAATAGCGAAGGCAGCTCGCTGGGACGTTACTGACACTGAGGCGCGAAAGCGTGGGGAGCGAACAGGATTAGATACCCTGGTAGTCCACGCCGTAAACGATGGGTACTAGGTGTGGGAGGTGTCGACTCCTCCCGTGCCGTCGCTAACGCACTAAGTACCCCGCCTGGGGAGTACGGCCGCAAGGCTAAAACTCAAAGGAATTGACGGGGGCCCGCACAAGCAGCGGAGCATGTGGTTTAATTCGACGCAACGCGAAGAACCTTACCTGGGCTTGACATGTTGGTGACCGCCGTGGAAACACGGCTTTCCTTCGGGACACCATCACAGGTGGTGCATGGCTGTCGTCAGCTCGTGTCGTGAGATGTTGGGTTAAGTCCCGCAACGAGCGCAACCCCCGTCCTATGTTGCCATCATTTAGTTGGGGACTCGTAGGAGACTGCCGGTGACAAACCGGAGGAAGGTGGGGATGACGTCAAGTCATCATGCCCCTTATGTCCAGGGCTACACACGTGCTACATTGGCGCATACAAAGGGCAGCAATACCGCGAGGTGGAGCAAATCCCATAAAGTGCGCCTCGGTTCGGATTGGAGGCTGAAACCCGCCTCCATGAAGGTGGAGTTGCTAGTAATCGCGGATCAGCAATGCCGCGGTGAATACGTTCCCGGGCCTTGTACACACCGCCCGTCACACCACGAAAGCGAGCAACACCCGAAGCCGGTGGCCTAACCGCAAGGAGGGAGCCGTCGAAGGTGGGGCCCGTGATTGGGGTGAAGTCGTAACAAGGTAGCCGTAGCGGAAGCTGCGGCTGGATCACCTCCTTTCTAGGGAGATTTCTCTAGAACGTCGACCGGGCTCCTCGGTCCGTTCCCATGCAAATGGGTCGAGCCGAGAACGCTGCTCAGTTTTGAGAGACCACCTCCGGAGAACCCGGAGGTGCGCCTCGGTGGACCTTGAAAACTGCACAAGGCCAAGTAACACCACCCGCGCGACGTGGGTGGTGTGGGTAATGATTTATCGATTCACACCTCCAAGAGGAGTGGATCGCTCACCGTCAAGATAGTAAGAGTTTACGGTGGATGCCTTGGCACCAGGAGTCGATGAAGGACGTGGACGGCTGCGATAAGCCGCGGTGAGGCGCTGAACAGCCTTTGACCCGCGGATCTCCGAATGGGAAAACCCGGCGTCGGTAATGCGGCGCCATCTGTCGATGAATTCATAGTCGGCAGAGGTGAACCGGGCGAACTGAAACATCTAAGTAGCCCGAGGAATAGAAATCAACTGAGACTCCCTGAGTAGTGGCGAGCGAAAAGGGATCAGCCCAAACCTGACGGATGTAAGCGGCACGCGTTGTCCGTCGGGGGTTGTAGGGCGTCATGTCCAGACTGTGCCGGTCTGGCGGCAGTTACAAAATCAGGTGTTAGCCGAAGCGAGTGGAACCTCGCACCACAGAGGGCAATCGTCCCGTAGGTGAAAGCGCGCTGATCTGTCGATTGACGTTCCTGAGTAAGACCACACCCGTGAAACGTGGTCTGAACCTGGGGGGACCACCCTCCAAGGCTAAGTACTACCTGGTGACCGATAGTGAACTAGTACCGTGAGGGAAAGGTGAAAAGCACCCCAGAAGGGGAGTGAAATAGTACCTGAAACCGTAGACTTACAAGTGGTCGGAGCACCTTCGGGTGTGACGGCGTGCTTTTTGCATCACGAGCCGGCGAGTTACTCGTCAGTGGCGAGGTTAAGCGATGAGCGGAGCCGCAGCGAAAGCGAGTCTGAATAGGGCGACACAGTCACTGGCGGTAGACCCGAAACTGAGCGAGCTATCCATGGGCAGGCTGAAGCGGGGGTAAGACCTCGTGGAGGGCCGAACCGACCTAGGTTGAAAACTGGGCGGATGACCTGTGGATCGGAGTGAAAGGCTAATCAAGCTCAGAGATATCTGGTTCTCTCCGAAATATATTTAGGTATAGCGTCGATTGATTGCGTTTCGGCCGTAGAGCACTGTTTGGATTAGGGGCCCTACCAGGTTACCGACTTCAGGCAAACTCCGAAGACCGTCACGGTTAAATCGGCAGTCAGTGTGCGGGGGATAAACTTCGTACGCGAGAGGGAAACAACCCAGACCATCAGCTAAGGACCCCAAGTGCTAGCTAAGTGGCAAACGATGTCCGAATGCAGAGACAACCAAGAGGTTGGCTTAGAAGCAGCCACCCTTAAAAGAGTGCGTAACAGCTCACTGGTCAAGTGTTCGGGCGCGGATAATTCAACGGGGCTCAAGCTAGCCTCCGAAGCTATGGGTGTGCAGGCCTGCGGGCTCTGCACGCGGTAGGAGAGCGTTCCAGCTGCGTGAAGCGGATTCGTAAGGCTCCGTGGAGCGGCTGGAAGTGAGAATGCCGGCATGAGTAACGAAAGTGGGGTGAGACTCCCCACCACCGATAGTCCAAGGTTTCCTGAGTAAAGTTCGTCTGCTCAGGGTTAGTCGGGACCTAAGGCGAGGCCGAAAGGCGTAGCCGATGGCCAACAGGTTGATATTCCTGTACCACGTTGCTTCCGTTATGACCGATGGGGGGACGGGGAAGGGTAAGGGAACCCAGGCGATGGTCGTCCTGGGGCAAGCACGTAGCCAGTCGCCGTAGGAAAATCCGCGGTGGCGTTTTGACGCGAGGTGCGATGCCAGCTGGCGTATGCCGGCGAGTCCTCGATCCCATGCCTCCAAGAAAAGCCTCTAGGCAGGATTCGCGTGCCCGTACCGATAACCGACACAGGTGGACAGGTAGAAAATACTAAGGTGAGCGAGCTAACTCTCGTTAAGGAACTCGGCAAAATCGTCCCGTAACTTCGGGAGAAGGGACGCCCCGTTAGGGTGAACTCCATACGGAGGGAGCTCGAGGGGGCCGCAGTGAATTGGTCCAACCGACTGTTTACCAAAAACACAGGGCTCTGCTAAGTCGTAAGACGACGTATAGGGTCTGACGCCTGCCCGGTGCCGGAAGGTTACGCGGACTTGTTAGCGCTTCGGCGCGAAGCAATGAAGCTAAGCCCCGGTAAACGGCGGCCGTAACTATAACGGTCCTAAGGTAGCGAAATTCCTTGTCGGGTAAGTTCCGACCTGCACGAATGGCGTAACGAGTTGGACGCTGTCTCAACGAGAGGCTCGGTGAAATTAAAGTCTCGGTGAAGATGCCGAGTACCCGCAGCTAGACGGAAAGACCCCGTGAACCTTTACTGCAACTTGATATTGGAGTCTGGGGTATCTCGCTCAGGATAGGTGGGAGACTGTGAACCGGCGGCTTTGGCTGCCGGGGAGTCACCCTTGAGATACCACCCTTGGTGCTCTGGGCTTCTAACACCGCGCCGTGATCCGGGCGGTGAACAGTGTCAGGTGGGCAGTTTGACTGGGGCGGTCGCCTCCTAAAGTGTAACGGAGGCGCCCAAAGGTTCCCTCAGCACGGTTGGAAATCGTGCGTAGAGTGTAAAGGCAGCAAGGGAGCTTGACTGCGAGACCGACAGGTCGAGCAGGAACGAAAGTTGGGCTTAGTGATCCGGCGGTAGCAAGTGGAAGCGCCGTCGCTCAACGGATAAAAGGTACTCCGGGGATAACAGGCTTATCGGTTCCAAGAGTCCACATCGACGAACCGGTTTGGCACCTCGATGTCGGCTCGTCGCATCCTGGGGCTGGAGTAGGTCCCAAGGGTTGGGCTGTTCGCCCATTAAAGCGGTACGCGAGCTGGGTTCAGAACGTCGTGAGACAGTTCGGTCCCTATCTGCTGTGGGCGTTGGAGAGTTGAGAGGAGTCATCCCTAGTACGAGAGGACCGGGATGAACGTGCCGCTGGTGTATCTGTTGTCCTGCCAAGGGCACCGCAGGTTAGCTACGCACGGAACGGATAACCGCTGAAAGCATCTAAGCGGGAAGCCGTCCTCGAGATGAACTCTCCCATCCCTTCAAGGGAGTAAGACCCCTGGTAGACCACCAGGTTGATAGGCCGGCGGTGCAAGTCCAGCAATGGACTCAGCCGACCGGTACTAATGGTTCGAGGGCTTGACGGATGTTTATTTCCTTACCCACACTTGGTCTGTGCAGTTTTCAAGCTCCACCGAGCGTCTCGCAAATCTCCGGTGGTGCATAGCGAAAGGGAGACACCTCTTCCCATTCCGAACAGAGCAGTTAAGCCTTTCAGCGCCGATGGTACTTGGGGGGCAACCCCCTGGGAGAGTAGGTCGCCGCCGGTTCTTTTGACGAATTCCAGAGCCGCCCGCAAGGGCGGCTCTTCGTCGTTCCGGGGGCCTGCACGGTGTCGCCGAAGCTCCGGCGCGGCCGGGATCGGGCAGGGGTCTCGCTCAACCCTCCGCGATTGAGAGTGGGGGAAGCTGTCGCCCGGTCCCTTTGCGGCTCCGGGTACAAGCCGCTGCGACCCCTGCCCGATCCCGGCCAGGTCGGGGCTCGGCGACGCAGTGCGGACGCGAGAACGACGAAGGGCCGGCGGACGGAGCTGGAAGGGACGGGGGCGCGGGGATCTGCTCGTGGCGCTTGCTATGGGGCGGGGCGTGGGGAAGCACCATGCCGGCTCCACGCTGGTCAGCGGCGTCGCGGGATCCCTCAAGGGCAACGCAGCCGGTGACACCGGCCGTCGCGGAGGCCGTGCGTGATGCCTGTGCCCGGTGATGAGAGGACTCCGGTAGGGTCGCAGCGGCTTGTACCCGGAGGTCCCAGAGCCCTGAGGCGGCCAGCCCGAGAGCTCCCCACCCGAAGGGTTGAGCGAGACCCCTGCCGGAGTCCTCTCTTGGCCAGGCCCAGGGATCCCTCCCGAACGGCCTCCGCCAAGGGCCCTTCCTAGAAGCTGTAGTGCCGCGACACCCGGTCGAAGAGACGATCGCCGCCACGCCGCCGCGGCCCCGAGCAAGGAGTGGGGGCCGGGCGGCGGTGGCGGGTCTCGCAGCTCGGAGCAGTTCTCCCAACGGGCTCGAGCCCGTACTCGCCGAGCGTGGCGAAGTCGATCATCAGGTCGACGGCGTCGGTCAGCCGTGCCGTTAGCGTTTGCTTGCAATCGAACATGTGTTCCTAAGATAGGCGGGTCCTCGGACGCTGCCGCGCATCTGCAAGGAAGCTTGCAGCGCAGCCGATAAGTCCCTGCAAAGTGCGGAAAATGGCGGTGGCGGTCGAACGCCTGTTGGCGGCGCGGGCATGTCGCGGTCGCCGCCTCGACTGTGGCAGCGCCGCGAACCCCCAGAAGCGCAATGCAAGACGCTCTTTCCCGGAACTTCGCTGTGGCGAATGCCACGTTCCCTCGCGTCTCGCTCAGGGATCGTAGCGTGACGGCCGTCACTTTGCAGGCCGGCGCTCCCAATTTGTGTCCAGGTCGGCGACCAGAAGTTGTGACGGATCTCCATCGGGCGCCCGCCCGGCAGGCCGCTACCCTCCGTGACGATGGAGAAGTTCGTCATCCAAGGGGGCTTCCCGCTGTCGGGGGAGATGACCGTCGCCGGCAACAAGAACGCCGCCCTGCCCGCCCTCGCCGCCTGCCTGCTCACCGAGGAGGACGTGCTCCTGCACCGGGTGCCGCGGATCCGCGACACCGAGGCCCAGATCGCACTGCTGGAGCAGTTGGGGGTCGACGTCGCCTGGGTCGACGACAACAGCGTCCGACTGTGCGCCGCCGGGGTCGAGGCGCCGGTCGTCGACGAGGAGCTCTCCAGCCGGATCCGCGCCTCCTTCCTCCTGGCCGGGCCCCTGCTGGCACGGTTCGGTGTCGCCAAGATGCCGCCGCCGGGCGGCGACTTCATCGGCAGGCGGCGGCTCGACGCCCACCTCGACGCCTTCACCGACCTCGGCGCCCGCGTCGATGGGGCCCGCTGGATCGAGCTGAGCGCCCCCAACGGCCTCTGCGCGTGCGAGATCTTCATGGACGAGCCATCCGTGATGGGCACCGAGAACGCCCTGATGGCGGCTGCGCTGACGCCCGGGCGAACGCAGATCTCCAACGCCGCCTCCGAGCCCCACGTCCAGGACCTCGCCCGGCTGCTCACCGCGATGGGCGCCGAGGTCGAGGGCATCGGGTCCAACGTGATGGTCGTCAACGGGCAGCGCTCGCTGGGCGGCGCCGAGTTCACGATCTGCCCGGACCACATCGAAGTCGGCAGCTTCATGGCGCTGGCCGCGGCGACCGGCGGCGAGCTTCGGATCCGCGACGCCGGTCCTTCCGACCTGCGCAACGTGCGCCGCCAGTTCCGCCGCCTCGGGCTCGCCTCGGAGGTCCAGGGGGAGGACGTGATCGTCCCTGCCGGGCAGCGGCTCGAGGTCGAACCGGACCTCGGCGGCGCGATCCCGAAGATCGAGGACGGGCCCTGGCCCGCCTTCCCCGCCGACATGACCTCGATCGCGCTGGCGCTCGCCACCCAGGCCGACGGCGAGGTCCTGATCTTCGAGAAGATGTTCGAGAACCGCTTGTTCTTCGTCGACAAGCTGGTCGCGATGGGCGCTCGGATCACGCTGTGCGACCCCCACCGGGCGATCGTCAGCGGTCCGAGCCGGCTTCACGGCGAGCGGGTCGAGAGCCCCGACATCCGCGCCGGGATGGCGATGCTCATCGCCGCCCTGGCCGCCGAGGGCACCTCGGAGATCGGCAACATCCGCCAGATCGACCGCGGCTACGAGCAGATCGACGAGCGCCTGCGCGGCCTCGGCGCCCAGATCGAGCGGGTCTCGGTCGAGGTTCCGGCCTGAGCGGCGCCGCGCACGGGTTTTCAATCCATTCACGGCGTCGGCCGGATTGTCACTAAGGTCCGGCGCATGATCCACCCGATCCCGCCCGGCACCCGCGACGTGCTGCCCGACGAGATGCGCGAGCTGCGCCGTCTCAACCGTCGCCTGATCGAGGTCTTCGAAGGTGAGGGCTACGGCGAGGTGGCGACGCCGGCGATCGAATACGACGAGGTGCTCTCCCGCGGCGAGCGACCCTCCTCGGCCTCGCCCTACCGCTTCTTCGACGAGAACGGCGACCTGCTGGCGCTGCGCTCCGACATGACCGTGCCGATCGCCCGCCTGGTCGCCACCCGCTTCGCCGAGGCGCCGCTGCCGCTGCGCCTCTGCTACCTCGCCTCCGCCTACCGTGCGGTGCTGCCGCAGCGCGGCGAGATGCGGGAATTCGTCCAGGCCGGGATCGAGCTGATCGGCGCCCCCGGCGCCGACGGCACCGCCGAGGTGATCGACGTGCTCGAGGCGGCGCTCGACGCCGCCGGGCTCGACCGTGCCGTGATCGGGCTCGGCGACGCCGACCTCTACCGCCGGCTGCTGAGCGAGTTCGGGGTGGAGGGGGAGGCGCGCGACGCCGTCCTCGGCCGGCTCGCGACACACGACCTGGTCGGCCTGGAGGCCGAGCTCGACGGGGCCGGGATCGGCGACGCGGCGATCGAGACCTGCGTGGCGCTCTCCCAGCTGCGCGGCGGCGCCGAGGTGCTGGAGCGGGCGCGCGAGCTCGGCGGGGACGCGGTCGAGCGCACCACGACCCGGCTGCAGGAGACCTACGAGAAGCTGTCCGAGCTGGGCAGCGCCGACCGGGTGCAGATCGACCTCGGCCTGCTGCGCGACCTCGGCTACTACAGCGGCGCGGTCTTCGAGGTCTACGACCCGGCCGTCGGCCACGTGCTGGGCGGCGGCGGCCGCTACGACGGCTTCCTCGCCAAGTTCGGCCTCGACCTGCCCGCGGCAGGCTTCTCCCTGTACCTGGAGCGCGTCCACGTCGCCCAGATGGAGGAGGAGTCGCGCCGGCGCGAGGGGGCGGCGCGCTGATGTCCGGGTTCGCCGGCTTCGGCGGTCCGAGCCGCTCCGACGGCCCGCTCACGCTGGCGGTGCCGCGCGGCGCGCTGTTCGGCGAAACGCTCGACCTGCTCGACGCGGCGGGGGTCGACACCGCGCCGCTGCGCGGCGACTCGCGCTCGCTGATCTTCGAGACCGACGAGATGACGCTGGTCACGATGCGGCCCTCCGACGTCCCGACCTACGTCGAGGCGGGCGCCGCCGACGTCGGCATCACCGGCAAGGACGTGCTGCTCGAGCAAGCGGACCGGGTCGTCTACGAGCTGCTCGACCTCGGCTACGGCAGGTGCCGGATGGTGCTGGCCGGACGGCGCGGCGACGCGCGGCTGGGGGAATCGCAGCGCCGCCTGGGGATGATGCGGATCGCCACCAAGTACCCGCGGATCGCCGAGCGCTACTTCGAGGACACCGGCCGCCAGATCGAACTGATCGAGGTCAAGGGGTCGGTCGAGCTGGCGCCGCTGATCGGGCTCGGCGACGGCATCGTCGACCTCGTCGCCACCGGCCGCACGCTGGCCGAGAACGACCTCGAGGTGCGCGAGGAGATCGTCGAGTGCACCGCCCGCTTCGTCGCCAACCGCGTCGCCCACAAGTTGCGGGCGGGCGAAGTGGATGACCTGACCGCCCGCCTGCGGGTCGCGAGCCGGGGGGCGGGCGAGTGATGTGGGGCGGGCGGTGAAGGTCAGGCGCTTCGAGTGGGAGGGCGCGACGGCGACCGCGAGCGCGGTGCGCGCCTGGAGCGCCGAGGCGGCCGCTCCGGTCGAGGTCGACTCGATCGGCGGGCTGATCCGCGAGGGCGGCGACGCCGCGCTGCTGGCGCTGACCCGCCGCTATGACGCGCCCGACGGGGCGATCGAGCGGGTCCGGGTCGACCCCGCCGAGGCCGCCGCGGCGCTGACCGGGACCGACGCCGCGCTACGCGAGGCGCTCGAGGTCGCCGCCGCCAACATCCGCGCGGTCGCCGAGGCCCAGCTGCACGAGGAGCGCACGGTGACCCTGCCGCAGGGCCACGCCGTGCGGCTGCGCGAAGTGGCGGTCGGCGCGGCGGGCCTCTACGCGCCCGGCGGTCGCGCCGCCTACCCGTCGAGCGTGCTGATGACCGCGCTCCCCGCGCGGGTCGCCGGGGTCGGGCGGATCGCTCTCGCCTCGCCGCCCGGCCCCGACGGCCACGTGCACCCGGTGACGCTGGCCGCCGCGGCGCTCTGCGGGATCGAGGAGATCTACGCGGCGGGCGGCGCCCAGGCGATCTTCGCCCTCGCCTACGGGACCGAGACGATCGAGCCGGTCGACGTCATCGCCGGCCCCGGCAACGCCTGGGTCCAGGAGGCGAAGCGGGCGGTGTTCGGGACGGTCGGGATCGACAGCCTCGCGGGCCCCTCGGAGCTGATGGTGATCGCCGGCCACGACACCGAGCCCGACTGGGTGGCGCTCGACCTCTGCGCGCAGGCCGAGCACGGCGACGGCGCGCTGCTGGTGGCGGCGGTCGAGCTGCACGTCCTCGACGCGGTCGCCGCGGCGACCGAGCGGCTCGCGGCGGAGCGCCCCGGCGTCTCCGGCGAGGCTCCGCTGGCCCTCGTCCACGTGCCCGATTCGAGCGACGCCGCCGAGCTCTGCAACGCCTTCGCGCCCGAGCACCTGGAGATCTTCGAGGAGGACGCGGCGCTGCTCGCCGAGCGGATCACCGCCGCGGGCTGTGTCTTCGCGGGTCGCTGGGGCGCGACCGCCTTCGGCGACTACGCCGCCGGGTCCAACCACGTGCTGCCGACCGGCGGCGCCGGGCGCTTCACGGGCCCGCTCGGACCGGCCGCCTTCCGCCGCCGCATCGCCACGGTCGCGATCGACCAGGCCGCCGCCGCGGCGCTCGCCCCGAGCGTCGACCGGATCGCCCGCGCCGAGGGCTTCCCCGTCCACGCCGAATCGGCCATGATCCGACGATGAGCGCGGAGCGAGCAAGCGTCGAAATCTGGTGCTCCGCGCCGCGAGCGAAGCGCGAGGATTCACGATGAGCGCGGAGCGAGCAAGCGTCGAAATCTGGTGCTCCGCGCCGCGAGCGAAGCGCGAGGATTCACGATGAGCGCACGCACCGCAAGCAAGGAGCGCAAGACGGGGGAGACCGACGTGCGGCTCTCGCTCGATCTCGACGGGGGAGAGTCGAGCGCGGCGACCGGGGTCGGCTTCCTCGACCACATGCTCGACCTGCTCGCCCGCCACGGGCGGCTGGGGCTGCGCGTCGAGGCGACCGGCGACCTCGAGACCGGCGCCCACCACACGGTCGAGGACGTCGGCATCGTCTTCGGCCAGGCGCTCGACGAGGCGCTCGGCGACCGCGCCGGGATCCGCCGCTACGGCGCGGCGCTGGTGCCGATGGACGAGGCGCTCGCCGAGTGCGCGATCGACATCTCCGGCCGCCCCCTCTGCGTCTTCCACGGCGATCTGCCGGTGACCTCGATCGCCGGCTTCGACACCGAGCTGACCGAGGAGTTCTTCCGCGCCGTCGCCAACGCCGCGAAGCTGACCCTGCACGTGTCGGTCCGCTACGGGGCCAACGCCCACCACATGGTGGAGGGCTCCTTCAAGGCCTTCGCCCGGGCGCTCCGCGTCGCCGTCTCGATCGACCCCGAGGAGTCCGGCGTCCCCTCGACGAAGGGGACGCTCAGTGAATGAAGCGCCGCCTCCTCTGCTCTCGCCCGATCGCGCTCATGATCACCGGAAGCCTCGCGATCGCGCTTCCGCGTCCGGGGGCGGCGGCGCTCCGAGTGTCCTGGTCCTCGACTACGGGATGGGGAATCTGCGCTCGGTCGAGAAGGCGCTCGAGCACGTCGGGGCGCGGGCCTCGATCGGCGCCGCGCCGGAGCAGGTGCGGGCGGCCGACGGGCTGATCCTGCCGGGCGTCGGCGCCTTCCCGCGGGCGATGGAGCGGATCCGGGCGACCGGGCTCGATGAGCTGGTCGCCGAGCGGGCCGCGGCCGGGACGCCGATCCTCGGGATCTGCCTTGGCCTGCAGCTGCTCTTCGAGCGCAGCGAGGAGCTGGGCGGCGCCGCCGGCCTCGGCCTGCTGCCAGGGCAGATCGTGGCGCTCGACGCGCCTGGCCTGAAGGTCCCGCACATCGGCTGGGAGCCCGTGCGCTGGGAGCGCGAGTCCCGCCTCGCCGCCGGCATCCCCTCCGGAACCCCCTTCTACTTCGTCCACTCCTTCGCCCCCTCGACGCTTGTTGCCCATGAGGTGACGAGCGTCGGCGGTGCGGGGGGCGGCGAGGACGTTGTGCTGGGGACGGCGGAGTTCGGCACGCGGTTCGTCTGCGCGGCGGAGCGCGGCAACGTGTTCGGCGCCCAGTTCCACCCCGAGAAGTCGAGCGCCGCCGGGCTGCGGCTGCTCGCCAACTTCGCCGGGATCTGCGCGAAGGCACCCACGACGGCGTGATCCTCTACCCGGCCATCGATATCCGCGACGGTCACGCGGTGCGGCTGGTCGAGGGCGACTACGACCGCGAGACCGTCTACGACGCCGACCCGGTCGACGCGGCGCTGCGCTTCGCCGAGGCGGGCGTCCACGTGCTCCACGTCGTCGATCTCGACGGGGCGAAGGCGGGCGAACCGGTGAACCTGCGGGTCATCCGGAGGATCGCCGACGCGGTGCCGTTCCCGATCCAGGTCGGCGGCGGGCTGCGCGACGCGGGCTGCGTGGCCAACGTGCTGCGGGCGGGGGCCGAACACGTGATCATCGGGACGGCGGCGATGCGCGACCCGGAGTTCCTCGCCGCGATGCTGAAGGCGCACGGCGAGCGGGTGGTCGTCTCGGTCGACGCGCGCGACGGCAAGGTCTCGCTGTCGGGCTGGACCGAGACCTCCGACGTCGACGCGGCCGACGCGGTCGCCGACCTCACCGCGCGCGGCGTGCGGCGCTTCCTCTTCACCCCGATCGAGGTGGACGGGACCCTGGCCGGCCCCGGCTTCGCGCAGCTCGCCGCGGTCGCGGCGGCGACCTCGGCCTCGGTCATCTACTCGGGCGGGGTCGGAGAGCTCGCCGACCTCGGGCGGCTGCGCGCCGAGGCGGCGCCCAACGTCGAAGGCGTGATCGTCGGCCGGGCGTTGTACGAGCGCCGCTTCGGCGTCGAGGAGGCCGTCGCCGCGCTCTCCTGAGCGGCCTCGGGGGCGCGTTCGACTTTGCCGTATCCAAGGCGGCAAAGTGCGAACGCGACGGGGGGTGGCTAGCCTGGGTGGGTGGCACTGAAGCGCGTCATCCCCTGTCTCGACGTCGACGCCGGGCGCGTCGTCAAGGGCACCAACTTCGTCGGCCTGCGCGACGCCGGCGACCCGGTCGAGCTGGCCGAACGCTACGACGCCGCGGGCGCCGACGAGCTCGTCTTCCTCGACATCACCGCCTCCCACGAGCGGCGCGAGACGATCGTCGAGCTGGCCCGACGGACCGCCGACAACGTCTTCATCCCGTTCACGATCGGCGGCGGGGTCCGCTCGGTCCCCGACGCCCAGGCGGTGCTCGACGCGGGCGCCGACAAGGTGTCGGTCAACTCCGCGGCCCTGGCCCGGCCGGAGCTCCTCACCGAGCTCGCCGACCACTTCGGCGCCCAGTGCGTGGTGATCGCGATCGACGCCAAGCGCGATGCCGAAGAGCCGGTCACCGCCTCGCCCACCTGCGCGGCGCCCGCCGGCTGGTTCGGCGGCACCTGGGGCGTCTACGTGAAGGGCGGTCGCGAGCGGGTGCCGGACCGCGATGCCGTCTCCTGGGCGCGCGAGGCAGTCGCGCGCGGGGCGGGGGAGGTCCTGCTCACCAGCATGGACCGCGACGGCACCAACGACGGCTACGACCTCGAGCTGACCCGGGCGGTCGCCGACGCGGTGCCGGTGCCGGTGATCGCCTCCGGCGGCGCCGGCGAGCTGTCCCACCTCTCCGACGCGATCGCCGAGGGCGGCGCCGACGCCGTCCTCTGCGCCTCGATCTTCCACTACGACCGGCACACCGTGGCCGAGGCCAAGGAGCGCCTCGCTGCCGACGGCATCAAGGTCCGCCGCTGAGCGGCGCGGTTCAGCCGCCGCCTTCGGTGGTCTGTCCGCGGCCGCTGCGCAGGTCGGCGGCGAGGCCGGCGACGTGGGTGCTGCGCAGGATCTCGAGGCGGGCGAGTTCGTAGGGCTTATCCCTTGCGGCGAAGCCGGGGATCTCGCTCGTCGCCCCGCTGTAGCCGGCCCGCTTCACCGCTTCGATCACGGTTTCGTCGAACCGGCCGGCCGGATAGCAGAAGTTGTCGACCGGGACCTTGAACTCGCGCTGCAGGATCTTGCGCGATCCGGCCACTTCTTCTTCCAGTTCCGCCTGCCCCAGTTCGGTCAGGTCGAGGTGGTTGATGGTGTGCGCGGCCAGCTCCCAGCCCGCCGCGATCATCGCCTTGACGTTCGATTCGTACAGTTCGGAGCCTTCGGCCTTGAGGTTGAGGAGGCCCGGCCAGCCGTGTTCGCGCAGGGTCGGCAGGGCGAAGGTGAACTGGGGGCGGTAGCCATCGTCGAAGGAGATGACGATCGGCTTCGGCGGCAGCTTGCCGCCGTGGTACCAGGCTTCCTGCACCTGTTCGAGCGTCACCGCCTGGTAGCCCTGTTCGTCGAGCCAGTCCATCTGCTTGACGAAGTCGGTGCGGCCGACGTAGAGCTCGGGGTAGGGAGCGCCTTCCGGCGGGTGGCCGAGGACGTGGTACTCGAGGATCGGCACCGGGCCGGTGTGCGGCTTCCAGTCCGCCTGCGGCGTCGCGTTGCGGACCTTGCCGCCTGCCGCCGAGGGTTCGCCCGAGCCCCGCTTCGCCTTCGCCCTGCCCTGGCCGGCTGCCGCCTTCGCCTTCCCCGTCTTGGCGGTCAGCTGGGCGGAGCTCGCTTCCCCTTCGGTGCCGCCGGCGCTGTTGATCACGATGATCACCGCGACGACCACCACCACCAGCGAGCCCAGGGCGACGATCCGCCTGCGCATGACCTGGGCGCGGCGGGCCGCCCGGCGGCGGGCGCGCTGGTCGGGGCGCTTCTCCGGCAGCCCTTCCTCGTCTCGCCAGTCGCTCGCCATCCGCCTCGCCGATCATCGTAGGGGTGTGACGAAGCGAGGAGTCGAGCGATGAGGAGCGGTAAGGAGCTGGCGGCGGCGCTGACCGCCGCCTACCCGCGGCTCCCGCGGATCGCCGAGGTCGCCCCCGACCCCGTCTACCTGGTCGGCGGCGCGGTCCGCGACCTGCTGCTGGGACGGGGCCGCGCCGACCTCGACCTAGTGGTCGAGGGCGACCCGGCGGCGCTGGCGGCGGCGCTCGGGGCGGAGCCGCTTGCCGCGCACTCGCGCTTCGGCACGCTGAAGATCGAGCTGGGCGACGAGGAGGTCGACGTCGCCGCGGCGCGCCGCGAGGCCTACGCGCGGCCCGGCGCGCTGCCGACGGTCGAGCCGGGAGCCCCGATCCGCACCGATCTGGCGCGCCGCGACTTCACCATCAACGCGATGGCCGTGGCGGCGGCCCAGCCGCAGGAGCTGATCGATCCCTACGACGGCCGCGCCGACCTGGAGGCGGGCCTGCTGCGGGTGCTCCACGACCGCTCCTTCGTCGACGACCCGACCCGGGCGATCCGCGCGGCACGCTACGCGACCCGCTTCGGGTTCCGCCTCGAGGAGCGCACCGAGGGGCTGCTGCGCGCCGCCGACCTGGCGACGGTGACGCCGGAGCGCCGCGCCGGCGAGCTGCGCAAGCTGGCCGGCGAGGCGACCGCGGTGGCGGGGCTGGAGCTGCTGGCGGACTGGGGCCTGGTGCAGGTCCGCCCCGGGGGCCTGGAGCTGGCCGGGAGGGTGGACGGGCTACTCGCCTCGCCGCCCTGGGCCGGGACCGTGGACCGCGCCGAGGCGATCCTCGCCGCGGCCCTTCTGGCCCCGCATGGCCTGGCGCGTCTCCTCACGGGCGAGTCGTGGCGCCCCGCGACCCCGCCCCTGGCCGCGACCCGGCCCGCGACCCCGTCGGAGGCCGTCTCCCTGGCCCGTGGGCGCGACGCGATCGAGCTGGTCCTCGCCCGCGCCGCCGGCGCCGCCTGGCTCGACGACTGGCTGCGGTGGCGCGAGGTGAGGCTGGAGATCGGCGGCGCCGACCTGACCGCCGCGGGCGTCTCGGGCCCGGCGGTCGGCGCGGCCCTCGAGGCCGCCCTGCGCGCCAAGCTCGACGGCGAGGCCCCGACCCGCGCCGCGGAGCTGCGGGTTGCCCTCGACGCCGCCGCGAGGCCGTGATCTGCTTGGCTCTGGGCATGGAGTGGATGGACACCGACGGCGTCCGGTGGCTCGCCGCCGAGCTCGGGCCCGCCGGGGAAGGCACCGGCCGGGCCGCCTTCGGCTCGCGGGTCGGCGGGGTCAGCGAGCCTCCCAACGACACCTTGAACGTCGGCGTGCTCACCGATGACGCCGACGCGGCGGTGATCGAGAACCGCACCCGGCTCGCCGGTGCGGTCGGGTTCGACCCGCACGAGGTCCCGATCGGGCTGCAGGTCCACAAAGCCGACATCGCCGTCCACGGCGGCCCGCAGGTGCCGAGCCCGTTCGCGGCGCCCGGCACGGCGCTCGAGGAGGTCGACGGCCACGTCGTCCGCCGCCCCGGCCTGGCGCCCGTCGTCCTCACCGCCGACTGCCTGCCGGTGGCGCTCGCGGGGCGCGGCGGGGTGGCGATCCTCCACTGCGGGTGGCGCGGGCTGGCCGCGGGCATCCTCGCCCACGGCGCGCTCGCGGTCGAAGCGACCGCCGCCGCGGTCGGCCCCGGGATCGGGCCCTGCTGCTACGAGGTCGGCCCCGAGGTCCTCGAGCCGTTCGCCGACCTCGGCGAGGGGATCGCCGACGGCCGCATGCTCGACCTCACCGAGGTCGCCCGCCGGCTGCTCTCCCGGGCCGGCGTCGAGCGGGTGGAGGCGGCCGGCCTCTGCACCTCCTGCGAGCCCGGGCTCTTCTTCTCCCACCGCCGCGACCGCGGCGCGACCGGGCGCATGGGCAACCTCGCCTGGGTCGACGCCGCCGACCGGGAAGGCGCGCGCGGGCCGAGCGCGAATCGGGTTTGAGAACGTGCCGCGCACCCTCTTCCACGACATCGACCCGGCCCTGGTCCGCGCGCGCCTCGAGGAGGTCCGGGCCGAGGCCGCGGGCCGCGCCGAGATCCTCGTCGCCTGCAAGTACGTCCCGCTGGAGGAGATGGGGGCGCTGGCGGAGGCCGGGGTGGAGCTGGTCGGCGAGAACCGCCGGCAGGACCTCGCCGCCAAGCACGAGCGCTACGGCGAGGAGTTCACCTGGGACTTCATCGGCAACCTGCAGAGCCGCAAGGTGAAGCAGATCCTGCCGCTGGTGCGACTGATCCACTCGGTCGCGACCGACTCGGCGCTCGAGCAGCTGGGCCGGCACGGCACGCCGCGGACCGAGGTCCTGGTCGAGGTGAACGTCGCCGAGGAGGAGGGCAAGGGGGGCGTGGCGCCCGCCGCGCTCGCCGATTTCATCGCCCGCTGCCCGGTCCGGGTGTCCGGCCTGATGACGATGCCGCCGTTCGCCGAGGACCCCGAGGCATCGCGCCCGCACTTCGCCCGCCTCGCCGAGCTGGCCGCCGCCAACGGCCTCGAGCGGCTCTCGATGGGAACCTCGCAGGACTGGCGGGTCGCGCTGCAGGAGGGAGCGACTATCGTCCGGCTCGGTTCGGCGCTATTTGTGTGATTCGGCGCTAATCTGAGTCGTCTAAATTCGCTAAAGGAGTCGGCTCGCGGAAGCCGAAACAGCCTCCATGGCCCTGAGGGATACCTGGCATAGAGCACTTGTCTACTTCGGCCTCGCCGAGGACCACGACTACGGTCCGGAATACGAGGAAGACTACGAGCCGGAGACCGGCAGCGAGGAAGCCTTCGAATCGCGCCGGGACCGCGAGCGCGACCGCGAACCGGCCTCGGTCCGCCGGCTGCCGACCTCGCGCCGCCCGCGCCGCGACGAGATCGACGACATCTTCGCCGACGACGAGCCGATCTCGGCCGGCCGCACGCGCACCCTGCGCCCGGTCGACAACGGCGGCGACATCCAGGTCCACCTGGTCATCCCGCGCAACTTCAACGACGCCCAGCAGGTCGCCGACCAGTTCAAACGGTCGGTGCCGGTGATCCTCAACCTGCAGACCGCCGACCACGAGCTCTCCAAACGGCTGATCGACTTCTGCTCGGGGCTCACCTACGCGCTCGACGGCGGCATGCAGCGGATCGCCGAGAAAATGTTCCTGCTGACGCCGCGCAACGTCGAGGTGTCGGCGGAGGAAAAAGCGCGGCTGATCGACAAGGGCTTCTTCAACCAGTCCTGAGCCGTCGACGCCTGTCTTCGTATGGATGACAAGCGTGAAGGTAGGGTGGGCGGATGAGCGTCTGGCCCTCCATCTCCTACCCGGAGTGGAGCGCGACCTGCGACACGCTGCACGCGCACACGCAGGTGCTCGGCAAGCTGGCCGCCGCGCTGGCGCCGCCGGAGCCGCAGCTGCAGCACGCCGCCCTGCGGCTCACCGCGCGGGGCTGGGAGACTCGTCCGCTGCCCGCCCCCGACGGCGGCGGCTCGTTCGTCGTGGCGCTCGACCTGCACCGCGACGAGGCGCTGATCGAAACCAGCGAGGGCGAGCGCAGCGCCGTGCCGCTGATCCCCAACCGGGCGGTCGGCGAGGTGACCCGCGACGTGCTGGCGAGGGTGGCCGAGGTGGCGGGGGAGGCGACGATCGACCCGACGCCGCAGGAGGTCGCCTGGACCGTGCCGCTCGACCGCGACGCCGAGCACGCGACCTACGACGAGCAGGCGGTCACCGAGTACTTCGGTGCCGCGACGCGCGCCGCCCAGGTGCTCGCCGCCTTCCGCGCGCCGTTCCGCGGCCGCGGCACGCCGGTCAACGCCTGGTGGGGGTCCTTCGACCTCGCGGTCAGCCTCTTCTCCGGTGACCCGGCGGCACCGCCCTCGGACGACTTCATCATGCGCAACGCGATGGACGCCCAGGAGGTCTCCGTGGGCTGGTGGCCGGGCGACGCCAAGCACGGCGGCGCGGCCTTCTACGCCTACGCGCACCCTGCCCGGGACGGCTTCGCCGGCGCCGACCTCGGCGTCCCCGGCGCCCGCTGGGACGGCGAGCTGGGCGAGTACCTCCTCGAGTGGGAGGACGTGGTCGCCGCGCCCGACCCGTTCGCGCTCGCGCTCGGCTTCGCCCGCGCCGCCTTCGGCCACGCCTGCGCGACCTGCGGCTGGGACCCGGCGCTCGCGGCAAGCGCCGAGGGCTCGCCGCCGCCGGTCGCCTGAGCGGCTTCCTCAAACTGCTTTGTTTTTGCTGCGCGCCGGCCTAGATTGCGCGGTCCAGATTGCCGAACGGGGAGGTTCAGGTGGCTCGGGGTCGTTACATAGGTCGGGTGCCGCTCGACGTGTTCGAGAGAGATGCCTTCGACGAGTTGGGCGCGGAGGAGCCGGCGCCGGTCGACCCGCGCGTCACGGAGCTCGTCGCGACGGGTAGTGCCGAGGAGGTCATCAAGGCGGCGGCGGAAGCGGCGGCGACCGGCTCGGGTGGCGGCGACAAGGCGCCGGTGGGCGTGCCTGCCGCCGAAGACGGAGCCGCCCCGGCCGTCGGCGGTCGCCGCGATGCCTTTCCCGGCAGCCGCGCTGACGGCCGCGCTCGGCTCGCCGGTCGATCCGGCGACGCTCTGGGACTCCGTCGGCGAGGACAAGCAGAGGCTCGCGGCAGACCTGATCAAGGACGCGGCGAGGGCGCGGAGCGATCTGCTGGCGAAGTCGGCCTGGGCGGAGGCCGCCGAGATGATCCTCCTGGAGCGGGCGCCGCAGGACGATCGTGAGGACCTCGCCAAGACGATGCTCGAGACCCGCGCCGGCATCGACGTGCACACGGTGGCCCGCAAGAAGGCGGAGGCCGAGCTGGCGGCGGCGCGGGTGGAGGTGACCGCCAACTCCGCCCGTGCGATCGGCGAGACGGTCGCCCAGATGCAGAAATGGCGCGGGCTGGCCGATTCGGGCCTCTCGTTCCTGAAATGGGCGTCGATCTTCAGCGCCCTGGGGGTCGCCTACGTTCTCGTCTTCCTCGTCCACGGCGAAAAGGTCGACGCCGGCGAAGGGGCGCTGCTGATCTTCCTGCTGGCGCTCTTCGCGATCTCCCCGGCGGTGCTGCTGTTGCGCGAGCGCCCCCTCAAGGGACTCGACGATTGGTCCCCCACGGGCGGGTCCGCGGCGAATAAGGGCGGCGACGGCGACGGAGGGTCCGGGGCGAAGGGGAAGGGCGAAGCCGCGGCGAAATCCAAGGCCGGGTAGCGGCTCGGGCCGGCGCGACTTCCGCGCGCCCGCCGGAAGTAACCTCCGCAGGGTGATCATCGGCTTCGTCGGATCGGGCAACATGGCGGCGGCGATCGCCCGCGGGCTTCGCGGCGAGGTCGACGGCATGCTCTTCTCCGATTCCGGCTCGGGGCGGGCGGCGGCCCTGGCCCAGGAGATCGGCGGCGAGGCGGTCTCCAACCAGGAGGTCGCGGCGCGCGCCGACGCGGTCGTCCTCGCCGTCAAGCCCGCCGCGCTCGACGCGGTGGCCCCCTCGATCGCCGCCGCGCGCGAGGTCGTCTCGGTGCTCGCGGCGACGCCGTTGGCCCGCCTGCGCGAGGCCCTCCCGGAGGCGCGGATCCTGCGCTCGATGCCGAACGTCGGCGTCGAGGTGCGCCAGGGCGTCATCTGCGTCGCCGGCGACGCCCTGCCCGAGGTCCGGGCGGCGCTCGAGCGGATCGCCCACGTGGTCGAGATCGAGGAGCGCGACTTCGACGCCGCTACGGCGGTGATGGGCTGCGCGCCCGCCTACCTGGCGCTCGCCGTGGAGGCGATCGGCGACGCGGGCGCCGAGGACGGCCTCGACCCCGAGCTGGCCCGCGAGCTGATCGTCGAGACGACCGCCGGGACCGCCGAGCTGCTGCGCCGCCGTCACCCCGCCGACGTCCGCCGCGCCGTCGCCTCCCCGGGCGGCAGCACCGAGGCCGGCCTCGCGGAGCTCGATCGGCAGGGCGCCCGCGCCGCCTTCGTCGGCGCCGTCGAGGCCTCGCTGCGAAGGATGCGCGCATGAGCCCCCTCGCCCTCCTGCCGCTGGCGATCGGCAAGAACGACATCGCCACCTACGTGAGCGCGCTCTTCGTCGTCTACACGATCCTGATCCTGCTGAACATCTTGATCTCGTTCGTGCCGCGGATGCCGTACTCGCCGTGGCTGCGGATCGTGCTCGACTTCGTCACCGAAACGACCGACCCCTACCTGAACATCTTCCGCCGGATGATGCGCCCGATCGGCGGTGCGGGCGGCTTCGCCTTCGACCTCAGCCCGATCCTCGCGCTGATCGTCCTCGGGATCGCCGAGGGGATCGTCGTCGGCGCCCTTTCGTGACCCGCCGCCGCACCGCGCGGGCCTGGGGGCTCGCGGCCGCGCTCGCCGCCGTCGTCCTGGTCGCCGACCAGGTAGTCAAGGACATCGTCGAGCGCCACATCGTGCTCGGCGAACAGATCGAGGTCCTGGGGCCGCTGAAGCTCACCCTGTCCCACAACAACGGGGTGGCGTTCGGCCTGGCGGGCGGCGGCGGGATCGGCCTCGTGTTCGTCACCCTGGTCGCGCTCGGCGTCGTCGTCTGGCTGTTCTCCCGCGACCCGGCGCGGCCGGGGATGTGGGTGGCGACCGGCCTGTTGGCGGGCGGCGCGCTCGGCAACCTGGTCGACCGGCTGCGCCACGGCCACGTCACCGACTTCATCAAGCTGCCGCACTGGCCGCCCTTCAACCTCGCCGACTGCGCGATCACCTGCGGCGTGGTGATCCTGCTGATCGTCTACATCCGCGAAGCGGAGCGCGCCGAGCGTGGCGCCTGAGGCGCCCTCCGGAGGCGGCCCGGGCGACGCCGGGCTACGCATCGTCCACCTCGACGAGGACCTCGCCGTGGTCGACAAGCCGGCCGGCCTCGTCGTCCACCCGGCGCCCTCGCACAGCGGACCGACCCTGGTGTCGGAGCTGGGGGACCTGCTCGGCGGCGGCGACCCGGAGCGGCCGGGGATCGTCCACCGCCTCGACAAGGGCACCAGCGGCCTGCTGGTCGTCGCCCGCAGCCCGGAGGCGCTGGCGGACCTGCAGGAGGCGGTGCGGGAGCGTGCCGTCGAGCGGCGCTACCTGGCGCTGGCCGGCGGGCGGCTGGCCTCGCGGACGGGGACGATCGACGCGCCGATCGGCCGGGCGAGCAGACGGCGCACCCGGATGGCGGTCGCGGGCGCCGCCTCGCGGGAGGCGCGCACCCACTTCGAGGTGCTCGAGCTGCTGCCCCGCGAGAGCTACGTCGAGGCGCGCCTGGAGACCGGTCGCACGCACCAGATCCGCGCCCACTTCGCGGCGATCGGCCACCCGCTGACCGGCGACGCGACCTACGGCGGCGCGGCGCGCTACGGCCTGCGGCGCCAGTTCCTGCACGCCCATCGGCTCGCCTTCCGCCATCCGCGGACGGGCGCGTCGCTCGACTTCCGCTCGCCGCTGCCCGCCGACCTGGCGGCGGCGCTCGAGGCGGCGCGGGCCGAGTAGGCCGCCCCCGGCGCCGCGGCCCCCGGGGACGCGCGGCCCGCTGGCCGGGGACGGGCCCGGCCCGCCGCGGCCCGGATCGCTCTACAATCGGCTGGGTACGTCCAGTCACCTCGACCCCCGTCCAGGGCGGACCGGATCCTGCCCGGGCCTCGCGGCCCGGGTCCCGGCGAGCGGGGCGGGATTTCGCGCAACCGAACAAGGAGAAGCAATGCCCGAGGCAGGCCTGAAAGAACTGCTCGAGGCCGGAGTCCACTTCGGCCACCAGACGCGCCGCTGGAACCCGAACATGCGCCGATTCATCTTCGGCGAGCTCGACGGGATCCACATCATCGACCTCCTGCAGACCGAGGCGCTGCTGGAGAACGCCCGCCGCTTCGCCGGCGAGCTCGCCTCCGGCGGCGGCACCGTCCTCTTCGTCGGCACCAAGAAGCAGGCCCGCGACACGGTCCAGGAATGGGCCGAGCGGTGCAAGATGCCCTACGTCAACAAGCGCTGGCTGGGCGGCCTGCTGACCAACTTCAACACGATGTCGGGCCGGATCGCTCGCCTCCACCAGCTCAACGAGTGGAAGGAGGAGGGCAAACTCGACCTCCTGCCGACCAAGGAGCGGATGGGGATGGAGTCCGAACTCGCGAAGCTCGAGTTCAACCTGGGCGGCGTCCGCGACATGGACCGGCTGCCCGACGCGGTCTTCGTCACCGACCTGAAAACCGAGGAGATCGCCGTCCACGAGGCGGCCCGCCTGCGGATCCCGATCATCGGCCTGGTCGACACCAATTGCGACCCGACCCCGGTCGACTACGTGATCCCCGGCAACGACGACGCGATCCGCTCCTGCCAGCTGGTCATCGGGACGATCGGCGGCGCGGTCGAGGAGGGCTCCTCGGCCTGGCGGGTGCAGGAGGAAAAGCGGATCGCCGAGGAGATGGAGCGGCGCAAACGCGAGGAGGAGGAGCGCCGCAAGCGCGAGGAAGAGGAGAAGGCGCGGGTCGCCGCGCAGCAGGCCAAGGAAGCCGAGGAAGAAGCGGCCAAGCAGGCGGCGGCGAAAGCTGAGGCGGAAAGACAGGCGCAGGCCAAGGCGGCAGCCGCCAAAGCTCCCCGGCCGGCGGGTCCTGCCGCGGGTGAGTCCACCTCGTCCTCGCAGGCTGCGGGCGAGGCGGCCCCACCCGCGTCACCCGCCGGAGGAGGCCAGGCGACGCCCGCCGCCGAGGCATCCACCTCGCCCGCCGCACCGAAAGGCCCGGCTGCCGGCGAGAAAGCAGAGCAGGGTCAGGACGCTCCGGCCGGCGAGAAAACTGAGAACGAGAAAGGGGATTCATGATGGCGACGATCTCCGCCGCCGATGTGAAGGCGCTCCGGGACCGTACCGGGGCCGCGATGATGGACTGCAAAGCGGCGCTCGCCGAAGCCGACGGGGACGTCGACCGGGCGATCGAGCTGTTGCGGGTGAAGGGCCAGGCCTCCGCCGCCAAGCGCGAAGGCCGCGGCACCGAAGAGGGTGTCGTCGCCTCCTACATCCACGCCAACAACAAGGTCGGGGCGATGGTCGAGGTGCAGTGCGAGACCGACTTCGTCGCCCGCAACGAGGACTTCCAGGTCTTCGCCTACCAGGTCGCCCTGCACGTCGCGGCGACCGCGCCGCAGTACGTTCACGACCGAGGAAATCGACCCGGAGGCGCGCGAGGCCGAAAAGCGGGTCTTCGAAGAGAAGGCGCGCGAAGAAGGCAAACCGGACAACATCGTCGAGAAGATCGTCGAGGGTCAGCTGAGCAAATGGGCCTCGGAGGTGGCGCTGCTCGACCAGCAGCACGTCAACGCCGAGAAGCACGACTCGAAGACGATCGAGGAGCTGCGCCAGGAGCTGGCGGCGAAGACCGGCGAGAACGTCCGCATCGCCCGCTTCTCCTATTTCCGCGTCGGAGACGCCTGAGGCGGAGCGGAGCGAGCGTCACATCCTGATTCCCGCGAGCGGAGCGGAGCCGAAATTTATGTCTCAACATGTCTGACGAGAAATTCGGTCGCATCCTCCTGAAGCTCTCGGGAGAGGCCCTGATGGGCCACCTCGACTACGGCACCGACGCCGGCGAGGTCGACCGGATCGCCGGCCAGGTGGCCGCCGTGCGCGAGCGCGGCGTCGAGGTGGCGATCGTCGTCGGGGCCGGGAACATCTACCGTGGCCTCGACGGCGCCTCGGCCGGCATGGACCGCGCCACCGGCGACTACATGGGGATGCTGGCGACCGTGCTCAACGCGCTGACCCTGCAGGACGCGCTGGAGCGGATGGGCCAGCACACCCGGGTGATGTCGGCGATCGACGTCAAGGAGGTTGCCGAGCCCTACATCCGCCGGCGCGCCATGCGTCACCTGGAGAAGGGGCGGATCGTGATCTTCGCGGCGGGCACCGGCAACCCGTTCTTCACCACCGACACGGCGGCCGCGCTGCGCGCCCTGGAGATCCACGCGGAGGCGATCCTGATGGCCAAGAACGGGGTGGAAGGGGTCTTCGACTCCGACCCGGCGACCAACCCGACCGCCACGTTCATCCCGCGGATCACCCACCGGCAGGCGATCGAGCAGGGGCTGCGGGTGATGGACTCGACGGCGCTCAGCCTCTGCATGGACAACGATCTGCCCATCTACGTCTTCAACATGGCCGACGAGCGCAACATAGATAGGATCGTCAGCGGCGAGACGGTCGGCACGCTGGTGTCCAGCGGCACCTCCGCCTAGAGAGGAGCGGGAGCGACCGTGGCAATCACCGACGAACTGCTTGCAGACGCCAAGGAGCGGATGGCCAAATCGGTCGAGGCGAGCCGTGGCGAGCTGGCGACCGTGCGCACCGGCCGCGCCTCGCCGCATCTGCTCGACCGCATCCACGTCGACTACTACGGCGCCCAGACGCCGCTCAAGCAGCTCGCCAACGTGGCCGCGAGCGACGCCCGGCTGCTCACCGTGACGCCCTTCGACAAGAGCGCGATCGGGGCGATCGAGAAGTCGATCCAGGAGTCCGACGTGGGCCTCACCCCGTCCAACGACGGCAACGTGATCCGGCTCTCGATCCCGGAGATGACCGAGGAGCGGCGGCGCGAGATGGTCAAAGTCGTCAACGGGGTCGCCGAGGACGGGCGGGTCGCGGTCCGCAACGTGCGGCGCGACGTGATGAGCGACCTGCGCGAGCTGAAGAACGAGGGCGAAGTCGGCGAGGACGACGAGCGTCGCGCCGAGACCACGCTGCAGAAGCAGACCGACGAGGCGATCGCCGAGATCGACGCGCTCCTGAAGGGCAAGGAAGCCGAAATCCTCGAGGTCTGAGGGCGGCCCGCCGATGAGCGCCGCCCGATACGTCGCGATCATCACCGACGGCAACGGCCGCTGGGCGGAGCGGCGCGGCCGACCGGTGATCGAGGGCCACCGGGCGGGCGCCGACGTGGTCAAGGAACGGCTGCGCGACGCGGTCGACCTGGGGGTCGAGGAGCTGACCGTCTTCTCCTTCTCGACCGAGAACTGGTCGCGCTCGGCGGAGGAGGTGAGCGGGCTGATGGCGATGTTCGGCGAGCGGATCCTGGGCGAGACGCCGGAGCTCGACGAGGAGGGCGTGCGGATGCGGTTCATCGGGCGCCGCGAGGGGGTGGACCCCGGCCTGGTCGAGCGGATGGAGTGGGCGGAAGCGACGACCGCGGGCAACTCGCGCCTGTCGCTCTTCATCGCCTTCAACTACGGCGGCCGGGCGGAGATCGTCGACGCGGCGCGAAGCTTCCAGGGAGGCTCCGAGGAGGAGTTCCGCAGGCACCTCTACGCGCCCGACATGCACGACCCCGATCTCCTGATCAGAACCAGCGGCGAGCAGCGGATCTCCAACTACCTGCTCTGGCAGTGCGCCTACTCGGAGCTGGTGTTCGCCGAGGAGCTGTGGCCGGAGTTCGACCGCGCCGCCTTCGAGCGCTGCCTGGCCGAGTTCGGCGAGCGCAAGCGGCGTTTCGGAGGGCGCTGATGAGCGACTTCTTGGAGGACCCGTTCGAGCCCGGGCTGCCCCCCGAGCCCGAGGCCGAGGCCGAGCCGGAGCCCCGGCCGCCCCGGCGGCGGAGCGGCAAACGGCGCGCGCCGAAGCGGCGCGACGGGCGCCGACGGGAGCGGCGCGGCGGCGAGCAGTCACCGCCGCGGCCGAAGCGCGGCGGGGGCGGAGGCGAGACGACGCGCCGCATCCTCGTGGCGCTGCCGGCGATCGTCTTCGCGATCGCGATCACCGTCGCGGGCGGGCTGATCTTCGCCGCGGCGATGGTCGCGATCGGCGTCCTCTGCCTGCGCGAGTACCTCGAGCTGACCTCCTCGGCGCGGCCGCTCGCGCTGCCCGCCTACGCGGCGGTCACGGCGCTGGTCGTCGTCGCCCACTTCGGCACCTCCTACGGCGTGCTGATGATCTTCGCCGCCTCCTTCCCGGTGCTCTTCGCCTTCGGCGCCGACTCCCGTCACCGCCACGGCGTCACCGTCTCGATGGGGGTGACGCTGCTCGGCATCGTCTGGATCGGCGTCCCGCTCGCCCACGCGGTCTTCCTCCGCGACCTGCCCAATCACGGCGCCGCCCTGCTGATCGACGTCCTGATCGGGACCTTCGTCAGCGACACCGCCGCCTACGCGACCGGCCGCATGTTCGGCAGCCACAAAGTGGCCCCCTCGCTGTCGCCGAACAAGACGGTGGAGGGACTGATCGGCGGCTTCGTGATCGGCACGATGGGCTTCTGGTTCGCCGGCCTCTACCAGAACTGGCTCTCCGGGGTGGACGCCCTGCTCATCGGCGCCGCGGTCGCCGCGATCGCCCCGGTCGGCGACCTCTTCGAGTCGATGCTGAAGCGCGATCTCGGCCGCAAGGACACCGGCACCCTGTTCGGCCCCCACGGTGGGGTCCTTGATCGCCTCGACGCGGTCCTGTTCACGGTCGTCGTCGGCTACTACCTGGCGGTCGCGCTGCTTTATTAGGCCGCAAGATGCCCTCCCTATCCTCTGAGCAGATGCGCAACGTGCTGATACTCGGGTCGACGGGGTCGATCGGGACGCAGGCGCTCGAGGTGATCGCCGCCTCGCCGGAGCTGCGGGTCGTCGGCCTGGCCGCGGGGCGCGGCTGGGAGACGACCGTGGCGCAGTCCCGCGAGCACGGCGTCGAGGCGATCGCGCTGGCCGACCACGACGCCGCGGCGCGGGCCGGCGAGGCCTGGGGGGGCCGTGTCCTGACCGGCGAGGAGGGCGTGCGCGAGCTGATCGCCGCGGTCGAACCCGACCTCGTCCTCAACGGCATCGTCGGCGCCGCCGGGCTCGCCTCGACCGTGGTGGCGCTGAGCGCCGGAATCGACGTGGCGCTGGCCAACAAGGAGAGCCTGGTGCTGGGCGGCGAGCTGGTGATCGCGCTCGCCGAGGCGACCGGGGCGCGCATCCTGCCGGTCGACTCCGAGCACTCGGCGCTCCACCAGCTGATCGGCGCCGAGGCGCCCGGGACCGTCGAGCGGCTCGTCGTCACCGCCTCGGGCGGCCCCTTCCGCGGCCGCGCCGACCTCAGCGACGTCAGCGTCGCCGAGGCGCTCGCCCACCCGACCTGGAAGATGGGCGGCCGGATCACGATCGACTCGGCGACGCTGATGAACAAGGGCTTCGAGGTGATCGAGGCGCACCACCTCTTCGGCGTGCCCTTCGAGCGGATCGAGGTGGTGGTCCACCCGCAGTCGCTGGTCCACGCGCTGATCGACCTCGTCGACGGCTCGACGCTCGCCCACCTCGGCTACCCGGACATGCGGGTGCCGATCTCCTACGCCCTGCACTTCCCGGAACGGGCGCCGGTCGACCTGCCGCGGCTCGACCTCGCCGCGGTCGGCGCGCTGACCTTCGAGCGGCCCGACCCGGACACCTTCGCCTGCCTGCGCCTGGCCCTCGAGGCGGGCGTCGCGGGCGGCACCGCGCCGACCGTCCTGAACGCCGCCGACGAGGTCGCGGTCGCCGCCTTCCTGGCCGGCGAGATCCCCTTCACCGGGATCGCCGCGGTGATCGAGCGCACCCTGGAGGCGATGCCCGGCGTCCCGGTCGCCCACTTCGACGACCTCTTCGCGGCCGACGCCGAGGCGCGCGGACGGGCCGCGGCGCTGGCCAAGGAGATGACCCCCGCGTGAGCTGGGTTTACGTCTTCCTCGGCTTCTGCGCCCTGATCCTCCTCCACGAGGCGGGCCACTTCGTCGCCGCCAAGGCGACCGGGATGCGGGTCGAGGGCTTCTACCTGTTCTTCGGGCCGACCCTTTGGTCGTTCAAGCGCGGCGAGACCGAGTACGGGATCAAGTCGATCCCGCTCGGCGGCTACGTGAAAATCAACGGCATGAACCCGGAGGAGGAGATGCCTCCCGGGGAGGAGCACCGCGCCTATCACCGCCAGAAGGTCTGGAAGCGGATCGTCGTCGCCTCGGCCGGCCCGGCGGTGAACATCGTCCTGGCCTTCGTGATCCTCTACTTCGTCTTCGCGATCGGCGGCCTCCAGGACGTCCACGGCAAGACCGTGGTCGAGCAGACGAGCAAGGGCTCGGGGGCGGCCAAGGTCATCCGGCCGGGCGACAAGATCGTCGCGATCGACGGCCACGCGTTCCCGCGTCTCAGCAGCGACCAGCGGATCGAAAGGTTCGGCAAGCTGATCACCGCGCACGAATGCGCCGGCGAACCGACCGACGGCTGCGCCGCGAAGACGCCGGTCGAGGTCGCCGTCCGCCGGGCCGGCGAGCTGAGGACGTTCGAGGTCACGCCCCACTACGACGCGGCGGCGCAGAGGATGCTGCTCGGCGTCGCCTGGGTGACCAACAGCCGCTGGGTTCCGGTCAGCACCGGCGAAGCGGCCGGTCACTCGCTCGACGTGATGGGCGAAGTGATCAGCCGCACCGGCTCCGTCTTCGCCCACATCTTCGAAGCCGAAAAGCGCAAGGAAATCTCCAGCGTGGTCGGGATCAGCGACGTCGGCCACGAAGCCGTGAACGCCGGCTGGCGCCAGGCCTTCCTGCTGCTCGCCCTGGTCAGCCTCTCGCTCGGGCTGATCAACCTGGTGCCGATCCTGCCGCTGGACGGCGGCCACATCTTCTGGGCGATCGTCGAGAAGCTGCGGCGCGGCAAGCCGGTCCCGGTCCGTTGGATGGAGGGGGCGACGATCGTCGGCATCGCCCTGGTCCTGATGCTGATGGTGGTCGGCGTGTCCAACGACATCGGCAGGATCACCGGCGAAGGCTTCAACGTCTCGAAGTAGGCGCACGGCTGCCGGGAAAGTCCCGCAGACCAGCCGCTGACAGGCCGGGCGGCCGGTCCGGATAACCTTCAGGCATGGCTTCCAAACGCCAGATCTTCGTCGGCCGGGTGCCGATCGGCGGCGGCGCGCCCGTCGCCGTGCAGACGATGACCAAGACCGAGACCGCGAACCTGACCGCGACGCTCGACCAGATCCGCAAGGTCGCCGACGCGGGCGCCGACTTGGTGCGCTGCGCGGTGCCGCGCGAGCAGGACGCCGAGGCGCTGCGGACGATCGTCGCCGAGTCGCCGATCCCGGTGATCGCCGACATCCACTTCAACCACACGCTGGCCCTCAAGGCGATCGAGGCGGGCGCCGACGCCATCCGCCTCAACCCGGGCAACATCGGCGGCCGCGAGAAAGTCGCCGAGGTCGCGGCGCTGGCCAACCGGAGGAACGTGCCGATGCGAATCGGCGTCAACTCCGGCTCGCTGCCCAAGCACCTGCACCAGCTGGAGCGCGAGGCGCCGGTCGAGGCGCTGGTCGCCGCCGCGGTCGAGTTCGTCGAGCTGATGGAGGGCCTCGACTTCACCAACTTCAAGGTCTCGATCAAGTCGACCAACGTCCCGTACACGATCGCGGCCAACCGGCAGTTGGCGGAGAAGATCCCGTACCCGCTGCACCTGGGGATCACCGAGGCGGGGACGAAATGGTCCGGGGCGCTGAAATCGGCGGTCGGGCTGGGGACGCTGCTGGCCGACGGGGTCGGCGACACGATCCGGGTCAGCCTCTCCACCTTCCACGCCGAGGAGGAGGTGAAGGTCGCCTGGGAGATCCTCAAGGCGCTGGGCCTCCGCGAGCGCGGCCCGGTGCTGATCGCCTGCCCGACCTGCGGCCGCCTGCAGTTCGACATGGACTCGGTGGTGGCCGAGATCGAGCGGCGGCTGGAGGGCTACGAGGAGCCGGTCGAGGTGGCCGTGCTCGGCTGCGCGGTGAACGGCATAGGCGAGGCGAGCCACGCCGACTTCGGCATCGCGGGCGCCAAGAACGAGGGCCTGATCTTCGCCGGCGGCAAGCCGCTGCGCAAGGTCCCGCAGGCGAAGCTGGTCGACACGCTCTTCGAGGAGATCGACAAGTCGCTCGACCGCGGCCGGGTCGAGGTCGACGAGGACGAGGCGCGCGTGGGCGCCGCCTGGCTGGCGAAGATCGAGCAGGAGAACGCCGGCGACCTGACCCCGGAGAAGATCGCCGCGATGGAGAAGGAAGCGGTCGAAAGGGGCGAGTCCGACCGCGTGCTGCTCGACGAGGAGGCATCGCCGACCGCCGGAAGGCGTTTCACGCGGACCTGAGGGCCTCACCCGCGCCTGGGCGCGGAGAATCAAGCCGGTCAGGGACGCGGGGAGCGTGGCGTGCCCGGCACGCGAGCGACCGAGGACGCCGACCGGCGCCGATTCTCGGCCCTCAGGGGGCGTATAGGTTTCCGGCGTGACCGTCCGCCTCCTCGACCCATTTCCGCGATGACCGTCCTCGATCCGTTCGGGCGCGGCAGGATCCGTCGCCTCTTCGGACTCGACCGCAGCGGTCCCCGGCCGCACGCGACCGTCGCCGGCGAACCGCTGCGGCCGTGGACGATCCCCAACCTGGTCGGCTACGTGCGCCTGGCCGGGATCCCGGTCTTCCTGGCGCTCGCCTACTCCTCCGACGACGGCCGCTCGGTGGCGGCGGCGATCGTCTTCTGGGTGATCGCGGCCAGCGACTACGTCGACGGCTTCCTCGCCCGGATGACCGGCCAGTACAGTCGCATGGGAGCGCTGCTGGACCCGTTCGTCGACCGCCTCACCGTGGTCTCCGGGGCGGTGGTCTGCTTCAGCTTCGACCTGCTGCCGCGCTGGGCGCTGGTCGTGCTCGCGGCGCGCGAGCTGGTGATGCTGGGGCTCGCCCAGTACGGTCTCCGCCACGGGGTCGACATCTCGGTCAACTGGCCGGGGCGGATGGCGGTGTTCCCGGTGATGGCGGCGCTCTTCTTCGCGATGATCGTCAGCGGCTGGTTCCCCGTCGCCCTTCTCTACGTCGGCCTGGCGCTCGGGCTCACCGCGACCGCGCTGTACGCGCACGACGGCCTCGTCGCCGTCCGCGCCCGCAAGGCCTCGCCGTAGAAAGGCGTGTCAAGGCGCAGCGGGGAAGGAGGGTTGCAAGCGCGCGCTCCCGGCGCCCGCGCGACGGGCTCTCAGGAAACCTTCAACCTGGGGTTGAACGTTTTGGTCGGCCGATCTATACTGCGCTCCCGCGCGAACGCGGGCCGGCGCAATCTCTCTCTTCTAAGGAGCACGATGGAGGACACTTTTCCCGATCTCGGGTCGCTCAGCGACAAGGAGCTGAAGGACCTGATCGACAATCTCACGGCGGAGGAGAACGAGATCTCCTACAAGCGACGCGTCCTGCACGGGAAAATCGACATCCTGCGCGCCGAGCTCGTCAACCGCCTGCGGCAGAAGCGGGAGCGGGGCGATTCGCTCATCTCCGGCGACGACGTCGCGCAGCTGACCCAGATCCTCGCGGGCAAGGCCCAGAGCGAGGACTCGAGCACCTGATCGGGGAGGTTCGGTGATGTCGGCCGTCCACTGCCCCGAGTGCGGGTTCGCCAATCCCGAGGGCGCCAACTACTGCCAGAAATGCGGCGCCTACCTGGGCGGGCCGGCGGAGAGCAAAGAGGATCCGACGACGATGACCTACCGGGTCGACGAGACCGGCGACATGCAGCCGGTCGACATCGAGGACGTGGTCGAGGAGTCGGGCGCCGCGCTGGTCATCCGGGCGGGCGGAGGCCGGGCCGGGGAGAGCTTCTCGATCGACGAGGACCGCACCTCGATCGGCCGCAGCCCCGACGCCGGCGTCTTCCTCGACGACGTCACCGTGTCACGCAACCACGCCCTGCTGGTGCGCCGCCGCGACGGCCTCTACATCGACGACCTCGGCTCGCTCAACGGCACCTACGTGAACCGCCGGCGGATCGAGTCCCACCGGCTCGCCGACGGCGACGAGATCCAGATCGGCAAGTACAAGCTGAGCTACCTGGAGCGCTGATGGCCTCGATCTCCGAACCGGGCGCCCGCACCCCGGGCTCGGCGAGCCGGCCGCGCAAGGCGCTGACGATCGGCGCGGTCTGCAAGATCCTGCAGAGCGAGTTCGACGACGTCTCGATCTCGAAGATCCGCTACCTGGAGGACCAGAAGCTGCTCAGCCCGCGGCGCACCTCGGGCGGCTACCGGCTCTACAGCCAGGCCGACGTCGAGCGCCTGCGCACGATCCTGCGCCTGCAGCGCGACGAGTTCCTGCCGTTGCGCGTGATCCGCCAGGAGCTCGCCGCCGGCAACGACGTGGTGCTCGCCGAGGGTGACCGCAAGCCGGCCTCCGGCGCTGTGCGGCGCGCGATCCTGGTCGACACCTCGCGCACCTACCTGACCCTGGAGGAGATCCTCGAGGAGACCGGGGCCCGTGAGGAGCTGGTCTCCGAGCTGGAGGGATACGGAATCGTGCAGCCGGAGAAACGCGACGGGCGGATCGTCTACGACGAGACCGACCGCGAGATCGTGCGCGCCGCCAACGAACTGTCACGGGTCGGGGTCGGGGCGCGCAACCTGCGCATCTTCCGCTCCTCCGCCGACCGCGAGTCCCAGCTCCTGGAGGCGCTGCTCGGACCGTCGCTGCGCTCGCGCAACCCCGAGCGCCGCAAGGAGGCGCTGCAGAGCCTGGAGAGCCTCGCCGCGACGGTCAGCCACCTCAAGCACCTGCTGCTGGTCCGCGACCTGCGCCGCCTCGCCGGCGAGTAGCCGGTGCCGCGGGTGACCCGCAGGCGGACGGTCCAGGCACCGGTCGCCGACGTCTGGAAGCTCGTCTCCGACCCCTACGCGCTGCCCCGCTGGTGGCCGCGCGTCGCCCGGGTCGAGGACGTCGACTCCCGTTCCGGCGGCCGCCGCAGCCAGTGGACCAAGGTGCTGGAGACCCAGCACGGGCGCGGCGTGCGGGCCGACTACCGCTGCGTCTCGGCGGCCGAGAACGAGCGCTACGTGTGGGAGCAGCAGCTGGAGGGCTCGCCGTTCGCCAAGCACCTGAAGGACTCGCGGGTGGAGATCGAGCTGCACCCAGCGGGGGCGGGGGAGACGCGGGTCGTGCTGTCCTCGGCCCAGACGATGCGCGGGCTGTCGCGGCTGGGCGGCTGGATGATGCGCCGCGGCCAGCGCGAGATCCTCGACACGGCGCTGGCGGGCATCGAACGGGCGCTGGCGTGAGCGCTGTGGCGCGAAAGTCGGTCTATGACCGACCAAGTCGCCACAGGGGTGGGCGATGAGCGAGCCGCGCCGCGACTCCAAGTGGTGGGGCTGGGGGGACCCGAGCCGGCGCGCGGAGCTCGACGCGAACGCGCTCGCGGTGCTGCGCGAGCAGATCGGGGAGCTCGAGCCCTGGCCGCTCGCAGCGGGACTCGAGGACTTCGAGCTGCCCGCCGCGCGGCCGCTGCCGCGCGGCGTCGTCGAGGCGGTCGGCGAGTCGGCCGTCTTCGATTCGGCCGAGGACCGGCTGCGCCACGCCTGCGGGCGCGGATATGTCGACCTGGCGCGACTGCGCTCGGGCCGGCTCGAGGCGGCGCCCGACGCCGTGCTGGTGCCGGCCGACGCGGCCGCGGTGGGGCGGCTGATCGACGCCTGCGCGGCGCACGGCGTCGCGGTGGTGCCATTCGGCGGCGGGACCAGTGTGGTCGGCGGCGTCGAGCCGCTGCGTGGGCCGCACGAGGCGCTGGTCAGCCTCGACCTGGGCGCGCTGCGCGAGGTCGCGGTCGACGAGACCTCGCTGACCGCGCGGCTCGGGGCCGGGCTGCGCGGTCCCGAGGCCGAGGCGGCGCTCGGCGCCCGCGGCCTGACCCTCGGCCACTTCCCGCAGTCCTTCGAGTACGCGACGATCGGCGGCTTCGCGGCCACCCGCTCGGCGGGACAGGCCTCGAGCGGCTACGGGCGCTTCGACTCGCTCGTCACCTCGGTCCGTCTGCTGGCCCCGGTCGGCGCCCTGCGCACGCTCGAGACCCCGCACACCGCGGCCGGCCCCGCGCTGCGCGAGCTGGTGATCGGCTCGGAGGGGGCGCTCGGCGTCATCCCCGACGTCACCGTGCGGGTGCGCCCGGCGCCCTCGCGGCGCCGGTACGAGGCGTGGATGGCGGAGAGCTTCGAGGCCGGGGCGGAGATCGTCCGCGGCCTCACCCAGGGACCGGGCCTGCCGACCGTGATCCGCGTCTCCGACGAGGAGGAGACGGCGGGCTCGCTCGCCCTCTCGGGGCCGCGGGGGGCGGCGGGGCGCGCCTTCGGCGGCTACCTGCGGGCGCGGCGGCGGGCGTCGGGCGCGCTCCTCATCGTCGGCTACGAGGGCGAGGAGGAGGCGCTGATGCGCCGCCGGGAGCTCACCGTGAGGGCGCTGCGGGCCGGTGGTGCCGCCTACCTGGGTCAGGCGGGCGGGCGGTCCTGGGAGCACGGCCGCTACGCCGGGCCCTACCAGCGCGACGCCCTGCTGGGCATGGGGGCGATGGTCGAGACGCTCGAGACCTCACACACCTGGGCCCGGCTGGGCGAGCTGCACCGGGTGGTCGGGGCGGCGATCGCGGGCGCCCTGGAGGTCCAGGGCACGCCCGGCCTCGTCTTCTGTCACATCTCCCACGCCTACGCCGATGGCGCCTCCCTCTACTTCACCTTCGTCTGCCGCGCCCGCCGCGGCGCCGAGCTCGAGCAGTGGGCGGCGGTGAAGCGGGCCGCGAGCGAGGCGATCATCGCCGCCGGCGCGACGATCACCCACCACCACGCGGTCGGCCGCGACCACCTCCCATACATGGAGGCCGAGGTGGGGACCACGGGCCTCGACGCCCTGCGCGCCGTGAAGGACCGCCTCGACCCCACCGGCATCATGAACCCGGGCAAGCTGCTGCCATAGCCGGATCGGCCTCCCGTGAGGCGTGTTTTCGGACCCCCGAACGAACCTCCCCGCTGTTCGTGAGAGAGGGGGTCCGAAAACACGCCCCCGGGAGCCCGTCCTTATTCAGCCTTCTTGCCCTGTTCCTTTTCTGCTTCTTCGCGGGCGGCGAGGCCGACGATCGGGCCGGTGATCGCGCCGCGCAGCACCGGTTCGCCGGTATAGGCGGGTGCCTGCTTCTTCTTCGTCGCCGCGCTCACGGACGCTTCGAAGCGTTTGTTGTCGGTGCGCGTGAGCGCGATCTGGTCGAAGGTTCCCTGCGCCAGGTAGGCGAGGATTTCGACCGGGACTTCGAACTGCGCGGCGATCTCGCCGGCGGTCTTGCCGCCGCCCTTCACTTCGACGGGAAACGCGAGCGGCAGCATCTTCTTCGGCGACTGGGCGAGCCAGATCGTGTAGGAGTCGGTGCCCTTGGTGGTCGGTTCGAGGCCGGAGGCTTCGACCTGCAGGGCGAGCTTTTCCTTGTAGCGGCCGAAGGTTGCGCGCCCGGTGGCTTCGCTGCCGTCGACCGCCTGCAGCTTCGCCTCGGTCGGCGTCCGCGAGGCTCCCCTGGAGGCCGCCTGGCCTGCGCCGGCGGGCGATGACGACGCCTGCGTCGAGCCGGTGGAGGAGCCGCCACCGGGTCCGAGGACGATGATCACGACGACGACCGCGAGCGCGGCGAGGATCGCCCCGCCGAGGAGCCAGGCGTCGCGGCCGGTCGGCAGGGTGATCGTGCGTCCCCCCGGCGGCCGAGCGGCGGGAGGGGGAGGCGCCGTGGGCGCGGGTGCCGCGGGCGGCGTGACGGGCTCGGGTTGCTCAGCGGGGGGTTCGGGCCACCGCGGGGCGGCGGGTGCCTCCGCGCCAGACTCGGGCGTGGTCTTCTCGTCAGCAGGCGCGGCCGCGGGCTCCTGCGCGGCGGGCGCGGACTCGAACGGCACCGGCTCCCCGGCCGGCCGGGCGCCTGGCCGCGGCGGCGGGACGTCGGGGGCGGGCTTGCCTTCGGCCTCCAGCTGGGCGAGCGCGCCGACCACCTTGGCGCGCACCTCCTCGACGCTCAGACCCATCAGGGCAGCGATGTCCTCATATCCCTGCTCGCCTGACGCCAGCAGGCGCAGCATCGCGTTTTGCTCGTCGCTCAGCGCCACCCCGCGAAACCCTATTAGGGTCCGCGAGATGGCGAACGACGATTCGATTAAGGAGCCGCCCTCGGAGGTCGGCGAGAGCCACTTCGACGCGTTGATCGGCACCGAGTGGCTCAGCCTCGACCCCGACGACGCCCGCGCCCGGGTCGCGATGCGCGACGAGCTGCGCCAGCCCTACGGCCTCTTGCACGGCGGCGTCTACTCGACCCTGGTCGAGAGCCTCTGCTCCTACGCCACCGCGATCGCCGTCTACGACGACGGGATGATCGCGGTGGGCCAGTCGATCGAGGTCAGCTTCATGCGCCCCGTCACCTCCGGCCACGCCGAAGCCCGCGCCGTCGCTCGCCACCGCGGCCGCAGCACCTGGGTCTGGCAGGTCGCGATCCTCGACGACGACGAACGCCTCTGTGCCCTGGCCAAGATGACGATGGCCGTCAGGCCCGCCCCGACCGGCGCCTGACGGCGCCCCGGGGTCGCTCGCGGCCCGACCACGGCCGTCCGGCCCATTCAGGGTTCCTGAGGGCGTTCCAGGTCAAGCCTGCCCAGGACGCAGGGAGCGAGGCGAGGGGAGCGCACTCAAGTGCGTGACCTGAAGGCGAGCGACCGAGGACACCGGCAGGCTTGACCTGGGACGCCCTCAGCCGCGGAAGCGGTTGGTGATCGGGAGCCTGCGGTCGCGGCCGAAGGCCTTCGGGGTGATGCGGATGCCGGGGGCGGCCTGGCGGCGCTTGTACTCGGAGCGGTCGACCAGGCGGATCACCTCGTCGACCACCTCGAGCGGGAGGCCTGCGGCCGCCATCTCTTCGCGGCCCTCGTCCCGCTCGACGTAGGCCTCGAGGATGCGGTCGAGGAGGTCGTAGTCGGGCAGCGAGTCGCTGTCGAGCTGGTCGGGGCGGAGCTCGGCCGAGGGCGGGCGCTCGATGACCGAGGCGGGGACGAGGTCGCGCCCGGCGCGCTCGTTGCGCCGCTCGACCAGTTCGTAGACGAGCGTCTTCGGCACGTCCTTGATCACCGCGAAGCCGCCGGCCATGTCGCCGTAGAGAGTCGCGTAGCCCACCGACATCTCGCTCTTGTTGCCGGTCGTCAGCACCAGCCAGCCGTGGCGGTTGGACAGCGCCATCATCAGGTTGCCGCGGATCCGCGCCTGGATGTTCTCGGCGGCAAGGTCGGGCTCCGAGGGCCGCGTCGGGTCGGTGGGGGAGGCCTCCAGGTCCTCCACCGAGGGCCGCAGGTGCCGGTCGAGGGCGTCCCGGTAGCCGTCCATCATCGGCTCGATCGGGATCTCGATCAGCGCCGTCCCCAGGTTGCGGGCGATCCGACGGGCATCGGATTGGGTTTCCTCACTGGAATGAGGCGACGGCATCACGACCAGGGTCACCCGCTCGGGGCCGAGCGCGTCGACGGCGAGCATCGCGACCAGGGCCGAGTCGATGCCCCCGGAGATGCCGAGGCCGACGTGGCCGAAGCCGTTCTTGCCGACGTAGTCGCGGAGCCCGAGGACGAGCGCCCCGTAGACCTCGTCGAGGTCGGGCAGCGGCTCGGCGAGCGGGGCCGCGGCGCCGGGCGCCGCCGGCAGGTCGACGACGAGCAGGTCCTCCTCGAACTGCCGGCCGCGCGCCAGGAGCTCGCCGTCGGGGCCGAGCAGCAGGCTCTGGCCGTCGAAGACCAGCTCGTCCTGGCCGCCGACCAGGTTGACGAAGGCAAATGCGGCGCCGTATTCGCGGGCCCGCTCGCCGAACATCTCTTCGCGCTCGTGTCCCTTGCCGCGGTGGTAGGGCGAGCCGGAGGGGTTGGCGATCAGGGTCGCTCCCGCGTCGGCCTCGGCCTGGCCGGGCGGGCCCGGTGCCCAGGTGTCCTCGCAGATGGTCAGGCCGACCGCGGTGCCGCCGACCTCGATCTGGTCGCCGGCGGCGCCGGGGACGAAGTAGCGCTGCTCGTCGAAGACGGCGTAGTTGGGGAGCCGGTTCTTGCGGTAGACGCGGCGCACGGCGCAGTCGCCGAGCACGGCGAGCGAGTTGTGGGCGTGGCGATGGTCGCCGCCGCCCTCGACCGGCTCGGCGAAGCCGACGATCGCCGTGATCCCCGCCGGCATGCCCGCCGCGAGCTGCTCGACCGCCGCCACGTTGGCGGCGAGGAAGTGGCGCTTGAGGTAGAGGTCCTCGGCCGGGTAACCGGGCACGCAGAGCTCGGGGAAGATCGCCAGCTCGGCGCCGGCCTCATGGGCGCGGCCGATCCAGGCGGCGATCTTCTCGGCGTTGCCGTCGACGTCGCCGACGGTGGGGTTGATCTGGGCGAGGGCGAGGCGCATCGGGGAGGCTCACAAGTATCCCGTCCCGGCCGGTCCGTCGCCGCGCCCCGGGCAGGCCGCCGTCGGCTGCCTTGCGTGGTGCCTTTTCGACCTCGCCTGGGCGAAGATTTCGAACACCGCAGCGCGGTCCTCTAGGCTGACTGCGGATGCGCACCCGCCGCCTCGTCACCGTCGTCGCGGCCCTGGCGGCGCTGCTTGCGGCCACGGCGTTCCCCACCGGCGCCGGCGCCGCGCCCCGGGCCGCTGCCGGCGCGGCGGGCTCGAGCGGCGCCCCGGCGGCGCCCGAACCCTTCGTCAAGCCCCGCGCGCGGCCGACCGAAGCGCTCGAACGGCCGGGCTCCGGGATCGTCCCCAGCCGCAACTCCTACAACGTTCCGGAGGCCGCCAACTCGCCCGCCTGCGACGCCCACTTCTGCGTCCACTGGGTCGACCAGGGGCTCGACGCGCCGAGCCTCAAGGACAGCAGCGGCAACGGCATCCCCGACTACGTCGAACGGGTGCTGGCGGTCGCCGAACACGTCCACCAGGTGGAGAACGGAAAGCTCGGCTGGCGCGAGCCGCTCAGCGACGGAACGCTCGGCGGCGGCCACGGCAAGACCGATATCTACCTGACCGAAGTGGGGCCGCAGCTCTTCGGATACGCGGCGCCCGACCGCGGCCAGGTGCAGAAGAACGGGCGCGCCCGCCGCCGGCTGCACGGCTACCTGGTCCTCGACAACGACTACAACGCCTTCAAGTTCCCCCACACCGAGCCGGGTCGCGACCTCAAGGTGACCCTGGCCCACGAGTACAACCACATCCTCCAGTTCGGCTATGACGCCTGGGAGGACCCGTGGTTCGCGGAGTCGACCGCGGTCTGGATGGAGGACCAGGTCTACAACGGGATCAACGACTACCTGCGCTACCTGCGCCCCTGGGCGAAGCTGTGGGAAACGCCGCTGACCGCCAACTCGATCAAGGAGTACGGCTCGGCGGTGTGGAACGAGTGGCTCGCCCGCCATTACGGCCGCGCGATCGTGCGCAAGGCATGGGCGGGCGCCGCCACGACGCAGCCGGCCGGGTTTGCGGTCGCCGCCTACGAAAAGGCGATTCGCGCCGCCGGACCCTCGACCTTCGGTCGCGACTTCGCCCGCTTCGCCGCCGACGTGGCCGAGTGGCGGACCGGGATCGGCTTCCGCGAGAGCGACCTCTACCCGGACATGCCGCGCCAGGGCAGGCTGCGGCTCGGCGGGGCGCCGCGATCCGCCACCTCAACCACACCACCTTCAGCCTGATCCGGGTCGCCGCCCGCCGCGGGCGCGCGGTCGAGGTGCGCGCCGTGGCGCCGGAAGGGGTGGCGGCGGGCCTCGACCTGGTCGGGCGGGTCGGCTCCGAACGGCACGGCCGCACGGTGATCGCCCGCGCCTACCGCGAAGCGGGCGGCACCCTGGTCGTCCGGCTGCCGCGCCCGGCGCGCTTCCAGCGCATCACCGCGGTGCTCGTCAACGCCGACGCCCGGGCGGCGGGCTACAGCGCCCGGCACCTCGACTGGCGCTACCTGACCGAAGCGACCCCGTTCCGGCTCAGCGGCCGGATCGTGCGCTAGGCGTCCCGGCGCCGTTGCTCGACGCAACCGCCGCCGTGGGCGGCGGCGCGGTGGCCGGGGGAGCGGTGGCGATCGCCTCGGCCGTCGCCTCCTCGAGGTCGAGGGCGAAGCTGTCGAGGTCGGCCATCGCGTCGTAGTCGCCGATCAGGCCGAAGTTCACCTGGCCGTTGTAGGACATGATCCCGATGCAGATCGCCTGTTTGCGGGCCAGCGGCACCATCGGGAAGATCGACTCCATCTGCCGCCCGAGGACGTAGAGCGGGAACTGCGGCCCGGGCACGTTGGTGACGACGAGGTTGAAGAAGCGCTGCGCGGGCTGCAGGCGGGCGGCCTGGGAGACGATCGTGGTCGGCGCGAAGTCGGTGAGGCGGGTGAGGATTTCGGCGCCGACCGCCTGGCCGGAGGCCTTCAGATCGCCCATCGACTCCGAGACGACGTGAAGGCGCTCGACCGGGTCCTCGCACCAGACCGGCAGCGGCGCCATCATCGCCGTGATCCGGTTGCCCAGCGCGCCGTGCTCCTCGGCCTCGCGGATCGACACCGGCACCATCGCCCGCAGGGTCAGGCTGTCGGTGTGGTGGCCGCGGGCGCGCAGGTAGCGGCCGATCGCGCCGGAGACGATCGAGAGGATGACGTCGTTGACGGTGCCGCCGTGGGCGTCCTTGACCCGTTTGAGGTCGACCAGCTGGGCCTGGGTCATCTGGAAGCGGCGGTGCGGGCCGATCTCGACGTTGAAGGGCGTCGCCGGGGCGCGGACCCCGGCGCCGACCATCTTCGACGTCGCCACCGCGCCGCGCACCACCTGGCGCGGGCCACGCAGCGCGCGGCGGACGCCGCGGACGATCTCGCCCGGGCTCGTCACCCGCTCCTTCAGCGCGTCGGCGAGCAGCTGGGTGTCGGTCGGTTCGGGGCGCGCCAGCCACGGCGGCGGGTTGGTCGGCGGGCCCTTCGGCTCGCGGTCGAGGTCGTAGAGGACGGTGGTGATGTCGACTCCGGAGACGCCGTCGACGAGCGCGTGGTGGCTCTTGCCGATCACCGCGAAGCGGCCGTTGTGCATCCCCTCGACCAGCCACAGCTCCCAGAGGGGCTTGGAGCGGTCGAGCTGCTGGGAGAAGATCCGCGCCGCCAGGTTGCGCAGTTGCTCGTCGGAGCCGGGGGCGGGGAGGGCGGTCTGGCGGACGTGGTAGTCGAGGTTCAGGTACGGGTCGTCGACCCAGACCGGGCGGCCCTGGCCGAGCGGCACGTTGCGCAGCTTCTGGCGGAAGCGCGGCACGAGGTGCAGCCGCGAGCCGATGTGGTCGCGGAACTGCTCGTGGCCGGGCGCCGGCCCCTCGAAGATGATCGTCGAGGCGACGTGCATATGGGCGCCCTCCCGCTCCATGTGCAGGAACGACGTGTCGAGCCCGGATAGCCGGTCGCTGTTGCCCACAAGGTCATCTTCGCATACGCCGTTCAGCCCGTGTGGCGGCATTTCCTTGGCTCTGCAGCACGCTTTTCGCCCCCTTTGCACGGTTTCGTGCGCTTCGTCACTTCCGTGAGAGGGGTCACACGGCCGCGACCCGGTCCCGCCTAGCGTGTTCCACCCACAAAGGAAAGAACCCATCTGCCGAATCCCCTCGCCGAGGCGACGGGGAGCGGGGGAACCAATTGCCGCGGCGTCATCCCTGGCCGCGGTACCTGGGGCGAATCGGGCGGCGAGCCGCCCGTAACGGAGAGCCGGCCACAGCGCCGCTTCCGCGAGCCCGTCAGCTAACCCCGTAGGCAGGCAGAAAGCGAGTGAGAACACGATGCGATTCATCCTGCCCGTGATCGGCGCCGCCCTGGCGCTGTCGATCGGCGCGTCGCCGGCGGTCGCCCAGCAGCACAAGGCGCACCACCACCATCACGAGACGCACAAGCGGGTCAAGTCACACGTCGCGCTGCACGTCTCCAAGCACTGCGTGCTCAGCGGCGACGGCGTCACCGTGCGAGGCAAGGTGCGCCCCGGCGGCGTCCATCGGGTCAAGGTCCTCTTCAGGGGGCCCGACCATGTCGCTCTCACCTTCCGCACGCGGCCCAACGGCACCTTCCGGGTGAAGTGGGACGCGGGGCGGATCGGCAACTACGGCGTCCAGGCATTCGGCGCCCACGACAAGCGGGTGCGCGGGTCCCACAGCCCGGTCCGCCGCCTGACCTCCTACCGCCTGGCCGGCGCCTCCTACTACGGACCCGGGCTCTACGGCAACGGCGTCGCCTGCGGCGGCACCCTCTGGCCGGGAACGCTTGGCGTCGCCAACAAGTCGCTGCCCTGCGGCACGATGGTGAAGCTGCGCTACCACGGTCGCTCGGTCACCGTCCCCGTGATCGATCGCGGCCCCTACGTCGCCGGTCGGGAATACGACCTGACCACGGCGACCAAGGCGCGGCTCGGGTTCCCGGGCGTCGGCAACGTGATGGCCAACCACTAGGCGGTCGTCCCCGCGGCCACCGGCCGTCCGAGACGGCGCGCCCGTCCCTTCCTCCGGTTTCGCAGGTAGGAAGGAGGCGGGCGCGCCTGCGGCCGCGAGGTGCGGGCGGGGCCGCTCCGCGGGGTGGAAAACGTGCAGGCAGCGGCGGCCGTGAGATGACGGACGGGACCCGGACGCCGTGCGCGTCCCGACACGCATGCGCCACAGGCCCGTGGGCCGCGTTCGCAGTTCTCCGTACCGGTTACGGGAAAGTGCGAACGCGCCGAGGGTGGGGCGATCGTCCATTGTTCCGCTGCCCGGTGCGGTCGACCTTTGGCCCGGCCTCGACGTCGCGGTCGACCTTTGTCCCGGTAGGCGGAGCTTAGGACGACCGCACACCCGATGGGCGGGCAAAAGGACGACCGCGCCTCGGGTTCGCGGGGCGCGCCCCGGGCGGGCAGGCGCACGGCGAGGCGTGCCCGTCGCGTCCTCCTACCGGCCAAAGCGGAGGGGGGACGGGCACGCCTCCTCGGACGGGCGGCGGCGCCCCCGGGCCGAGGGATCACTCATCCGGCCCGGCGTCGCACCGCCGTGGCCGATGCCGCGGCCCTCAGCCGGGAAGGGCGAGCCTCAGCTGCGGCTCGTCCTTCGCGCCGGCGACGTCGACCTCGCCCGCGAAGGAGGCGAGGCGGACGCCGAGCAGGCGGACCGGGCGGGGCGGGGCGTAGGCCCGCAGCAGGTCGAGGGCGATCGGCCAGACGACCTCCGGGTCGTTGGTGGGGCTCTCCACCGACTGCGAACGGGTCACGTTGGTCCAGTCGTCGAGTCGGACCTTGATCCCGATCGACCGCCCCTCGAGCGCCTTCTTGCGCAGCCGCCGGCAGAGCTCCTCGGTCTGCTCGCGGAGCGTCCGCTCGAGCGCGGCGAGCTCGGCGACATCGGTGTCGAAGGTCGTCTCCACCGACTGCGATTTGGTCTCCCGGCTGACGCTGATCGGGGTTTCGTCGCGGAGGTTGCCGCGGGTGTGCAGCCAGGCGCCGGAGCGGGGGCCGAAGCGCGCTTCGAGGTCGCCGCGGTCCCACCGCCCGAGGTCGGCGAGGGTGGCGACGCCGAGCTGCTCCAGCCGTTCGGCCGTCTTCGGGCCGATCCCGGGGACGACGCCGGGCGGGCCGCCGCCGAAGCGGGCCAGCGCCTCCTCACGGGAAACGACGACCAGGCCGTTGGGCTTGCCGAGCTCGCTGGTCATCTTGGCGAGCATGCGGCTCTCGGAGATCCCCACCGAGCAGGTGAGGCCGGTCAATTCGCGGATCTCCGCCTTGATCCGCCGCATCGTCGCCTTCGGCGAGAAGATCCCGGTGAGGTCGAGGTAGGCCTCGTCGAGTCCGACCACCTCGACCACCTCGACGTTGGAGCGCAAGACCTCCATCACCACGGCCGAGGCCTCTCTGTAGGCGGGGAAGTCGGGCGGCAGGTAGACCGCGTTCGGCAGCCGCCGTCGCGCCACCGTGGCGGGCATCGCCGAGTGGATTCCGGCCAGCTTGCGCGCCTCATAGCTCGCCGTGGTCACCACCGCCCGGGGTCCCGACCCGCAGACGACCACCGGCTTGCCCTTCAGCTCCGGATGCCGTCGCAGCTCGACCGACGCGTAGAACGCGTCCATGTCGAGATGGGCGATCGTGCGCTGCCAGCCGGCGACCGACACGGGGGAGAACTTAGCGCGAGGGGCGGCGGAGCGAACGTGAGTTCGTGCCACAGCCACGCGACTTGGGACAGAGGCGACACATCGGGCAGGCCGGGGTGGATGAGCCGTCTGGTCGCTAGACTGGTCATATGACCAAACAAGTGACCGCCACCGATGCCAAGGCGACCATCCTGCGCCTTCTCGACGACGCCGCCGCGGGCGAAGAAATCGAGATCACGCGGCACGGCCGTCCGGTCGCTCGCCTTGTTCCCGCCGCGGGCGCCCGTTCGCTCAAGGGGTCGTTCGAGGGGGTGGCGATAACCGCTGCCGAGGAGGACGAGATCTTCTCCACCGGGGAGACCTGGAACGCCGCGTAGGGATGGCGGCCGTGCTGCTCGACACCCACGTCGTCCATTGGTGGTCGGCGGAGCCCGAGCGCGTCAGTGCCCCGGCGCGGGAAGCCCTCGAGCAGGCCGACGACCTCGCCGTCGCGGCCATCTCCTGGTACGAGCTGGCCTGGTTGGCCGAGCACGAGCGCATCACCGTCAGCATCCCCGTTCCGTCTTGGCTCCAAGGTCTCGCCGCCCAGCTGCGAACCATCCCCATCAACCCCGCGATCGCCCACACGGCGGTTTCGCTTCCATCTTCCTTCCCGGGCGATCCCGCGGACCGGATGATCTACGCGACGGCGGTCGAGAACGACCTCCAACTCGTGAGCAAGGATCGGGCGATGCGAGACCATCGGCACCCCCGCCCGATCGTGGTCTGGTGATGATGCGAGTCGACCTGGAGAGCCTGATCGACCCGAGGCTGGCGGACTTCGTGGCCGAGGCGCGCGAGTTCAAGGCGGCGAAGGCCGCCGAGGAAGCCGAGCCGAGGCCCGACCCGTCGACGCCCGCGGGCCTCGAGGCGCATCGCACCGGGCTCTCGCCGCGGCCCGCCCCGGACGGCCCGCCGGCGATCGAGGTCGTCGTCGAGGCGGCGGGGCGACAGGTCCCGGTGCGGGTGACCGAGCCGCAGGACGGGTCGCCGCGGGGCGCGTACCTGGAGATCCACGGCGGCGGCTTTTTCATGGGCTGGGCGGCGCGCAGCGACGCCCGCAACCGCCGGCTTGCCGACGCGCTCGGGGTCACGGTCGTCAGCGTCGACTACCGATTGGCGCCGGAGCACCCGTGGCCGGCCGCCCCCGACGACTGCGAGACCGCGGCGCTTTGGCTGCTGGAGCAGGGCGAGGCGCGCTTCGGGGCCTCCCGGTTGGCGATCGGCGGCGCCTCGGCGGGGGCCAACCTGGCGATGGCGACGCTGCTGCGCCTGCGCGACCGGGACCTGGTCGAGCCGTTCGTCGGCGCCGCGCTCACGTTCGGTGCCTTCGATCTCAGCGGGCGGACGCCCGACGGCCGGAAGATCGCCGACGAGTTCTTCCTCGGCGCCTACGTCGGCGCGGTCGAGGACCGGACCGACCCCGACATCTCGCCGCTCTTCGGCGACCTGCGGGGCCTGCCGCCCGCCCTGCTCGCCGTCGGCACCGACGACCTCCTGCTGGAGGACAGCCTGACGATGGCGATGCGGCTCGCGGCGGCCGGGGGAGAGGTCGACCTGCGGGTCTACCCGGAGTCCCCGCACGGCTTCACCTCGTTCCCGATCGCGATGGCCGAGGCAGCCTGGGTGGACCTGGAGTCCTGGCTGGCGGAGCGCTTCGCGGCCTGAGCGGGCGGTCCGCCGCCGAGCGCGGCGGGGCTGCGGGCGGCCCGCCGCCGGATGCGGCAGGGTTGCAGGCGACTGCCGCCGATTGCGTTCAGGCCTCCGAGGATCCCGGCCCCAGCGACCAGATGGTCATGTCCCACCAGCGGCCGTCGGCGTGGTGGCTGCGCTCGCGTAGCCCCTCCGGCGTCGCCCCGAGACGTTCGGCGACCCGTTGCGAGGCCCGATTCTCGGGGAGGATCGCGAACTCGATCCGGGCGACCCCGAGCTCGGCGAACCCCCAGTCGATCAGCAGAGACGCGGCGGCGGTGGCGAGGCCGCGTCCACGCGCCCGCGGAGCCAGCCAGTAGCCGACCTCCGCCGCGCCACCCTCGTCGAGGCCTGCGAGGTTGACGTGCCCGACCGGCACTCATCCCCTCCCGCCACGATCGCCAGCGCGAGCACGGTGCCCGCCCGGCGTTTGCGGCGCTGCCGGTCGATCCAGTCGAGCGCCGCCCGCTCCGAGTAGGTCCATGGCACCGAGGTGAAGGCGCAGACGTCCCACTCGCCGCACACGGGCGCCAGCGCCGGGGCGTCCGCGTCGCGCCAGTCGCGAAGCACCACCGCGTCGGATCCGAGGCGCAGTTCATCCGGCAAGGCGGGCACCCAGGAAGCTTGCCGGCCGATCGACCAGAATTGGGGCGATGGAGCGAGAGGCGAAGCTGATCCGCGGGCGCTTCGAGGACGCCACCCTCTCCGCGATGCCGGCGCCCGACTGGGACTCGCGCCGCAGGAGCGACCGGGTGATCGCCTCGCTCGACCTCGGCCGCTTCCCGCTGGGGGTGGCGGAGCGGGAGGCGCTGGCGCTGCGTCGCGCGGGTCGCCGGGGAGAGGCGACGTTCGCGCGCCTGCTCCTGCCGATGCGCCTGCGCTCGATGCCGCTGCCGATTCCCCAGCTGACGCTCGCCTACTATTTCGCCCTGTGGCGGGACGAGGCGGCGCTCGAGCGCTTCCGGGCGGGGCCGCTGCGGCGCTGGGACCGGGCGCGGGAGCGCCTCGCCCTGACCCTGCGCCCGGTGCAGAGCTTCGGCGCCTGGGCGGGGGCCGATCCGCTCGCGGGGGAGCGGACCGAGCCGCCCCCCGGGCCGGTGGCGCTGATCACCCACTCCCGCACCCGGCCCCGCGACATGGCCCGCTTCCTGGTCGCCGACCGTCCCGTCGTGCGGGCGCTGGACGGCGCCGCGGGCAGGCTCTGGTCCGACGGCTTCGTCGACGACCCGCTCCGCCTCGACACCGGCACGCTCTCGCTGTGGCGCGACACCGCCGCGGCGACCTCCTTCGCCTACGCGCCCGGCGTCCACCAGGGCGCCGTGCGGGCGCAGCGCGACGGTGGCTGGTTCTCGGAGTCCTGGTTCGCCCGCTTCGCGATCGAGGCGGCGGAGGGAGCCTGGCGCGGCATCACCGCCGCCGAGCTGCTCGGGCCGGGCCACGGCCCCCGGGACCCGGGCTGAGCGCGCCCACCGCGCCGCAGACCGGGCGCGCTCCCTATCCTTGGTGCATGGCTTCCGCCGAGGCGAAGAACCTCGAGGCGATCTCCAAGGCGATCGACCAGCACAACGCCAACTGCCCCTTCCCGGCGGCCGAGGTGCGGATGAACCCGTTCGAGGTCGAGCGCCTCGGCTGGGAGACGATCCGCGGTCTGCCGCTGATCGCCGACCCGGAGATCGGCACCGGCCGCTTCCGCATCGTCTGTTCCCGCGACCTCGAGGACGACGGCCTCGAGATCACCGAGGCGGTCGGCCAAGAGCTGGAGACGACGGTCCCGGTGACCAACAACTAGCCGATCGTCTGCATTTCACCTTCCCTGGGAAGGCGAAATGCAGAAACGACGGCTTGAGCGGGCGTCGAATCAAGCAGGTCAAGGACGCAGTGAGCGAAGCGTGCTTTGCACGTGAGCGAGCGAGGACGCCGAGATGCGCCGATCCGATGCCCGCTCAGGGTTCGAGGCCGAGGCTGGAGGACCAGCTCTGGGCTTCGATGTTCAGCTGTTTGAATTCGCCGGTGACGATCAGCACCCCCATCACGATCAGGATCAGGCCGCCGAAGGCGACGATCAGCGCGTAGTGGCGCTTGATCAGCGCGAAGGCGGTGGTCATCCGGGAGAAGGCGAGGGCGGTGACGAGGAAGGGGATCGCCAGCCCGGCCGAGTAGACGGCGAGCAGGAAGGCCCCGCGGGCCGCCGAGCCGGAGGCCGCGGCGGCGGAGAGGATGGCGCCGAGCGTCGGCCCGATGCAGGGCGACCAGGCGATCGCGAAGGCGGCGCCGGCGACGATCGGGCCGCCTTTGCCGGCCCGCGAGAGCAACGCGTCGACGTGCCACTCCCGGTTCAGCCGGGTGATGAAGAGCGAGCCGACGAAGAGCAGGCCCATCGCGATGATCAGCCAGCCGGAGATCTCGGTCAGCAGCGGCTTGTTGGAGGAGAGGAAGGAGCCGAGCCCGGTGGCGGTGAGCCCGAGCAGGATGAAGATCAGCGAGAAGCTGGCGACGAAGATCAGCGCGGGGGGGACGACGCGGCGCCAGTCGGCTTCGTCGAGCTCGGCCGCCGACACGCCGGTCACCGCCGACAGGTAGCCGGGGACGAGGGGCAGGACGCAGGGGGAGAGGAAGGAGACGACCCCCGCCGCGAGCGCTGCGAGGATGCCTACCCCCGCCGCGGGGTCGCTGCTGATGGCGGCGATTAACACGGCCCCCAAGCTTACCTTCGCCCGATGCCCGACCGGACCCGCTCCCGCCTCTACGACGCCTCCGGCCAGATGCGGCGGCTGCGGACCTCGCCGCTGCTCGCGATCGGGCCTGCCGCCCCCGGTCCGGCCCTGCGCCGCGGCGCCCTGGTCGCGGTGCCGATCGCCCTCGCGCTGATCTTCGAGTTCTCACTCGGCTGGCCCTCGCGCGGCGCGATCGCCACCGGGGCGCTGGTCTGCGGCTTCACGGCGCTCGACGCGCCCGCCGGGCCCCGCGCCGCCTGGCAGGCCGCCGCGGCGCCCCTGGTCGGCGCGGCGGCGGCGCTCGGCGTGCTGAGCAGCCAGTCGGCGCCCGCCGCGGCGCTGGCGATGGGCCTGGTCGGCGCCGCGGCGGGGTACTGCCTGGCGGACTCGCTGCGGCTCGCCTTCGCGGGCTTCTCGGTCGCCGTGGCGCTGATGGTCGCCCAAGGGCTCTTCCTGCCCTCCTCCGACGCCCTGCCGGCCTTCGCCTTCGGCACCCTCGGCGGGCTGCTGCAGGCGGCCTGGGCGCTCTGCGTCTGGCTGGTCTGGGACCGCGCCGACGACAACGACAGCGGCTGGGACCTCGCCCGCGTCCGCCGGCGCCTGCGCGACAACCTCACCCTCGCCTCCCCGTACGGCCGCCACGCGCTGCGCTTCGGCGTCTGCCTGGCGCTCGGCGTCGCGATCTACCGAGCCGCGGGGATGCGCGAGCACGGCTACTGGATCCCGCTGACCATCCTCTTCGTCCTGCGCCCCGAACACGACGAGACCGACCGCCGCCTCGTCCTGCGCGCCGCCGGCACGGTGCTGGGACTGGTCCTCGCCACCGCCCTCGCCGCCCTCCTCGACGGCGCCCAGCCCTGGATCGGCATCGTGCTCAGCATCTCCGCGGCGCTCTCCTTCGGCCTGATCACGGTCCAGTACGCGCTGTTCACCGCGGCGATCACCACCTACGTCGTGCTGCTCTCCGACACGCTCGGCGAGGCGCGCCTCGACGCCGCCGGGCAGCGGCTGCTCGGCACCGCGGTCGGGATCGCGATCGCCTACCTCGCCTTCCGCCTCTACCCGGAGCGGGGCGTGCCGCGCCGCCTCCGTCCCCACGCGCGGCGAGTGCTCCGCTAACTTACTGGCCAGCCAGCCAAACTTGGTCGCCGAGGGGAGGCGGCCGCCGGGAGGAGCCGAGAGTTGAGCAACCGCACGTTCGTGATCGGGGTCGGGATGACCAAGTTCGAGAAGCCGGGGACGAAGGAGGGCGACTATCCGGACTGGGCCCAGGAGGCGGGGGAGAAGGCGCTCGCCGACGCCGGCATCTCATATGAGGACGTCGAGCAGGCCTACGCGGGCTACTGCTACGGCGACTCGACCTACGGGCAGCGGGCGCTCTACGGCCTCGGGCTCACCGGGATCCCGGTGGTCAACGTCAACAACAACTGCGCGACCGGCTCCTCGGCGCTCTTCCTGGCCCGCCAGGCGGTCAAGGGCGGCCTCGTCGACTGCGCGCTGGCGCTCGGCTTCGAGAAGATGGAGCCGGGCAGCCTCGGGGTCAAGTACACCGACCGCACCAACGCGCTCGACCGCCACGCGACCCGGATGTTCGAGCTGCGCGACCCCGAGGCCTCGCCACCCGCGCCGCAGATGTTCGGCAACGCCGGCCGCGACCACATGGACCGCTACGGCTCGACGCCCGACCACTTCGCCTGGATCGGGTGGAAGAACCACAAGCACTCGGTCAACAACCCCTACGCCCAGTTCCAGGACGAGTACAGCCTCGCCGACATCAAGGCGGCGAAGATGATCCACGACCCGCTGACCAAGCTGCAGTGCTCGCCGACCTCCGACGGCTCGGCCTGCGCGGCGGTCGCCTCGGAGCGCTATGTCGACTCGCACGACCTCTGGGACAAGGCGGTCGAGATCGCCGGCCAGTCGATGGTCACCGACCTCTCCTCGACCTTCGACGAGAGCGCCGACTGCATGACGATCGTCGGCTCGGAGATGTCGCGGACGGCGGCGCGCGCCGCCTACGAGGAGGCCGAGGTCGACGCCCACGAGGTCGACGTCTGCGAGCTCCACGACTGCTTCAGCGCCAACGAGCTGATCACCTACGAAGCGCTCGGGTTCGCCGCCGAGGGCGAGGCGCACAAGCTGGTCGAGGCCGAGGCGACGACCTTCGGCGGCCAGGTGGTGGTCAACCCGTCGGGCGGGCTGATCTCCAAGGGGCACCCGCTCGGCGCGACCGGGCTCGCCCAGTGTTCGGAATTGACCTGGCAGTTGCGCGGCGAAGCGGGTAAACGTCAGGTGGAGGGGGCGAAGGTCGCCCTTCAGCACAACATCGGCCTCGGCGGAGCGGCCGTGGTCACCGTCTACAAACCGGCCGGGTAGCCGGGGAGGAGGATTCATGGCGAAGGAGCGGCGGTCCCTGAACGGCAAGGTGGTGACGATCACCGGCGGCGCGCGCGGGATCGGCAAGGCGACGGCGGAGGCGCTGGTGCGGCGCGGCTGTCGGGTGGCGATCGGCGACCTCGACCTGCAGCTCGCCGAGCAGACGGCGGCGGGGCTCGGCGGCGGCAGCGTCGCGCTGCCCCTCGACGTGTCCGACCGCGGCTCCTTCGAGGCCTTCCTCGACGAGGCCGAGCGCCAGCTCGGGCCGCTCGACGTGGTGATCAACAACGCCGGGATCATGCCGACGACGCCGTTCGTCGAGGAGTCCGAGGAGTCGATCCACCGCCAGATCGACATCAACCTGATCGGCGTGATGACCGGCACCCAGCTGGCGATGCGCCGGATGATCCCCCGCAACACCGGCCACATCGTCAACATCGCCTCCCAGGCGGGGAAGACCGGGGTGCCGGGGATCGCCACCTACTCGGCGACCAAGCACGCCGTGGTCGGGCTGAGCGAGGCGGTGCGGGCCGAGCTGCGCGGTCGCGCGATCGAGGTCTCCTGCGTGATGCCGACCGTCGTCAACACCGAGCTGACCAGCGGCGTCGGCCAGAAATGGGTGAAACCGGTCGAGGCGTCCGATGTCGCCGCGGCGATCGTCGACGCGCTGGAAGCGCCTCGCTTCGACGTCTTCGTGCCGAAGGCCAACGGTGCGCTCCTGCGCGCCGCCGCGCTGATGCCACGGGCCGTGGCCGAGTGGGTCGGCCGCACGATGGGCACCGACAAGCTGATGACCGAGGTCGACCACCGCGCCCGCGCCGCCTACGAGGAGCGCGCCGCGCGCAGCAAGGGTGCCGCCGGCGATGCGGGCGAGGCTTCCGCCGCCGAGGACCCCGGAAGCGACAGCCCGATCAACCAGGCGAAGCGCGCCGGCTGAGCGCTCCGTCGACGACTGTCGGGTTGACCACACCCTGGTGTGGTCAAATGAACAGATGGCCGCAGGGATGATGGGAAAGGCATACGACGCGACCTGGGGGCGCCTCTTCGCGGCGGTCTACGACCGCGGGCTGAAGGCGACCGAGGAGAACGGGCTCGGGGCGATGCGCGCCGAGCTGCTGGGGGGAGCGCGGGGCCGCGTGGTGGAGATCGGCGCCGGGACCGGCGTCAACCTCGAGCACTACGGTGGGGAGGTCCAGGATCTGACCCTGGTCGAGCCCGACCCGCACATGGGAGCCCGCCTGCGGGAGCGGCTCGCCGACCGCGACGCGTCGCCGGCCACCCGGCTGGTCGCGGCGCCCGCCGAAGCGCTGCCCTTCGGCGACGACAGCTTCGACACCGCGGTGGCGACGCTGGTGCTCTGCACGGTCCCCGATCCGGAGGCCGCCCTCGCCGAGCTGGCGCGGGTGCTGAGGCCGGGAGGGCGACTGTTGTTCATCGAGCACGTGCGGGCCGAGGACCCGGGCCTGGCGCGCTGGCAGGACCGGCTCGAGAAGCCCTGGCGCTTCCTCGGCGACGGCTGCCACTGCAACCGCGACACGGTCGCGAACCTCCGCGCATCGCCGCTGCGGCTGGAGGATCTGGAGCGGGACAGGCTGCCGAAGGCGATCGCGATCGTCCGCCCGCTCGTCCGCGGCACCGCGGCCCTGGCGGGCTGAGCACCGACGCGGCGCCGGGCGGCGTCCGCTCGCGGGCTGAGCCCACCGCGGCGGCGGCACCAACGGCGGCGTTTGGCGGGATCCGAACGATCCTCGCCGATGCGGCCCGCCCGCGAGCGGGTCGACGTCCCGGCCCCGGCCAACCTGCCGCTCGCCACGATCGTCGTCCTGATCGACGAGGTCCTCACCCGTCCCGGATGCCTGCTGAAGACCCACCTGGGCGCCCGGCCGGCCCGGGCACCGGCGGGCAGGCGGACGACCGTCCATTTCCGGCTGCGCGCCCAGCTGCCGCGCTGCCGGAGCCGCGCGGGGATCCACTTCGGCGGCCACTCCGGGATGGCGGGCAGCCGGTGGCTCGCGGCCGGGCCCTCGATTCGGATCCAACGCACGATAATCTTGGTTATGTCAACTCGCTGGGGAGAGGCCAAAGCGGCGCCGGGGACGCGTCTCCTCGGGGCGCCGCCCCTCCCTCCGGTCGCGCCCCGTTTTGGGCGCGACCGCGACCCGGCGCGACCTGGCGTCGCTCAGGCCGCCCGTCGATCGCGACCGAGGCCGCTCAGGCGGCCTTTTCGATCGCTTCTTCGAGGTCGCCGGTGGTTTCCGGCGTGCCCAGCAGTTCGAGGCCGTTCGATTTCGGGCCTTCGATCGAGAACGACGGCGTCCCCGTGAAGCCGAGCTTTTCGGCCTGCCGGGTCGTCGCTTCGACCTGCTTCTTGTACTTGCCGCTCTGGAATTCCTGCTTCCATTTCGCCATGTCGGGGATGCCGACGTATTCGGCCAGCGATTCGATGTATTCGTCGGTCGCGTAGCCGGAGCGCTCCTCGCCCTGGTTGCGGTACCAGGTCTCGATATAGGACCAGCCCTTGCCCTGGGCGCCCGCCGCGAGCGCGGCTTCACCGGCCGGAATCGACTGCGGACCGATGATCACGTAGTTGCGGAAGGTGATGTTTGCTTCCCCGTTCTTCACCTGGTTTTCGATGATTTCCGGCAGGATTTCCTCCGAATAGTCTTTGCAGATCGGGCACTGCAGGTCCCCGTACTCGTAGAGCCTCACGGGGGCCTTCGGATCGCCGAGGATGGTCGCGTTCTGCGGGATGCCCGCGAAGAGTTCTTCGACCTGGGCCTTTTCGGTGAAGTTGCCGGCTCCGCCGCCCGAGCTGCTGCCGCCCGAGCCCGCCACGACGATCACGACCACGACGATGATGATCGCCAGGAACACACCGCCCGCCGAGAGCTGAAGCAGCCGCGTCCGCCGATCGGAGCCGGCGGCTTTCGCTTCGGCCGCGACTCGCTCTTCGCGGCGTTTCTCCCTGTCCCGTTGGTTGCTCATCGATCCTCCGTGTCGTTTACATAAGAAAGCGAAGCTGCGAGCCTGGCCGTGCCGCGACCCTCAACCGTCCTCGGCGAGCGGCCGTCCCGGCCCCCCCAGCACCGCGCCGCCGTCGTCGGTGCCGACGTAGCCCAGCAGTCGCGCCGCGTTGAGCAGGAAGCAGATGGTCATCAGCACCGCGTTGGTCACGCACCATTGGCAGATCGCTTCGATCTGCCAGATCTCCAGATAGGTCAGGTAGACGCTGAACCCGAACCCGCCGAGGCTGATCAGGAAGCCCCCGAGCCGCGCCACGTCGTTGCCGAACAGGACGGTGCCGAGGATCAGGATCCAGCCGGTGATCCCGAAGACCGCGACGTTTATGCCGAGGATGTGCGAGTAGGAGCTCTTGGCGACGGTCTCGCAGCCGGTCCCGCCCGCCAGGCACTGCGGCGCGCCCGAGGTCGAGTCGGAGATCAGGATGTACGTCGCCACGCAGACGCCGAGCACGCCGATGAAGGCGATCGCCATCCTCAGGATCTTTTCACTCGGAAAGTTCATACCATTCTCTGGCTGGATAGTGCCACGTTTGGGTCAACGGCGAATAAGGAGATCTCCCGCGACAGTCGCCCACCCTGCCAGGCCAACGGCGACTGGCCCTCATCCTCGCTGATCAGCCGGGCGCGTGGCAAGGCTGCGGCGTATGCCTCGGCCACCGCGTAGGGGTGCCCGGGGTCGGCCTCGTCGCCGGAGCCGACGACCAGCGTCGGCACCTGCAGCCCGGCGAGATCGGCGAGCGACCCGAACGGCCGCGAGGCGGGGGTTTCGCGGAGCGCCCGCGCCAGCTCGTAGGGGTCGCGGTGCAGGTCCATCCGTTCGCGGCTGATTCGCGCCACCGAGTCGCGCCACCGGTCCCCGACCGTGCCCACCCGGATCAGGTGGTCGACGAAGCCCTCGATCCCGTCCGCCTCCAGCGCCGCCGCCAGCCCGTCCCAGTAGGCGAGCGACTCCGGCGTGATCGCGCCGGTGTAGGTAGGGCCGATCACCACCAGGCCGCTCAGCCGCTCCGGGTGGGCGAGCGCGTAGCCGACCGCGGTGTGGGCGCCCATCGAGTGGCCGCCGAGCAGAAAGCGGCCCTCGCCGACCTGCGCCGCGACGACCCGCTCGAGGTCGGCGATCAGGTCCGGGTATCCATAACTCTGCCCCGCCGGGGCGGGGTCCGATTCGCCGTGCCCGCGCGCGTCGTAGGTGATGACCCGGTGCCCGGCACGCTCCAGGGCGCGCGAGCCGTGGACGACGTAGCGGCGGCTCGCCGTCAGCCCGTGGCAGAGGACGATCGGCGTCCCCTCCCCCGCGGCGGCGCCGCGCAGCACCGGCGCCGGGCCGATCGCGAATTCGGCGGGTTCGGCCCCCGGCATCAGCCGACCCCTGCCACGGCACGCTCCAGGTCGGCCACCGACTCGTAGGTGAGCCCGGCCAGGGTGACCTTGCGGAAGCCGATCCGGCCGCCCTCGTCGACGACGAAGACCGAGCGCCGCACCAGCGGCCCGGCGGCAACCCCGTAGGCCCTGGCGACCGCCTTGTCGGTGTCGGCGAGCAGCGGCACGTTCAGCCGCTCCTCCTCGGTGAAGCGCTCGTGCGAGTCGACCGACTGCGGCGAGATCCCGAGCACCTCGGCCTCGAGCCGGTCGAGCCGCTCGCCTTCGTCGCGGTAGGAGCAGAACTGCTTCGTGCAGACGGCGGTGAAGTCGCCCGGATAGAAGGCGAGGACGACCTTGCGGCCGCGGTACTCGGACAGGCGGTAGGTGCGCCCACCCGTCCCGGGAAGCTCGAACTCCGGAGCCGCGTCGCCTACGTCGACCTTGGCCACTGCCAGAGCTTACGAACCGCGGCCTAGCCGTGTTCGATCGTCATCTTTTCGATCACGACCGGCTGGATCGGCTTTTCTTCCGGCCCGCCCAGTTCGCCGATTCGCTCGACCACGTTCATGCCCTTGCTGACCCGGCCCACGAGCGCGTATTCGGGCGGCAGCGATTCGCCCTGCGGGCCGGACACCACGTAGAACTGGCTGCCGGACCGCCCGGGCGGGTCGGCCGAGCTCTTCGCCATCGCCACCACGCCCGGTTCGTACTTGAGGCTCGCGGGCGGCTTCTCGGTGACGCTGTAGCCGGGGCCGCCGGTGCCGGTGCCGGTCGGGTCGCCGCCCTGGATGACGAATTCGGGGACGATCCGGTGGAAGGTCAGTTCGTCGTAGAAACCTTCTTCGGCGAGGTAGGCGAAGGAGTTGGAGGTGACCGGCGCTTCGGAGGTCGCCAGCGCGATGTCGAAGGTGCCGCAGTTGGTTTCCACCACCGCGGTCAGCTTTTCGCCCTTCTTCACGGTCTGCTTCGGCTTCGGCAGGCTCTCTTCCCGCGGTTCTGGCTGTTCGACGCTCTTGCAGCCCTTGGCGGCAGCTTCGGCGCCCTTGCCTTCCTTGCCGACCGCTTCGCTGCTCGCCGTGGTGCTCGAGCTGCCACCGCCGCTGCGCGAGACGACGATGATCCCGACGATCACGATCGCCAGCACCAGGAAACCGCCCAGGATGTACCAGCGCTTGTCGAAGCCTTCCCCTGCCATCGGGCAGGGAGGGTAGAGCAATTACGATCGGCTCGATGTCGACGCCGCCGCCGCTGACGCCCCTGGCCGCCGCGGCGCTCCACGTCGGCTCCCCGGAGCGTGTCCTGCAGGTCGCCTGCGGGGACGGCGAGGCGGCGCTCTTCCTGGCCCGGGAGTTCCGGGCGGCCCGGGTGCGCGGCATCGACGCCGACCCGGAGGCGGTGGCCGCGGCGGGCCGGCGGGTCGGGCTCGACCCGGAGGGACGCGTCGCCTTCAAGGTGGGCGGGCCGCGCCGCCTGCCCTATCCCGAGGACAACTTCGACCTCCTCGCCGCGGTCGACGCGCGCCCCTCCCCCGCCGAGGTGGCGCGGGTCCTGCGGCCGGGCGGCCACCTGATCCTCGCCGCCACCAGTGGACCGGCGACCGGGCGCGGCCTGCGCGGCGGCCTGCTGCGGCGCGGCCTGCGCCGCCATGGTCTCGAGACCGTCGCCGGCGAGCGCGCCGGGGCCGGCAGCTTCCTGGTCGCCTGCCTGCGGGCGCCGTAGGCTGCGGCGATGGAGGAGACCGAGGGCAGCGCCGCCACCCCTTTCGGCGACCATCGGCAGCGGCCGCTTGCCCTGCTCGTCAACCCCTCCTCGGGGGACGGTCGGGCGCTGAAGCTGCTGCCGCGGATCGAGGCGGCGCTCGACGCCCGCCGCGCGCCGTTCCGGGTCGTCCGCACCAAGAGCCTCGAGCACGGGATCGAGCGGGCGCTGGACGCGGTCGCCGCCGGCGAGGTGCCGGTGGTGGTCAGCGGCGACGGGCTGATCGGCGCGGTCGGCGGCGCGATGGCGGGCGAGGAGACGCCGCTCGGGATCGTCCCCGGCGGCCGCGGCAACGACCTGGCCCGGGTGCTCGGCATACCGCTCGACCCCGCGGCGGCGATCGAGGTGGTGCTCGGCGGGGAGAGCCGGGCGATCGACGTCGGCGAGGCGAACGGCAGGCGCTTCCTCGGCATCGCCAGCGTCGGCTTCGACTCGGAAGCCAACCGGCGCGCCAACGAGACCCGCTTCGTGCGCGGCAATCTGGTCTACGCGTATGCGGCGCTGCGGGCGCTGGTGGGCTGGAAGCCGGCCCGTTTCACGATCGCGGTCGGCGAGGACCGCACCCGCTTCGAGGGCTACTCGGTGATCGTCGCCAACAGCAGCTGCTACGGCGGCGGGATGTACGTCGCCCCGGACGCCGAGCTCGACGACGGTCGCTTCGACGTGGTGACGATCGGCGCGGTCGGCAAGCTCCGCTTCCTGGGTAACCTGCCGAAGGTGTTCAAGGGCACCCACGTCCGCAACGACGAGGTCGACGTCTTCCGGGCCGCGCGCCTCCACCTCAGCGCCGGCCGTCCTTTCGCCGTCTACGCCGACGGCGACCACCTCACCGACCTTCCTGCCGACCTGCGGGTGATCCCGCGCGCCCTGCGCGTGCTGGTCCCGGCGGCCGCCGCTTGAGCGCGACCGTGGCGAGCCGCAGCGGGCAGGGCGGCGCCGCGTTCGGCGCCAAGCGGGCGCTGGCCCGGGCGATCGGGGCGGCCAGCCGGCGCAGCGGCCGCGGCGGCGGGACGACGCTGCCCGGGCGGGTGCTCCTGCGCCTCGAACCGGAGGCCATCGCCCGGCTCGGTGCCGGGCTGACCGGCGGGACGACGATCGTCTCGGCGACCAACGGCAAGACGACCACGGCCGGGATGATCGCCGCGATCCTCACCGCCGAGGGCCGCCGTCCGGTCCACAACCGGGCGGGGTCGAACATGACCTGGGGGGTGGCGACGGCGCTGCTCGAGCAGCGCGGCAGTGAGGGCCTGTTCGAGGTCGACGAGGCCTGGCTGCCGCGGGTCGCCGCGCAGCTGGAGCCGAAGCTGATCGTGCTCGGCAATCTCTTCCGCGACCAGCTCGACCGCTACGGGGAGATGGAGGCGCTGGCCGAGGACTGGGCGCGGGCGGTGGCGGCGCGGCCCGCCGGGGCGGGGCTGGCGCTGAACGCCGACGACCCGCTGGTCGCCGACCTGGGCCGCGACCCCGCCACCGAGCGACCGCACGAGGGCGTCCTCTACTTCGGCATCGACGACCACGGCCAGGCGCTGCCGGAGCTGCAGCACGCCTTCGACGCCAAGCACTGCCGGCGCTGCGGGCACCCGTACGCCTACGAGGTCGCCTTCGTCGGCCACCTCGGCCACTACTCCTGCCCCAACTGCGGCGCCCAGCGGCCGCGGCCCGACGTCGCCGCCACGCGGATCGAGCTGCACGGCATGGCGGGCTCGACGGCGACCGTGCGCGTCCCCGGCGGCGAGATCGAGGTGTCGCTGCCGCTGCCCGGCCTCTACAACGTCTACAACGCGCTGGCCGCGATCGCCGCGGCGCTGCGGCTCGGGGTGGCGCCGGAGCGGGTCGCCACGGCGCTGGGCGGGATGCACGCCGCCTTCGGCCGGGTGGAGACGATCCCGGTGGCCGGGAGGCGCGTCTCGATCCTGCTGATCAAGAACCCGGCCGGCGCCAACGAGGTCCTGCGCACCCTGAGGCTCGAGGCCGACCGCCCGGACTCCGCTTCCCGCTCTGCCGGCGAGCCCCCACCCGCCCCATCGGATTCGCAGTCGTCCACGACATACGTGGAAAGGTGCGACCGCGCCGACGGGATCGACCTGTGGATCGCGTTGAACGACCGGATCGCCGACGGGCGCGACGTCTCCTGGGTCTGGGACGCGGACTTCGAGCTGCTGGCCGACGCGGTGCGCCGCGTCACCTGCGCCGGGACCCGCGCGCCGGAGATGGCGCTGCGGTTGAAGTACGCGGGCTGGCCGGAGGAGCGGATCGCGGTCGAGCCCGACATCGCGGCCTCCCTCGACGCCGCCGTGGCGGGCGCCGACGAGCGCCTCTTCGCCCTTCCCACCTACACGGCGCTGCTGGAGCTGCGCAAGCTGCTCGCCGACCGCGGCCTCGCCAAGGAGTTTTGGCAGTGAGCGCGCCACGAGCGAAGCGGGAGCAGCTGCGATGAGCGGCAGCGCGTCGACCTCCGAGGCGGCGATCTGGCACGACGTCGAGTGCGGCGCCTACGTCGCCGACCTCGGCGTCTGGGAGGAGCTCGCCGACCGCTGCGGCGACCCGGTCCTGGAGCTCGGCGCGGGGACCGGCCGACTGGCGATCCACCTGGCCCGCCGCGGCCGGCGGGTGATCGGGCTCGACCACGACGAGGTGCTTATCGCCGCCCAGCGCGAGCGCGCCGCCGGGCTGCCGGTGACGCCGTTGCTCGCCGACGCCCGCGACTTCGATGCGCCCGAGCCGGTGGCCCTGGCGCTCGCCCCGATGCAGCTTCTGCAGATGTTGGCCGACCGGACCGAGCGGCGCGCCTGCCTGGACTCGGTCGCCGCGGCGCTGCGTCCGGGCGGCCGCCTCGCGGCGGCGATCGTCGAGGGGATGCCCGAGCCCGAGGAGGGCGCCCCGCCCCTCCCCGACGTACGCGAGGTCGACGGCTGGATCTACTCGAGCCTGCCGCTCGAGGCCGCGGTCGGCCCGCGGCGGATCGTCGTCCGCAGGCTGCGCCAGCGCGTGTCTCCGGACGGCGAGCTGACCGACACCCCCGACGAGGTGAGGATCTGCACGTTGACCGCGGACCGGCTCGAGGCCGAGGCGGCCGAGGTCGGCCTGGCGCCGGTCGAGCGCCTCCAGATCGACCCGACCGAGGAGCACGTCGGCTCGACCGTCGTCGTGCTCGGCAAGGAGGGGTGATGGAGCTCCGGGTCCTCAGCCTCTATCCCGAGCAGATGAACATCTACGCCGACCGCGGCAACATCCTCTTCCTGCGGCGGCGCTGCGAGTGGCGCGGAATCGACTTCCGGTGGGAAGGCGCGGGTCCCGGCGCGGCGATCGACCCAGCCGCGCACGACCTCTTCTACATCGGCGGCGGCCAGGACCGCGACCAGCGCCTCGTCGCCGCCGACCTGGTCGACACCAAGCGCGCCGCGCTGGCGGCGGCGGTCGAGGACGGCGCGGTCCTGCTCGCGGTCTGCGGCGGCTACCAGCTGCTCGGCGAGAGCTACGAGATGGGCGCCGAGACGCTGCCCGGGCTCGGGCTCGCCGACCTGCGCACGGTGCGCGAGGAGGGCCCGCGGCTGATCGGCAACGTCGCGATCGAGACCGAGCTTGGCGGGGAGAAGCGGATCCTGGCGGGGTTCGAGAACCACGGCGGGCGCACCTACCTCGGCCCCGCCGCGCGGCCGCTCGGGCGGGTCGTCAAAGGTCACGGCAACAACGACCGCGACGGCTTCGAGGGGGTCTGGCGCGACAACATGGTCGGCACCTACCTGCACGGCCCGCTGCTGCCGAAGAACGCCTGGCTCGCCGACCACCTGATCGAGCTGGCCCTGGGGCGCCGCCGCGGCGAGCGTCCCCATCTCGCGCCGCTCCCCGACGCGCTGGAGGCCGCCGCCCACGCCTGCGCCCGCGCCGCCGCCGGCCCCTACTGATATGGCCGCCGATTTGTCAAGTGCCCAGCACCGATCGCGGCCGCTGCCGGCCGGTGTGGTGAGGCTCGGCTCCCGGGTCCGGGCGCGACTTCGACGTCGCTGGTTGTCAGTCTGACGATGCGGGAGTTGGCTATCCCAGGGCGCTGGCTTCGTCGCCGGCGGGCGCAATCTAGAAGCGGGCGTGGCCGGTGAGGGCTGCCCATAGTAGATCCGCGCGTGCCGGCGGCCGTTGGCCCGGACCCGGTGGCCGAGCGCGACCGCTGTGGTGGGCGGTCAGCTCATGGCGCGGTTGCCGCGGCCCAGAGGAAGCCCGCCGGCTCCCTGGCGACCGCGACGGTCGCGACGTTTCCAGGCTTGCCGCGCTCGCGCAGGCGCCCTCCGACCCGATGCAGCCGGTGCTGGGCGCGCCAGGCGATCTGCAGGACGTGGTCGGGCTGGCCGGCCTGGCGGTTGGCGAGGGTGGCGCCGATCCGCGGCTCCCGCGCGTAGTGCCAGGCCGACTCGACCAAGAGGCGGCGGGCGATCGCCGAGCCGGTCTTGGTGATCTGCCCCTGGCTCTCGGACTCCCCGGACTGCTGCAGCGAGGGGGTCAGGCCGAGCCAGGAGGAGAGCTTGCGTGGCGAGGAGAAGCGCCGCCAGTCGCCGCCGAGCTCGAGGTGGAGCATCAGCGCGGTGAGCGTGTCGATGCCGCGGAAGGCACGCAGCCTCGCGACCGTCGGCCACAGCCGCTCGTCGGTGGCGAGCCTGGAGAGCCGCTCGTCGAGCGCCTCGCGGCGGGCGGTGAGCCCGTCGACGGCGGCGAGCAGGTCGACGAAGGCCGGCTCGGTCGGCTCGTGGTCGAAAGACTGCCGCGAGAGCCAACGCCGGTGATCGCGGCCCCAGGTCGTCTTGCCGGGATAGACCAGGCCATGCACGAGCAGGAGCTTGGAGACCCGGTGGCGGGCGCGCATCAGGTCGTGGCGGATCTGCTCGCGGGTACGGGCGAGGTGGCGGATCGCCTCCAGCCACTCGGGCGGGACGGTCACCGGGCGCAGCTGCCCGGCGAGCAGGAGACGCGCAAGGAGCTCGGCGTCCTTGCGGTCGGTCTTCACCCGATCGCCCGGGGCCCGTGGCGTCTTGCTCGGGGCCACCACCTGCACCTCGATCCCCGCGGCGTCCGCCGCCCGCATCAGCCCGAACCCGGTCGGCCCCGCCTCATAAGCCGCCCGCACCGGGCCCTCAAGCCCGCCGAGCCACTCCACCACCTCCTCGGTGCCCGCTCCGAAGCGCGCCCTGCGCAGCTCGCCGCTCAGCGAATCGATCGCCGCCGCGTGCGTGGAGCGCGCGTGGACATCCAAACCAACCCATGTCATCGTGCCGTTCATGGCCGGACCCTCCTTGCCTGGGGTCAGCCGGAGCCCGTCTCCGGCCAGACAAACCCCCGACTGAGCAAGAGGGTCCGGCCGCTACCGGACGGTGGGAGGGCCCCGGTGATTAACCGAGGCCATAGCGTCTAGCGCCGCCCGGCCCCCAGGTCCGGCGCCGCGGTGTTCCTTTCTTGCGTATATGGCAAGTTGGGAACACCGCAAGCGGGCAACGAGTCGACCGGTGGCGGCGTATCCACCGGCTCGGTGTGCGTGTAGCGGCCGCCGCGCAGCATCGAGGCCGCCGCGGCGATCAGGCAGGCGACGATCGCGAAGCCGAAGGCCGTGTCGAGGCCGTGGCTGAAGGGCCCCGAGATCAGGCTCGGGAAGAACCCGTGGCCGGTCAGCGCCGCCTGCGCGTGGTGGGGCAGTTCGTGCAGCGCCTGGCTGCCGAGCAGGTGTTCGATCGGGTTGTAGCCGAGGAAGGCGGCGAAGAGGACCGAGATCGGCGGCGTCTGGCCGACTTCGTGCGCCCTGGCGGCGCCCACCCCGTGCGCTTCGAGGCCGCTCGCCAGCGCGTGCGGCAGGGTCGCCGAGAGCCCGATGACCATCAGCGTGAAGAAGATCCCCAGCGAGATCACCTGGGCGGAGTTCTGGAAGGTCTGGTTCATGCCGCCGCCGGCGCCGCGGTCGCCGGGCGGCAGGCTGTTCATCACCGCCGCCCGGTTGGGCGAGGCGAACATCCCCATCGAGACCCCGTTGAAGGCGAGGATCAGGGCGAACACGGGATAGGAGAAGTCGACCGGCAGCAGCGTCAGGCAGGCGAAGCTGACGGCGGCGGCGAGCATCCCGCCGGTCGCGAACGGCCGCGCGCCGAAACGGTCCGACAGGTAGCCGGAGGCCGGGCCGGCGATCAGCAGGCCGATCGTCAGCGGCAGCATGTAGATGCCGGCCAGCAGCGGCGTCTCGGTGTAGTCGTAGCCGTGCAGCGGCAGCCAGATGCCCTGCAGCCAGATGATCAGCATGAACATCAGCCCGCCGCGGGCGACGGCGGCGAGGAACGTCGACAGGGTGCCGAAGGTGAAGGCGCGGATGCGGAAGAGCGGCAGCCGGAACATCGGGTCCGCGGCGCGCAGCTCGACGATCACGAAGGCGAGCAGCGACAGGAGCGCTCCCGCCAGCAGTGCCAGCACCCGCGGGCTCCCCCAGCCGGTCGGCGACCCGGCGTAGGGCCGGATGCCGTAGGTGACGGCGACCATCGCCAGGACCAGCCCGAGCGCGAAGGTCGCGTTGCCCCACCAATCGATCCCCGCCGGGCGCGGGGTCGAGAGCTCTTTCAGCTTCAGGTAGGCCCAGACGGTCCCGAAGAGGCCGACCGGGACCGAGATCAGGAAGACGAGGCGCCAGTCGATCGGCGCGAGCAGCCCGCCGAGCACCAGGCCGACGAACAGCCCGCTGACCCCGACGATGTTGTTGATCCCGAGCGCCATGCCCCGCTGGTTGGCGGGGAAGGCGTCGGTCAGGATCGCGGCCGAGTTGGCGAGCAGGCAGGCGCCGCCGATCCCCTGCACGATCCGGAAGCCGACCAGGAAGAGGGCGCCGCTGGTGCCGGTCATCCAGTCGACGGCCAGCATCAGCGAGGCGGCGGTGTAGATGACGAAGCCGAGGTTGTAGATCCGCACCCGCCCGTAGATGTCCCCCAGCCGGCCGAGGCTGACGATCAGCACGCTGGTCACCACCAGGTAGCCGAGGATCATCCAGAGCAGGTAGAAGCTGTTGGCGGGCAGCAGCGGGTCGAGGTGGATGCCGCGGAAGATGTCGGGCATCGCGATCAGCGTGATCGAGGCATCGAGCGTCGCCAGCAGGACCGCCAGCGTCGTATTGGAGAGGGCGACCCACTTGTACCTGTCGTGGTGGGCGGCGCCGTGCCCGCCGGCGGTTGCTGCGGAGACCATCGCCCGGATAATACACAGGCAACCTGTGCAGTCCGCCTGTCTATCTGCGGTATCGTGGATGGATGCCCGCGCCGCCCGGAGCCGACCTCGACATCGCCCCCCTGGCCGCCGACCTGCGGGTCGTGGTGGGGCAGCTGATCCGCCGGCTGCGCTCCGAGCGGGACCTGTTTCCACTGAACCAGGCCTCGGTGCTGGGACGGCTCGATCGCTGCGGCGCCCGGAGCGTCTCCGACCTCGCCGCGGCGGAGCGGGTGCGCCCGCAGTCGATGGCCCAGACGGTCGGCGACCTCGAGGCCGACGGCCTTGTCGAGCGCCGGCCGGACCCCGACGACGGCCGCCGCGCCCTGGTCAGCCTCACCGCTGCCGGCCGGGAGCGGATCGAAGACGACCGCCGCGTCCGCGAGGGCTGGCTGGTGAAGGCGATCGAACAGCTCCCGGAGGCCGACCGCGAAACGGTCGCGCGCGCCGTCGAGATCCTCGGCCGGATCGCCGCCGCCGACGTTTGACGCCCCTCGCCTCCGCCGGGCTGTTCCTCATGCCCTGACGGCAGTGGTCAGGAACAGACGGGGAGCGCTCAGCGGCCGGTCGAGCCGAAGCCGCCCTCGCCGCGCGAGGACTCGCCGAGCGCCGTCGCCTCGACCGGCTCGGCGAGCGCGATCGGCGCCACCAGCAGCTGGGCGATCCGGGCCCCCGCCTCGATCCGCACGGTCTCGGCGGGGTCGGTGTTCAGCAGCAGCACCCGCACCTCGCCGCGGTAGCCGGCGTCGATCAGCCCGGGGCTGTTGACCAGGGTGATGCCGTGCTCGCGGGCGAGACCGGAGCGCGGCAGGACGAGCCCGGCGTGCCCCTCGGGGATCTCGAGCGCGATCCCGGTACCGACGCTCCACCGCTCCCCCGGCCCGATGTGCACCTCCTCGACCGAGTAGAGGTCGAGACCCGCGTCGCCCGGATGACCGCGGGTCGGCACCACCGCCGCGTCGTGCAATCTCAGGACTGCCATCTCCATCGCCTGGCAGCCTACTGAGACTGACCGACAAGGAAGCAGGGAGCGCCGTGTGCTTTGCACACAAGCGACCGATGACGCCGCCGGGCAGGCTCAGTAGGCTGCCAGGTCGGTGAAGCGGTGCAGCTCCGCGGACGGGACGCGGGCGTGGACGAGGACGCCGTCGGCGCGGTCGGTGCGCTGCAGCTCGCCGGCCACCTCGTGCAGCTCGTGCAGGCGGCCGCCCTCGCTGTAGGGGATCAGCAGGTCGACCTCGGTCAGGGTCTCGGCGAAGGCCGCCTCGATCCGCTCGCGCAGCGCCACGAGGCCCTCGCCGGAGAGCGCCGAGACCAGCACCGCGTCGGGTTGGCTGAGCGCCGCCTCGCGTCGCTCGTCCTCGCTCAGCAGGTCGGCCTTGTTGAGGACGAGGAGGCGCGGCTTGTCGCCGGCCCCGATCTCCTCCAGCACCTCGTCGACCGCCTGCATGTCGGCCAGCCGGCGCTCCTCGCTCTCGGAGCCGTCGACCACGTGGACGATCAGGTCGGCCAGGGTCGTCTCCTCGAGCGTCGCCTTGAAGGCCTCGACCAGCTGGTGGGGCAGCTTCTCGATGAACCCGACCGTGTCGGTGAGCAGGTAGTCGCGGCCGGAGAGCTCGAAGCTCCGGGTGGTCGGGTCGAGCGTCTCGAAGAGGCGGTTGGCGACCCCCACCTCGGCGCCGGTCAGCGCGTTCAGCAGGGTCGACTTGCCGGCGTTCGTGTATCCGGCCAGGGCGACGCTGGGCAGCGAGGACCGCTCGCGTCGGGCGCGCTGCACGCCGCGATTGCGCTCCAGGCGCGCCAAGCGGCGCCGCAGCGCCGCGATCCGGTCGCGGGCGAGCCGCCGGTCGGTCTCGATCTGGCTCTCGCCCGGCCCCCTGGTGCCGATCCCGCCGCCGAGCCGCTCGAGGTGGGTCCAGAGGCCCCGCATGCGGGCCATGTTGTATTCGAGCTGGGCCAGCTCGACCTGCAGCTTGCCCTCGGCCGAGTGGGCGTGGTCGGCGAAGATGTCGAGGATCACCGCGGTGCGGTCGATCACCGGCACCCCGAGCGCCGCCTCCAGGTTGCGCTCCTGGCGCGGTGCCAGCTCGTCGTCGCAGGCGACGACGTTGGCGTCGGCGGCGTTCACCTCGGCCTTCAGCTCCTCCAGCCGGCCGCGGCCGAAGTAGCGGTCGGGATCCGGTTTGGGGCGCTGCTGGGTGGCGACCCCGGCGGTGGCGACGCCCGCGGTGCGCAGCAGCTCGCGCAGCTCGGCGAGCGGCTCTCCCTCCTCGCGGCCGTCGACGATCCCGATCGCCAGCGCGCGCTGCCGCGCCCGGCGGTTGACGACTCCCGCGCCGTTGCCGTTCTGCGCCGCGTAGCGGGTTTCCGCGACGCGGCCGTTTCTCGATCCACTCACTCCAGCCAATTGTACGGCGCGCCGTCGGCCGTCTAAGGTTGTTCGGGTGAAGGTGTTCGTCACCGGCGGCACGGGCTTCATCGGCGGCGCCGTGGTGCGCCAACTGCGCGCCCGCGGCGACGAGGTCGTGGCGCTCGTCCGCAACCCCGCCAAGGGGGCGCCGCTCGAGCAGCTCGGCTGCACGCTCGCCCCGGGTGACCTCGGCGACGAACGGGCGATCCGCTCCGGCGTCGAGGGCTGCGACGCGGTGGTCCACGCCGCCGCCGTCTACGAGGTCGGGATCCCGGAGTCCGCGCGGCCGGCGATGCGCGAGGCCAACGTCGGCGGCACCGAACGGGTGCTCGGCGCGGCGCTCGAGGCGGGGATCGCCAAGGTCGTCTACGTCTCCACGGTGGGCGCCTTCGGCAACACCCACGGCCGGATCGTCGACGAGACCTACGAGCACCCGGCCGACGGCTTCACCTCCGAGTACGAGAAGACGAAGTGGGAAGCCCACCAGGTCGCCAGGCGGCTGATCGGCGAGGGTCTCCCCTGCGTGATCGTCCAGCCGGGCGGCGTCTACGGCCCGGGCGACACCTCATCGATCGGGAGCCTGCTCGATCAGTTCCTGGCGGGCAAGATGCCGCTGATCCCGTTCCCCGAGCTCGGCATCTGCCTGACCCACGTGGAGGACGTCGCCGCCGGGATCCTCCTGGCCCTCGACAAGGGCGAGCCGGGCGAGGCCTACGTCCTCAGCGGACCGGCGACGACGGTGCGCGAGGCGATCGGCGTGGTCGCCAAGGAGACCGGCCGCAGACCGCCGCGCTTCGCGCTGCCGACCGGCCTGATGAAGGCGCTGACCCCGGTCGGCCCGCTGGTCGGCAAGGTCATGGGACAGCCCCCGAACCTGCGCGAGCTGATCGCCTCGGCCGACGGGGTCACCTTCTGGGCGAGCCACGAGAAGGCGACGCGCGACCTCGGCTACAGCCCGCGCGGCCTCGAGGAGGGCATCCACGCGATGCTCGAGGCCGAGGGCAGGCTGCCGGGCGGCGCCGCCGCGTAGTGCCGCGCCGCGCCGGCCCATAGTCTCCCGCCCATGCGCGTAATCGATGTCGAGCACCTCGGCCGCCCCCACGTGATCGGCTGCTGGGAGGTCGACGGCATGCTCGTCGACCCCGGCCCCGAGTCCTGCCTGCCCACCTTGCTCGAGAAGCTGGGCGACTCGCGGCCGGAGGCGATCCTCCTCACCCATATCCACCTCGACCACGCGGCCGCGACCGGGGCGATGGTCGCCCGCTGGCCCGATCTGCCGGTCTACGTCCACGAGCGCGGCGCCCCGCACCTCGTCGACCCCTCGCGCCTGCTGGCGAGCGCCGAGCGCCTCTACGGCGACAAGCTCGAGTACCTGTGGGGGAGGATCCGGTCGGTCCCGGAGGCCAACGTGACGACCCTGGCGGGCGGCGAGACGGTGCGCGGCATGCGGGTCGCCTACACTCCGGGCCACGCGTCCCACCACGTCTGCTACCTGCACGAGGAGAGCGGCACCGCCTTCGTCGGCGACGTCGCCGCCTGCCGCATCCCGCCCACGGATCTGGTGATCCCGCCGACCCCGCCGCCCGACATCGACGTCGAGCTGTGGGAAGAGTCGATCGGGATCGTGGCGGGCTGGGCGCCGGAGCGGCTCGCCCTCACCCACTTCGGTCCGGTCGACGATCCCGCCACCCACCTCGCCGAGGTCCGCCGGCGCCTCCGCGAAGAGGCCGAGCTGGCCCGCCGCATGGACGAGGCGACCTATGACGCCGACCTGCAGCGCCGGATCAGGGAGCAGCTCGACCCGGAGGTCGCCGAGGAGATGCTGCAGGCCGTCCCCACCGTCTACCAGTGGCCAGGTTTGGACCGCTATTGGCGCAAGAGGTCGGAACGCGAAGCTTGAGCACGAATCCTGACGTGGCGTGGGCCAGCCTCGCAAGGACGCAGGGGAGCGAGGCGAGGGGAGCGCACTGACGTGCGTGACCCGAGCGAGCGACCGAGGACGCCGCGAGGCGCCCCCACGCCACGTCAGGCGAGGTGCTCGCGCATCCGCTCGACGGCCTCTTCAATCCGGTCGTCGGGGGTGGTGAGCGAGATGCGGAAGAAGCCCTCGCCGCTCGGCCCGTACATCGAGCCCGGTGAGACGACGACGGCGGCCTCTTCGAGCACGGTCTCGGCGAAGCTGGTCGAGGTGTGACCGGCCGGGACGGGGGCCCACACGTAGATCGTCCCCTTCGGCGGGGTGACGTCGACGCCGATCGCGGCGAGCGCGGAGACGACCAGGTCGCGGCGGCGCTGGTAGGTCGCGTTCATCTCCGCGAGCGGCTCCGGCGGTCCGGAGATCGCGGTCGCGCCGGCGATCTGGACCGCCTCGAAGAGGCCCGAGTCGACGTTCGTCTTCAGGCGCCAGTAGGACTGGATCGCGTCGGCGTGGCCGAGGATCGCGGCGCAGCGCCAGCCGGTCATGTTGTAGCCCTTGGACACCGAGAAGACCTCGACCCCGACCTCCTTGGCCCCCGGCGTCGCCAGGAAGCTCGGCGCCACGTACCCGTCGTAGGTCGTCTCCGAGTAGGCGCTGTCGTGGACGACGAGGATCTGGTGCTCGCGGGCGAACTCGACGACCTCCGCGAAGAAGCCATCGGGGACGACCGCGCCGGTCGGGTTGTTGGGGAAGTTGATGAACATCAGGCGCGCCTTGGCGGCCACCTCGGGGGCGATCGCCGCCAGGTCCGGCGCGAAGCCCTTCTCCGGGACCAGCGGCAGCAGCTCGGCGGTCGAGCCGTTCAGCAGCGGGCCGCCGGTGTAGACCGGGTAGCCGGGGTCGGAGGCCAGCGCCACGTCGCCCGGGTCGAGGAAGGCGTTGCAGAGGTTGTAGATGCACTCCTTGGCGCCGATCGCCGGGATCACCTCGTTCGCCGGGTCGACCTCCACCCCGAAGCGGCGGTCGTAGAAGTCGGCGAAGGCCTGGCGGAAGTCCTCCCGGCCGCGGTTGGACGGGTACTGGTGGGTGGCCGGGTCGGCGACCGCCTTCTGCATCGCCTCGACGATGTAGGGGTAGGTCGGCTTGTCGGGGTCGCCGATCCCGAGGCTGATCACATCGATTCCGGCGGCGCGCTTCTCTTCGATCCGCCGCTCCAGCTCCTGGAACATGTAGGGCGGGATCGCCCGCAGGCGCTTCGATGGTTCGGCAATTGGCATGGGCGCGAAAACCTATCGGGAAGCGTGCTCGTCAGTCCTGCTCGGCGAGCGCGGCGAGCAGCTCCGGTGAGATCTCGCCCGCGTAGACGGGCTCTGCCCAGCCGTCGAGCCGCACGGCCAGGTCCTCGCCGACCGCGACGGTCAGCTCGCCGCCGTCCAGCTCCACCGTCAGCGGGCTGGGCGACCCGCGCAGGAAGGCGGTCACGGCGGCGCCGGAGGCCCCGGTCCCCGAGGAGAGCGTCTCCCCCACCCCGCGCTCGAAGATCCGGGCGCGGACTTGGCTGCCATCGATCGCCAGGAAGGAGACGTTGGTGCGGTTGGGAAAGAGCGGCGACGCTTCGATCTCCGGCCCGATCTCGCCCAGGTCGAGCTCGCCCAGCCCGGCCGCGTCGACGACGATCGCGCACTGCGGATTGCCGATCGAGACGTGCTGGAACTCCCAGTCACGCCCCGCCGAGCGGACCGTGCCGCGGCCGTCCGGGCCGCCGGACGGGAAGTCCTTGGAGGCGGTCGAGGCGCGGCCCATGTCAACCGAGCAGGTCAGCTCGCCGGTGATCGTCGGCCGGATCGGCCCGGCGACGGTGGAGATCGCGAACTCCTCGGCGTCGGTCCAGCCGTGGCGGCGCAGGTAGAGGATCGCCTCGCGGGCGCCGTTGCCCGACAGCTCGGCCTCCGAGCCGTCCGGGTTGAAGATCCGCAGGTCGGCGACGAACTCCGGGTCCTCGCTGCGGGAGATCAGCAGGATGCCATCCGAGCCGACCCCGAAATGGGGGTCGCAGAGCCACTCGATCCGCGCCTCGCTCAGCTCCCATGGGAGGTTCGCCGCCTCGAGGACCAGATAGTCGTTGCCGAGCGCCTGCCACTTCTCGAATTTCACGGCGCGGACCCTATTCGCTCGAGGATTCGGCGGGCTACCTCGGCGTCGGTGAGGTCGGTGCGGTCGATCGTCGTCAGGTCGGGGATTTTGCGCATCCAGGTCAGCTGGCGGCGGGCGTAGTTGCGCGAGCGGCGCTTCATCGTCTCCAGGTCGCCGGCGAGGATCTCGCTCAGGCCGAGGGCCTTGCGCGCGGTGCGGCCGGGGCCGAGCGCCTCGGCGCGCCGCGCCTCCTCGTCCCCGCCCCCGGCGACGATCGCTTCGACCCGGGCGTCGATCCGCCCGTACAGCCTCGCCCGGTCCATGTCGAGGCCGAAGATCCGGGTCGGGTGCCGGGTCTTCCCCGACCACAGCTCCGATTCCTCCGAGCAGGCGGGGACCCTGCGCAGCGAAAGGTCGGCGAGCGCGGCCCGCAGGTACAGACCGGTCCCGCCGACCACGATCGGCGTCCGCCCCGCCGCCAGCGCCCGGTCGATCGCCGCGTGGGCGAGCGGCATGTAGTCCCCGATCGAGAAATCCGCGGTCACCGGCACGAAACCGAGCAGCTCGTGCGGCAGCACCCCCCGCTCCGCCGCCGTCGCCGCCCCGGTCAACACCTCCAGCCGCTCGTACACCTGCAGCGCATCGCAGTTGACCGCCACCGGGTCCCCACCCTGCTCCTGCAGCATCCGAGCGAGGGCGACGGCGACCCCGGTCTTGCCGACGCCGGTGGGCCCGAAGATCGCGAGCACCGCCATGGCTAGAGCCGGGGTGTCGGCGCAGCCGCGAACGGCTTGTACTTTTTCGTTGCCGGCAGCGCGGCGAGCCGCAAGCTCCTCACCGAAAAAGTTGAGAGAGCGGCTGTGCCGACACCCCGGCCAGGGTCTGCGAAGTGGCGCTCTCGATCTCGACGTCAACCAGGTCGCCCGGCTCGGCCGTCCCTTCGAAGTTGACCGCCTTGCCGTGCCTGGTCCGCCCTCGCAGCCGGGTCGGATCGGTGCGGCTCGGGCCCTCGACCAGCACCTCCATCGTCCGCCCGACGAAGCGCTGGGCCCGCTCGGCGGCGCGCCGCTGGACCACCTCGACCAGGCGTTCCATCCGCTCGACCTTGACCGGGTGCGGCAGCCGGCCCTCCATCGTCGCCGCCTCGGTTTCGCGACGCGGGCTGAAGATGAAGGTGAAGGCGCCGTCGTAGCCGACCTCCTCGACCACCTCGAGGGTCTCCGCGAAGTCGGCCTCGGTCTCGCCGGGGAAGCCGACGATGATGTCGGTGGTGATCGCGCAGTCGGGCACGTGCTCGCGGATCAGGGCGACGCGGTCCATGTAGCGCTCGCGGCCGTAGGTGCGGCGCATCCGTTTCAGCACCGCGCTCGAGCCCGACTGCAGCGGCAGGTGGATCTGCTCGCAGAGCGCCGGCAGCTCGGCGTGGGCGCGGATCACGTCCTCCTTCATGTCCTTCGGGTGGGGGCTCGTGTAGCGGATGCGGTCGATGCCGGGGACCGCGTCCACCCGCGCGAGCAGCTCGGCGAAGGTGATGCGGCTCTCGCGCGGCAGGTCGCGTCCGTAGCTGTTGACGTTCTGGCCGAGCAGGGTCACCTCGCGCACCCCGTCGGCGGCCAGCGCCTCGCCCTCGGCCAGCAGCTCGACCGGGTCGCGGCTCACCTCGCGGCCGCGGGTCGAGGGCACGATGCAGTAGGAGCAGACGCAGTTGCAGCCCTGGGAGATCTGCAGCCAGCCCTGGAACTCGCGCTCCCGCCGCGCGGGCAGGTGGCCGGAGAAGTCCTCGAACTCGAAGTACCCCTGGACGCTCAGCGAGTCCGAGTTGAGGAACTCGGCGAGCTTGTGGATCTGTCCCGGGCCGAAAGCGACGTCGACGAACGGGAAGCGCTCGAACACCTCGTCCTTGACCGACTGCGCCCAGCAGCCGCCGACCCCGACGGTGCGGGTGGGGTCTTCGCTCTTCAGCCGCTTGGCCTCGCCGAGATGGGCGATGAAGCGACTGTCGGCCGACTCGCGGATCGAGCAGGTGTTGAAGAGGATCAGGTCGGCCTGATCGCGGCTGTCTGCCTCCGCGTAGCCGAGCGAGGTGAGCATGCCCCGCATCCGCTCGGAGTCGTGCACGTTCATCTGGCACCCGAAGGTGGTGACGTGGAAGCGCTTCACGCGCTCAGGGTACCGAGCCGGGCGCCGACGCCCGGCCGCTATTCGCCGTGGGTGATTTCCTGGACCACGTAGGCGGCGACGTTCTCGATTTCTTCTTCTGAGAGCGTCCCGCCGAACGGGGGCATCGCGCCGCCGCCGTTGGTGACCTGCTGGATCGCGCCGGCTTCCGTTTTGGCCAGCGGCATGGTCCTCAGGTCGGGACCGCCATTGCCACCGTGCCCGGTGGCGCCGTGGCAGGTCGCGCAGTTTTCGGAGAAGACGACCGCGCCCGCTTCGGCGTTGCCGCCCGCCGCCGCTTCGCCTTCTTCAGACTGTTCTTCCGCGGCTTCGCCTGATTCTTCCGCGGCTTCGCCTTCTTCGCCTTCTTCGGCCGGTTCTTCGCCGCTTTCGGCCGCTTCTTCTTCGGCCGCTTCTTCCTGAGCCTTTTCGAACGGGCCCGAGGTCGAGTTCCGTTCGGCTTCTTCGCTGGCTTTGGCGTACTCCTTGTTGTGGTCCTTCGACTCGTTCTTGCCGTGCAGGACCGCGAAGGTGCCGGCGCCGATCGCGAAGACCGCGAACCAGACGACGATCACCGGCATCCATTTGCCGGGGAAGTTGTCGTTTTTCAGCCCGAACAGGCTGACGAGAACCGCCGAGACGGCCAGGATGCCGCCACAGATGTAAAAGAGCGTTTCGTTCATCGCGCGGGCGGAATCCTATTGGTGCGCAGAGCCGTGTGCTTGGAGGCCGAGGTCAGGCCGGCTCAGGCGGCCTGGGGCTCCGCGACCGGTGCCGACTGCTCCGGGGCCGCATCGCCCGGCGCGCCGCCGATTCCGAGCGCCGTGCGCACCTTGGTTTCGATCTCCAGGGCGAGCTCCGGGTTGTCGAGCAGGAACTGTTTCGCGTTGTTGCGACCCTGTCCGAGGCGGGTCTCTCCGTAGGAGAAGAAGGAGCCCGACTTCTGGACCAGATCCTGTTCCAGGCCGAAGTCGAGCAGTCCGCCCTCGCGCGAGATCCCGACCCCGTACTCGATGTCGAACTCAGCTTGGCGGAACGGCGCCGCGACCTTATTCTTGACGACTTTCACGCGGACCCGGTTGCCGACCGCCTCGGTCCCTTCCTTGAGGGTCTCGATGCGGCGGATGTCGAGGCGCTGCGAGGAGTAGAACTTCAGCGCCCGGCCGCCCGGCTGGGTCTCCGGCGAGCCGAACTGGACGCCGACTTTTTCGCGGATCTGGTTGGTGAACAGGCAGACCGTCTTGGTCCGGTTGAGGCTGCCGGCGAGTTTGCGCAGCGCCTGCGACATCAAGCGCGCCTGCAGGCCGACGGTGGTGTCGCCGATCTGCCCGTCGAGCTCCGCTTTCGGGGTGAGCGCGGCGACCGAGTCGATCGCGACCACGTCGACCGCCGCCGAGGCGATCAGCCGGTCGGCGATCTGCAGGGCCTGCTCGCCGTAGTCGGGCTGAGAGACCAGCAGCTCGTCGGTGTCGACGCCGATCGCCCGCGAGTAGACCGGGTCGATCGCGTGCTCGGTGTCGATGAAGGCGCAGACCCCGCCGCGGGCCTGGGCCTCGGCGATGATGTGGTTGACCAGCGTGGTCTTCCCCGAGGACTCGGGGCCGAAGATCTCGACGATCCGGCCGCGCGGCACGCCGCCGATCCCCAGCGCCAGGTCGAGCGCCAGCGAGCCGGTCGGGATCGAGGCAACCTTGATCGTGCCTTTGTCGCCGAGGCGCATCAGCGAGCCGGCGCCGAAGTCGCGCTCGATCTGGGTGACGGCGGCCTCGAGGGCCGCGTCCTTGGCTTTGGCCTCCTTCGCCGAGGCGTCCTTCAAGTTCACTCTTTTCTCCGCCATCTCAGATCATCACCTCACTGCTGCCCGCTCAGGACAGCTCGACTTGGGCCAGCGGGACGTATCGGGCGCCCCCCGGCTGGAGTTCAGAACGGTAGAGCGTCATCCGGACGCCATAAAAGGGCTCTTTGAGCCCGTCGGGAAGGTCTCCAGGCCGCCTCGCGACCGCGGCGGGGCGGCGCGATCCGCGCCCCTCCGGTCGCACCCTGGCGACCGTCACGTGCGGCCAGAAATCGCGCTCCTCGGCTTCGTGGAGGTCTTCCTCGACCAGCCTCTCCACCAACCCGCGGCGCAGGTCGACGGTGGCCGGCGAGGGGGCCGGCAGGGCGAAGAGCGAAGCCCGCCGCCGGCACGGCAGCGGCACCGGGTCCTCGAGCTTCAGCAGCGCGGGCGGCGCGGTGACCTCCCTCACCACATCCGCGGTCGCCTCCGCCTCGGCCGCCTCCCGGCCGCCGAGGAAGACGAGCGTCACGTGCAGCGACTCGGGGCGCACCGGGCGCAGCGCCGGGTCGACCAGCTCGCTCCTCGCCCAGACGCCGAGCCCGTCGCGCACCTCCTCGGGCAGGTCGAGCGCCACGAACAGCCGCTGCCGCCGGCCCCGCTCTGCCCGTCCGTCTGCCATGCGGCCAAGCTAGGGCGCAAACGCGCGCGCCTCAACGCGACTTCGCAACTTCTCCGTAAATTCAGGCGCCGGAATCCGTGTCTTCGCCACTCAGCAGCCGGCGCAGCAGGTGCATCCCGACCAGCGCCGAGCGTTCGCGCACGTCGGCGCGGCCGCCGGGGATCACCCGGTCGACGGCGATCTCCGTGCCGTCGGCGAGCCGCGCGTTGAAGCAGACGTAGCCGACCGGCTTCTCCTCGCTGCCGCCGCCCGGCCCGGCGACCCCGGTGATCGAGACCGCCAGGTCGGCCTCGAAGCGCTCCAGGGCTCCCGCCGCCATCGCCGCGGCCGCCTGCGGCGACACCGCGCCGTGCTCCTCGAGCAGCGCCCGCGGCACCCCGAGCAGCCCCTCTTTGGCCGCGTAGGAGTAGGCGACGACACCCCCGGCCACGTAGTCGGAGGCGCCCGGCAGGTCGGTGAGGCGCGCCGCCAGCAAGCCACCGCTGCACGACTCGGCCAGCGCCACCCGGTGCCCGCGCAGCAGCTTTGCGACCTGCTGGTCGATCGTCTCGCCGTCGAGGCTGAAGGTCTCGCGCCGGTGGCGGCGCTCCAGCCCGTCGCGGACCGCCATCGCGACCGCCTCGGCCTCCTCGCGCCAGCGCACGTCGATCTCGATCTCGCCGCGCCGCAGGCAGGTGGTGATCTCGACCGCGTCGAGGTCGACCCCGTCGTCGTCCTCGATCTCCCGCAGGCTCTTGGCGACTTCGGACTCCGGCACCCCGAACATCCGCATCGTCAGCCCGTGCAGCGGCGTCGCGCGCGCCAGCACCCGCCGCACCGCCTCGGTCGCCAGCGCCACCGGCCACATCGGCCGCAGCTCGCGCGGCGGTCCCGGCAGGACGATCACGACCCGCTCGCCGGCGGGCACTACCAGGCCCGGCGCGGTCCCGACCGGGTCGAGAGCCTCCGCCCCCTCCGGCACCATCGCCTGCTTGCGGTTGGCCTCCATCACCGCCGCTTCGTCGAACTTGAAGGCCCGCCGGCGGGCGAAGCGCCGCAGGATCGCCGCGATCTTCGCTTCCATCTCGGGGTCGAGCCGCAGCGGCCGGCCGGCGAAGCGCCCGACGATCTCCGCGGTCAGGTCGTCGGCGGTCGGCCCCAGCCCGCCGCTGGTGACGATCAGGTCCATCCCCTCGGCGGCGAGGAAGCGCAGCGCGTCCTCCAGGTCGTCGGGCCGGTCGGCGACCACCATGATGTGGGCGACCTCGACGCCGAGCTCGGCCAGCCGTTCGGACACCCAGGGCCCGTTGGCGTCGGAGATCCGCCCGGTGATCACCTCGGTGCCGGTGACCACGATCCCGGCCCGGACGACGCCCTCGCGCCCCCGCGCGGCGCCGGGATCGGGCCTGGCCTCGACGCTCATCTCCGTCCCTCGCTCACGGGGGACGAAATTACCGGACGCGGCCGGTCAGGAAGCGTCGGTCTCCGCCTCGGCGCCGACCGGCGACGGCGCCGAGGCGCCCGACCCGCCGCCCGGCCCACCGACCACCCGGGCCAGGTCGGCCTGCGTGATCAGCACCTGGCGCGGTTTGGAGCCCTCGTAGCCGGAGATCACCCCACGCCGCTCGAGCATGTCGATCAGGCGCCCGGCCCGCGTGTAGCCGACCCGCAGCCGCCGCTGGATCATCGACACCGAGGCGGTTTCGGTCTGCACCACGAGGCGGATCGCCTCGTCGAGCAGGTCGTCGGCATCGGGGTCGAAGTCGTCCTCGCCGCGGCCGCCACCGTCGTCGGCGTCCTCGGGGGTCTCCAGCAGCTCGTCCTCGAACTCCGGCTCACCCTGCTTTGCCCAGTGACCGGTGATCGCGGCGATCTCGTCCTCGGTGATGAAGGCGCCCTGCACCCGCTCCAGCTTCGAGGTGCCGGCGCCGCGGAAGAGCATGTCGCCCTGGCCGAGCAGCGCCTCGGCGCCGCCCTGGTCGAGGATCACCCGGGAGTCCGTCTGCGAGGAGACCGCGAAGGCGATCCGCGAGGGGATGTTGACCTTGATCGTCCCGGTGATGATGTCGGTCGAGGGCCGCTGCGTCGCCAGCACCAGGTGGATGCCGGTCGCCCGCGACTTCTGGGCGAGGCGGATGATCGCGTCCTCCACTTCGGCCGGGGCGACCATCATCAGGTCCGCGAGCTCGTCGATCACGCAGAGGATGTGCGGCAGCGGCGCCTCGCCGGCCTTGCGGCGGATCCGGTTCAGCTCCTCGAGATTGCGCGCCCGGGCCTGGGACATGACGCCGTAGCGCGTCTCCATCTCGGTGAGCAGGTTGGCGAGCACGTTGGCGGCCAGCCGCGGCGAGGTCACCACCGGGGTCAGCAGGTGCGGGACGTGCTCGTAGTGGTTGAGCTCGACCTGCTTGGGGTCGACCAGCACCAGGCGCACCTCGTTCGGCGAGGACGCCATCAGGATCGAGGAGAGCATCGCGTTGACGCAGGCGCTCTTGCCCGAGCCGGTGGTGCCGGCGACCAGCACGTGCGGCATCTTCGCGATGTCGGTCCACACCGCGTTTCCGTCGATCCCCTTGCCGAGCCAGGCGACCAGCGGCGAGGCCTTGGCCGGGCGGCCGGCGTAGATGTCGCCGAGGCGGACCATGCGGCGGCGCGCGTTCGGCACCTCCACCCCGATCGCCTGTTTGCCGGGGATCGGCGCCAGGATGCGGATGTCGGTCGAGGCGAGCGCGTAGGCGAGGTCGTTGGCGAGCTCGGTGACTTTCTTGACTTTGATGCCGGGCGCGAGGCGCAGTTCGTAGAGGGAGACGTGCGGGCCGCTGACCACGCCGATGATCTTCGCCTCGACCCCGAAGTGGCCGAGCGCCTCGATCAGCTTCCGCCCGGTCGCCTGCTGGTCGCGCGGGTCGGGGCCTTTGTCGCCTTTGCCGCGCTCCAGGATCCGCGGCGAGGGCACCTTGTAGTCGATCTCCTCGGAGGTGGTGACGCCGCGCAGGTTGCCCATCGGGGTGGGGGCGGGGGCGTCTGCGGAGGGTTCTCCCGAACCTCTGGCCCCGGCGACAGGGTCCGAACCCGGACCCGAGGGAATCAGATCGTGATCGGGTCCGGGTTCGGACTGGGCTGCTTCGCCATCAACGGGCACGTCCTCCGCTTCGCGTCCGGGCGTGCCCGGCGAGGACGCGGGCGTGCCCGGCGGGAACGGCCCGTCGTCGTCGGCGAAGTCGACCTCGGTGTCGGCGTCGAAGAGGCCGGGGGCGAAGATGTCGTCGTCGCCCGGCTCGTCGGCGAGCGCGACGGTCGGCTCGAAGTCCTCGTCGCGCTCCGGGTAGTCGGCCATCACGTCGGTCGCCGCGGCCTTCGTCTCCGCGGTCCGTTCCTCGCGGCGCTCGCGCCAGCGGTCGCGACCGTCGGCGACCGTGCGGGCGGTCGCTTCCCCGCTGCGGACCCCGCCGAAGAAGATGATCCGCAGGGCGTGCCCGATCCCCCGCGCCAGCGCCGAGACCGAGGTGCCGGTCAGCAGCATCCCGCCGGCGATCAGCATCAGCAGCGTGAAGATGCGGGCGCCGACCGAGCCGAAGAGGTAGTCGAGGCCGGTTTCGATCCCGTAGCCGACCTTGCCGCCTTCCCAGCCGAAAAAGAGGACGAAGAGCAGGTAGATCCCGGCGGCGACGAGAAAGAGGCCGATCAGGTCGAGGTGGCGCTGCTCGAGGCCCTCGAAGGGGCGCGGGCCGCCCCGCGATTTGGCGGCTTTGCCGCCTTTGGCCTTGCTTTTGGTTTTCCGGGCAGGGGCGCGCTTCTGTCGAACGAACACGCGTCCCGTTTCGACGCCGAACCGGCTTCCCCTGTTCGACTCCGGGGAGACCGACGGAAGTCGCATTAAATTCGGCATAAAACCACCGCTCAGCGCCCGAATTGACGTTTAACATCGGCCTATGCTCAGCGCCGATCAGGAGGTTCAGCAGGGCGGTCGCGTCCTCATCGTCGAGGACGACGCCGACATCGCCGACGTGCTGCGCCGCTCGCTGCGCAACGAGGGCTACGAAGTGCGCACCTCCGCGGACGGGGTCGAGGCGCTCGACATGGCGGTCGGCTTCGTCCCCGACCTCGTCGTGCTCGACCTCGGTCTGCCCGGCCTCGACGGGGTCGAGGTCTGCCGTCGGCTGCGGATGGAGGGCGACGTGCCGATCCTGATGCTGACCGCCCGGGCGGAGACCGAGGACCGGGTCACCGGCCTCGACAGCGGCGCCGACGACTACCTGGTGAAGCCGTTCGAGCGCAAGGAGCTGCTGGCGCGGATCCGCGCCCTGCTGCGCCGCCGACCGCCGCGCGGCACCGCCTCGCTGGAGGTCGGCGACCTGCAGCTGAACCCGGACACCCGCGAGGTGCGGCGCGGCGAGCGCGAAATCGAGCTCACCAACCGCGAGTTCGAGTTGCTCGAGTTCCTGATGCGCAACGAGCGGCTCGTCGTCTCGCGCGAGCGCCTGCTCGACGAAGTCTGGGGATACGACCCGATGGCGGCGACCAACACGATCGACGTCTTCATCTCCAACCTGCGACGCAAGCTGGAGGCGGGCGGCGAGCCGCGCCTCCTGCACACCAAACGCGGCGCGGGGTACGTGCTCAAAGACTGATGGTGGGCGCCCTGCGCAGCGGCACCGCGGCCTGGCTGCGGCGTTTGACGCACCCTCGGTCCTGGCCGGTGCGCTGGCGAATCGCCGCGGTGTCCTCGGGGCTGACGCTGGTGATCCTGATGGTCTTCGGCGGCGTGATCGGCCAGATCTCCACCAGCCGCATCCGCGACGACTTCAACAACGAGGTCCAGGGGGCGGTCGAAATCCTCTCCAGCGAATACCGGGTCGCCTACCCGCTGGTCGGCGAACCCCAGGTCGTCGGGCCCGAAGTCAGCGCCTACGTCCTCCCCGACGACGCCGAGATCCGCATCTTCGACCGGGCCGGCCGCGAACTCAAGCACTCCCGCAACACCCACGGCCTCGGCGAACCGAAGCTCGGCATCACCGAAGAAAACGGGATGCGGGTGGTGACGGCCCTGCTGACCAAACAGGGCGTGACGACGGGCTACGTCCAGTACGGGCGCAGCACCACCCACGTCGACGACACGATCGAGCGCATCTGGGTGCTGATCGCCGCCGGGATCCTCGGCGGGACGCTGGTCGCCAGCTTCGCCGGGGTGGCCATCGCCGGGCGCGCGATGCGCCCGATCGCGGCGCTGACCGCCAGCGCCCGGGAAATCTCCAAGACGCGCGACCCCTCCCATCACATGCCGCGCCCGCCGGTCGAAGACGAGGTCGGCGAACTCGCCGAGACCCTGGAGGACATGCTGCGCTCGCTCGACGCCGCCCGCGCCGAGCGCGAGCAGGCGATGCAGCAGCAGCGCGAGTTCGTCGCCGACGCCTCGCACGAGCTGCGCACGCCGCTGACCAGCGTGCTCGCCAACCTGGAGCTGCTCCAGGCCTCCCTCGACGCCGCCAACCAGGCCGAAGACCGCGAGGTGGTCGACTCGGCGCTGCGCTCCTCGCGGCGGATGAGCCGGCTGGTCTCCGACCTGCTGCTGTTGGCCCGCGCCGACGCCGGCCGCCTTGCCCCACACCGCCGCTGCGACCTCGCCGAAGTCGCCGGCGACGCCGCCGCCGAGGCGGCGCCGCTGATGGGCGACCGCCATTTCGTGATCGACAACGACCACCCGCTGCGCGTGGACGGCAGTCCCGACGAGCTCCACCGCATGGTCCTCAACCTGCTCGACAACGCCGCCCGCCACACCCCCGGCGGGGCGACGATCGAGCTGCGGCTCTCGCGGCAGGGCGACCAAGCGGTGGTCGAGGTCGCCGACGACGGGCCCGGCGTCCCGGCCGCGATGCGGACCCAGATCTTCGACCGCTTCGTGCGCGGCGAGGGCCCCGCCGACACCGCCCGCGGCAACGGCACCGGCCTCGGCCTGGCGATCGTCAGCGCGGTCGCCGCGTCCCACCACGGCAGCGTCGAAGCCACCGAATCGGAGTCCGGCGGCGCCCTCTTCCGGGCCCGCATCCCGATCGCCGACGCCGAGCACGCCGAGGAGAAGCATTCAAGTTCGATCTTTTAGGGACGCTTTAGGACGCGCCCCTAGATTCCCCCGTGGACGAGACACTAGCCCGCCGGGATTCTCCCCAGACACTGTCCCGGCGGGCTTTTTTTATGTCCTGAGGCGGCGTGGGGGCGCCTCGCGGTGTCCCCGGTCATTCGGTTCGGGTCACGCACTGGGGTGCGCTCCCCTCACCTCATTTCCCTGCGTCCTGGCGAGGCTGGCCCACGCCGCCTCAGGATGACTTGGCTAGGCCCGGATGACGACCGGACCGCGATGCACGGCGTGACCACACCATGGTGTGGTCAACTCATGCATCGCGTCCTGACCGACGCCCGGGCTCAGACCTGAATGACGACCGGCAGCACCATCGGCCGGCGGCGGAGGCGCTGCCAGACGAACTTGCCGATCAGTTCGTGCAGGTCTTCCTGGATCACGTCGGAGCCGCGGGTCCCGGCCTTGGCAGCGTCTTCGAGCACGTCTTCGACCATGTCCTTGAGGTCCTCGACCAGGGCATCGGCTTCCTCGAGGAAGGCGACGCCGCGGAAGATCACTTCCGGGTCGGCGACGATCGCGCCGTCGTCGGCGGAGATCGTGACCACGACGATGAAGATGCCGTCGGCGGAGATCTCGCGGCGGTCGCGCAGCGCGGCGTCGTCGGGCTCGCCGATGTTGACGCCGTCGACGTACATCACGCCGACGTGCAGGTCCTCGCCGAAGCGGGCGCCCGACTCGTCGACTTCCAGCGGCAGGCCGTTGCGGCCCTTGAAGATGTTCTCCGCGGCGACGCCGACCGATTCGGCCAGCTCGGCGTGCAGACGGATCCGCTGGAAGTCGCCGTGGACCGGCAACACGTAGCGCGGCTTGGTCAGGTTCAGCATCAGCTTCAGCTCCTCGCGGGAGCCGTGGCCGGAAGCGTGGATCGGCGCGTCTTTGGCAGTGACCACGCTTGCCCCGATCTCGTAGATCCGGTCGATCGTCTCGTTGACGGCCCGCTCGTTGCCGGGCACCGGGGTGGCCGAGAAGACGACCGTGTCGCCGGAGTGCAGCTGCACGTCGCGGTGGTCGTTGTTGGCCATGCGGCGCAGCGCCGAGAGCGGCTCCCCCTGGCTGCCGGTCGAGATGACGACGACCTTCTCGTCGGGGAAGTTCTCGATCTCGCGCGGCTGGATCAGGGAGCCCTGCGGCGCCCGCGTCATCCCCAGGTTGGAGGCGATGTTGAAGTTCTTGCGCATCGAGCGCCCGACCAGCGCCACCTTGCGGTCGAGCGCGACCGCCGCGTCGATCACCTGCTGGACGCGGTGGATGTTGGAGGCGAACGAGGTGACGATGATCCGCCCCTCGCACTGCGAGAACTGGCGCTCCAGGGCCGGCCCGACCGCCGACTCCGAGACGGCGACGCCGGGACGGTCGGCATTGGTGGAGTCGCCGCAGAGCAGCAGCAGGCCATCGCGGCCGATCTCGGCGAGCCGCGAGATGTCGGCGGGCCGGCCGTCGACCGGCGTCTGGTCGAACTTGTAGTCGCCGGTCATCAGCATCGAGCCGAGCTCGGTGGTGATCAGGACGGCGCGCATGTCGGGGATCGAGTGGGCGAGGTGGACGAGCTCCAGCTCGAACGGGCCGCGCCGGACCTTCTGCCCGGCGGGCAGCTCCTCGAGCGGCGCCTTGTCGCCGAGCTTGTGCTCGTCGAGCTTCGAGCGCACCATGCCGATCGTCAGCAGGCCGCCGTAGATCACCGGCGGCGAGCCGATCTCGCGCAGCACGTACGGCAGCGCCCCGACGTGGTCCTCGTGGCCGTGGGTCAGGACGATCGCCTCGATGTCGTCGGTCCGCCCGCGCAGGTAGGAGAAGTCGGGCAGGACGAGGTCGATCCCGTGCATCTCCGCGGTCGGGAACATCAGTCCGGTGTCGACGATCACGATGCGGCCGTCGTATTCGACGACCGTCATGTTCTTGCCGATCTCGCCGAGGCCGCCGAGCGGCAGCACTCGCAGTGTCTTACTGGGCAATTCGGTAACTCATTTCTTTCGCAGTTGTCAGCCGGCGACGACGGAGAGCCCGATGCCCTCCAGTGCCGTCCGGATCGCCGCCCGCTGGTCGGGGTCGGCGGAGACCAGCGGCAGGCGCAGCCGGTCGGGGGCGAGGCCGAGCATCTCCAGCGCGGCCTTCAACGGAATCGGGTTGGTCGTCACCGAGAGCCCCTCGTAAAGGGGGGTCAGTTCGGCGTCGATCTCCCGCGCCCGCTCCAAGTCTCCTCCCTGCGCGGCGTCCCACATCGCCCGCATCTTGCCGCCGGCGACGTGCGAGGCGACCGAGATCACCCCGGCGCCGCCGAAGCCGAGCACCCGCAGGTAGGTGTTGTCGTTGCCGGCCAGGATCGCGAGGCCCTCGATCGGGCCGAGCTCCTCGTCGTTGGCCTGCTTGACGGCGACGATGTTGTCGATCCGCGCCAGCTCGGCGAGCAGCTGCGGATCGGCGTTGACGATCACCCGCGAGGGGATGTTGTACATCACCATCGGCAGCTCCGGGACGGCCTCGGCGACCGCTTCGAAGTGCGCGCGGATCCCGGCCCGGTTCGGCTTGTTGTAGTACGGGACGACCACCAGCGAGGCATCGGCGCTCGCGTCGGCGGCCATCTTGGTCAGTTCGCGCGAGTGGCGCGTGTCGTTGGTCCCGGTCCCGCAGACCAGCAGCGCGTCGTCGCCGACCTCCTTGCGCACCGCGCGCAGCATCTCGACCGTCTCGCCGTCGGTCAGCGTCGGGCACTCGCCCGTCGTGCCGCCGACCACCAGGCCGTGGGAGCCGTGCTCCAGCAGGTGGGCGGCGAGGCGGCAGGCGGCGGCGTTGTCGACCGCGCCCGTCTCGTCGAACGGGGTCGCCATCGCCGTCAGCACGCCGCGCAGCTCCTTCATCGCCACCAGGGTACCTCGCGGCCGCGGACGACGGCCATCCGTGGGTCGCCCGGCACTAGAGGAGCTTCTCCAGCCCGACCGTGAACCGGTCGGGCAGGTTCGACACCCTGCGCGCCGCGAGCAGCACGCCCGGCATGAAGGACCGGCGGTCGATCGAGTCGTGGCGGATCGACAGCGTCTGGCCGGGACCGCCGAAGATGACCTCCTGGTGGGCGACCAGGCCGGGCAGCCGCACCGAGTGGATCGGCCGGTGGACGTGTCCCCCGGCGGCGTCGATCAGCTCCGCGGTGCGCGCCGCCGTGCCCGAGGGCGCGTCGAGCTTGCGGTCGTGGTGGAGCTCGATGATCTCGGCCTCGGGCATGTGCGGGGCGATCGTCTGGGCGACGACCATCATCAGCACCGCGCCGATCGCGAAGTTGGGGGCGACGAAGCAGTTGGCCGCCGACTCCGCGGCGGCGGCGCGGGCGGCGTCGAGGTCGAAGCCGGTCGTCCCGACCACCACGTGGACACCCGCCTCCAGGCAGGCGCGGACGTTGTCGAGCGCCGTGTCGGGGACGCTGAAGTCGACGACGACCTCCGCCTCGGCCAGCACCTCGGCGAGCTCGACGCCGAGGCTCGGGTCGGCCCGACCGCTCAGCTCGAGGTCGGCGGTATCTTCCACCGCTTCGCAGACGGTCGCCCCCATCCGCCCGGCGGCGCCCGACACCGCCACCCTGGTCATGCGGTTGCCAATGCCTCCGAGACCGGCGCCAGGGCGGCCCGGAAGCGATCTTCGTCGACGCCCACGCAGGCCGCCGAGAGGCGCTCCGCCGCGTACAGCTCGGCGGCCAGCTCGGTCAGCTGGTCGACCTCCACGGCGTCGACCTTGGCGAGCATCTCATCCAGGTCTTCGATCGGCAGGCCGAACAGCACGGCGCGGGAGATCCGCGTCATCCGCGCCGCGGTGGACTCCGAGGAGAGGACCAGTCGCCCCTTGACGCTCTCCTTGGCGCGGTGGAGCTCCGCCGCGGAGACCGGCTCGGAGCGCAGCCGGGCCAGCTCGGCGCCGATGATCGCGCAGGCCTCCTCGACGTTGTCCTCGCGGGTGCCGACGTAGGTGGCGACCAGGCCCTGGTCGGTGAACTGCTCGTTGTAGGAGCCGACCGAGTAGGCGAGGCCGCGCTTCTCCCGCACCTCGCGGAAGAGGCGCGAGGAGGTCGAGCCGCCGAAGATCGCGTCGAGGACGGCGAGCGGGAAGCGCCGCTCGTCCTGGCGTTCGATCCCGGGCGCCCCGAAGCAGATGTGGTACTGCTCGGTCTCCTTGCTGAGGAAGCAGAGCCGCGGCGGCTCGGTGAGCTCCGTCGAAGGGGCGACGCCGCCGCCTTCGGTGGGCGGCCTGACCAGCTTCTCGGCCAGCGCGACGATCCGCTCGTGCTCGAGGTGGCCGGCGGCGCCGACGACGATCTCCGAGGACGTGTAGCGGGCGTGGTGGTAGCTCTCGATGTCGGGGATCGGGATCCCGGCGATCACCTCGGCCTCGCCGAGCACCCGGCGGCCCAGCGGGTGGGAGCCGAAGACCGCCTCGGCGAGCACGTCGTGGACGCGGTCCTGCGGCTCGTCGTCGTACATCGCGATCTCCTCGATCACGACCTGGCGCTCGGAGTCGATTTCCGGGTAGGTCGGGGCGAGCAGCATCTCGGCGAGCAGGTCGAAGACCTCCTCGGTGTGCTCGTCGAGGAACCGCGCGTGCAGGTGGGTGGTCTCCTTGCCGGTCGCCGCGTTGACCGAGGCGCCGAGCCCGTCGAGGAGCTCGGAGATCTCGATCGCCGAGTAGCGCTCGGTGCCCTTGAACAGCAGGTGCTCGAGGAAGTGCGAGACCCCGGCCTGGGCCGGGGTCTCGTTGCGCGATCCGGTGCGCACCCAGAGCCCCAGCGCGACCGAGCGCACCGAGGGAACCTCCTCGGTGACGACCCGGACGCCGGAGCCCAGGGTGGTGACGCGGGCGCTCACGCCTGCTCCACGCTCAGTTGCGGCGCTCGCGCTCCCGGCCACGGCCGCGCTCGCGCTCCCGGCCGCGCCCGCCACGGTCGCCACGGTCGCCGCCATTGCGGCGGCCGCCGTCGCCGGAGCCGATCGAGGCCAGCTCCTCGGGCGATTTGCCGGCGACCGACGGGTCGGCGGTGAGACGCAGGCCGATCCGGCCGCGCTCCTTGTCGACCTCGACCACGGTGACGTCGATCAGGTCGCCGCTGGAGAGCACGTCGTCGACGGAATCGACCCTCTCTCCCGGCTTCACGTTGGAGATGTGGAGCAGCCCGTCGGTGCCCTTGACCAGCTCGACGAAGGCGCCGAAGGTGGTCGTCTTGACGACTTTGGCGGCGTCGTAGCGATCGCCGACTTCGGCCTCCTTGGTCATCGAGTTGATCCGCGAGACGGCGGCGTCGACCAGTTCGCCGGTCGGCGCGTAGATCCGCACCGTGCCGTCGTCCTCGACGTCGATCTCGGCCTCGAACTCCTCGCACAGGGCGCGGATCGTTTCGCCGCCTTTGCCGATCACCGCGCCGATCTTCTCCGGGTCGATCTTGATCGACTCGATCGCCGGGGCGTGCGGCGAGAGCTTCCCGCGCGGGCCGTCGATCGCCTCGGCCATCTTGCCGAGGATGAACTGGCGGCCCTTGTTGGCCTGGTCCAGCGCGTCGCGCAGGATGTCGAAGGTGACGCCGGTGATCTTGATGTCCATCTGCAGGGCGGTGATCCCGTCCGCGGTGCCGGCGACCTTGAAGTCCATGTCGCCGAGGTGGTCCTCGACGCCGGCGATGTCGGTGAGGACGATGTAGTCGTCGCCCTCCTTGATCAGGCCCATCGCGACGCCGGCGACCGGTGCGGAGACCGGGACGCCCGCCGCCTGCAGCGCCATCGAGGAGGCGCAGACCGAGCCCATCGAGGAGGACCCGTTCGACTCGAGCGTCTCGGAGACGACCCGGATCACGTACGGGAAGGACTCTTCGTCGGGGACCGTCGCCGCCAGGGCCCGCTCGGCGAGCGCGCCGTGGCCGATGTCACGCCGCTTCGGGCCGCGCATGAAGCCCGCCTCCCCGACCGAGAAGGGCGGGAAGTTGTAGTGGTGCCAGAAGCGCTTCGTGGTCTGCAGCCCGAGCGTGTCGATCCGCATGTCCATCCGGGTCGTCCCGAGGGCGACGTTGGAGAGGATCTGCGTCTCGCCGCGGGTGAAGAGGGCCGAGCCGTGGACGCGCGGGGAGACGTCGACCTCGCACTCGATCGGCCGGATCTCGTCCTGGGCACGGCCATCGGGCCGCTTCTTGTCGACGGCGATCGAGCGGCGGATCGTTTCCTTCTCGAGCGTGTCGAAGGCGGCCCCGACCTCGCTCCGGCGGGCGGCGTCGGACTCTTCGTCACCGGTCTCCGGCGCGTAGCGGGCGACCACCTCCTCCTTGACCTTGTCGATCGCCTCGTAGCGCTCGAGCTTGCCCTCGGTGGCGATCGCGTCGACCAGCGCCTGCCCGTGCGAGCCGCGCACGTCGTTCAGCAGCCCCTCGTCGATCTTCGGCGCCTCGACCTCGTACTTCTCTTTGCCGACCTTCTGCTGCAGCTCCTCCATCGCGGCGGTCAGCTTCTTGATCTCGCCGTGGGCGATGTCGAGGGCATCGAGGATCTCTGCCTCGGTGACGCCCTGGGCCCCGGCCTCGACCATCAGGATCGCCTCGTCGGTGCCGGCCACGATCAGGTCGAGCTCCAGCTCTTCGTGGGTCTCCTCCGGCGGGTTGACGACGAAGTCGCCATCCAGTTTCCCGATCCGCACCGCGCCGACGTGGGCGGCGACCGGGACCGGCGAGATCGCCAGCGCCGCGGAGGCGCCGTTCATCGCCAGGATGTCGTACGGGTGAACCTGGTCGACCGACATCGGCATGGCGACCAGCTGGGTCTCGTAGTGCCAGCCCTTCGGGAAGAGCGGCCGGATCGGCCGGTCGATCATCCGCGCGGTCAGGGTCGCCTTCTCGCCGGATTTGCCCTCGCGACGGAAGAACGAGCCGGGGATCTTGCCCGCGGCGTACATGCGCTCCTCGACGTCGACGGTGAGCGGCAGGAAGTCCACGTCGCGAAGCCCGCCGATCGTGGCGGTGTTGAGGACCATCGTGTCGCCGCTGCGCACCACGACGGCGCCACTCGCCTGCTTCGCGAGTTTGCCGGTCTCGAAGGAAATCGTGCTCTCGCCGACATCCGCCGAGACGCGGGTCACGTCAAACATGCTCATTCGTTTGTTTACCTCCGGCCGTCCGGATGACGGCCATCGCATTCACAGAACTCTCGTTCTCTTTCCAGTCGAAGAGTACCGGACCGGCAGCCCTTTGCCGATCGGAAAGCCGCAAGGCGGCTAGGCCGAGATGGCCTGGCGGACCACGTCGGGCCCCGGGAACTCGGCCGGGGTAGGCGACTCGTGGGTCCAGGCGACGACCCCGTCCTCGTCGATCAGGGCGAGGGTGCGGTTGGCGATGCCGGCGCCGTCGATGTAGGAGCCGAAGGCCTTGGCGACGGCGCCCTTGGGCTCGAAGTCGGAGAGCAGGACCGTGTCGATCCCGAGCTTCTCCTGGAAGGCCTTGTGGGCGTAGGGGCTGTCGACGCTGAGTCCGACCAGCTCGATCCCCGCGTCGGCGAGCTCGCCCTTGACCCCGTCCTGGTAGACGGAGAGCTGGTCCGAGCAGACCGGGCTGAAGTCGAGCGGGTAGAAGGCGATCAGGACCTTGCGGCCCTTGAAATCGGCGAGCGAGACCTCCTCCCCGTCCTGGTTTTTGACGGTGAAGTCCGGTGCCGTGTCGCCGACCGAGATCATCGCGGCTACCGACGCAGTCCGAGGTCGGCGACCAAGGCGCGGTAGCGCTCGAGATCGGTCCGCTCGAGATAGCGGAGCATCCGCCGGCGCTTGCCGACCAGCATCAGCAGGCCGCGACGCGAGTGGTGGTCTTTGGCGTGGGTGCGAAGGTGATCGGTCAGTTCGTTGATCCGCTCGGTCATCAGCGCGACCTGGACCTCGGCCGACCCGGTGTCGCCGTCGCCGCGGCCGTACTTGCCGATCAGCTCGCTCTTTTTCTCTTTGGTGAGGCTCATCTCGTAAAAAGCGCCGCACCCTCAGGGGGTCACGGCTCGCAGCAAGGTAGCACAGCGCCCAGCTCAGCCGCCGCGTGCGACGGCCTCGGTGAAGTCGGCGCAGATGCGGCGCGCCTGCTCGACGTCTTCGTGCATCTGGGCGACCAGCGCCTCGGCGTCGTCGTAGGCGCGCTCGTCGCGCAGCCGCTCGACGAAGGCGACCCGCAGGCGTTCGCCGTAGAGGTCGCCGGAGAAGTCGATCAGGTAGGTCTCCACGAGCACGCCGCGGTCGGAGTCGAAGGTCGGCCGGACGCCGACGTTGACCGCGGCCGGGTGGCCGTTGGCGAAGGCCGCGTAGACGCCGTTGGCCGGTGTGACCAGCCGCTCGTCGGGGACGACGTTGGCGGTCGGGAAGCCGAGCTCGCGGCCGCGGCGGTCGCCCGCGACGACCTCGCCGTCCAGCATGAAGGGGACGCCGAGGCAGCGCCGCGCGCCCGCCATGTCGCCGGCCTCGACCTCGGCCCGGATCCGCGAGGAGGAGACGGTCTCGCCGTCGACCTCGACCATCGGCTGGATGCGGGTGCCGAACTCCTCGTGGGAGGCCAGCATCGCGGACGTCCCACGCGCCTTGGCGCCGAAGTGGAAGTTCTCGCCGACCGCGATGCGGCGGGCGCCGAGCTTCTCGAGCAGCGCGTAGGAGATGAAGTCCTCGGCGCTGCGGCGCGAGAACTCCTCGTCGAAGTGGATGACGACCAGCTCCTCGACCCCGAGCCCCTCGATCACGTCGCGCTTGACCTCGAAGGAGTGGATCAGCTTCGGCGCCGCCTCGGGCCTCAACACCTGCAGCGGGTGCGGGTCGAAGGTGAGCACGGTGTCGGCGCCCTCGATCACCGCCCGGTGGCCGAGGTGGACGCCGTCGAAGGTGCCGATCGCGACATCGCGGGCGCGCGGCTCGGCCTGCTCGAGCGGGGTGACCTTGATCGACATCAGCGACCCGGCATCATCGCAGCGCCGCGCCCACGGCAGGCACCAGGCCGGCCACCTCCTCCACGGAGACCTCCCGGCCGACGTCCTCGACCCGGAACGGCCCGACCGCGACACGGCGCAGATCGGAGCAGTAGGCGTCGGCGAGCGTCTCGACCAGGGTCCGCACGTAGGTCCCGGCGCTGCACTCGATCTCGTAGTGGGCGAACCCGTCGCCGGCGGAGAGCAGCTCGGCCCGGTGCACCTGCACGTCGCGCACCGGGGTCTCCACCTTCTCCCCGCGGTGGGCCTTCTTGTAGAGGCGCTCGCCCCCGACCCGGACCGCCGAGGTCATCGGCACCCGCTGGCGCACGGTCCCGGTCGGCAGCGCGAGCGAGTCGGGGAGGCAGCCGGTCTCGGTCAGCTCGCCGTCGGGGTCGCCGGTCGAGGAGGTCCAACCGAGCCGCGCGGTCGCCAGGTAGGTCTTCGGCAGACCGACCAGGAAGCGCTGCAGGCGGGTCGCCCGACCGAGCAGCACGAGCAGCAGGCCGGTGGCGAACGGGTCGAGCGTCCCGGCGTGCCCGGCTTTCGCACCGCGCTCGCGGCGCACCGCGGCGACCACGTCGTGGGAGGTCTTGCCGGCCGGCTTGTCGACCAGCAGCACCGCCCCGGCGGCGTCGGGCGGGACCACGGCTCAGTCGCCGAGCTGCGCCGTGACCTCGTCGCTGAGGAAGTCGACCAGGGCCGGGAGGTCGTCGTCGGTCGAGAAGCCGGCGGCGCGTTTGTGGCCGCCTCCCCCCTGCTTGCGGGCGATCGCCGAGACGTCGACGTCCCCCTCGCTGGAGCGCAGGCTCACCTTGCGGGCCGCGCGGCCGCGGTTGCCGAGGTCGCGGACCACCGCGGCGACCTTGACCCCGTCGATCGAGCGCAGGTGGTCGATCACGCCCTCGGTCATCTCCTCGCCGGCGCCGGTGGCGGCGTAGTCGTCCTCGGTGATGTAGCTGATCACGAGGCGGTCGGTGCAGTGGCGCTCGATCCCCTGCAGCGCCCGCGAGACCAGCCGCAGCTTCTCGATCGGCACGTGCTCGTAGAGGCGGCGGTAGGTCTCATCCACGTCGACCCCCGCGTCGATCAGCTCGGCCGCCACCCGATGGGTGTGGGCGTTGGTGTTCTCGTACATGAATTTGCCGGTGTCGGTGATCAGGCCGACGTAGAGCGGCATCGCCATCGCGGCGTCGATCGGCACCCCCATCACGTGGGCGATGTCGTAGACGATCTCCGCGGTGCAGGACGCCTCGGGGACGACCAGGTCGACGTCGCCGAAGCGGGTGTTGTCGTGGTGGTGATCGATGTTCAGCTTGCGGTTCTCCCCCTTGGTGAGGAAGTCGACCGGCATGCGGTCGATGTTGCCGCAGTCGAGGAAGACGATCACCCGGTCGGCCATGTCGGCGGGCGCCTCGTGGAATACCTCCTCGAGCGGCAGGAAGCGGTACTCGATCGGCAGCGGGAACTCCTTCGCGGCGAGGAACATCACCGAGTCCTTGCCGAGCCTGCGCAGCAGGCGGTGCATGCCGAGCAGCGAGCCGAGGGCGTCGCCGTCGGGGCCCTCGTGGGCGGTGAGCAGGAAGCGGTCGTGGGCGGCAAGCTCGGCCACCATCCGCTCGAGATCGGAGGTCGGGGCCGGGCTGTCGGCGGCCAGCGGGTCGGTCGGCGGGGCGGTCAGGTCACTCATCGGTCCTCGCTCTCGGCGCCCTCGTCGAGGAGGCGGGAGATCCGCACTCCCTGCTCGATCGTGTCGTCGTAATGGAAGGTCAAGGTCGGGGTGCGCTTCATCCGGGTCTCGGCCGCGATCCGCGATTGGATCACCCCGTGGGATGAGCGCAACGCCTCCAGCGTAGCGGCGCGTTCCGTCGGGTCGCCAAGAACGCTCACAAAGACTTTAGCGGTGCGCAGATCCGCACTGGTCTCGACGGCGGTCACCGTGACGAATCCGAGCCTGGGATCGGCGAGCTCGCCGGAGACGACCCCGCCGATGACCTCGCGGAGCACCTCGTTGACCCGCCGCATGCGAGCGCCGGCCATGCCACCTCACTTACTCGAGCGTCTGCTCGACCTGTTTGGTCTCGAAGAACTCCAGCACGTCGCCGGACTTCACGTCCGCGTAGCCGTCCAGCACGATGCCGCACTCCTGGCCCTCGTCGACCTCGGCGACGTCGTCTTTGAAGCGCCGCAGGGAGGCCAATTTGCCGGTCCAGACGACCGTGCCCTCGCGCAGCAGGCGCACGCTGGCGGCGCGCTGGATCCTGCCCTCGGTGACCTGGCAACCGGCGATCCGGCCGACTTTCGACGCTTTGAAGGTCTCTTTGACGACCGCCTCGCCGACCGTCTCCTCGACCTCGACCGCCTCCAGCAGGCCCTCCATCGCGTTGCGCAGGTCTTCGGTGATTTTGTAGATGACCGAGTAGGTGCGGATGTCGACGCCCTCGCGCTCGCCGGCCCGCCGCGCGTCGGCCAGCGGCCGCACGTTGAAGCCGATGATGATCGCCTCCGAGGCGGAGGCCAGCATCACGTCGGACTCGTTGATCCCGCCCGTCTGGGAGTGGATGACGTTGATCGCGACCCGTTCCTGCGGCACTTTCGCGAGCTCGTCCTGGAGCGCCTCGAGGGAGCCCGCCACGTCGGCCTTGAGCACGATGTTGAGCTCCTTGATGTCGCCGGCCTGGGCGCGCGCGAAGACCTCGTCGAGGCTGACTTTGCGGGCGTTGCGGCGGGCCAGCGCCTCGCGCTGCAGGCGGTCGGCGCGCTCCTGGGCGAGCCGGCGGGCCTCGCGGTCGTTCTCCACCGTCTGCACGAACTCGCCGGCGTCGGCGACGCCATCGAAGCCGAGCACCTCGACGGGCATCCCGGGCGCCGCCTCCTCGACCACCTCGCCGCGGAAGTCGTGCATCGCCCGCACCCGTCCCCACTGCGGCCCGGCGACCAGCGAGTCGCCGACCCCGAGGGTGCCGCGCTGGACCAGCACGGTGACGACCGGGCCGCGGCCCGGGTCGAGCTGGGACTCGATCACGTTGCCCGAGGCGGGAGCGTCGGGGTTGGCCGAGAGCTCCTCCAGCTCGGTGACCAGGAGGATGCTCTCCAGCAGCTCGTCGAGCCCCTGGTGGGTCTTCGCGGAGACGTCGCAGAAGAGCGTGTCGCCGCCCCACTCCTCCGGGGTGATGCCCTCCTGGGCGAGCTCGTTGCGGACCCGTTCGGGATTGGCCCCCTCTTTGTCCACCTTGTTCACGGCGACCAGCATCGGCACCCCGGCGGCCCGGGCGTGGTCGATCGCCTCTTTGGTCTGCGGCATGACGCCGTCGTCGGCGGCAACCACGACGACCACCACGTCGGTGACCTTGGCGCCGCGGGCGCGCATCGCGGTGAACGCGGCGTGGCCCGGCGTGTCGAGGAACGTGATCGTCTTCTCGCCGTGGTGGACCTGGTAGGCGCCGATGTGCTGGGTGATGCCGCCGGCCTCCCCGGCCGCAACCTCGGTCTCGCGGATCGCGTCGAGCAGCGAGGTCTTGCCGTGGTCGACGTGCCCCATGATCGTGACCACCGGCGGGCGGACGACCAGATCCTCGGCGGCGTCGGCGAACTCCGGTTCCTCGGGCTCCTCGTCGGCGGCGCGGACGATCTCGATCTTGCGGTCGTACTCGTCGGCGATCGCCCGGATCGACTCGTCGGTGAGCGTCTGGGTGAGCGTCGCCATCTCGCCCATCATCATCAGTTTTTTGATCACCTCGGCCGGGGCGAGGCCGAGGCTCTCGGCGACCTCGCGGACCGTGGCGCCGGAGTTGACCTTGGTCGCCTCGGGCTCGCTCGGCGTCGCCGGCGTCGACGGCGGCTCCTCGAGCAGCGGTCGGCGTCGACGCCCGCCGCGGCGGCGCGGTGGCCGCTGCGGCGGCGGGCCGCCCATCTGGTCGCGGCGGGCGGCCTGCGAGTCGATCACCACACGACGTTTTTTGCCGCTCGCGCCCCCGCCGCCCCCGCCGGCTCCGGTCGGGCGGACCGGTTTGTTCGACGCGGATGGCTTCTTGGCCGGGGGTTTGACCGGCTGGGTCGAGGTCGAAGACTGCTTTTGCTCCTCGTCGCCGTTGGCCGGCGCGGCGGGCTTGGCGCCGGCCTTGCCGTCCCCGGGCGCCGCTTTCGGCGGCGCCTTGGCCGGGGCCTCGCCGCCGCCGCCGTTGGAGGCGCCGATCGCCCGTAGGGCATCGGCCTCCTCGACACTCGACGCCGGCGCTTTGGCCTCGATGCCGGCGGCCTTCAACGCGGCCAGCAGCTCTTTGGAGCTGACGCCCTGCGCCTTCGCGATCTCGTGAACCCGCTTCTTGGCCACTAGGCTTGCTCAGCCTCCTCGGCCACCGGCTCGGCGGTGGGCTCCGTGGTGTCGGCCGCGTCGGCGCCGTCGGCGCCACCTCCCGCGGCCCCTTCGGCCTCCATCGCCGCCTCCTCGGCGGCCTCCTCGGCCAACTCGGCCTCGACCGGATCCTCGCTCGCCTCCTCGACCTCCTCCTCGGCGATCGCCTGGTCGACGATCTCGTCGACCACCGACTCCTCGGCGGCCTCCTCTTCGGCCTCCTCGACGAAGTTGGCCAGCGCGCGGGCGACGATCTCGTCGACCTGGCCCTGGTCGGCCTCGGGATCGGCGAGGATCGCGACCTCGGCCTCGGCGATCTCGGCGAGCACCGCCACCTGGCTGGTGTCGAAGCGCGAGAGCGCCTGATGCTGGGGCAGTCCGCAGTAGGTGGAGCCGGGGATCGCGGCGTTGGGGCAGCGGCGGCCGTTGGAGAGGACCGCCATGCAGCGGCCGTCGAAGGCTTCTTCGCCCTCGTACTCGATCTCCGATTCCTCGGCGGCGAACTCGGTCTCCGACTTGATGTCGACGCGCCAGCCGGTGAGGCGGGCGGCGAGCCGGGCGTTCTGTCCGTCGCGGCCGATCGCCAGCGAGAGCTGGTCGTCGGGCACGATCACCGTCGCCTGGCGCTCCTCGTCGTCGACGATCACCTCGCGGACCCGGGCCGGCGAGAGCGCTTTGGCGACGAAGCGGGCGGGCTCGTCGTTGTAGGGGATGATGTCGATCTTCTCGCCGCGCAGCTCGGAGACGACCATGCGGACGCGCGAGCCGCGCGGACCGACGCAGGCGCCGACCGGGTCGACCCCGTCGGCGTGGGAGACGACGGCGATCTTCGAGCGGTACCCGGGCTCGCGGGCGACGCCGACGATTTCGACCAGCCGGTCGGCGATCTCCGGCACCTCGAGCTCGAACAGGCTTTTGATCAGCTCCGGGCTACGGCGCGAGACGACGATCGCCGGCCCTTTGGTCGAGTCGGAGACGTCGGTGATGACCGCCTTGACCCGCATGCCGTGGTCGTAGCGCTCGTTGTAGACCTGCTCGGACTTCGGCAGCAGCGCCTCCACCCGCTCGCGCAGCTGGACCAGCGTGTAGCGCTTGTCGGACTGCTGGATGATCCCGGTGATCAGCTCGCCGACCCGGTCCTGGTACTCGTCGTACATCATCTGCCGCTCGGCCTCGCGGATCCGCTGCAGGATCACCTGCTTGGCGGTCTGCGCGGCGATCCGGCCGAAATCCTCGGGGGTGACGTCGCGGGTGGTGATCTGGTCCTCGTAGGGGGCGATCATCTCCGGATCGAGCTCGGGCTCCTCCGGCTCTTTGAGTTCGCCGGTCTCCGGGTCGACTTCCCGTTCCTGCTCCTGCTGCTCGACCGCTTCGGCCAGCAGCTTCTCCTCCAGCTCGGGCGGCAGGATCAGTTCGAAGACGCGGAAGTCACCGGTCTCGTGGTCGAGGTCGACGCGGGCGTATTTGGCGGCGCCGGGGGTCTTCTTGTAGGCGGAGAGCAGGGCGTCCTCGAGAGCGTCCATCAACTTGTCGGCCGAGATGCCCTTCTCCTGCTCCAGTCCTTTGACTGCCTCGACGATCTCTTTGCTCACTGGGACGACTCCTTGGTCTCGGAAGCGTTGCTCGCGCGTTTGTGACGGTACTTCTCCCCCGGCGAGGAGACCTCCAGCGCGTAGTCGGCGCGCAGGTGGTTGAGGTGATGGGTGACCCTTTCGCAGAGTGCCAGGTCGACCCCGTCGGGATGGTCGATGAAAAGGCGCAGCATCACGTTGCCAGGCTGCTCGACGGCGAGCAGGTGGATATCCGGGTCAAGCTCAGAAAGTTGGCTCTGGATGTCGGTTTGAAGGTCACTCATACAAGGCACTCGTGATCCGCGGGGGGCCGGTTCGGGCCGTAAAAAAAGTGGGCCAGGCCCACTTCTCGACTGCGCGATACAGATAGGGACGGGAAAAGCTTGAGCCAAGTATAGCTCTCCTGCCCGCCAGGCCAAAGCGGCCGGTTTGCGGGCCAGAATCGCCGTTCCGGCGACTCGGAGGAGCTTAGAGGCTCACCCGGACCTGGCGCGCCGACCCACGCCCCCGCCGGCCTGGGCCTCGCCCGTGGTGCGGTCGACCTTTCGCCCGGCCACCTCGGCGCGGTCGCCCTAACACCCGGCTACCGGGCCAAGGTCGACCGCGGTCCGCGGAACGGGCCAAAGGTCGACCGCGGTCCGCGGAACGGGCCGAAGGTCGACCGCACGGGGCAGGTCCCCGGTGAGTTCGCACCTAGCCACGCATGACGTGGGCAACTGCGAACGCGCTGCGGGGCGCCCCCCTCTCGGACCGATGGCGCCCGCCGCCGCCGGCCTAGAGAGCCTGCGGGTCGGCCGCGCCGGTGTCGCTGCGCAGGCGCTCGACGCGGTCGAGAATCGCCTCGGCGACCGCGGCCTTGGCGGCGCGCGGCACCTCGACCTGGTCGGCGGCGGCGACCAGGGTCACCTCGTTCTCGGCGCTGTCGAAGCCGATCCGCGGGTCGGAGACGTCGTTGAGGACGATCAGGTCGGCGCCCTTGCGGGCGAGCTTGGCGCGCGCCCGGCCGACCGCGTCGCCGCCGTGCTCGGCCGCGAAGCCGACGACCGTCTGGCCCGGGACCCGGGTCGCGACCAGCCCGGCGAGGATGTCCTCGGTCGGCCGCAGCTCCAGCTCCAGCGCGCCGTCGCGGGCGAGCTTCTCGGCGGCGGCGGCCCGGGGGCGGAAGTCGGCGGGCGCGGCGGCCATCAGGAGGATCTGCGCGGCGGGGAACTCGGCGGCGGCGGCGGCCTGCAGCTCGGCCGTCGTCTCGACGTCGAGGCGTCGCACCCCGGCCGGGGCGGGCAGCGAAACGTTGGCGGCGATCAGGGTGACCGTGGCCCCGCGCCGGGCGGCCGCCTCGGCCAGGGCGATGCCCATCCGCCCGGAGGAGCGGTTGCCGATGAAGCGGACCGGGTCGAGCGGCTCGCGGGTGCCGCCGGCGGTGACCAGGACGTGCAGCCCGTCCCAGGGGCGTGCGCCCCGCCAGGAGGCGGCAGCCTCGACGGCGGCGAGCAGCCGCTCCGGGTCGGGGAGCCGACCGCGGCCCCGCTCGCCGCGCGAGGCCAGCAGGCCCTCCTCGGGCTCGATCACCTCCACCCCGCGCTCGCGCAGCGTCGCCAGGTTGGCCTGGGTCGCGCCATCCGCGTACATCCGGTCGTTCATCGCCGGGGCGATCAGCCGCGGCGCCGTGCAGGCGAGAAACGAGGTGGTCAGCATCGAGTCGGCGAAGCCGGCCGCCAGCTTGGCGACCGTGTTGGCGGAGGCCGGGGCGACGAGGAAGGCGTCGCAGCCGGCCGCCAGCTCGAGATGGCCGATCGGGTCGTGGGCGCCCTCCTCCGGCTCCCCGGGGAAGGCGCCGCGCAGCGGGTCGCGCTCGAACTCGGAGGTGAGGACGGGCGCGCCGACGATGCCCTCGAAGGAGGCGGCGCCGACGAAGCGCTCCGCGTTCCCGGTCATCAGGACGCGGACCCCGTGTCCGGCCAGGGTCGCCAGGCGGGCGAGCTCGAGCGACTTGTACGCCGCTATCCCACCGCTCACACCCAGCAGCAACCGGGCCATCTGTCAGAGCTCCCCCGGAGCCGGCGCGAGGCGCCTAGCTGCGGTACTCGTATTTGAGCTTGCCCTCGGCCAGCTCTTCCAGCGCCATCGTGAGGTAGTTGCCCTCCGGGTTGGTCTCCACCATCGGCGGCGGGTACTCGCCGAAGCCGCCCTCACCGAGGTTGTGGAAGTAGCTGTTGATCTGCCGCGCCCGCTTCGCCGAGACGACGACGGCGGCGTAGTGGGAGTCGGAGTGATCGAGAAGCTTGTCTACGCGTGGTTTGATCATTCGGCCGCCAAGTGTAGACGGTGCGGCCGTCGGGGCACTCGTCAGGAATCGAGGCCGAGGCAGTCCCGGACGATCGACTCCAGCTCCTCGGCCGCCTGGTCCAGGTCGTCGTTGACGATCCGGTGGTCGAAGTCGTCCTGCTGGGCGAGCTCCTGCTCGGCGGTCTTCAGGCGGCTGTCGATCGCCTCGGCGGAGTCGGTGCCGCGGCCTCCGAGGCGTTGGCGCAGCACCGCCGGGTCGGGCGGGGCAATGAAGATCTGGACCGAGTCCGGGCGGGCGGCGCGAACCTGGGTCGCTCCCTGGACCTCGATCTCGAGGACGACCGAGCGGCCCTCTTCGAGGCAGCGGTCGAGCTCCGAGTTCAGGGTGCCGTAGTGGTTGCCGGAGTAGGTGGCGAACTCGAGGAAGTCTTTGGCCGCGATCCGCTCCTGGAACTGATCCTCGGTGAGGAAATGGTAGTCGACCCCGTCCAGCTCGCCCTCGCGCGGCGGCCGCGTCGTCGCCGAGACGGAGAGTGCCAGCCCCGGGACGCGCTCCAGCAACTGCTTGATCAGCGTGCCCTTGCCGACCCCCGAGGGGCCGGTGATGACGAAGACCTTGGCTGCCTGGTGGTTCATGACGGCGAGTGAAAACCAAGCAGGTCGGGCGGACGCGGGGAGCGTGGCGGGCACCGTGCGCGCCCGACCGGGGACGCCGACACGCGCCGGTCGGCAGCCGCCGTCAGCGCCGGAGGAGCGAGATGAGCTCCGCGCGCTGGCGCTCGGAGAGGCCGCCGATCGTCTTCGACGGCGAGATCCTGCACTGGTTGAGGATCCGATTGGTCTTCACGCGTCCGTACTTGGGAACGGCGAGCAGCATGTCGAAGACCTTGGCGGTCAACACGTACTCCGGTGGGTCGAGCAGGATCGTGTGGATGCTCGAGCGGCCGGCCTTCAGGTCCTTCTTCAGTTTGGCCCGCGCGGTTCGAATGTTGTTTGCCCGCTTGAGGGCCTCCATCCTCTGGTCGAGGGACCTTTCCGGGGCCGCGAGAGAGGTCTTGACGGACGAGGTCGTCATGCGGCGGCGAGTATAGCCGCGGGTAGAGGGCACGCAAGGCGATGTCACCCATTTGCGCGTAAATTCATCTCAACCTCTAGTCGAGGTCGAGCACGGGCTCGGCCGGCCGTGCCGTGGACCGCAGCAGGCCGAGCTCGGCGGCGACCCGCGAGCCGGCGCGCGGGTCCCGAAAGCTCTCCGTGCCGACCGCCACGAGCGCCGCCCCGAGGGCGAGAAACTCGGCCGCGTCGGCGCCGCTGGAGATCCCTCCCATGCCGACGATCGGCAGCCCGACCGCCGCCCGCACGGAACGCAGCTGCTCGAGCGCGACCGGTCGGACCGCCGGTCCCGAAAGCCCTCCGTGGCCGTTGCCGAGGGCCGGCGCGCCGGTCGCCGGATCGACCGCCGTGCCCTTCAGGGTGTTGATCAGCGACACCGCGTCCGCCCCGCCCCGCTCGGCACCCGCCGCGACCGCCCCGGCGTCGGCGACGTTGGGCGTCAGCTTCACGATCAGCGGCTTCTCGGTCAGCGGGCGGAGCGCCTCCAGCAGCGCCTCCGTCTCGCTCGGGTCCTCGCCGACGATCAACCCGGAGTGGACGTTCGGGCAGGAGACGTTCAGCTCGATCGCCGCCACCTCGGCGCGCGCCGCGACCCGCTCCACGCAGCGCGCGAAGTCCTCGCGGGTCGTCGCCATGATCGAGACGATCAGCGGCACCGGCAGCATCCTCAGCTTCGGCAGATCCTCCGCCAGGAACCCGTCCAGCCCCTTGTTCGGCAAGCCGATCGAGTTGAGCATCCCACTCGGCGTCTCCCAGATGCGTCTGGGCGGGTTTCCCGCTCTGGGCTCGGGAGTGATGGTCTTCGAGATAAAGGCGCTGAAGGGGAAATCGCGCAGCAGTTCGTCCCCAAACACCTCGTAGGCCGCGATCGCGTCATAGGTCCCGGACGCGTTGATCACCGGGTGCCGGAGCGCCATCTCGCAGAACTCCAAGGCCTGGCCCTCGAGCCGTCCGTCGCCTGCGCCGCTGCCGGGGGGTGGCGCCGTAGGGGGACCCGTGTCCGAGGAAGCTTTAGCCACCGCAGGACACGGGGGGTCCCCTGCGGCGACAGGACCCGCCGGCCCGGGGCCGAGGACCGGGCCGTCGACGCAGAGGCGCATGTAGCCGCCGCCGGGCTTCGGGACGGCACAGCCGAAGCAGGCGCCGAAGCCGCACGCCATCGGGGTCTCATCGGCGATCTGGACAGGGACATCGTGGGCTTCGCAGAGCGAACGGACCGCCTCCAGCATCGCCGGGGGCCCGCAGGTGTAGACGACCGCGGAGGAGACATCGTCGCCGGCCAGGATCGGCAGCAGGAGGTCCGTGACGAGGCCCTGGTGGCCGGCGTGACCGTCCTCGGTGGCCAGGCGGACCTCCGGACACAGCGCGCCCGAGGAGCCGCAGAAGAGGTCGAGGCCACCGGTGTGGGCGGCGTCGCGGAAGCCGAGCAGGACGCGGTGCGGGACGGCGCGCTCGCTGAAGCGGTCGCGCAGCATCGCCAGCGGGGCGACGCCCACGCCGCCGCCGACCAGGACCGCTCCCGCGGCCTCCGGGGAGACCTCGCGCGGCGAGCCGAAGGAGTTGCCCAGTGGTCCGGTCAGCCAGACGCGCTCGCCCTCCGCGAGCCCGCACAGCCGCTCCGTCCCCGGGCCGACCGGATCGAGCAGGAAGTCGAGCCGCAGGCCGCCGCCGCGCTCCGAGGCCACCTGGGCGACCGAGATCGCCCGCGGCAGGAAGGCGCGGCCGTCGCGCGCGCTCCAGGCCTCGGCCGTCGCCAGCATGTAGAACTGCCCCTCCCGCGGCTCCGGCCCCTCGCGGTCCAGCAGCGAGACGACCCGGTAGCCACCCGATTCACGGCCGGCGGCGACCTCGCAGAGCCTGCGGCCGAAGGGCGCGGTCACGGCCGGCTCGCCGGCTCCCCCGAGGCGGCGCGGTGGATCTCCTGCAGGCTGCGCACCTCGTTGTCGATCCCGTGCCCGGCGGCGATCGAGCGCACCGCCGCCGTCGCCGCGGTCATCGTCGTGATCGAGGGGATGCCGTGGCGGACCGCCGCGGTGCGGATCTCATAGCCGTCGGCCCGCGCGCCGGAGCCGCTCGGCGTGTTGATCACCAGGTCGCATTCGCGCTTGCGGATCAGGTCGAGGACGTGCGGGGACCCCTCGTGCAGCTTGTTGATGCGGCGCACCGGCACCCCCATCCGCTCGATCGCCATCGCGGTGCCGCCGGTGGCGATGATCTCGAAGCCGCTGTCGTGCAGGCGCGCCGCCAGCTGGGTCGCCGCCGCCTTGTCGGTGTCGGTCACGGTGATGAACACCGAGCCTTCCCGCGGCAGCACCACCCCGGCGGCCGCCTGCGCCTTGCCGAAGGCGGTCGGGAAGTCGGCCGCCACCCCCATCACCTCGCCGGTGCTCTTCATCTCCGGCCCGAGCACCGAGTCGGCGCCCGCGAAGCGGGCGAAGGGCAGCACCGCCTCCTTGACGCTGACGTGCTCGGGCAGCCCCGCGGGCAGCTCCTGGTCGGCCAGCCTCTCCCCCAGCATCAGCCGCGCCGCGACCTTGGCCAGCGGCACCCCGATCGCCTTGGAGACGAAGGGGACGGTGCGCGAGGCCCGCGGGTTGGCCTCAATCACGTAGAGCTTGCCGTCGGCGATCGCGTACTGGATGTTCAGCAGCCCGACGACGCCGAGCTCCAGCGCGATCCGCTCGGTGGTGGCGCGGATCTCGGCCAGCATCTCCTCGCCGAGGCTGAGCGGCGGGATCACGCAGGCCGAGTCGCCGGAGTGGACGCCCGCCTCCTCGACGTGCTGCATGATCCCGGCGACGTACACCGACTCGCCGTCGGCGAGCGCGTCGACGTCGACCTCGATCGCGTTCTCGAGGAAGCGGTCGAGCAGCAGCGGGTGCTCCTGGTCGGCCTTGACGTGGACGCGTAGGTAGTTGCGCAGGTCCTCGGTCGAGTAGCAGATCTCCATCGCCCGGCCGCCCAGCACGTAGCTCGGCCGCACCAGCAGCGGGAAGCCGACGTCGGCGGCGATCGTCTCCGCTTCCTCGGCCGACAGCGCGGTGCCGTAGGGCGGGTGGGCGATGTCGAGCCGGCGCAGCAGGGCGCCGAAGCGGCCGCGGTCCTCGGCCAGGTCGATCGCGTCGACCGGGGTGCCGAGCAGCCGCACGCCCGCCTCTTCCAGCGTCCGCGCCAGCTTCAGCGGCGTCTGGCCGCCGAACTGGACGATCACGCCCTCGGGGCGCTCCTCGGCGCACACCGCGAGCACGTCCTCGGCGGTGAGCGGCTCGAAGTAGAGCCGGTCGGAGGTGTCGTAGTCGGTGGAGACCGTCTCCGGGTTGCAGTTGATCATCACCGCGTCGCGGCCCAGCTCGCGGGCGGTCATCGCGGCGTGCACGCAGCAGTAGTCGAACTCGATCCCCTGGCCGATCCGGTTCGGCCCGGCGCCGAGGATCACCACCGACTCGCGCCCGGTCTCGCGGCGGATCTCCGAGGCGGGCGGCGAGCCGTCGGCGCCGCGCCGCTCGTGGCCGGAGTAGTAATAGGGCGTCGCGGCCTCGAACTCAGCGGCGCAGGTGTCGACCGCCTTGTAGGTGCGGGCCAGGCCGTCGGTGCCGTCCCCTTCGGTCGCCAGCGCCTCCAGCTCGCGCAGGAACCAGCGGTCGACGAGGCTGTGCTCGTGGACCGCCTCCACCCCGAGGCCCCGTCGCAGCGCCTCCAGGACCTGGTCGAAGCGCTCCGCGGTCGGAACCGCCAGCGCCCGCAGCAGCTCGCCGTCGTCGGCGGGAAATTCGGGGGTCGAGTCGAGCTCGCGCGAGCGCATCGCCTTGGCGAAGGACTCGCGGAAGGTCCGCCCGATCGACATCGCCTCGCCGACCGACTGCATGAAGGTCGAGAGGCGCCCGTCGGAGCCGGGGAACTTCTCGAAGGCGAAGCGGGGGATCTTGGTGACGACGTAGTCGATCGTCGGCTCGAATGAGGCCGGCGTCGCCCGCGTGATGTCGTTGGGGATCTCCTCCAGGGCGTAGCCGACCGCCAGCTTCGCCGCCATCTTGGCGATCGGGAAGCCGGTCGCCTTGGAGGCGAGCGCCGAAGAGCGGCTCACCCGCGGGTTCATCTCGATCACCACCACCTCGCCGCTCTCCGGGTCGACCGCGAACTGGACGTTGGAGCCGCCGGTTTCCACGCCGATCGCGCGGATCACCTTGATCGCCGCGTCGCGCAGCTCCTGGTAGAGCGGGTCGGTGAGCGTCTGGGCGGGGGCGACGGTGACCGAGTCGCCGGTGTGGACGCCCATCGGGTCGACGTTCTCGATCGAGCAGATGATCACCACGTTGTCGTTGCGGTCGCGCATCACCTCGAGCTCGAACTCGCCCCAGCCGATCACCGACTCCTCGACCAGCACCTGGTTGATCGGGCTCGCCGCGAGGCCCTCGGAGACGACCTGGCGCAGCTCGGTCTCGGTGTGGCCGACCCCTCCTCCCTGGCCGCCCATCGTGAAGGCGGGCCGGACGATCGCCGGCAGGGTGATTTCGCCGGAGGCGAGCCCCTTGTCGACCTCGTCGAGGCTTTCCACGGTGATCGACCACGGGATCCGCAGCTGCGCCTCATTCATCGTCGCGCGGAACAGCTGACGGTCCTCGGCGCGGCGGATCGCCTCGGAGTTGGCGCCGATCAGCTCCACCCCGAGCCGCTCCAGGGTGCCGTCTTCGTGCAGGTTCATCGCCAGGTTCAGCGCCGTCTGGCCGCCCAGGGTCGGCAGGAGGGCGTCGGGGCGCTCCTTTTCGATGATCCTGGTGATCGGTCCGGGCAGCAGCGGCTCGATGTAGGTGGCGGTGGCGAACTCCGGGTCGGTCATGATCGTCGCCGGGTTGGAGTTGACGAGGACGACTTCGTAGCCCTCCTCGAGCAGCACCTTGCAGGCCTGCACGCCGGAGTAGTCGAACTCGGCGGCCTGGCCGATCACGATCGGCCCGGAGCCGATCAGCAGGATCTTCTCGATGTCGTCGCGGCGGGGCATGGGTCAGGCGCGGTCCTTCTGGTCGGCGAGGGCGAGGAAGCGGTCGAACAGGTGTCGGGCGTCGTGCGGGCCGGGGCCCGCCTCGGGGTGGTACTGGACGGTGGCGGCGGCGACGTCGCGCAGCACCAGCCCCTCGACCGTGCGGTCGTAGAGGTTCAGCTGGGAGAGCTCGGCGACGCCGAAGTCGGTGTCCCAGCGGACCGGCTCGTCGCCCTCGATCTTCGGCTCGCCGCCCGGCCCCTCGACCGCGAAGCCGTGGTTCTGGGAGGTGATGTCGATGCGGCCGGTGGCCAGGTCCTTGACCGGGTGGTTGACGCCGCGGTGGCCGAAGGGGAGCTTGTAGGTCTTCAAGCCGACCGCGCGGCAGAGCAGCTGGTGGCCGAGGCAGATGCCGAACACGGGGCGCCTGCCGAGCACCCCGCGGACCGTCTCGACCACGTAGTCGAGGGCGGCGGGATCGCCGGGGCCGTTGGCGAGGAAGACGATGTCGGGGTCCTCGGCGAGGATCTGCTCGGGGCCGGAGTCGCAGGGCAGCAGGGTGAGCCGGGCGCCGCGCTCGCGTAGCTGGCGGGCGATCGAGAGCTTGATCCCGGTGTCGATGCCGACCACGTGCGGGCCCTCGCCGGCGAAGCGCACCGCTTCCGGCGGCGTCACCGTGCGGGCCAGGTCGGCGCCCGCCATCGACGGCTCGGCGGCGATCCGCTCGCGCGCCTCGGGCTCGGGGACCTCGATTCCGAAGATGCCGCCGCGCATCGCGCCGCGGTCGCGCAGGTGGCGGACCAGGGCGCGGGTGTCGACGCCGCTGATCCCCGGCGTGCCGGTGTCGTCCAGCCAGTCGAGCCAACCGCCCTCGGCGGTGGCGGCGTCCTCGCGGTTCTTGGCGTCCCGCATGACCACGCCGCGGGCGTGAACCGCTTCGGACTCCATCGCCGCCTGGCTGACCCCGTAGTTACCGACCAGCGGGTAGGTGAACACGATGATCTGCCCGGCGTACGAGGGGTCGGTGACCGCCTCCTGGTAGCCGGTCATCGCGGTGTTGAAGACCACCTCGCCGGTGACCTGGCCGGGATACCCGACCAGCTCGCCGTCGAAGCGTGTCCCGTCCTCGAGCAGCAGATATGCACTCATGCGGCGACCCCCAGGGAGAAGGAACGAAGGCGGTAGGCGACCTGGCCCGCGGCGACGGTGACCAGCACGCGGCCGGTCAGCGTCCGCCCCTCGCACCAGGAGTTGGAGGAGCGGCTCTCGTAGCCGTCCTCGCCGACCGTCCACTCGGCGGCGAGGTCGCAGAGCGCGACGTTGGCCTCGGCACCGACCGCCAGGGTCGGCCGCGGCACCTCGAAGGGCGCCGCGCCGCCCGCCAGGCGCTCTACCAGCAGGCCCAGGTCGATGACCCCCGGCAGCACCAGCTCGGTGTGCAGCGCCGCGAAGGCCGTCTCCAGGCCGGTCACGCCCATCGCCGCCTGCTCGAACGGCACCTCCTTCTCGTCCAGGTGGTGCGGCGCGTGGTCGGTGGCGATGCAGTCGATCGTGCCGTCGCGCAGCGCCGCGATCAGCGCCTGGCGGTCGGACTCGTGGCGCAGCGGCGGGTTCATCTTGAAGCGCCGCGGGTCGAGGCTGCGGACCGCCTCGTCGGTGAGGCAGAGATGGTGCGGGCTCGCCTCGGCGCTGATCCGCACCCCGGCGGCCTTCGCCCCCCGCACGACGTCGACCGACTCGGCGGCGGAGAGGTGCTGGACGTGGATACGGGCATCCTCGTAGGCGGCGAGCGCCGCGTCGCGGGCGATCATCGTCGACTCCGAGACCGAGGGCACCCCCGCCAGGCCGATCGCCGCGGAGACCGCGCCCTCGTGCATGACGCCCTCGCCGGAGAGGTCCGGGTCCTCCTCGTGGAGGGCGATCGTGCCGCCGCAGAGCCGCTGGTATTGCAGCGCGCGCAACATGATCCGGGCGTTGCGGATCGGCAGGCCGTCGTCGGAGAAGCCGAGCGCGCCGGCGTCGCGCAGCTCGACCATCTCGGTCAGCTCCTCGCCCTTCATGTCGACGGTCACCGTGCCGAGGAAGCCGACCGGCACCGAGGCCCCGGCCCGCGCCTGCTCGCGCAGCGCCGCGATGTCGGCGGCGGTCGAGACGGGCGGCGAGGTGTTGGCCATCGCGATGATCCCGCAGTAGCCGCCGGCGGCGGCGGCGCGGCTGCCGGTTTCGACGTCCTCCTTGTGCTCCTGGCCGGGGGTGCGGAGGTGGACGTGCGGGTCGAAGAAGGCGGGGAACGCGTGCAGTCCCGAGGCGTCGAGCTCCTCGGCGCCGTCGAGGTCCGCCTCGCCCGGGGCGGCGAGCCCGGCGATCGTCCCACCGCGGATCACCAGGTCGTGGACGCCGTCGATCCCGGCGACCGGGTCGAGCAGCGTGGCGCGCCGCAGCACCAGGTCGGCGGGCTGCCCGGCGCGGACGTCGAGCAGGTCGGTGAGGCGGCTCACGCCGGCTGTCCGATCGGCGCCGCGCCCACCCGGGCGCCGGTCTCGTCGTCGACCTCGGTCGGGCGCTCCGGCCGGCCGGCGAGCAGCTCGTAGAGGATCGCCATCCGCACCACCAGGCCGGCGGTGACCTGCTCGCCGATCAGCGATTGCGGCGAGTCGATCGCCTCGCCGGAGATCTCCACACCGCGGTTGACCGGACCCGGGTGCATCAGCAGCTGGCGCGGGCCGAGCCGCCGGCTGTCGATCTGGAAGTGCGCCGCGTACTCGCGCAGGCTGGGGACGAAGCTGCCCTCCATCCGCTCCAGCTGCATCCGCAGCGCGTAGACCACATCGGCCTCCTCGAGCCGGTCGAGCGAGTGGACGACCGTGCAGCCGAGCTCCTCGATCCCGCGCGGGATCAGGGTCGGCGGGCCGCAGACCGTCACCTCGGCGCCCATCCGGCGGAAGGCGATCAGGTTCGAGCGGGCGACCCGGCTGTGCAGGACGTCGCCGACGATCCAGATCCGCCTGCCGTCCAGGGCGCCCAGCCGACGGCGCAGCGTGTAGACGTCGAGCAGCGCCTGGCTCGGGTGCTCGTGCTTGCCGTCGCCGGCGTTGACGACCGCGGCGCCGGTCCAGTCGGCGACCATCTGCGCGGCGCCGGCGTAGGGGTGGCGGATGACGATCGCCGCCGGGTCGTAGGCCGAGAGCGTGGCGACGGTGTCCTTCAGCGACTCTCCCTTGTCGACCGAGGAGCCCGCCGCCTTCACCGAGACGAGGTCGGCGGAGAGGCGCTTCGCGGCGAGCTCGAAGGAGCTCGAGGTGCGCGTGCTCGACTCGTAGAAGAGGGTGACGACGGTGCGGCCGCGCAGGGTCGGCACCTTCTTGATGTCGCGCCGGCCGACCTCGGCGAAGCTCTCGGCGCGGTCGAGGATCGCCTCGATCGCGGCGCGGTCCACTTCCTCGACGCTCAGCAGGTTCTTCATGCCGGGTCCCTCATGCCATCGCCTCCACGGGTCTGGGTTCGGAGATCGTCACCTGGTCGATGCCGTCGGTCTCCTCGAGACGGACGTTGACCCGCTCCTCGCGGGCGGTCGGCAGGTTCTTGCCGACGTAGTCGGGGCGGATCGGCAGCTCGCGGTGGCCGCGGTCGCAGAGCACGGCGAGCTGGACGCGCTGCGGCCGGCCGTAGTCGAAGAGGGCCTCGATCGCGGCGCGCACCGTGCGGCCGGTGAAGAGGACGTCGTCGACGAGGACGACGGTGCGGCCGGCGAGGTCGAAGTCGAGGTGGGAGGCGTGGACGACCGGCTGCGTGGCGGGCGCCATCGCGCCGACGTCGTCGCGGTAGAAGGAGATGTCGATGTCGCCGATCGGCAGCTCGGTCCCGACCAGCTCGCCGAGGACGGTGTGCAGGCGACGGGCCAGCACCGCGCCCCTGGTGTGGATGCCGACCACGGCGAGCCGCGCGGGCTCCGGGTTCTTCTCGGCGATCTCGTGGGCGATCCGCCGCAGCGTTCGCCGCATGTCCTCGTGCTCGAGGACGACCTTCTCACTCACTTTTCGCTTCCTTCCTGGCCTCGCGGGACCGGGTTAAAGGACGCGACGACTGTAGCAGCGCGGGAGGCGGACGCTCGAGCTCTACGAAGGCGGTCCCGAGGGCGCCTTTGATGCACTGCGGGGGTCCGCCTTCCGGCTGCTCCATCGGGCGCGGGCTGACGGGGCTCCGCGGGGGTCCGCTTCGGCAGGGTCAGTCGGGCGCGGGCTGGCTAGCGCCTGCGCCGTCGACTCAATCCGGGACGGGCTGGGCGGTGGGATCGTTGCCGCCGCGCTCGCGGGCGCCATTGGGGACCAGGCGGGGGGCGCCTTTCTCGGGGAGGGGGACGATGATCTGGTCGAAGTCGCGGGGGGCGACGGTCTCGGGGAAGACGGCGCGGGCCTCGTCGAGGACCTTGCCCACGTGGTAGCGGGCGGAGATGTGGACGAGGGCGAGCATCGTCACGTGCGCCTCGGCGGCGACCGCGGCGGCCTGGGCGGCGGTCGAGTGGCCGGTTTCGGCCGCCCGCTGGACGTCCTCCTCGGCGAAGCTCGAGTCGTGGACCAGGAGGTCGGCGTCCGCCGCCGCCGCGACGGTGCCCGGCGAGGGCGCGGTGTCGCCGGTGAGGACGATGATCCGCCCCGGCCGGGAGCGCCCCATCACCTGCTCGGGCGTCACCGTGCCGCGCGCCCCCTCCACCTCCTCGCCGCGCTGCAGGCGCGCGAAGTCCGGCCCTTCGCGGACCCCGGCGTCCTTGGCCGCCTGTGGGTCGAAGCGCCCCGGCCGGTCGTCCTCGACCAGGGCCCAGCCGAAGGCGCGCACCCGGTGGGCGGCTTCGTAGGACTCGACCGCGTAGTCGTCGTAGTCGACCCTCTCCCCCGCCCGCAGCTCCTCCAGCTCGAGCGGGTATCCGAGCCGGCCGACCAGCGGCCGCAGCACGGTGAACAGATCCTTCAGGCCGGGCGGGCCGAACACCCGCAGCGGCGTCTCGCGGTCGGTCAGGTCATACGTCTTCAGCAGCCCCGGCAGGCCCAGCGTGTGGTCGGCGTGGAAGTGGGTCAGGTAGATGTCGTCGACCTGGGTCAGCCCCAGCGACCGCTGCATCTGGCGCTGCGTCCCTTCGCCGCAGTCGAACAGCAGCCGCTCGCCGCCGCGCGCGACCAGCACCGCCGCGGTCGAGCGCCGCGCCGAGGGCGCCGAGGCGCCGGTGCCGAGAAACGTCACCTCCAGATCCATGGCCGGCCTGAGGCTACGCGCTCCCCGCCCCTCCCGCGTGCGCGGGCGGGCGGCGAGCGCACCGCCGGCACGGAGCGCATAAGCTGGTCGGTGAGCGCCCGTAGCTCAGCTGGATAGAGCGCATGCCTCCGGAGCATGAGGTCACAGGTTCGAATCCTGTCGGGCGCGTTGGAACCTGGGGGGATCGAGCAGGAGGCGCTGGACGCGGCGTGCGCCGTCGCCGCGGCGCGGGGCCTGCCCTGCGAGCGGGCCGCGGTCCTCGACTCGGGGAGCAACGTCCTCGTGCACATGCTGCCCTCGCCGGTGGTCGCCCGGGTGATGAGCGGGACGGTGGCGCTGCACGACGATCCCGAGCGCTGGCTTAGCCGCGAGGTCGCGGTGCTGCGCCACCTCGCCCCGTCCGGGCTGGCCGTGGCGCCGAGTCCGTTGATCGAGCCGGGCCCGTACCTGTCCCACGGCCTGTGGATGACGTTCTGCGCGTGGACCGCCGTGGACGACCGCACCGAGCCCGACGACCCGGCCAGGCTCGGCCGTGCCCTGCGCCGACTGCATGACGCGCTGGCGGGCTTCACCGGGGACCTCGGCGGGATGCCGGGGCTGCGGCGCGACATCGAGCGGCTGCGCGAACGGCTCCGGCCCACCGCGGACCTCGACCGCGCCGCGATCGACTCCCTGGGCGAGCGCCTGGCGGGCCTGGCGGACAGCGTGTTCGCCACCTCGCTGCCGACCCAGCCGCTGCACGGCGACGCGTCGCTCAGCAACCTGTTGCGGACCCCGGGCGGGCTGCTCTGGAACGACTTCGAGGACACGCTGCGCGGCCCGGTCCACTGGGACCTGGCGGGCTATCTCATCGCGCTCGAAGCTCGTGGCGCCGGCGCCGCGGGGGTCCGGCGGGCGCTCGACGCCTACGGCTGGGACGACCGCGAGGCACTGGCCCCGTTCACCGAGGCCCACGGTGTCTACGACGAGATCTGGCGCCTGTACGACGCCCAGCGCCGCTCCTGACGCCGAGGCGCGGCGGGCTACCCGCCGCCGATCAGGGAGCGCCACTCGGCGTCGTCGAAGTCGGCCGGCTCGGTCTGGTCGAGGAAGCGCTGCAGGACGGCGGCGAAGCGGCCCGGGCTCTCCAGCTGCGGAATGTGCCCGGCGTCGGGGAAGACCTCGAGGCGGCTGCCGGGCAGTCGGGCGTGGGCGGCGCGGCCGTGGGCGACCGGGATGATCGGGTCGCGCTCGCCCCAGACGATCAGCACCGGCAGGATCTCGGCCAGATAGAGGCGGTCGAGCGCCGCGACCCGCTGGCCGTCGGTGTCGACGACCGCGTGCAGGGTGGAGAGAAAGGCCTTGCGCCGGTCGGCGTCGGCCAGGGTCGCGTAGGCGCGGCCGACCTCGGCCAGGTCCGCGTTGGGGCGCAGGCCGACCCGGCCGAGCGCGCCGGCCAGCCAACCGCCCGCGACCGCCCCGGGTCCCGCGGTGGCGCGCAGGAACAGGTCGGCGCCGGGCAGCGCCGCGGCGCGGAGGATGAATCCCACCTCGTGGCCGAGGCCGCCGCTGGAGACGAGCACCAGCCGCTCGACCAGCTCCGGGAACTGGTAGGCGAACTGGAGGGCGACGCCGCCGCCGAGGCTGTGGCCGACCAGGGTCGCGCGGTCGTGGCCGAGGGCGATCATCAGGTCGCGTAGGCCGCTTGCCAGGCTGCCCAGGCTGTAGTCGCCGCCGCCCGGCGCCGAGTCGCCGTGGCCGGGGAAGTCGGGTGCCACGACGGTGTTCTGGAGGGACAGCGGCTCGATCACCGAGTCCCAGTTGCGCGCCATCCCGGCCATGCCGTGGACGAGCAGCACCAGCGACCCCTCCCCGGCCCGCAGATAGGAGACCGTGCGGCCGTGCACGGTGACCGACTCAGCGGTCGGGAAGCTTGCATCGCTTGGTGGCACATCGATCGGTGGCACGGCCCAATTGGTACCCCATCCCGCGGCGGAGGGAACACCCCGTCGGGCGATTTCAATACTGTCGCGCCGCAATGGAGAGCGGATCGACGCCCCCCGACCACAAGCCCGACGACCGCATCCCGCGCGGCGCGATCGTCGTCGTCGTGGTCGGCCTGATCGCCACGCTCGCGGCGGCGCTGCTCGCCAGCGGCAAGGGCGGCGGCGGGTTCGCCCACCTGGAATTCGTCCAGCGGGGCAAGATTCCGAGCTCGAAGCCGGCCGCGGTGCCGGGGAGCAAGGGCGCGCACATGCAGCTGGTCGACGGCGGGGTCCAGGCGACCGGCACGAACGTCGCCGGCTACGCCCTCTTCCGGGTGGTGAGCAGGGTGAAGATCGATCAGGGCGCGCCGATCGGCGGCGGCCGCATCCTCTGCTCGATCCACGGTCTCGGCAGCACGACCCTGATCGCCCAGAGCAGCGGCGGCCTGCGGATGCTCTACCCGCGCTCCTCGAAAGACGGCATCTGGGGCCAGCCGGTGCCGAAAACGCTCCTCGCCCGGTTCTCCTCCCACAACTCCGAACTCGCCGAGCTCGAAGAAGTCAGCGAAGACCTGCCGGAACGCTGGACGACGATCCAGGGCGTGAAGCTCGGGTGGCCCGAATACGAAGAAGGAACCGAGCACCTCAAGTACTACCTCCCCGACGGCAAGGCGAAGACCACGGTCGAACTGCCCTTCTACACGGTGTGGAAGACCACGAGGCGGCCCGCGGCGCAGATCGCCTGCACGCTGGAAGTCGCCGCCGGCAAGGCGACCGTGAAGACGGCGGGCAAGCTGCCGCGCGTCTCGCCGCCGATCGACGAAGAAGCCGAAGAAGAAAAGCAGCAGGAACGCGAAGAAGCTGCCGAAGCGGCCGGGGAAAGCGAAAAGTCCGAAGGGGAATGAATCCGGTCCGCGCCGCTCAGGACGGCGCGACCAGCAGCTCCGGGCCCTCGGCCATCCCCTTGCCGACCTTGTTGAGCGCCGGGTTGGCGGGCGCCCCCTGCATCCGCGCCGCGTCGAGCGGCCCGCAAAGCTCGATCGCCTCCTCGGTCGAGAGCCGCGGGTCGAGCCACGCCGCCTCGGCCTCGGGGCTCGCCAGGATCGCCGGCATGCGGTCGTGGACCGGCCGCACCACGGCGTTCGGCGTGGTCGTGATCAGCGTCGCGCTGTAGAGGTAGCCGTCGGCGTCGACGCCGCGCTCCTCCGGGTCCTCCCACTCCTTGCGCGTGCAGAGCCCGGCGAAGGCGAAGAGCTCGCCGTCGTCGACGGTGAAGCGCCACGGGCGGCGCGGCTGCTTGGGATCCTCGGCCTTCATCCACTCGTAGAAGCCGTCGGCGACGATCAGGCAGCGGTGGCGGAACTTGCCGACCAGCGGGCCGTAGGCGCGGCTCTTGGTCAGGTTCTCCGCTTTCGCGTTGATCATCCGGTAGCCGACCTTGAGGTCCTTCGCCCAGACCGGGACCAGGCCCCAGCGCATCAGCCGCGCCTCGCGCTCGCCCGCCCTGGCCGCCTCCTCGTCCGGCGAGGGACGCACGACGATGATCTCCTGGGTCGGGGCGACGTTGTAGCGGCCGAGCCCGGGCGCGGCACTCGCGGTCGCCTCGCCGCCGTCGGCCCCGGCGGCCTTCGCCGACTCCCGCGCCGCCGGGGCGCCGTCTCCGCCCCCGCCGGAGGTCTTCGCCAGCGCCTTCTCCAGCTCGACCTGGAAGCGGTCGGCGACCTTCTTGGTGTCCTTGGTGGTGACCGTGAAGCGCCCGCACATCAGGGACGCGCCTCCTCGTGCTCGCGGTACCACTCCACCGTACGCCCCAGGCCGTCGCGCAGCGCCACGGCGGGCGCCCAGCCGGTCAGCTCGCGCAGCTTGGTCGAGTCGAGGTACTGGTCGCGAATCTCGCCGGGCGGCAGCCCCGGGCCGTACTGCGGGTCCACCTCTCCGCCGCCCACCGAGGCGATCAGGTCGACCACCTCGCGAACGGTGTGGGGACGGTCGCCGCCTGCGTTGAACGCCTCGCCCGCCGCCCCCTCGCGATCGAGCGCCGCGGCGATCGCCAGGTAGGCGGCTACCGCGTCGTCGACGTGCAGGAAGTCGCGGCGCGGGGCGCCGTCGGAGCGGATTCGCGGGGCGCGGCGGTCGGCGACCGCGATCGCCGCCTCCGGTACCAGCCGGGTGAAGTTGAGGTCGCCACCGCCGTAGACGTTGGCGAAGCGGCTGACCGCGATCGGCAGGCCCCACTCCCGCGCCAGCCCGCGCGCCATCACGTCGGCCGCCGCCTTCGAGGAGTCGTAGGGATGGTCGGCGCGCAGCGGGAAGTCCTCGCGATAGGGCAGCTCCGGCGCCGTCCCGTAGGCCTTGTCGGAGGAAGCGAAGACGACCTTGCCGACACCCGCCTCGCGGCAGGCCGCGAAGACGTTCCAGGAGCCGCGCACGTTGACGTCGACGGTCTCGTGCGGGGAGCGCCGGGCGACGCCGACGATCGTCTGCGCCGCCAGGTGGAAGACCGAGTCGCAGCCCGCCACGGCGGCGGCGACACCGTCGGCGTCGAGCAGATCCGCCTCGACCAGCTCGACCTCGCCCCGCACGCCGAGCAGGTCGAGCCCCGAGGCGCGCGGGCCGCCGAGGTCGGTCTGCCGCGGCCCGGGCCGGTCGAGCACCCGCACCGCGCGCCCCGCCTCCAGCAGCCCCGCCGCCAGGTGGGAGCCGACGAAGCCGTGCCCTCCGGTGACCAGCGCCCGGCTAGCCACGGGCGCTCGCCCCGGTCGCCGGCGCCGCCTCCCAGGCCGGCCAGGGCGCCTCGCCGCAGCGCCAGAGGTCGTCCAGCACGACGGCGTCCTTGTAGGTGTCCATGCAGTCCCAGAAGCCCACGTGGCGGTGAGCGCGCAGCTCCCCGGCCGCGGCGAGCGCCTCGAGCGGCCCCCGCTCCAGCACCGAGTCGGGCCCGATCCGCTCCAGCGCGGCGGGCTCGAAGCAGAAGAAGCCGCCGTTGATCCAGTGCTCGGAGCGCGGCTTCTCGACGAAGCCCGCCACCCGGTCGCCGGCCAGCTCGGCCACCCCCCACTGCAGGTTGGGACGGACGACCGTCACCGTCGCCGCCAGCCCCGCCTCGCGGTGGCCCGCCAGCACCCCCCCGAGGTCGACGTCGGCGACCCCGTCGGCGTAGGTCGCGCAGAAGGTCCCCTCGCCGAGCCGGTCGCCGAGCGCCGCGAGCCGCCCGCCGGTCGGCGTATCGAGCCCGGTGTCGACGCACTCGACCGAGATCGGCCCCGGCCAGGGCTCGGCCGCGACGAAGCGCTCGACCTGCTCGCCGAGGTAGCCGGTCGCCAGCAGGAAGCGGTCGAAGCCCTGCGCCGCGTAGATCCCGATCACGTGCCAGACGATCGGCTTGCCGCCGATCTCGACCAGCGGCTTGGGCACGGTCTCGGTCTTCTCCCGCAGCCGCGTCCCCCGCCCCCCGCAGAGGATGACGACGGGAGGTTTAGCCAAGCGCCCTGAGCGTGGTCGTGGCCAAGCAGTTCAAGGACGAGTGAGGGAGTGTGCTTCGCACATGACCGAGCGAGGACGCCGAAATGCGCCGCGCCACGACCGCGCTCAGCCGCCGGCGACGGCGGGGAGGATCGTTACCTCGTCACCCTCGTTGATCTGCGTCTCGAGGCCCTGCTGGAAGCGGATGTCCTCGCCGGAGACGTAGACGTTGACGAAGCGACGCAGGCTGCCGTCCTGGGTGATCCGCTCGCGCAGATCGCCGTAGGCGGCGAAGACCGCGTCGAGCACCTCGCCGACATTGGAGCCATCAACCTCGACCTCGGCCTCGCCGCCGGTCGCGGCGCGCAGCTGGGTCGGGATCTTCACGGTGACGCTCATCTAGACGCTTACCTCCTGGGCGAACTCGGCATCGAAGCTGTCGGGGGTGGGATCGATCTCGTGCATCGAGAACGTATCGCGAGTCGCGTCGAGCGTCTTCAGGCCCTCCCCGGTGATGTAGGCGACGACCCGTTCGCCGGCCGCCAGCTCGCCCCGTTCGGCCAGCTTGCGCAGCACGCCGATCGTCACGCCGCCCGCGGTCTCGGTGAACACCCCGGTCGTCTCGGCGAGCAGCTTGATCGCCTCGCGGATCTCGGCGTCGGAGACCGAGTCGATCCCACCGCCGGTGCGCCGGGCGTGCTCGACCGCGTAGGGCCCGTCTGCCGGGTCGCCGATCGCCAGGCTCTTGGCGATCGTGTCGGGGCGCTGCGGCTTGCAGACGTCCCAGCCTTCGGCGAAGGCGGTGGCGACCGGGCTGCAGCCGGCGGCCTGGGCGCCGTTGAACGTCGGCTGCTCGCCCGCGACCAGGCCGAGGTCGAGCCATTCCTGGAAGCCGCGGCCCAGTTTGGTGAACAGCGAGCCGGAGGCGATCGGGCTGACCACCCGGTCGGGCAGCTCCCAGCCGAGCTGCTCCACGGTCTCGAAGGCGAGGGTCTTGGAGCCCTCCGCGTAGTAGGGGCGCAGGTTGACGTTGACGAACGCCCAGGGGTGGGTCTCGGCGAGCTGCGTGCAGAGGCGGTTGACGTCGTCGTAGTTGCCGCGCACGCCGACCAGGTTGGTGCCGTAGACGCCCGTCGCGAGCAGCTTCTGCTCCTCGAGGTTGGCGGGCACGAAGACGTAGGAGTCGAGCCCGGCGGCCGCGGCATGGGCGGCGACCGCGTTGGCGAGGTTGCCGGTCGAGGCGCAGGCGACGGTCTCGAAGCCGAGCTCATGGGCCTTGGCGACGGCGACCGCGACCACCCGGTCCTTGAAGGAGTGGGTCGGGTTGGCGGCGTCGTTCTTGATCCAGATCTCCGCCTCGACCCCGAGCCGCTCGGCCAGCCGGTCGGCGCGCAGGAGCGGGGTCAGGCCCGGCTCCAGCGGGTCGCTGGGGCGGCCGGCGAAGGGCAGGAAGTCGGCGTAGCGCCAGATGCCGCGCGAGCCGGCCTGGATCCGCCGTTTCGCCTCGGCGGCGTCGAGCCCGGCGTGGTCGTAGCGGACTTCGAGCGGGCCGAAGCACCGTTCGCAGAAATAGGCGGCGCCGAGCTCGTACTCGCTCCCGCACTCCTTGCACTTCAAGCTCTCGACTGACATCCGATCCTTCCTTTGCCCTTATGTACAAAAACCTCCGCCACGTGGGGCAGAGGTCCAGGGGGTCGGACGTCCCCCACATCTGTCAGGCCATTCGCCTGCTGGAGTTGGCACCTGTCGTGAGCGGAGATCGCTCGCGATGGTTGCCGGGGCTTCTATGGGCCAGTCCCTCCACCCCTCTAGATGTGGCGCTTATGTTGGGCGAAGCCTACCACGGCTCCGCCGACGTTTCCGCAGCGCCGTCGGCGGCTAACCTACCCGTGTGAACGCGACGCTCCCCCACGACGAGTCGACTGGTGCGGCCGATGCCGAACCTCCCGAAACCTCGGCTGCGGCGCAACCGCCGCGGCGAGCTCGTCCCGCCGGCGGAGTCCGCTGAGCCTCAGGCCCCCCACGTCGAGGAGATCGAGTGGGGCGGGCTGCGGTGGGTCAACATCGAGCACCCCGGGGCGCTCGAGCGCGCCTGGCTGGAGGAGCACTTCGACTTCCACGCCCTCGACCTCGAGGACGTCCTCTCGCGCAACCAGCGCCCGAAGATCGACATCTACGACGAGTACCTGTTCAGCGTCCTGAACCTGCCCGTCTTCGACCGTTCCGCGAAGCGGCTCGGCGCGGGCGAGCTCGACCTCTTCGTCGGCCCCGACTTCCTCGTCACGATCCCCAACCAGCCGCTGCAGCCGGTCGAGTATCTGTTCGAGCGCTGCCGCGGCAAAGAGGAGCTGCGCGAGCAGCTCTTCTCGCGCGGCGCGGGCTACCTCCTCTATCGCCTGGTCGACGACAGCTTCGACTACTGCTTCCCGATGCTGCGCAAGATCGGCAACAAGCTGGACGCGCTCGAGGACGACATCTTCGAGGGCCGCTCCGAGGACATCGTGCGCGACATCTCCAACGTCAAGCAGGAGATCATCAACTTCCGCAAGGTGATCCGCCCGCAGCGGCCGGTCCTGCGCGACCTCGAGAAAGTCAAATCGCGCTACCTCTCCCCCGACTTCGACCTGGAGATCTACTTCGACGACATCGTCGACTCCCACGAGCGGATCTGGGACATGCTCGAGAACTACAAGGAGGTGATCGAGGCGCTCGAGGAGACCAACGAGTCGGTGATCTCCCATCGGCTCAACGACATCCTCCGCGTGCTGACCTCGATCAGCGTCGTGATCCTGCCGCTCACCCTGATCGCCAGCATCTGGGGGATGAACGTCCGGGTGCCGGGCCAGGACAACCTCGGCGACTTCTTCGTCGTCGTCGGGGTGATGTTCCTGATCCTGATCGGGATGGTCGTCTGGTTCCGCCGGCGCGGATGGCTCTGACATAAGGCGCCGCGTCCTCTGCTCCCGCGAGGCGGCAGAGAATCAGATATGGATGCCGCCCCGCTCCCGCGTCCGGGCGCGGCTTTCCCATAGGCTCACGTTCCCGTGGCCAACTTTCGGATCTGGGCGCCTTGGCGCCTCGCCTACGTGTCGGACGCCGCCAAGGACATCGAGGAGCAGTGCATCTTCTGCGCGAAGCCCGCGCAGGATGACGACGAGGGCAACCTGATCGTCCACCGCGGCGAGCGGGCCTTCGTGATCCTCAACCTCTACCCGTACACGAACGGGCACCTGATGGTCGCCCCCTACGAGCACATCGGCGCGATCCAGGAGATCCCGCCGGAGACCACCGCCGAGATGATGGCGCTCGCCCAGACGGCGATCCGCCGGCTCGAGGGCGCCTACTCGCCGCACGGCTTCAACGTCGGCTTCAACCAGGGCCGGATCGCCGGCGCCGGCGTCGAGCACCACATCCACATGCACGTGGTGCCCCGCTGGTCGGGGGACAACAACTTCATGCCGGTGATCGCCGACACCAAAGTGATGCCGCAGACCATCGAGCAGAGCTACTCCGTGCTGAAGGGGGCTTCATGGAGCTGAACCCGGGAATCTTCAAGGCCTACGACATCCGCGGCATCTACGGCGAGCAGATGGACGAGGGCACCGCCCACGACATCGGGCGCGCCTTCGCGCGGGTGCTGGCCCGGCTGCGCGGCAAGCCCGCCGCGGAGCTGCGGATCGGCCTCGGCCGCGACATGAGGCTCACCGCGCCGCGGATGGCCGCCGAGCTGCGCGACGGGATGATCTTCGAGGGCGCCACCGTGCTCGACGCCGGGATGGTCGCCACCGAGATGCTCTACCACCTGGTCGGCTCGCGGGACCTCGACGGCGGCGCGATGTGCACGGCGTCCCACAACCCGAAGGCCTACACCGGCGTGAAGCTGGTCCGCGAGGGCGCCCTGCCGCTCTCCGGCGACGCCGGGATCGCCGAAGTGAGGGCGGAGATCGAGGCCGGGCTCGGCGACGCGCCGGGCGGCGGCGCGCTCGAGGAGGTCGACGTCTGGGACGAGTACCGCGCCCAGGCGCTCGGCTTCATCGACCCGGCGGCGATCAGGCCGATGAAGGTCGTGGTCGACGGCGGCAACGGGATGGGCGGCCCGATGATCGGCCCGATCCTCGCCAGGCTGCCGCTGGAGCTGGAGGAGATGTACTTCGAGCCGAACGGCGAGTTCCCCGACCACGAGCCCAACCCGCTGCTCGAGGAGAACCGGCGGATGATCATCGACCGGGTGCGCGAGACCGGCGCCGACCTCGGCATCGCCTGGGACGGCGACGCCGACCGCTGCTTCTTCATCGACGGCTCCGGCGAGTTCTGCGACGGCGACTTCGTCTGCGCGCTGCTCGCCCGCTCGGTGCTCGCCAAGAACCCGGGCGCGCTGATCCTCTACGACCCGCGCTCGAGCCGCGCCGTGCCCGACCTGATCGCCGCCGAGGGCGGCCGCTCGGACCTCTCGCGGGTGGGGCACGCCTTCTTCAAGGCGAAGATGCGGGAGGAGGGCGCCGCGTTCGGCGGCGAGGTATCCGGCCACTACTACTTCCGCGACTTCTGGAACGCCGACTCGGGGACGATCCCGGCGCTGCTGATGCTGGAGCTGATCTCCAGGGACGGGCGCTCGCTCGGCGAGCTGATGGCGGAGTTCCGCTCCCGCTACTTCATCTCCGGCGAGATCAACTCCGAGGTCGACGACCAGGCGGCGAAGCTGGCCCAGATCCGCGAGCGCCACGCCGACGCGCAGATCACCGAACTCGACGGGGTCTCGGTCGACTACCCCGACTGGCACTTCAACGTCCGACCCTCCAACACCGAGCCGCTGCTGCGCCTCAACCTCGAGTCGCTGATCTCCCGCGAGGACATGGAACGGCGCCGCGACGAGGTCCTGGGGCTGATCCGCGGGTGACCTCCACCCCCGAGGAGGCACTCGAGCAGGCCGCCCTGGCGGGCGTCCACCAGCTGCCGATCCCGACGCCCTTCGCGGTCGGCAAGGTCAACTGCTACCTGATCGAGGACAAGCCGCTGACCCTGGTGGACACGGGCCCGAACTCCGGCCGCTCGCTCGACGTGCTGGGCGAGTCGCTCGCCGCCCATGGGCACGCGATCGAGGACATCGACCTCGTCCTCGTCACCCACAACCACCTCGACCACATCGGCCTCACCCAGATCGTCATCGAGCACTCCGGGGCCGAGGTCGCGGCGCTCGGCGCGGCCTCGCGGCGGCTCGCCGACTACGACGCCGAATCGGAGCGCGACGACGAGTTCGCGGTCGAGCTGATGCTGCGCAGCGGCGTCCCCGAGCAGACCGCGATGGCGCTGCAGAGCGTCTCCTCGACCTTCCGCGAATGGGGCGGCCCGGTGAACGTGACACGGCCGCTGGGCGACGGCGAGACGGTGGACCTGGCGGGTCGCCGGCTCGAGGTGCTCTTCCGCCCCGGCCACAGCCCGATGGACACCGTCTTCTGGGACGCCGAGCGCCGCATGGGCTTCGTCGGCGACCACCTCCTTCCCCACATCTCCTCCAACCCGATCATCTCCCGGCCGCTCGACGGCTCGGCGGGCCGGACCCACTCGCTGTCGGCCTACCTCGACTCGCTGGCCAAGACCCGCGAGCTGCCGGCCGGCTCGATCCTCTTCCCCGGCCACGGCGAGCCGATCGACGACCACGCGCCGCTGATCGACGCCCGCTTCGCCTCGACCGAGCGCCGCAAGGAGAAACTGCTGCGCCTGCTCGGCGAGGGGCCGCGCAGCGGCTATGAGCTGGCCCAGTCGATGTGGGGCAACATCGCCGTCACCCAGGCCTTCCTCACCCTCTCGGAGGTGATCGGACACATGGACCTGCTGGAAGCCGAAGACCGCATCCGCGAGGTCTCCGACGGCGCCGTGATCCGCTTCGAAGCGGTCGCGTAGGCTCCCCGCGCAGATGGTCTCGTTCGGCGCGCGAAAGTCGGTCAAACCGGCCAAGAAGCGGATGCTGGTCATCGTCAACCCGTACGCGACGACGGTGTCGGACCGGCTGCGCAACCTGGTCGTCTACGCGCTGCAGGGACGCTACGACGTCGAGGCGGTGGCGACCGAGGCGCAGAACCACGCCACCGAGATCGGGCGCGAGGCGCGCGACGGCGGCTACGACGTGGTCGTCTCCTTCGGCGGCGACGGGACCCTGAACGAGGTGGCCAACGGGCTGGCCGGAACCGACATGCCGATGGCGGTCCTGCCGGGGGGCTCGGCCAACGTGGTCGCCCGCAGCCTCGGCATCCCCAACGACGTGGTCGACGCCACCGAGCACCTGCTCTCGCTGGCCGACACCTGGGAGCCCCGCAAGATCGACCTCGGACGGGTCGACGGGCGCCACTTCGTCTTCGCCTGCGGGGCGGGGATCGACGCGACCGTCGTCAAGCGGGTCGACGCGCACCCGAGGCTGAAGGCGAAGGCGGGCCCCTGGTACTACAGCTGGGCCGGCGTGTCGGCCTTCTACCGGCGCTATCTGGTCAACCCGGTGCGCCTGCGGGTGACGGTCGGCGAGACCGCGCCGGTCGAGGGCGTCACCGCGATCACCCAGAACTCCGACCCCTTCACCTTCTTCTCGACCAAACCGGTCTACGTCTGCGAGGGGGTGGCGATCGACGACGGCAAACTCTCGATGGCGGTGCTCAAGCGCGCCGCCCAGCGCGACATGCCGACCCTGCTGCCGCGGCTCTTCTCACAGCGCAAGCCGGCCGTGCGCCACCGCCAGATCGTCGGCTTCGAGGACGTGACCGAGGCGGTGATCGAGTCGATCTCCGAGGACCGCTCCGGCGCCCCCCGCCCCTTCCAGCTGCAGGTCGACGGCGACTACATCGGCGAGCGCACGCGCGTCGACGTCGCGGTCGAGCCCGCCGCCCTCACAATCGTGGCCTGACCGGGGCGGGTCAGTCGAGGAGGCCCGTTTCGCGGGCCGCCACGGCCGTCTGCAGGAGGGTCTCGGCGGCGTCGAAGCGCGGCGTCCAGCCGAGCTCGCGGCGGGCCTTGGCCGTGTCCATGATCACCGGGGTGGTGAGCGCGGTCGCCCACTCGAGCTGCGGGCTGATGAAGGCAAGGCGGCCGGCGAGCGCGGTGCCGGCGCCGAGCGCCGCCCGCGGCACCCGCACCGAGCTCCAGCCGAGCGCTGCGGCGATGTCGGCGATCCGGATCTCGCCGTCGCCGGCCAGGTTGTAGGCGCCGGGGGCGCCCTTGCCCTCGACCGCGGCGGCCAGCGCCGCCGCCACGTCGTCGTGGTGGACGAGCTGCAGCGGCAGCCCGGCGTCCGGCAGGATCGGGCGCAGCAGCGGGATGCGCTCGAGGACGTGGCGGCGCAGGCGGGGCGCGGGGTCGCCGAGGCGGGCGGCGCCGACCGTCTGCTCGATCAGCATCGGCGCCCGCGGGCCCGCCACGATGCAGGGCCGGAAGACGTAGGCCTCGAGCTCCGAGCCCGCGAGGATCTCGTCGAGCTCCTCCTCCAGCTCGGCCTTCTGCTCGGAGTAGTAGAAGCCCGAGGAGCCGATCGCCGGCGTCTCCTCGGTGAGCGGCTGCGGGTTCTCGGGATGGAAGCCGTAGGCAGCGACCGAGGACGGGTATACGAGACGCGTCACCCCGGCCTCGACGGCCGCCTCGAAGACGTTGCGGCTGCCCTCGAGGTTGATCCGCCGCGCCTCCTCGCGGTCGCCGAAGATCGCGAAGGCGAGGTGGACCGCGACGTCGGCGCCGGCGAAAAGCTCGGCGAGGTGGCCGCGGTCGAGGATGTCGCCGCGCTGGTAGGTCGCCCTGCGCCAGCCCGACGCGGCCGGATCGAAGTCCCCCCTGGCCATCCCCCGCACGCTCGCGACCGCCTCGGACTCCTCCAGCGCGTCGATCAACGACCTCCCGATCTCCCCGGTCGGCCCGGTCACCGCCACGGTCAAGTTCATAGCCACATGGTCCGGCCTACGGCCTGAGAGTCAAGCCGTGTCAGGCGGTTGGCGTGATCCGATACGCATCGAAGACCGACTCGACGTTGCGCAGACGCGAGATGCAGTGTTTGAGCTGCTCGGTGTCGCCGACCTCGACCACGAATTTGTTCTTCACCATCGGGTGGTTGGTCGTGCAGGCGGCGCCGATGATGTTCATTCCCTCCTCGGAGAAGGTCCGTGAGAGGTCCTCGAGCAGGCGGGTGCGATCGTAGGCGTCGATCTGGACTTCCACCCGGTAGGAGGCCTCGTTGTCGCCCTCCCAGCCGACGTCGACGAAGCGCTCCGGTGCCCGTTTCAGCGCCTTCACGTTCTTGCAGTCGGTGCGGTGGATGGTGATTCCGCGACCGAGGCTGACGTAGCCCGCGATGTCGTCGCCGGGAACCGGGCGGCAGCACTTGGCGAGCCGCACCGCCACGTCCTCGACGCCCTTGACGACGATCCCGTAGTTGGACGCGTCCTTGGTGCGGCGGGCGCGGTCGGAGTGCTCGGTGACCGGCAGCACGTGGTCGTCGACCGACTCGCCGGCTTTCAGCCGCTGCAGGACCTTGTTGACCGCGGTCTTGGTGGAGATCTTCCCCTGGCCGAGCGCGATGTAGAACTCGCTCGCCTTGCGGAAGCCCATCTCGCGGATCACATCGGCGAGCAGCGCCGAGCCGGAGATCTTCTGCATCGGCACGCCGCGCGTGCGGAGCGCCTCCTCGAGGCCCTCCCGACCGTCGCGCTCGGCGTCCTCGCGGCGCTCCTCTTTGAACCAGGCGCGGATCTTGTTGCGGGCGCGGCTGGTGCGCACCAGCTTCAGCCAGTCGAGCGACGGCGCCCGCTTCTGCTTCGCGGTCAGCACCTCGACGATGTCACCGGAGCGCAGCTGGTAGTGCAGCGGCACGATCGCACCGTTCACCTTGGCGCCGACGCAGCTGTGACCGACGTCGGTGTGGACCGCGTAGGCGAAGTCGAGCGGGGTCGAGCCCGCCGAGAGGTTCTTCACCTCGCCCTTCGGGGTGAAGACGAAGACCTCGTCCTCGAAGAGGTCGACCTTCAGCGATTCGAGGAACTCGGTCGGGTCCTGTTCGCCCTCCGTCTCGACCAGCTGGCGCAGCCAGGTCATCTTCTCGCGCTGCGGGTCGCCGCGGCCGCCCTCTTTGTAGGCGACGTGGGCGGCGATCCCGTACTCGGCCAGCTTGTGCATCTCCTCGGTGCGGATCTGGATCTCGAGCGGCTTGCCCTCGGGACCGATCACCGTCGTGTGGAGCGCCTGGTACATATTGGCCTTCGGCATCGCCACGAAGTCCTTGAAGCGCCCGGGCAGCGGCTTCCAGAGCGAGTGGATGACGCCGATCGCCCCGTAGCAGTCCTTCACCGAGCCGACGATCACCCGCATCGCGGTGAGGTCGAAGATCTCGTTGAACTCGCGCCCCTTCTTCGCCATCTTCGTGTAGATCGAGTAGAAGTGCTTGGCGCGGCCGGAGATCTCGGCCTCGATGCCGACCTCTTCCAGCTCTTCGGCGAGGAATTCGCCCGCCTCGGCGACGAAGCGCTCGCGCTCGTCTCGCTGCTGGGCGACGAGCTGTTTGATTTCCGCGTACTTGCGCGGGTGGAGCGTCGCGAAGGCGAGGTCCTCGAGCTCCCACTTGATCGCGTGGATCCCCAGCCGGTGCGCCAGCGGCGCGTAGATCTCCAGCGTCTCGTGCGACTTCAGCGTCTGCTTCTGCTTGGGCAGCGCGCCGAGCGTGCGCATGTTGTGAAGGCGGTCGGCCAGCTTGATCAGGATCACCCTGACGTCGGTGGCCATCGCCACCATCATCTTGCGGTAGTTCTCGGCCTGCCGCTCGTCGCGGCTCTCGAAGTTCATCCCGGTCAACTTGGTCACGCCATCGACCAGCTGGGCGATCTCCTCGCCGAACTCCGCCCGGATCTCATCCAGCGAGGCGCTGGTGTCCTCGACCGTGTCGTGGAGCAGCGCCGCGCACAGCGTCTCGGTGTCGAGCCGCATGCCCGCGCAGATCTGGGCGACGCCGACCGGGTGGGTGATGAACTCGTCGCCGGAATGGCGACGCTGGTCGCCGTGCCGCTCGCAGGCGAAGTCGAAGGCGCGCTCCACCTCGTCGCGGTCGATCGTCGCCACCGCGACCGCAGTGGCGCCGAGCCCGCCGGGAAGCTGGTCGTCGGCTGCCGAGTCGAACTCCTCGACGACCGCGAAGAGATCGTTGAGAAGCTCCCTGCGCTCTAGGGAAATTTTGGGCTCTGCAGAAATGACCGCGCCTCCGAGTGCTCTTCGCTGTAGACCCGGAACGCCGCCGATCGTTCCAGATCCGTCCCTTCAGAGGATACGACGCCCACCAAGCCGGCGCCCGCCTTCGTGTCGCCCGCAACGAGGCCGAGATCGCGGAGGACCCGGAACGAGCGTGCGGCGCTCTCCGGATCGAGCGGGTGCGGGCCGCCGCCGCCGAGCGCGCCCCGGAGGTCGGCGCCCGATCCCTCGCCGGCCTCCCGCAGCGCCCTGAAGACGGTGACGATCGCCTCGCGGGAGGGCGCCTGGCGGGCGAGGACGCCGAGCCCGAACTCGCGCTCGGCGTCGGAGAAGAGCGGGTGCAGGAAGCCGGGGGACGCGGCGACCGGGGATGAGTCGCCGCGCCCACCCCGTCCGTCGTTCGGCAGGTAGGCCGGGGTGGCCGCGGCGAAGGGGAGCGTGACCCGCTGGACATCGAAAGGGGACCGCGGCGCGTCGACGAGGACGACGTGCTCGAAGGAAGCGGCGAGCTCGGGGGCCATCGCGAGGGCGGCGTAGTCGACCAGGGCGAGGCCGCTCTTCGCGCGCGACGCGAGGCCTGCCACCGTTTCGGCGCCGCAGCGGTGACAGGCGACGAGGGCCACACCGCCGTTGAACCGGGCGAGGCCGGTCGCGCCGTTGGCGAGCGCGGCGCGGCGCGAGGCGTCGGCGGTGACGGCGAGCACGCCCGCGCCGCTCGAGACGAGCTCGGCGATCGTCGCGGTCATCGAAGAGGTGGGGCCCGCGACCACGTGCCGCCGCGCCGGATCGGCGCCGGCGTGGCGCCTTTGTCGGTCTATGACCGACTTTCTCGCCACACCATCTTCCTGAGCGGTCGGCTCACGGCCCAGCTCGGCCTCGAAGCGCGCCCACCACTCCGCTTCGTCGCACTCGCAGCGGTGCGGTGACAGCGCCTCGTCGTCGACCTCGAGCGGGTAGACCTCGCGCAGGACGACGCGGGGCTCGACCGCGCCGTTCCAATGGTTGACCTCGAGCCGCACGGCGGCGTCGAGCAGGTCGTCGTCGTCGACCCCGAGGCTGGAGCGGCCGAAGGCGACGCCGAGCGCCCGGTGCGATCCGCTGTGGAGGCTGAAGCGCGAGTGCTTGCCCTCCTCGCCCATCGTCCGCACGTCGCTGACGCGAGCCGCGGGGACCATCAGCCGCACGCCGGGGTTGCCCATCCCGAAGGGCGCCAGGCGGCCCAGCTCTTCGGCCAGCTCGAGGCCGAGTCCGACCCCACCGACCATCGCGTCGATCCGCTCGGTGCGCCGCAGGTCCTCGGGCCCCAGCACCGCGCCGGCGTGGGCCGCAAACGCCGCGTGGAAGGCCTCCAGATTCTCCGCCCGCAGCGACAGGCCCGCCGCCGCCTTGTGGCCGCCGAAGGTCTCCAGGTGCTCGGCGCACGCCTCGAGCGCCGCGTGCAGGTCGAAGCCGGGGATGCTGCGGCCGGAGCCGCGACCTCCGCCCTCCCCGTCGAGGGAGATGACGACGACCGGAAGATGGTGGCGCTCGACAAGTCGCGAGGCGACGATCCCGACCACGCCGGGGTGCCATCCCTCGCCGGCCACCACCAGGCCGTTCGCGTCGCGCAGCTCGTCGGGCAGCGCCCGGCGCGCCGCCTCCGCCGCCGCGTCCACCTCGCGCTCGGTCGCCCGTCGCTCGGAGTTCGCCCGCCCCAGCTCGCCGGCGATCTGCCGCGCCCGCGCCTCGTCGTCGGTCAGCAGCAACTCGACCCCGGCGTCGGCCCGGTACAGCCGCCCCGCCGCGTTGATCCGCGGCGCGAGCCGGAAGCCGAGGTCGCCCTCGTCGAGCCGGCTCGGATCGCATTTCGCGCCCTCCATCAGGGCCCGCAGGCCGATGCGCCCCGTGCGCCGCATCTGCGCCAGCCCACGCTTCACCAGCGACCGGTTCTCGCCGACCAGCGGCACCACGTCGGCGACGGTCGCCAAGGCCACGAGGTCCAGGTCGAGGTCCGCATCCCCGGTTGCGACGCCGGAGATCGCGTCGGCGCGCAGCGCGCAGGCCAGCTTCCAGGCGACCGCCGTCCCGCAAAGCGAGGCGAACGGGTAGCCGGAGACCTCCGGGTGCAAGATCAGGCAGCCGGGCAGCCCCTCCTCCCGCTGGTGGTGGTCGGTGACGATCACCTCCATCCCGAGCTCCTGCGCCTGGGCCACCTGCTCGACCGCCGTGATCCCGCAGTCGACGGTGATCAGCAGGCCGGTGCCGCGCATCGCGAGCTTCTCCACGTTCTCGCCGCTCAACCCGTAGCCGTCGGACATCCGGTCCGGGATCAGCCAGTCGCAGTCGGCGCCGAGCTCGCGCAGGGTCGAGACCAGCAGGGCCGTCGCGCAGACGCCGTCGACGTCGAAGTCACCGTGGACCGTGATCCGCTCGCCCGCTTCGATCGCCGCCCAGACGACCGCCGCCACCTCGTCCATCCCGCGGAAGGCCTCCGGTGGGTGGGAGTCCGCGGCGGCGAGGAAGGCACGCGCCGTCTCGGGAGTCCGGTAGCCGCGCCGGACCAGGGTCACGGCGACCGGCAGGCTCAGTCCGAGCGCCTCGCCGACCGCCCGGGCCTCGGCATAGTCGTATGGATCGGCGGCGAATGCCTTGACGGTTTCCAGCACGATCTCAGGCTAGGAAGGCGCGCGGCGGGAAATTGCCGCCTTCGCCCCGCAAGATGCCCGGAAACGTCCGTGGCCCGCGGATGCGTTCGCAGCAATCCGCTGTCCGCGGACACACGCGCGGGCCGGGCGGGTCAGTCGTAGTGCGGTTCGCGCAGGCCGATCAGCCAGACGACGCCGAGGCCGAGCACCACGCCCGGGATCGCCGACAATGCCGTGCCGATCGTCGTGTTGCCGACGCTCTGGCCGTCGATCAGCAGGATGATCGTGCCGACCAGGAGGGCGCCCAGCACGGAGCCGACGAAGGCGCCGACGATGCCCGCCCAAAAGCGGTCGGGCAGGAAGACCGTGAAGTGCCAGAGGGCGATGCCCATCGTGAAGAAGACCAGGAAAGCCATCAGTCGACCACCTCGCTCATCGCCGCCGCCCCTTGCGCCGTTGGGCGCGCCGCGCCCGGCGTTCCTCGTTGCGTTTGCGCCGTTCCGCGGACTCCGGGTTGGCCGGGCTCTCCGCGCGTCCGGCCTGCGCCGGCGCCTTGCCGTTGCCGTCGCCCGACTTCGGCTCCTCCTCCTCGTCATCGCCGGGACGAGGCCGCTCGGCGGTCGCCACCGCACCCGGCTCGGGCTCCGGCTCGGCGGCGGGGATCCCCCGCTCGGCCTCGGTGGCGGCCGCGATCGTCGCCTCGGTCTCGTCGTCGTCGGCCAGCTTCGCCACCTGGACGTCGTCGGCGTAGGCCGGGATGACGCCGCCCTCGACCTCGGCGATCCGCTGGCGCCGGCGGACGAACTGCGGCTCGCGTTCCTTCCAGGCGGTCAGCACCGGGGAGGCGATGAAGATCGAGGAGTAGGTGCCGGAGGCGATCCCGATCAACATCGCGAAGGCGAAGTCCTGCAGGGTGGCCGAGCCGAAGATCAGCAGCGACAGCACCGCCAGCAAGGTCGTGAAGCTGGTCGCCAGCGACCGGGTCAGCACCTCGCTCATCGAGCGGTTGACGATCTGGGAGAACGCCGCGCGCGGCATGCGCGGCACGTTCTCTCGTATTCGGTCGAACACGATGATCGTGTCGTAGAGCGAGTAGCCCAAGATGGTCAAGAAGGCGGCCACCGTCCCGCTTGATACTTCTTTACCAGTCAACGCATAGACGCCGCCGGTGATCAGGACGTCGTGGGCCAAGGCGATCATCACCGGCACCGCGAATTTCGGCTCGAATCGCAGCGCCACGTAGACGAGGATCACCAGCAGCGAGAAGATCAGCGCCTTGATCGCGGATTCCGCCACCTGGTGGCCGAAGGTCGGCCCGACACTGGTGCTTTCGAAGCCGTTCTTTTCGATCCCGTATTCGCTGCCGAGCTCCGTTTCCACCGACTTGACCTGCCCCGGCTGCAGCTGGGCCGCCTCGATCTGGAACACGTTGCTGCCGAAGTGCGGCACCGTCACCTGCTGCACCTGGGCGTTTTCGACACCGGCTCCTTCGAGGGTGCCGCGCACCGCGTTCTCGGTGGTCGGCTTTTCGAGTGCCGCGGTGATCCGCGTGCCCGACTTGAAGTCGATCCCGAAGTTCAGCTCCTTGGTGGAGAGCGCGACGGCGCCGATCAGCAGGATCACGCCGGAGAGGGTGAAGAACCAACGGCTGGCCCCCATGAAGTCGAAGTGCCAGCTCCGGCCCTCTCCCCCGGCGCCCAGGGCGCCGCGCGAGCGCAGCAGCTTCGAGTTGCTCATCGTGCCGAGCAGCGCCTGGGTGAAGACGACCGCGGTCAACAGCGAGACGATCGTGCCGACGCCGAGCGTGAAGGCGAAGCCCTTGACCCCGGCGGTCGCCAGCACGAAGAGGATGAAGGCGGTGAGCAGGGTGACGACGTTCGCGTCGACGATCGTCGAGATGCCGCGTTTGTAGCCCGCGGCGATCGCGCCCTGCATCGATCTGCCGGCGCGCACCTCCTCCTTTATTCGCTCGAAGATGACGATGTTGGAGTCGGCGGCGACACCGATCGTCAGCACCAGGCCCGCGATCCCCGGCAGCGTCAGGGTGATCGGGATCAGTTTGATCAGGGCGAAGAAGATCACCCCGTAGGCGGCCAGGGCGATCACCGCGATCAGACCAAGGAAGCGGTAGTAGGCGAGCAGGAAGAGGACGACGAGGGCGAGGCCGATGATCCCGGCCTTGATCCCGTCGTGGAGCGCCTGGCTGCCGAGCGTCGCCGAGACCTGGGTCTCGGAGATCAGGTGCAGATCGATCGGCAGCGCGCCGATCTGCAGCGTCGTCGCCAGTTCCTGGGCCGTTTCGAGCCCGTGTTCGCCGGAGAAGCCGCCGGAGATCTGGGCTCCCTGGCGCCCGTCGATGCCGTCCGGGTTTTCCTGGAAGTTGATGATCGGCCGGCTCTGGACTTCGTTGTCGAGGATGACCGCGAAGTGGCCGGAGAGGGCCGCCGCCTGTTCGGCGCCGACCGGCCCGATCGCCTGCGCCTGGCCGCGCTGGGCGATCTTCCGGGTGACCTCCTGGAAGTTCTTGCGCCCCTGGTCCGTGAACTGGAAGGTGACGTTCGGTTCGCCGGTCCCCTGGCTGTATTCCTGCTTCGGTTCGGTGATTTCGCTGCCCGACAGGGAGGGGTTGTCCTTCAGCGCGAACCAGCCCGGCCGGGCGGTTTCGTCGACCTTGCCGCTTTCGTCGGTCGGCTGTTCGGACACCAGGATCGTCCCGGGCGGCACTTCGACCACGATCCCGTCTTTGGGCAGCGTTTCGCCGGTCGGGCTTTCGTAGAGGTCCTTCTTGACCGTCACCGGCCCGGCGAGCAGCTTGTGGGGCGCCTGCTTCCCGAAGAGGTAGTACTGCGTCTTGCCGATCGAGCACTTTTCGCAGTCTTCGTTCGGTTTCTGTTCGGCGGCGAGCAGCCCGGCGGTGTAGGCGCTCGGGTAGGCGCCCGAGGCGATCAGCTGCTTGCTCTCGAAGCTTTTCGGGTTGCGCCCCGCTTCTTTCCATTTCCTTTCGAGCGTTTTCACCGCCGCTTCGGGCGGGTTCTGACCGGGGTGGCCCCCGATCTGGCGCTCCGGGCCGATCAGGTTCGGCTCCCAGTCGAAGAAGTAGAGCTGCGCGGTGGTCCCCACACGTTCGGCGGCGCGGTTGGCGTCGGTGACCCCGGGCAGGCCGACGGTGATGTTCTTTTCGCCGAGCCGCGCGACTTCGGCCTCGGACACGCCGAGGCTGTTGATCCGCTTTTCGATGATCGCGATCGAGTCTTCGATGTCTTCGCCGGACACCGAGGTCGCCGTCCCGGTCGGCTGCCCTTCGTAGACCAGCTGCAGGCCGCCCTGCAGGTCGAGGCCGAGCTTCGTTTCCTTGGTCGCGATGACGATCCCCGAGATCGCGACCAGGGCGATCACGAAGAGCAGGACGAAGACGTGCTGCCGCCGCGAGCCCACGGGTCCCTATCCCTCCGGGGTCAGGACAAGCAAGAGCCCGCCGTCGTCGTCATAGGCGGGGAAGACGTCGGCGACCGCCTTGGCCGGCAGGTCGCCCTCGGCGTTGACCGAGACGCGCTTGCCGAGCGAGCGCACGCCCCACTCGAGCGAGGTCTCGATCGGGTCCGTGGTGCCGTCGCCGTCGGTATCGGCCTCCGGGCCGCCATCGCCCGGGTCGACCCAGTCGAGGCCCAGCACCTCACGCACCGGACGCCCGATCACGTCCTCATCGGTCAAACCAGTCAACTCGTAACTCCCCTTGCCCGCATCGATAACCCGTTCCTGCTGATCGCAGACGAAAAACGCCGCGTTCGGTGCGGGATAATAATCGTCGAGTAGTTCGAATACGAATCCGAACCCACATTTCGAGCATCCCTTGGGGCGGCGGCTGAATCCTTCGGTGCGGGAGCCGCTCACCTCGCGGTGTCCGCAGTTGGGGCAGATGAAAAACGGCATGGTCGGAACAGGCTAGATGATCGTCTTGTGGTGCGAGTTGAGCGCCTGGGGCCGCCGGGTATCAGAAGAGGCTGGCCGCGCCCTCTGGCGCTTCGACGCCCAGATGGTCATACGCGCGCCGCGTGAGGACCCGGCCGCGCGGCGTCCGTTTCAGCAGTCCCTGCTGCAGCAGGTACGGCTCGAGCACGTCCTCGATCGTGTCGGCCTCCTCGCCGACCGCGATCGCCAGGGTGGAGAGGCCGACCGGGCCGCCGCCGAACTTCGAGGCGACGGTGTCGAGCAGGGCGCGGTCGGCGCGGTCGAGGCCCGCCTCGTCCACCTCCAGCATCGCCAGGGCGTCGGCCGCCACCACGGCGCCGATCTCCCCCGTCCCTTTCACCTCGGCAAAGTCGCGCACCCGCTTCAGCAGCCGGTTGGCGACCCGCGGCGTGCCGCGCGAGCGGGAGGCGATCGTGTGGGCTCCCCGGCGGTCGATCTCGACGTCGAGGATCCCGGCCGAGCGCTCGACGATCAGCGCCAGGTGCTCGGGGCTGTAGTGCTCGAGCCGGTGGCTGACCCCGAAGCGGTCGCGCAGCGGCGTGGTCAGCAGGCCCGCGCGGGTGGTCGCGCCGATCAGCGTGAAGGGCGGCAGCGGCAGGGTGACGGTGCGGGCGCCGGCCCCCTGGCCGAGGACTACCGGCAGCTCGCCGTCCTCCATCGCCGGGTAGAGCGTCTCCTCGACCGCGCGGCCGAGCCGGTGGATCTCGTCGATGAAGAAGACGCTGCCCGGCTCCAGCGCGGTCAGGAAGGAGGCGACGTCGGCCTTGCGCTCGAGCGCCGGGCCGGCGGTCTGGACCAGGGGCACGCCGAGCTCGGCGGCGACGATGTTGGCCAGCGAGGTCTTCCCGAGCCCGGGCGGCCCCGCCAGCAGCACGTGGTCGAGCGGCTCGCCGCGGCGGCGGGCCGCCTCGATGAAGATCCCGAGCTGCTCGGTGACCTGCGCCTGGTTGACGAAATCGGCCAGCGTCGGCGGGCGCAGGCTCTTGTCGAGGTCCTCGGGCTCGACGCGCGCGTCGTGCACCGTGACCTCGGCGTCGACCGGCACCGGCTCGCCGTCCAGGCCAGGGGTGCGGATGCGGTTGGCGCCGATCGGATCGTCGCTCACCGGTTCGCCCCCGCCTTGCGCAGTGCCCCGGCGAGGAGCGACTCGGCGTCGTCGCCCTCCAGGCCCTCGAGCAGCTCCTCGGCCTCCAGGGGCTGGTAGCCGAGGTTGACGAGGCCGTCGCGGGCCAGGGCCCGGGCGTCGCCCGCCTCGGCGGCGGCGATCGCCGACTCGACCTCGAGCTCGCCCGCGACCTTGTCGCGCAGCTCGACGACGATCCGCTCGGCGGTGCGCTTGCCGATCCCCGGCACGGCCTGGAAGCGTTTGGTGTCGCCCGCCGCGATCGCCCGCAGCAGCTCGCGGGAGCTGCCGCCGGAGAGCGTCGCGATCGCGACTTTCGGGCCGACGCCGCTGACCGAGATCAGCAGCCGGAAGAGGTCACGCTCACCCTCCGAGGCGAAGCCGTAGAGCGACAGCGAGTCCTCGCGGGCGATCAGCTCGGCGTGCAGGAAGGCCTCCGAGCCCGCCGCCGGGACCGACTTGAGGGTCTCCGCGGAAACCGCCAGGTGGTAGCCGACGCCGCCCGCCTCGACCACCACGTGGTCGGGCCGGCGGACCATCACCTCGCCGCGGACCGCGGCGATCATCCGGCCACCCGCGCGGTGATCGGCGGCCGCCCGTCGGCGCGCGGCGCGGCGGCGCGGCGGACCGCGTGGCGCCGACCTTCGCCGCCGCCGTGGCAGATCGCCACGGCCAGCGCGTCGGCGGCGTGGTCGGGGCTCGGCGGCTCGCTCAGCCCGAGCAGCGTGCCGACCATCCGCTGCACCTGCGCCTTGTCGGCGGCGCCGGAGCCGCAGACCGCCATCTTGATCGCCTGCGGCGTGTAGGCGAAGCAGGGGATCCCGCGCTGGGCGGCGGCCAGCATCGAGACGCCGCTGGCCTGCCCGACCGCCATCGCCGAGGCGACGTTGCGGCCGAAGTAGACCTGCTCGATCGCCAGCGCGCCGGGCTCGTGCCAGGACATCAGCTCGCCGAGCGCGGCGTGGATCCGCTCCAGGCGCCGCTCCATCGGCAGCTCCGGGGCGGTCTCGACGACGCCGCCGTCGAGCGCCGCCATGCGGTTGCCCTCGACCCGGACGATGCCGAAGCCGAGGTTCGCCGCGCCGGGGTCGATGCCCATCACAACCTGCATAAGGGACTGATTCTGGGCGGGCCGTCGGATGCCTGCCCCGACATCGGGCGCCGTCCCCTCTGCCAGCGTGGCCGCGCCCATCGCCGGCGGCGATCTCGCCGCCGCGCTTCCGCGTCCGGGAGCGGCCGCCCTACGCGGCGGCCAGCTGCTCCATCACCGAGTCGGGGATGTCGAAGTTGGCGTAGACGGTGTCGACGTCGTCCTGGTCGTCGAGCACTTCGAGCAGGTCGATCATCCGCTGGGCGTCGTGCCCTTTCAGCTCCACCGTGCTCTTCGGTTCGGTGGCGAGCGCCGCCGACTCGATCTCCACGCCGGCCGCCTCGAGCGCCACCTTCACCGCGGTGAGATCGCCCGGCTCGCTGAGCACGCGCAGCTTGTCGCCCTCCTCCTGGACGTCGTCGGCGCCGGCGTCGATCGCCGGCATCAGGTCGTCCTCGCCGTAGCGGTCCGCGTCGACCACCACGACGCCCTTTTTCTCGAAGTTCCAGGCGACCGAGCCCGGCTCGCCGAGGCTGCCGCCGTGGGTGGAGAAGGCGTGGCGGATCTCGGCGCTGGCCCGGTTGCGGTTGTCGGTCAGCGCGTCGACGAGGACCGCGACGCCCGCCGGGCCGTAGCCCTCGTAGACGACCCGTTCGATGTTCGCGCCGTCGTTGCCCGCCCCGGTGCCGACGTCGATCGCTTTCTGGATCTTGTCTTTCGGCATCGACGCTTCGCGCGCCTTCTGCACGGCGGTGGCGAGGGCCGCGTTGCCTTCCGGATCGCCGCCCCCGTCACGGGCGGCGACGGTGATCGCGCGGGCGAGCTTGGAGAAGAGCTTGCCGCGTTTGGCGTCGGCCGCGCCCTTCTTGTGTTTGATCGATGACCACTTCGAATGTCCCGACATACAGGTGTCATTGTATGAGAGGGGGAACGCCGTGGAGACGATGGTCAGGAGCCTGGGACGAAATGCGGCCGCCGCGGCGGTCTTCTTCGCGATGCTCTTCGCCGCCTTCTCGCTCTGGACGGTGATCCCGCTGGGCTGGGTCTACATCGCCTCGAAGCTCGCCCACAGCCAGTTCCCGAGCATCGGCCCCTACATGGTCGTGGTGGTCGGGATCATCGTCACCGTCCTCTTCGACGCCTGGCTGATCGGCCGCCTCAACGACCTCTACGTCCGCGTCACCGGCAGCAACCGCCTCGTCTCCAGTCGTCCCGGCTGGCTGAAGAGCATGCGCGACACCGCCCCGGTCAACGACGCGGTGACCGTGGTCGAGGCGGTGATGATGTCCTCGGTGACGCTCGCCGCCCTGGCCCTGATGATCTGGTTCTTCTTCCTGGCCGGCAGCCCGCTCCCCAAGCAGTAGCGCTTCGCGCCCCCTTCGGATCAGCTCTGCAAATTATCTGTGACGACCCTTGAAGGGCGCCGCGGGCGGTGCTTCGATTGTCCGATGCAGGCCCAATCGGACGAGCAGAGGATCGACACCCTCGAGCGGAAAGTCGACGAGGGCTTCGCGAAGGTCGACGAGGGCTTCGCGGAGATGCGCCGCGAATTCAAAGACGTCCGGGCGGACATGCGGCAGGAAATCAACATGGTGCGAAGCGAGGCGCGCGCCGACTTCCGCACGTTGATCGCCATCCTCCTGCCGATGTACCTGACGATCATCCTCGGCTTCGCCGCGCTCCTTCTCCAGCGCGCCTGAGCTCCTCGCGGGCCACCCGGTCCCACCGCCGCGCGGCGAGTTCGCAAGCGAGGCAAGGGAGCGCACGGCAGGCGCGCGCCCCGCGGACGCCGCCGCGCGCCGGTCCAGGCGCCTCAGATGACGAACTTGCCGTTCTCCTGCATGACCACGCCATCCACTTCCAGCCTGCCGCCGAGGCGCAGGTCGCAGACCAGGTCGGTGTGGACGGCGGACTCGTTTGACCCGCCGGACTCGGGATAGGCCTGGCCGACCGCCATGTGGATGGTGCCGCCGATCTTCTCGTCGAGCAGCACCTCGCGGGTGCCGCGGTCGATGCCGTAGTTGGTGCCGATCCCGAGCTCGCCGAGCGTGCGGGCGCCCTCGTCGGTGTCGAGCAGGGCGATCAGGAACTCCTCGCCGCGCTCGGCGCTCGCGTCGACCACCCGGCCGGCCTCGAACCTGAGGCGGACGCCAGAGACCTCGCGGCCGCCGATCACCGCGGGCAGGTGGAAGCTGACCTCGCCCTCGGTCGCGTCCTCGACCGGGCCGGTGAAGAACTCGCCGTCGGGCATGTTGTGGTCGCCGTCGCAGGGGATGAACTTGCGCCCCGCGATCCCCAGCTTGATGTCGGTGCCGGGCGCGGTGATGCGGACCTCCTCGTGCCCCTCGATCCAGTCGGCGAGCCGGTTGGTCTCTTCGGAGGCCCGCTTCCAGGCGGTCAGCGGCTCGGCGTCGTCGGCGAGGCAGGCGCCGTAGTAGAAGGCTTCGTAGTCGGCCAGGCTCATCTCGGCCTCCGACGCGTAGGCGCTGGTCGGGTAGAGCGTGTAGACCCAGCGGAAGTCGCCCGCGGCGCTGCGCTTCATCGCCCGCGCCATCAGGTCGCCGGTCACCGACTGGCGCAGCGTCTGGCGCTCCGGCGGAACCCCGGACAGCTCCCGCGTGTTGGTGCTGGCGCCGATCGCGATCCGCACGTCGGCGTTGTCGACCATCCACTCCGCGAACGGCGAGATCCATTCCAGCTGGCGGTCGGAGGCGTGCTTGAAGTAGGCGGCGATCTGCCCGTCGAGGGCGACGTTCAGAACCGGGTTGCCGCCCGCCTTCAGCACCTCTTCGTAGACGGCGAGCAGCAGCGGCGCCGCGGCGCTCTCGCCGTCGATCGAGACGACCTCTCCCTCCTGCACCTTGGTCGAGTAGCCGACCAGGATCTTCGCCAGATTCTGAACCCTCGGATCGCCGCTCATCTTTCTGCCGCCCCTCTCTCGATTGCCTGTCCCGGCGCCGCGGCCTGCTTCGCCTGGTCCCGGGCGGTGGTGATCATCGCCATGAATATCGCGTGCAGGCGGGGGTCATCGGTCAGCTCGGGATGAAACGCGGTGGCCAGGACGGTGCCCTCGCGGATCGCCACCGGGTGGCCCTCCCAGGCGGCGAGCACCTCCACCCCCTCCCCGGTCCGCTCCACCCACGGCGCGCGGATGAACACCGCGCGCAGCGGCTCGTCCCCCGCGCCGGCCACCTTCAGGTCGGCCTCGAAGCTCTGCAGCTGGCGGCCGAACGCGTTGCGCCGCGCGGTCGCGTCGATCAGGCCGAGGTGCTCGGCATCGCAGACGATCATCCCGGCGCAGGTGCCGAGGATCGGCCGGCCCGCGGCGTGGTGGGCGCGCAGCCCCGGCTCCAGCCCGGCCGACTCGATCAGCCGCGTCATCGTCGTCGACTCGCCGCCCGGGATGACCAGGCCGTCGAGCCCCTCCAGCTGCTCCGGCGTGCGCACCTCGACCGGCTCGGCGCCGAGCCGGCGCAGCGTCTTCGCGTGGGCCTCGAAATCCCCCTGCAGTGCCAGGACGCCGACCTTCAGGTCAGCCTCCGCGGTGCTGCAGGAGCGCGCCCTGCTCCTCCAGCGGCCCGATCTCCAGGCCGCTCATCGCCTCGCCCAGCCCGAGCGAGGCGGCCGCGACCCGCTCCGGATCCTCGAAGTGGGTCGTCGCCTCGACGATCGCCTTGGCGCGGCGCGCCGGATCGCCCGACTTGAAGATCCCCGAGCCGACGAAGTTGCCCTCGGCGCCGAGCTGCATCATCAGCGCCGCGTCGGCCGGCGTCGCGATCCCGCCCGCGCAGAAGAGCGGCACCGGCAGACGACCCGCGGCGGCGACCTCCTGGACGACTTCCAGCGGCGCCGGCAGCTCTTTGGCGGCGGCGGCCAGCTCCTCGGGCCGCAGCTGGGAGAGCCGGCGGATGCCGGCGTTGATCTCGCGCATGTGGCGGACCGCCTCGACCACGTTGCCGGTCCCGGCCTCGCCCTTGGAGCGGATCATCGCGGCGCCCTCGCCGATCCGCCGCAGCGCCTCGCCGAGGTTGGTGGCGCCGCAGACGAACGGCACGTCGAAGGCGAGCTTCTCGATGTGGTTGACCTCGTCGGCCGGGGTCAGCACCTCGGACTCGTCGATGTAGTCGACCTCGAGCGCCTGCAGGACCTGGGCCTCGGCGAAGTGGCCGATCCGGGCCTTGGCCATCACCGGGATCGTCACCGCCTCCTGGATGCCCTTGATCATCGCCGGGTCCGACATCCGGGCCACGCCGCCGTGGGCGCGGATGTCGGCGGGAACGCGTTCCAGGGCCATCACCGCGACGGCGCCGGCCTCCTCGGCGATCTTCGCCTCCTCGGGGGTGACCACGTCCATGATCACCCCGCCTTTCAGCATCTCGGCGAGGCCGGTCTTCAGTCGAAACGTCGCGCGGTCGGGCATGCGTCCATATTAGGGAGCGGCGAGCGCGATCCGCTCCGGCCTACTTCAGTTTGTACGCCTTGATGCGGTCCCGGTGCAGGTCTTCATCCCGTGCGTACAACCCGTGCGCGAGCGCCTGCACCAACGCCATCAGCGCCGTGTTGGAGCGCGTGAACGACGGGCTGTTGGAGGAGAAGTAGAGCGTCATCTCGGCGTGCTCGCCCACCTCCGACATCGTCGCGTCGGAGATCGCCAGGGTGCGCGCGCCGCGGTGCAGGGCGAGCTTCATCGCCCGCAGCAGCAGCGGGTGCGCCCGCCCCGCCGAAAGGGTGATGACCAAGGTGCTCTCGTCGATCCGGCCGAGCCGCTGCAGGCTCTCGCCGCCGGTCGAGGCGACGATCTCGGCGCGGATGTCGAGCAGGCTGAGCGTGTGGCGCAGGTAGCTGGCAAAGAAGGCCATCTGGTCGACGCCGACGATCACGATGCGCTGCGCGGTGGCGAGCGCGGCGACCGAGTCGTTGACCTGCTGGGTGGTCAGCTTGCGCGCCGTTTCCTCGAGGTTCGCGTAGTCGGCGCTCAGTGACCCCTCGAGCTCGGTGTGGTCGAAGGAGAACAGCGGTCCGGTCGCCGAGCCGACCGCGGCGATCGTCGTCCGGTACTCCTCGATCGCCGCCTGCTGCAGCTCCGGGTAGCCCTCGAAGCCGAGCGCCTGCGAGAAGCGGACGACGGTCGAGGAGGAGGTGCTGGCACGGCGGGCGAGCTCCTCGGCGGTGAGAAAGGCCGCCTCGTCGAGGTGGTCGACGATGTAGCGCGCCACATCTTTCTGGGAGCGCGAGAACTCTTCGAAACGCTCCTGGATGTAGTCGGAGAGGCTTTTGAGTTGAGGTGATTTCGTCGCGGTCTTGGTCACGGGCGAGGATTTCGCCGGGCCTGCCGCTTTCCCTTCTGGGAGGATTGGAAGACGATGAGGAACCCCCGCTGATGGGCCAGTTCGACGGACAGCCGAGCATGCGCTGGAGCCTCCAGGGGATCACCGAAGAGGGGGACGAGGCCTGGCTGATCCGCGGCATCGCCCGCAAGCTCTACCGCTGCCCCGGCTGCCACGGCGACATCGAGGTGGGCGACGAGCACACGATCGTCCAGTACGTCCGCAGGCTCGGCGGCACCGACCACCACCACTGGCACCGGGTCTGCGCCGAAGAGATCCTCGTCGCGGAGCTCTACGACCTGCGCCGCGTCCCCGCCTCGCAGTCCAGGCAGGACCGGCTGGAACGGCGCGGCCGCGTCCCCGCCGGGCGCCGGCGGCGGCGCGGTCGATGAGCCGGCCGCGGCGACTGCTCGCCCTCTACGTCCGGATCGCCCGCACCTACCGGGCCTGGGCGCCGATCCTGCTGGTGCTGGCGACGATCGTCTTCGTGCCGCTCGGGCTGCTCGACGCGCTGCTGCACCAGGTCGACACCAGCGCCCTCAACGTCGCCGGCGGGCTGCGCCTGGTGGCGCTGCTCGGCGCCGCCGCCGCGGTCACCGCCTCGAGCCTTTTCGGCGAGGTCTTCTTCAGCGGCGCGATCGCCGCCTCGCTCACCCGGCGCGAGGACGAGCACCCGCCGAGCTTCCTGGAGATCGCCCGCCACATCTCCTACGGGACGCTGGTCGCGGTCGACATCCTCTACGTGCTCGCCACCGTGGTCGGCATGGTGCTCCTCATCGTCCCCGGCGTCCTGGCGCTGGTCTACCTGTCGCTGGCGGGGGCGGCGGTGGAGCTCGAGAAGCTCGACGTGCGTGATGGGTTCCGGCGCAGCTTCCGGCTCGTGCGCGGGCACTTCTGGATGGTCGCCGCCGTGGTCGTGCCGACCGAGGTCGTGGGCGACGCGATCGACGAAGCGCTGGTCGCCGGCGTCCACCACCTGCTCGGCGAGAGCCTGCCGGCGGCCTGGCTCGGCGAGGCGATCGGCAACATCGTCACCGCGCCGCCGATCGCGGTCGCCTTCGTCCTGCTCACCCTCGAGTTGATCGGGCACCACGACGGCTCGGCGCCCACCCTGAAGCGGCGGCCGGAGCCGGTCGTCGCGGAGGCGAGCTGACCGTGCACCTGCCGCTCGCCGCCTTCATCGTCGAATTCTGGGACGACCAGCTCGTCTCCCACCAGCGCCAGGCGGTCTTCCTGGTGCTGGTCGGCTTCGTCGGCTCGTTCGCCTTCATCCGGATGAGCACCCGCCTGATGCGCAGCCCGAAGGTGCCCTGGTGGCCCGGCAGCGTGGTCAGCGACAGCGGCGTCCACGTCCATCACCTGGTGTTCGGGATCGTCACCATGATGGTCGCCGGGACGCTCGGCTTCGCCACGCTGGGACAGAGCCCCTACATCGAGATCTGCGCCTTCTTCTTCGGCATCGGCGCCGGGCTGACGATCGACGAGTTCGCCCTCTGGGTCTACCTTGAAGACGTCTACTGGGCCGAGCAGGGGCGCAGCTCGATCGACGCGACGGTGATCGCGGGCTCGCTGATCGCCCTGATCGTGCTCGGCGCCAACCCGTTCGAATTCGGCAGCGAAGGCGGCGGTGTCGTGGCCGGGATCGCCACCACGCTGCTGCTGATCTTCTTCGTCGCGGTCTGCTTCCTGAAGGGTCGGCGCCTGCACGGGACGATCGGCATCCTGCTGGCGCCGCTGGCGATCTACGGCGCCTGCCGGATCGGCAAGCCGGACTCCGCCTGGGCGCGCCGTCGCTACGGCGAGCGGCGCCCGAAGAAGCAGGCGAAGGCCGAACGGCGCTTCCATCCCGGCCGCCACACCGACAACTTCAAGGAAGCCTTCCGCGACATCGTCGGCGGCAAGCCGAGCGTCGGCGTCGAACGGGTCGCCGAGGAGGCGAGGGCGGCGACCCGCGAGGCGGGCCAGGAAATGCGTGCCGCGGCCCGCCGCGCCGTCCACCCCGAGGAGGACGACCGGCGCAAGCCGGAGTAGGAGCGCGGAGCCGAGGCCCGCCGGGCTCAGAGGCGGGCGCGCAGCGCGGCGCGGACCGCGGGCCACTCGTCGTCGATCACGCTGAAGTAGGCGGTGTCGCGCCGGCCGACGTCCGGTACGAACATGTGCTTGCGCATGATCCCCTCGAAGCGCGCCGGCAGGCGGGTCATCGCGCCCCGCGAGCGCTCGTTGCGCGCGTCGGTCTTCAGCTCGACCCGGACGCAGCCGAGCGTCTCGAAGGCATGCGTGAACAGCAGCAGTTTCGTCTCGACGTTGACCCCGCTTCGCCAGACCGACGGGTTGAACCAGGTCCACCCGATCTCCAGCACGCGATCGAAGGGCCGCAGGTTCATGTAGCGGCTGGAACCGACCAGCAGGCGGTCCCCGGCCCGGCGGACCGCGAAGGTGCCGGTCTCCCCCGCCGCGTCACTCGCGAGCGTCCCGTCGAACCACTGATCGAAATACTCGCGGCTCTTGTTCAGATGGGCGAGCCAGGCCCAGATCTCGCCCGGCTGAGCTGCCTCCCAGAGCCCGTCGCGGTGCTCCTCGGCGAGCGGCTCGAGCCTCACCAACGAGCCCTCGAGGGTGGTGGTCAGCGGTCCTTCGAAACCGTTGGCGCCCATCGCGCAACCCTAGATGCTCGATTCGATTCCACCCGCCCAAGGCGGTCCGCCCCGCGCCCGCGCATCTAGACTCGTCATGAGGGAATGGGGATGGGCCGCCGACTTGCCACGCTCGCCTTGCCGCTGCTCGCCGCCTGCGCGCTCGCCGCGCTCGCGCGTGCCGAGGTCGTCCAGTCCGGGCACCTGCGCATCCACTTCGACGCGCGCTTCTCGCCGCGGACGCTGCCGCGCGAACGGCCGGCGCCGATCACGGTCGAAGTCGACGGTCGGATCGCCACCACCGACGGCAGCCACCCGCCGCCGCTGCGCCGCCTGCGGATCGAACTGAACCGCGCCGGGCGGATCGACGCGCGCGGCCTCCCCGCCTGCACCGCGCCGCTCCTGCAGTCGACCAGCTCGGTCGCGGCGCTGGCGCGCTGTCGCGCCGCCCGGGTCGGCAGCGGGGGCTTCGTCGCCGAGCTCCAGCTCGGCGGCCGGCCGATCGCGGTGGACGGCCGGGCGCTCGTCTTCAACGCCGTCGTCCACGGCCGGGCCGGGATGCTGGTCCACATCTACATCGCCTCACCGGTCCGGGTGACCCTGGTGATCCCGCTGCGGGTCGACCGCGCCGCGGGCCAATTCGGGACGGTGCTGACGGCGCGGGTCCCGAGGCTGGCGGGCGGGGTGGGCTCGATCACCCGGCTGCGGCTGCGGCTGCGGCGTCGGTTCCACTTCGACGGCCGGCCACACAGCTACCTGAGCGCCGCCTGCGCCGCGCCCGCCGGCTTTCCCGGCGCCACCTTCCCCTTGGCCCGCGGCATCTTCGTCTTCCCGGGCGGGCGCATCGTCCACAGCGTCCTCACCCGCAGCTGCACGGTCGGCGCGCCGTGAGGGGCGAACACCCGCCCGCCGCATGGACTACGGTCGAAAACCGGCAGCGGCCGGCTTCAACGCAATCGAAGAGGGAGTCGACATGAACGAGCCTCAGATCAACCTCAAGCTTCGCCGGGCGACCGCGCTGCTCGCCGCCGTCGCCGCGCTCGGGGGCGGCGCCCTCCTGGCCGGCTGCGGTGGTGGCGGCAGCAGCAGCGGCGAAAGCAACGCCCAGCAGGAAGCCGAAAGCGGCGTCGAAGCGGCGGAACGGGGAATCGAAGAAGGCAAGAAGCGGGCCGAAGAAGGGCTCGAAGAAGCCAAGGAAAAACTGGAAAACAGCAAGGGCAAGGGCAAGAAGAGCCTCGAAGAAGCCCGCGAAAAGGCTGAAGAAGCGGTCGAAGAAGCCAAGAAGAAGGCCGAAGAACTGATTCCGTAGGCGCCCGACGCCGCGACCGCCGGCGCCCGGCCGTGGGGCGCCCGCATCGGCCGACCCGTAGGATCGGCCGATGCGTCGCAGCGTCACCATGGCTGTTGCGCTCGTCCTCGCGGTCGTCGGCCTGCTCGGGTTCGCGACCGGCGCCTTCGTGGCGATCGGTTGCGTGATCCTCGTCCTCGCCAGCCTGCTCTTCGCCGTGATGCTCGGAATCGGGCCGAGCGAAGAGGAGAGCCGGCCGCCCGCCCGCAAATAGCCGACCAAACGTCAGTTACGGAATCGTTCGAAGAGGATAGAGTTGCCGACATGCGGAAGTTCGTCGTAGCGGCGTGGGAGCGGCGGCGTCACCGAGAACGGGAGCTGCACCAGGTGGTCGCCCAGACGGCCGAAAACGCGATCGTCGCGATCGCCTCCGCCCGCCCCCTCGACAAGCAGCCGGGCGTCTACGAAGCCTGGCCCGCCGAGGCCCCCGAGCTGAACCTGCGCATCGTCTACGCCGCGCCCCGCCCGCGGCTGCGCTTCCGTTCCGCCCGGGACTAGCGACGGGACGGCCCGAGGCGGCGGGCGGTAGCTGGTCGCCGGCGTCCTACTTTCCCTCTTCGCCCTGCTCCCCCTGCTCCCCGCCGGGTTCTTCGCTCGCGGGTGAGTTCTCGTACACGAAGTCGACCAACTCGTTGACTTCTTCGGCGGAGAGGGTTTCGCCGAAATCCTGTGGCATGACGTTGGCTTTGTAGCCTTCGGCGATCTCGGCGTTGGGATCGACGATCATCTCTTCGATCCCGGGCTTGTTGTCGGCCGGCTCGAGGTATTCGTCCAGGTTGGGCCCCGTGGTTCCGGTCGAGCCGGCCGCCGCGAAGGTGTGACAGCTGCCGCAGCCGGCGGCGGCGTAGACCTGGGCCCCCGCCTCGGCCTCCTGGCTTTCGGCGCCGCTCGTCGTTCCGCTCGTCGTGCCGCCGGTGGTACCGCTCGTCGTTCCGCCGCTGCCCCCGCAGGCGCTCAGCGCCAGTGCCAGCGTCACCAGCGCGCCCAGCGCGAGGATCGCCCCCAGGCCACGCCTGCGCGAGCCCCCGGTACCACGCCCTACGTTCCTCATCCTCTCCTCCCCAGCATCGCCATGAGAACCGCCAATTCCTCTTCGGCGCGAGCCTAGGCCGGGCGGGGGGCGCTGTCAACGCGCCGGCTCCAGTCGGTAGGTTGGGGATCCGCATGGGTGACCTTTCCCGCAGGGACGTTCTGAAACTCAGCGTCGCCGCGGGGGCAGGAGCTCTCCTCGCGCCGACCGCCGCGGCGGGCGAGCTGCTTGCCGAGCCGCGGCGGGGGACGAGCGGCGGCGGACGCGGCGGGGAAGCGGGTCGGCCGGCCAGGCTGACCGGCCGTGTCGTGCGCCCCGGCGACCCCGGCTACCCGAAAGCGCGGGCCGGATGGGACGGGCTCTTCTCCTCCTATCCGCTGGCGATCGTCTTCGCCCGGAACCGCCACGACGTGGTCAACGCGCTGGCCTGGTCGCGCCAAAATGGCGTTGCCCTGCGAGTGCGCAGCGGCCGCCACAGCCTCGAGGGCTGGTCGAATGTCGACGGCGGCCTGGTGATCGACGTCAGCGGCCTGAAAGGCGCGCGGATCGACGCCGCCTCGCGCACCGCGACGGTCGGCGCGGGCCTCACCCAGGGCGAGATCGTGGAGAAGCTGGGGGCCCGGAACCTGGCCGTGCCGACCGGCGCGGAGGCGACGGTCGGGATCTCCGGCGCCACCCTCGGCGGCGGCTTCGGTTTCCTCACCCGCAGTCTCGGCATGTCCTGCGACAACCTGATCGGCGCCGAGATCGTCGTCCCGGCCGGGCGCGACGGCGCCCGCGTGCTCGAAGTCGACCGACGCAACCACCCCGATCTCCTCTGGGCGCTGCGGGGCGCCGGCAACGGCAACTTCGGCATCGTCACCTCGCTCACCTACAGGGCCCATCCGCTGCGCGAGGTCACCTTCGTCCTCGCCAAGTGGAAGGGCTTCGGCAACCTGCACCGGGTCTTCAACGCCTGGCAGCGCTCCGCCCCGGTCGCCGACAACCGGCTGACCAGCGTGCTCGAGATCGGCACGGACGGGATCCAGCTCTACGCGGTGCTCTCCTCCGGCTCGCCCCAGGAGGCGGAACGGATGCTGGCGCCACTGCTGGCAATCGGCAGGCCGGACGTCAGCGTCGAGGCCGGGAGCTGGGTCGACACCTTCGCGGGCTTCAACGCCGGGCCGCGCGAATTCGCCAAGTGGAAATTCTTCTCGCAGTTCATCACCGAGCCGTTCCCGGCGCCGGCGATCGCCACGGTCGGCAGGTTCATGCGGGACGCCCCGTCGGCGCCGAGCAACTTCTTCTGCTCGGCGTTCGGCGGCGCGGTCGGCCGGACGCCGCGCGGCGGGTCGGCTTTCCCCCACCGCGACGCCCTCTTCTACGCCGAGCCCGGCGCCGGCTGGAACGGCGACGCGACCACCCCCCGCGCCCAGGCCTGGGTGGCCGAATTCGGCCAGGCCCTGCGCCCCTACGTCGACGGCGCCTACGTGAACGTCCCGAACCTGGGCATGGCGGATTGGGAAACCGCCTACTGGGGCCGCAACTTCAGGCGACTGCGGCGGATCAAGGCCAGGTACGACCCGCACAACGTCTTCCAGTACGAGCAGAGCATTCCGCCGGCGACGCGATAGGAGGGGGCGACCCGGCTCGTTCGGTTTCGATCGGCTTTCGTCCGGCGATTCCGTACACACTTGTACGGTGAACCCGTTCGACCACCAGGGACCGGTGGCCCCGGGCGCCTCATCGACCGTCGCTCCGAGCTCGACGATCTGCAGCGGGCCGCGGCCGACCGGGTCGCGATCCGTCCCGCGGCTCCACGTCGCTTCGGCAAGAGCAGCCTGCTGGACGGTCACATCGCCGCGATGCGCGACGCAGATCCGACGCGATGCGGCCGGCAAGCCCTACCTGCTCGACCCTCTGGTCGGCGAGTGGCTCAGGCGTCGCTGGGGACCCTTCCCCTCCCACGCTGCCGGCTTGTGATCGGCGGCCACGCCCCCGGCTCGATCCACGAGCCCTGGCACATACGCCGGCGATCCGCAGAGCCTGCGGTTGGAAGGGACCCGGAACCCGACTCGCTGTTCGAGTGCATGGCCGAGCTCGCGCCCGCGCCGACCAACCCTCACGATCCGAACGCGATCATGGTCTGCATCGACGGCGAATCGACGCTGGGGACTGAACTCAGGCAAGCACCCCGGGGGGCAGCAGGCTCTCGAAGCTCTCCTCCGTGTGGAAGTAGCTCGAATGCGTCCGTTCGATGGTCTCGAGCGAGTCTGCTCCGATGAGGACGATGTCGTAGGTCTCCCGGTTGCCGAAGTCCTCCTCCGCCGCGTACGCCTTCAGCGCTGCGCCGTAGTCCGTCCCGAACTTCTCGACCCTCGCCTTCCCTTCGGCGAGGTTGTAGACGACAAGGAAATGCCTGATGTCTCCCTCGCTCATTTCTGCCTCCGTGGAAGGATGTGCCGGGTCTTCGCATTGGCATGACCCCCTGAAATCGGTCCGACCCTTGTGAGAGTCCTACCGGCCCGCGAAACTGGGCCAAGGAGGACCGACGCAAGTGAAGAGAAGGCGACACACCCCCGAGCAGATCATCCGCAAGCTCAGGGAGGCCGAGCGGATGCTCGGCGAAGGCAGGGGAGTGGCGGAGGTCGCGAAGGAGTTGGGGGTCTCCGAGCAGACCTTCCACCGCTGGCGCAACCAGTACGGCGGGATGAAGGCCGCCGACGTCAAGCGGCTGAAGGAGCTCGAGCGCGAGAACCGCGAGCTGAAGCAGATCGTCGCCGACAAGGAGCTGGAAGTCCGCGCCCACAAGGAGATCTCGGCGGGAAACTTCTGAGCCCAGACCGCCGGCGCCAGGCGGTCGCGATGCTCTGCGACCGCCTCGGCGTCAGCGAGCGCTGGGCATGCCAGGTGGCGGGGCAGCATCGCTCCACGCAGCGCTACGAGCCGAAGGCCGCCGAGGACGACGCCGCCCTGCGCTCCGCCCTGCGCAAGATCTCCGAAGAGAAGCCCCGCTGGGGCTACCGCCGCGCCCATGCCCGCCTCCTCGGAGAGGGCTGGAGCGTCAACAAGAAGCGCGTGCAGCGGATCTGGCGCGAGGAGGGCCTGCGGGTGCCGAAGCGCAAGCGAAAGCGCGCCCGGCTGGGCGACAACGCTGACGGCAGGCGCCTCCGCGCCGAGCGCCCCGACCACGTCTGGGCGCTCGACTTCCAGTCCGACGAGACGGCCGACGGCCGCCAGATCCGCATCTTGAACGTCGTCGACGAGTTCACCCGCGAGGCGCTCGCGAGCGAGGTGGCTCGCTCGATCACCGCCGAGGACACGGTCGCCGTGCTCGAGCGCCTCGTCGCCATGCGCGGAACCGCTCCCTGCCACATCCGCTGCGACAACGGCCCCGAGCTGATCGCCCACGCCCTGCGCGACTGGTGTCGTCTCAACGCCACCGCCACCGCCTACATCGAGCCCGGCTCCCCCTGGCAGAACCCCTTCATCGAGTCTTTCAACGGCCGCGCCCGCGACGAGGTGCTCGACGTCGAGCTGTTTCACAGCCTGGCCGAGGCCGAGGTGATCCTCGCCGACTGGATCTCCGCCTACAACACCGAACACCCGCACTCGGCGCTGGGGATGCTGCCGCCGGCCCGCTTCGCGGAGCGTTGGCGGGAGGAGAACGGCGCCCCGTCGCCTCGCTCCGATCGCCCTACGGGCTCACTCCGCGAGGCGACGGTCGACCCCGCTACCGTGCAAGCGGATACCGACCACGAACTCTCACTGAGGGTGGACCGGTAAATGGGGGCCTTCCAGCATACCTGGACCGCAGCTCCTCCTGCAACTCCTTGGACAGGGCTTCACCGCGGTCAAGGACGGCAAAGGCACGCCCCATCGACTCGTAGTACTCCTGCATCTCCTCGGCGCCGAAGCCGAACTTATAGCCAGTCCCAAGCGCGCGGCCATCGTCCTCCACCTGGTTCGCCCAGCCGTGCTGCCGCTCGGTGCGGAGCTGGACCTCGATCGTAAGGCTCCCTCGCTTCACCTCATGATGGATCGCCCTATACCCGGACGCTTTTGGCTCCGCGATGTAGTCGCGCGTCTTTCGGATCGTCCAGGTCTTTTGAAGGCGCCGACTCACCGACTTCACGCAAGCCGGCGACGGCAGAGTCGCCCGAACGCCGCCGATGCCATGCATCTGCGTCAGCTTCATGTTCGGGAATCGATGGAGCTTGTCGATGATCGTGTCTCGTTTCTTGAGACGCTGCGCTACGTCGATCCTGCCGTTGACCTGGCCCTCCTCTTTCATCACGTGGTAGCGGAGGGCGGCGGCTACGCGACTGAACGGGACGGCATGTTGCTGTTTCCACCAAGTCACCGCGTACATTGCGTCAACGATCGCATCGCGATCAAACCCTCCAAAATAGATCCGTCGCGTCCCCCGTGGACGGCGTGAAGAAAAATTCGCACAGCGATTCGCCGGAGCGATTGACTGCCTTTTTGGAATACGGCTCGGCCTCTGGGCCGGGAAGGAATGGATCTCTCAGGCGCGGCGTCACTGCAAAGCTGAGTATTCCAACCAGGATTCGTCGACAGCGTATGGGGCGGGCTGGACTCGAACCAGCGACCAAGGGATTATGAGTCCCATGCTCTGACCAACTGAGCTACCGCCCCGGGTGACGCACGCTCAAGATACGCGCCGGTCGGATGCCCGCGGCGCCCGGCCTCCATCGGTGACGGGGATCGGATCGATCGTCGGCGCGACGGGGCAAGCCGTCGAGAACTTCTGGCGGGATCGACAAGGCGGTCGATGACGGCGAGGGCGGGATCTGCCAGATTCGGTGATACCTACGCTTGATGCCGCAGCGTCGCGAAGAAACCCCGCAGGGGATCGGCCACCTTGGGCCTTCCCGTGCGCGATGAGCCCGCGCAGGAGGCGGGAGGTCTGCGTGAGCGGCTGCGCGACTTCGTGGCCGGCGTGCTCGGCGAGCCGCAGGTGGAGATCGAGGGGCTGCGCCGGCTGACCGGCGGCGCCAGCCGTGAGACCTGGTCCTTCGACGCTGCCCTCGCCGACGGCGGCTCGCGCGGCATGGTCCTGCGGCGCGATCCGCCGAGTGGCGCGCGGATGGAGGGCAAGATGTCCCGCGAGGCCGCGGCGATCGAGGCCGCGGCGCGCCGCGGCGTGCCCGAGCCCGAGATCCTCGCCCACGGCGACGACGCGGCGCGAGTCGGTGCGCCGTTCGTCCTGATGAGCCGCGTCGACGGCGAGACCGTGCCGCGGCGGATCCTGCGCGACGCCGAGTACGACCGGGTGCGGCCGCGGCTGGCCGAGCAGTGCGGCGAGATCCTCGCCCGCATCCACTCGATCCCCACCGAGGAGGTGGTCGGGCTGCGCGCGCCGGACGTCCTGGCGGAGCTGCGCGCGGAGCTCGACTCCTTCTCCGACCGCAGCCCCGCCTTCGAGCTGGGGATGCGGCGGCTCCAGCAGAGCCGTCCCGACGCCGCGGCCCGGGCCGTGGTCCACGGCGACTTCCGCAACGGCAACCTGATCGTCGGGCCCGACGGCATCCGCTCGGTCCTCGACTGGGAGCTGGCCCACCTCGGCGACCCGATGGAGGACCTCGGCTGGCTCTGCTGTCGCTGCTGGCGCTTCGGGGTCGTCGAGCGGCCGGTCGGCGGCTTCGGCGACTACGCCGACCTGTTCCGCGGCTACGAACGCGTCGCCGGCACGCCCGTCGACCCGGAGGTGGTCGGCTGGTGGGAGCTCTTCGGTTGCCTGCGCTGGGGGGCGCTCTGCCTGATCCAGGCCTGGCGCCACCTGTCCGGCCAGGACCCGTCGATCGAGCTGGCGGCGGTCGGGCGGCGCGTCTGGGAGCAGGAGTACGACACCCTCCTGCACCTGCGCGAGATGGAGGAGGCCGGCTGATGCCGCACGGGGTCCCCAGCGAGGTCGAGCTCGTCGCCGCCCTGCGCGCCTTCATCGAGGATGACCTGATGCCGGGCGCCGGCGGCCGACTCGGCTTCCTGGCGCGCGTCGCCCGCAACGTGACCGCGATGGTCGAACGGGAGCTGGTGCTCGGCCCGATCCGGGAGGCCCACCAGGAGGCGCGGCTCTCCAGGCTCGGGATGCGCAGCGACGAAGAGCTGGCGACGGCGATCCGCGACGGGCAGCTGGACGACCGGCGAGCCGAGGTGATCGACCTGGCCATCGTCGACGCGGTGGAGAAGCTCAGCATCGCCAACCCCCGCTACGTCGAGCCGCGAGACGCCGGGCACCTGCTCGGCTCCACGGATCCCGGCGACCCGCCCGCCAACGACAAACCGCCGAAAGAAGACAGGTGATCGACCGTGGATTACTCCCTCCCCCAGGAGCTGCTGGACTTCATCGAGGAGCTCGACGGCTTCATCGAGCGCGACATCAAACCGCTCGAGGCCGAGAACACGCAGTTCTTCGACCATCGGCGCGAGTGGAAGCGGACCGACTGGGAGCGGGACGGCGTCCACGCCGAGGAGTGGCTCGAGCTGCTCGCGGAGATGCGCCGTCGCGCCGACGCGGCCGGGGTCTTCCGCTACGCGCTGCCGAATCACATGGGCGGCCGCGACGGCACCAACCTCGGCATGGCGGTCATCCGCGACCACCTCGCCTCGATGGGGCTCGGGCTCCACAACGACCTGCAGCTGGAGTCCTCGGTCGTCGGCAACCTCGTCTTCCCCCTGATCCTCGAGCACTTTGGCACCGAGCAGCAGAAGGAGGACTGGCTGGAGGGGTCGATCACCGGCGAGACCGAGTTCTCCTTCTGCCTGACCGAGCCCGAGCACGGCAGCGACGCGACCTGGATGCAGACAACCGCGGCGCGGGAGGGCGAAGAATGGGTGATCAACGGCGCCAAGCGCTTCGCCTCGGGCGTCAACCTCGCCTCCCACGCGATCGTCTTCGCCCGCACCTCCGGCGATCCGGGGGCGGCCGAGGGCATCACCGCCTTCGTCGTCGAGACCGACAACCCGGGCTTCAAGATCCCCTACTACCACTGGACCTTCAACATGCCGACCGACCATGCGGAGGTCGAGCTGGACGACGTCCGGGTCCCCGCCCACGCGATCCTCGGCGCGGAGGCCGGCGGCCTCGCCACGGCGCTCTTCTTCGTCCACGAGAACCGGATCCGACAGGCCGCCTCGGGCGTCGGCGCCGCCGACTACTGCCTCTCCGAGGCGGTCTCCTACGCGAAGGAGCGCAAGACCTTCGGCAAGCCGCTGGCCGAGCGGCAGGCGATCCAGTGGCCGCTGGTCGAGCTGGCCACCGACCTCGAGCTGGTGCGCGGCCTGGTCCGCAAGACCGCCCATGAGATGGACGCCGGCGAGGGCCGCGTGAGCGGGGTCAGCGACCGGGTGTCGATGTGCAACTACCGGGCCAACCGGCTCGTCTGCGAGGCCGCCGACCAGGCGATGCAGGTCCACGGCGGCATCGGCTACACCCGCCACCTGCAGTTCGAGCACATCTACCGTCACCACCGCCGCTACCGGATCACCGAGGGCTCCGAGGAGATCCAGATCCGCAACGTGGCCGGGCACCTCTTCGGCTTCATCGGCCGCTGACCGGCCCCTGCCGGGGCCCGGGGACCCGCCTACTTCGCCTTGGCGCAGGGCTTGAAGACGGAGAGGAGGATGCTTTCGCGGGACTCGTGGGAGCCGTTGGCCATCGCGACGACCTGCTTGTCGGGGAGACCGGCGGCGCGCTTTTCGACGCAGGCGACCTGGGCGCTGGTGAGGCCGTGCGCTTCGGCGAAGGAGACGATCGAGGGGACGTAGTCGGCGCGGAGCAGGTCGAGTTCCTTGTTCGAGGCGTTGGGGTCGACGGTCGGACGGTCGTGCGCGGCTTCGCAGGCCTGGCCCGCCTTGCCGATCACCCGCATCGCCTTCTTTTCCCGCGCGGATTCCGAGAGTTCGGAGAGCGCTTCGGCTTCGGCCGGGCTGAGGAGCTTCTTCACCCGGGCGGTCACGCAGCGCGTGTACCAGCGCTGATAGGGGAACTGGTCGAGCATCACCGCGAATTCACCGTAGAAGCCGTGGACATCGCCAGGCACGGTGATCGTCGCGTCTCCGACCTTGACGGTTTCCTCGGAGGAGCCGCCGCACGCCGCGAGGAGCAGGGCGGCGAGGACGACGAGGAGTGCCGGGACGGCGCGCACGACAGGCGACGATAGACGGACGGCTCAGGCGCTGAACAGCTGCGCGAGGCTCCGGCCCACGTCGGGCGGCTCTTCCTCGCCCTTGGCCGCCGCGGCGGCGCCCTCGGCGAGCGCCTTGGCGGCGTCGGCGATCTGGTGGTCGCGGCCGCCGCGGATCGTGCCGGTCTTCTTCGCTTCGGCGAGGTCGGACTCCATCAGCCCGGCGAGCTCCGCCAGCCGGCGCAGCCCCACCACCCCGGCGGTGCCGCGCAGCGCGTGCGCTTCGGCGCGCATCGTCTCGAAGTCGGTGGTCGCCGTAGCCAGACCGGCCGCGATCACGTCGCAGCGGCGCCGCGCCTCCTCGGCGAAGGAGACGAGCAGCTCGTCCTCGGATGATGCGGCTTTTTCACTCATTCGGCGATCACCTTTTCGACCGTTTCGTCCATCAGCTTGACCCCGAAGGCGCCCTCGACCGCCGCGCTCACGATCCCTTCGCGGTTGATCGCGAACAGCCACGGTTCGCTCGGCAGGTGGAAACGGCGCACCTGGGGCCGGACCCCGTTCGCCGGATCGTTGCCGTTGTAGATCTCCATGTGGATGAAGTTGGCCTTGCCTTCGAATTCGTGCTGCGCCTGCTGGGCGACGTCGACGACGGGCCCACACACCCGACTCTGGCAGAACTTGGGGGTCGCAAACAAGAGGAGTATCGGTTCCTTTCCAAGGACTTCCGCGTAATTGACCTTGTTTTGGGTATCCGGCGGCACCCTCGTCGTCAACTTCGCGAGGTCGCCTCCGACGCTGCCCGCGGTAGGGGTTTCGATCAGTGGCGCCTTGTCCCCGGGCCTCGGAATCTTTGCGTATTCGCCCACCTTGAGGCTTGGAAGCAGTTTCGTCCCCCACCCTCCCTTTTCCTTGATCAGGATCGCCGGCCGGTATTCGCCCGCTTCGGGCAGGTTCAGCTCGGTCGAGTAGATGACGCTCGCCACCTCGGGGTCCTCGGTGGTCGTCCTGCCCTGGAAGGGCGGCTTCGTCGCCAGCGATTCGATCTTCGCCGGAAACGGGCCGATCGCCGGCTGGTCGAGCGCCTTCTTCTTCGCCTTGCCGACCATGCCCTTGTTGCCGGCCTGCGACCTGGCGCCGGGCTTGATCGCCGGCACCTTGGCGAAGTAGATCGCCGCTTCGGCTTCGGTCAGCTCCTTGCCGGGCTTGCCGGTCGAGCCGAGCCGTTCGGAGATCGTGAACGGGTAGCGGTTCGCCCCCGGGTAGAAGGCCTGGGCTTCGGGCAGCACCTTCAGTTCGGTGGGACGGACGGCTTCTTCGGAGATCTCGCGCAGCGTCTTGCCCGCCGCCGAGGGAAAGGCGCTCTTCGCCGGGGCCGGTCGGCTCTTGCCGCTCTCGGCCGCCGGATTGACCTTCGGCGAGGTCCCCGAGCCGCCGCCGCAGGCCGCCAGGCCCACCGCCCCGCACGCGAGCAGGCAGACGAGGCCCGGGGCGTTGCGGGGGACGCGCATCGCCGGCATGTTCTCAGAGTCCCCGCCGCCGGGACCCTCCCTCGCCCGCCCGCGCCGCCCCAGGTAGGCTGCCCGCGTCGTCAAGCGGAAGAGGGAGATGGGATGGCAGAGCGTGCGGCGTTGATCACCGGGGCCTCGGGCGGGATCGGACTGGCGATCGCCGCGGTGCTGGCGGAGGAGGGCTACGGGCTCACCCTCTCGGCACGGCGGCCCGAGAAACTGGAGGACGCGGTCGCGCACCTGCGCGAGGCGGGCCACGAGGTCGAGACGGTCGCCGCCAACGTCGCCGACGAGGCGCAGCTGAAGGCCGTCTTCGCCGCCCACGAGGCGCGCTTCGGCCGGCTCGACGTGCTGGTCAACAACGCCGGCATCGGGATCGGCGCCGCGATGGCGGAGATCGAGACCAAGTTCCTCGACATGCAGCTGGCGGTCAACCTGCGCTCGGTGATCATGGGGACGCGCGAAGGGCTGCCGATGCTGCGCAAGGCGGCCGCCGAGCACCGCAAGGCGCTGATCGTCAACACCGCCTCGATTGCCGGCAAATCCGGTCAGCCGTGGCTCTCGATCTACGGCGCGACCAAGGCCGCCGTGCTCAACTTCAGCGTCGCGACCGAGCGCGAGGTTGGCGCCGAAGGGATCGCCTGCACGGCGCTCGCCCCGGCCTTCGTCGACACCGCGATGACCGACTTCGTCAAGGAGGCCGTCCCGGCCGAGGAGATGATCCGCCCCAGCGACGTGGGCGAGGCGGTCCGCTACCTGCTGAAGATCTCCCCCAACTGCCACATCCCGGAGATCGTGCTGACCCGGGCCGGGGAGAACGTCGAGGCGCCCTAGGGCGCCCGCCTGCCATGCCGAGGGTCGAGGAGGGCGGCGCCGGGGCCGACCGGCTGCGCGTCCTCGTCGCCGCCTTCGGCGACGCCGGCCACGTCTTCCCGGCGATCGCCCTGGGACGGGCGCTGGCGCGCCGCGGTCACGCGGTCACGATCGAGACCTGGGAGGAGCGCCGCGCGGCGGTCGAGGGCGCCGGGCTCGACTTCGCCGCCGCCGAGGAATACCGCGCCTTCCCGCCGCCCGAGCCCGACAGCGACGACGGCCGCAACGCCGCCGACGCGGCGCGGGCGCTCCTGCCGCTGATCGGTCGCCTCGACCCGGCGGTGGTGGTCAGCGACATCCTCACCCTCGCCCCGACCCTCGCCGCGGAGGCGACCGGGGTGCCGTTGGCCACCCTGATCCCGCACATCTACCCGGTGGTCGAGCCGGGCCTCCCCTTCTTCGCGGTCGGGCTGCGGGCGCCCCGCACGCCGCTCGGCCGGGCGGTGTGGCGAGCAGGCGGGCGGGCTCTGGACGTCGGCCTGGAGCGCGGCCGGCGTGACCTGAACGTGCAGCGCGAGCGGCTCGGCCTGGCACCGCTCGAGCGCTTCCACGGCGGCATCAGCCCCGACCTGGCGCTGGTCGCCACCTATCCGCAGCTCGAGTACCCGCGCGCCTGGCCCGCCTCGGTGCACGTCACCGGGCCGATGGCCTTCGAGGTCCCGCACCCGGACATCGAGCTGCCGCCGGGCGAGGCGCCGCTCGTCCTGGTCGCGCCGAGCACCGCCCACGACTCCGAGAACCACCTCGTGCGAACCGCCCTCGCCGCGCTCGCCTCCGAGCCGGTCCGCGTCGTCGCCACCACCAACCGGGTGCGTCCCCAGGCCCCGGTGCCCCTCCCCGAGAACGCCGTCCTGGTCGACTGGCTGAGCTACAGCCAGCTGATGCCGCTCGCGGCGCTGATCGTCTCCCACGGCGGCCACGGGACGGTGGCGCGGGCGCTCGGCGCGGGCGCGCCGCTGCTGATCTCGCCGATCACCGGCGACATGGGCGAGACCGCGATGCGGGTCGCCTGGGCCGGCGCCGGCCTCTCCCTCCCGTGGCGCCTCTGCCGCCCCGGCCCGCTGCGCTGGGCGGCCCGGCGCGTCCTCGCCGATCCACGCTTCGCGGCCCGCTCCCGGGAGATCGCCGCCTGGGGCGCGTCCCACGACGGCGCCGACCGCGGCGCCGCGCTGGTCGAGCGACTCGCCGCCCGCCACGTTCGCGGCTAGAGGATCGACCCCCGGCCGGCCGGCCGCCGCCCGTCCACCGCGCACGCTCGACCCCCGAGCGCGTTCGCACTTTCCCGTACATGCTCCGGTGAACTGCGAACGCCGGCGTGCCGGGTCGCCCGGCGTTAGGCTGCACCGCGCAAGCCAAGCGGGAGGTTTGGGATGGCAGAGGACGACGCGGACCGTTTCGAACTTGCCGACGGGGAGTCGATCGTGATGAGCTGCACGCCCGCACGGCTGCCGCGGTGGGCGCTCTACCTCGCCACGCTCGGCCTCTATGAGTTCTGGCGTCGGGTCAACGTCTACGCGGTGACGAACCGGCGCATCGCCTTCAGACGGGGCCGGGTCACCAACACCGAGGCGAGCCTGCCGCTGTTCTACGTCCAAGACGCCGCCATCCTGACCTTCCTCTGGTGGGGACGCGTCCGGGTGTCGACGGCCGGCGGGGAAACCGGGGAGCTGAAAACGCCCTTCCTGCCTGCCGAGCAGGCCCGCGCCCTGCGCCGCACCATCCTCGACCTGGCCCACCACCGGCGGGAGGAGCGACCGCCCCGCGAAGATTGACTGCTCGTCGGCTGCCTCGACCGCGAGGCGCGCGCGAGCTGCCTTGAAGCTCCGGGGGTGGGACTCGAACCCACAACCCTTCGGTTGACCCCGGCGTTTGCGGCTGGCTTCGGTGGTTCAGAGATTTGGCTCTGGAATGGCGTTTACTCCGTGTAGGCGGGGGAATCGCTTTCGACTGAATCCGGACCGCGTGTTGCCTTTCTGTTGCCCCGGACGGCCTTCGCATGGCGGAGCCGGCGCCGCACTGCTTCACCCCCTTCCTCGGCAGCGCGACGCGTCGTCGGGGCCGGTCCGGTGAGCGCCTATCCGTCGCCCACAATCGGCAACGCCCGCACCCGAAGGTGTCGGCTGGTCAAGCTGACGATCGCGCCGCGCTCCAGGTCCTCGGCGACGGTGGGTAGATTGGCAACCAAGAGCACCGCCTGTTCCGGCGGTCGCATGTGGTCGGCCGAACGCAACAGGACGACGGACGGCGACCGCGCTCTGCCCAGCGCGAGCATCGCGGCGAAGTCGGAGTCGGCGGTGACGATGACGCGGTCCGTCTCGGCGGCCGCCTCCATGATCTCGGGGTCCGGTGCGGTGAGAAGTCCAATCTCACCGACGTGGATGGCGTCGTGGCCGGAGGCATTGAGACGCCGCACCACCTCGGGCGAGAGGTTGGCGTCGAAAAGGAGCCTCACGCCGAGGTGGCGACTTGCAGCTCCCGCTCCTGGGCGTCGGTGGCGGCGTACTCCAGTGCCGCCAGCACGTCCTCGCGCTGAAGGTAGGGGTAGTCGACGAGCACATCGTCGATGCTCGCCCCCGCGGCGAGTTGACCGAGCACGGCGCTGACGGTGACACGCGTGTCGCGAATGCACGGCAGTCCGCGCATCCGGTTCGGGTCGACGGTTATGCGGTCCAGCGCCATGAACAAAGGGTAACCGAGAGATGCGCCGTCGTTCTTGGCAGAGTGATTGCCGGCGTTGGCTTCGAGGAATCGACCGGGGCACTCTCGCGGATCGTCACTGCCTCTGGACGACGGAGGAAGCCAGGAGCGTGACGATCGCCGACATCACCTTCGACCGCGTCAAGTCCGACGTTTTCGGCTCACCGGCTGAGGCCGAGCTACGCTTGAAGGCTCCGGGGGTGGGACTCGAACCCACAACCCTTCGGTTAACAGCCGAATGCTCTGCCGATTGAGCTACCCCGGAACGACGTCGGCCCGGCGGGCCGGATTGAGCAATTTACCGGGTCAGCTTCCCACCCGTTGCGCGTGGGCGATCCGTTCGACCAAGGCCGCCCGCTCGCGGCTGAGGCGGGCGCGCCGCTCGTAGTCGCCGCGGGTGCCGGCGGCGGCGATCTCGTCCTCGAGGCGGCGCTGGTCGAGCAGCAGGAAGTTCAGCTCCATCGCCTCCTCGGAGGCGGGCTCCTCGCGGGCCATCATCACCAGTTCGGTAACCAGCGCGGCGAGGGCGCCGTTTTCGCGCGGCAGGTGGTCGGCCGGGTCGCGCGGGTGGGCGCGGATGAACTCCGCCGCCGCCTGGCCGGAGCGTGAGAGGTGCCCCTCCCCCAGGCGCCGCAGGTACTCGGCGCCCGGCTCGGGCAGCGCGATGCACATCGCCAGCAGGGCTCGCTCGCGGCGTTCGCGCGAGGTCAGCTCGGCGGGGCGCGCCGGCCCCGGTCCCCGGCCCGGCGCGCCCGGGCCTCCACCCGGCGCGCCACGGCCGCCGGAGGCCGTGCCCGGTGCGCTGCCGCCGCCGCGCTCGAACCCCCCTGCGCCCGGACCGCCGGTCGCCGGGGTCGCGGCCACCACCCGCCCCAGCACCATCGCGGGCTCCAGGTCGAGCCGGTCGGCCACCCGACGCACCAGCTCCGACTGGCTCGCTCCCTCGCCCATCCCGGCGAGGATCGGCGCCACCTCGGCGAGCGCCTGGTCGCGCGCCACCGGTGAGGAGACGTCGGTGCGGTCGAGCACCAGCCCGACCTGGAAGTCGGCCAGCTCGGCAGCACCCTCGACCAGGCCACGGAAGCGCTCGGCGCCGCCCTCGGCGCTCATCAGCTCGGCCGGGTCGACGCCCTGCGGCATCGCGGCGACGCGCAGCCGCATCCGCCGGCCGCCCGCCACGCGCTGAGCCCGCAGCATCGCCTCCTGGCCCGCCGAGTCGGCGTCGAGCGCCAGGACGACTTCGTCGACGACCCCCGACAGCGTCGCCACCTGGTCGGGCGTGATCGCCGTCCCCATCACCCCCACGGTCCCCTCCATCCCCGCCTGGTGCAGGGCGAGGACGTCGGTGTAGCCCTCGACCACCACCGCCCGGTTTGCCTTGGTCATCGCCGCGCGGGCGCGGTCGAGCCCGTAGAGGATCTTGCTCTTGTGGAAGAAGTCGGTCTCGGCGGTGTTGACGTACTTGGCGCCCTGGTCGGGGCGCATCGCCCGCCCGCCGAAGCCGAGCGTGCGGCCGCGGGCATCGCGGATCGGGAACATGATCCGCGAGCGGAAGCGGTCGTACTCGCCGCCCTGGCGCCCCTTCTGGACCAGCCCGACGGCACGCAGCTCCTCGACCGTGAAGCCGGCCCGCTGCCCGGCGAGGAGGATCTTGTCCCAGGCGCTCGGCGCGTAGCCGACGCCGAAGTCGCGCAGCACCTGCTCGCCGAGGCCGCGCTCGGCGAGGTAGGTGCGCGCCGTCCCCGCCTCCCTGGAGTCCCAGAGGTAGTGGGCGTAGTAGGCGGCGCTCCGCTCCAGCAGCTGCTGCAGGCGCCGGCGGCGTTGGCGCTGGGCCTCGGCGCGCGGGTCCTCCTGCTCGCGCTCCAGCTCCACCCCGTAGCGGTCGGCGAGCGACTCCACCGCCTCGGCGAAGCCGAGCCCCTCCTTCTCCTCGACGAACTTGATCACGTCGCCGCCCACCCCGCAGCCGAAGCAGTGGTAGAGCTTGTCCTGGGCGTCGACCGAGAAGGACGGCGTGCGCTCGTCGTGGAATGGACAGAGCCCGACCCAGCGGGCACCCTGCCGACGCAGGTCGGTATGGGCGGAGATCACCTCGACGATGTCGGCGGCGCCCTTCACCCGTTCCAGGCTCTCGGTGGAGATCAGCGCCATCGGGCCGCCTCCATCAGAACCGCGCCGCCTCGGGGATCGACAGGTCGCTGAAGCGGGCGATGCAGTAGCGGTCGGTCATCCCGGCGATGTAGTCGGTGACCCGCTGGGCGTCGTCGGCCGCCGGGTCGAGCGCCGGGATCACGTCGGGGTTGGCGAGGTAGTGGTCGAAGAGGCCGGTCATCGTCCGCTCGACCCGGGCGTGCTCACTGCGCGCGGTGGCGCCGAGGTAGACGCGGTCGAACATGAACTTGCGCAGGCGCAGCATCGCCCTGCCGACCTCCTCGGACTGGCGGATGTCGCCGGCCCCGCGGGACTGCTCGACGATGTCGGAGACCAGGGTGTCGATGCGCAGCGAGCCGGTCGGGCCGAGCCGCTCGATCTCGGCCCCGGGCAGGTCGGCGGGACGCAGGATCCCGGCACGCAGCGCGTCGTCGATGTCGTGGTTGATGTAGGCGACGCGGTCGACCAGCCGCACGATCCGCCCCTCCAGGGTCGCCGGCTTGACCGGGCCGGTGTGGTTGAGGATGCCGTCGCGGACCGAGGCGGTCAGGTTGAGGCCGCGGCCGTCGCGCTCCAGCACCTCCACGACCCGCAGCGAGTGCTCGTTGTGGCGGAAGCCGCCGCCCGGGCGAACGCGCCTCAGGCAGCGGTCGAGCGTTTCCTCGCCGGCGTGGCCGAAGGGCGGGTGGCCGAGGTCGTGGCCGAGGCCGATCGCCTCGGTGAGATCCTCGTTCAGGCCGAGCGCCCGGGCGACGGTGCGGGCGATCCCGCACGCCTCCAGCGTGTGGGTGAGGCGGGTCCGGTAGTGATCGCCTTCGGGGGCGACGAACACCTGGGTCTTGTGCTTGAGCCGGCGGAAGGACTTCGAGTGGACGATCCGGTCGCGGTCGCGCTGGAACGGCGTGCGCAGCGGGCTGTCGGGCTCGGCGACGGCCCGCTCGGCCGGGTAGGAGCGGGTCGCGTGCGGGGAGAGGAACTCCTCCTCCCAGGCCCGGACGCGGTCCTCGAATGCGACGGTAGTCGGCATCTCGTCGATCTTAGGGGCCGATCCGATCCCCCTCACGCGGCGGCTCGAAGTTGGACATGGGCGTGGTGCTCGAGCGTCTCCCGCACCGCGCGCTCGACCTGGCGCAGGGCGACCGGGTCGGCGGCCGGCGCCTCGATCAGCGGCTTGGCCAGCGCGTCGACCATGAAGCGGTGGGCCTCCTCGGAGAGGGCGAAGGAGCCGGCCTCGCAGCTGGCGCAGACCACGCCGCCCCAGGCACCCGAGAAGCCCGCCAGGTGCTCGGCCTCGCCGCAATTCGCGCAGGAGGCGAGCTCGGGGGCGAAGCCGGCGACGAGCGCCAGCTTGAGGCGGAAGGAGAGCGCGACCTCCAGGCCGGCCGCCCGCGGCTGCCCGGGCTGGTCGAGCAGCGCGAGGTAGCGGCAGAGCAGGTTGTAGGCGGGCAGGTTGGGTTCGGCGGCGTCGAGCAGGCGCAGCACCGCGTCGCAGGCGCGGGCGCCGGCGCCGATCGCGGCGCCGTCGGAGCGCAGCCGCGAGTAGCCGTCGACCGTGGTGACGCCGGTCACCGTCATCAGGTCGCTGCGCCCCTGGTGGAGCATGAGGTCGAGCCTGAAGAACGGCTCGAGCCGGCCGCCGAACCGCGACTTCGGCTTGCGGGCGCCCTTCGCGATCGCCCCGAAGCGTCCCAGGGTCGGCGAGTACAGGTGCAGGATTCGATCGGCCTCCCCGTAGCGGATGCTCCTCAAGACCACAGCTTCCGTCTTGACCGTAGAACCCGCCATTGAGACCAGTGTGCGGGACGGACCGGACGGAACCGCCGGCTCCCTCCGCGTTCGCACTTTCCCGGAATATTTACGGCGAACTCCGAACGCGCCCGCGGGAGGCTTTGCGTTTGGTGCTCTTGCGGCGCTTGGGCCGGCGGCGCAGCTTCACCTGGCACCTCGGGCAGAAGTAGGTGGAGCGGCCGGCGACGACGATCCGCTCGACGACCCCGTCGCAGCGCTCGTCGGAGCACGGCTCGCCCTCGCGGGTGTGGACGAGGAAGCGCTCCTGCATGCGGCCCTTCTCGCCGCGCCCGTCGCGGTAGTCGTCGATCGAGGACCCGCCCGCGTCGATCCCCGCCTCGAGGGCGGCGACGACGCCGTCGCGCAGCGCCGCCCGGTGCTCGGGCTTCATCGACCCGGCCGGCGACAGCGGGTGCAGGTGCGCCCGGAAGAGCGCCTCGTCGGCGTAGATGTTGCCGACGCCCGCGATCCGCGACTGGTCGAGCAGGAAGGACTTGAGCGGCGCCGTCCTCCCGGCCGCGATCTCCCCGAGCTTCTCCGCCGTGAACTCATCCGAGAGCGGCTCCACCCCGAGCCGCGCGAAGCGCTCCGGCAGCTTCGCGTCGTCGATCAGGAAGGCCTCGCCGAAGCGGCGCGGGTCGGTGAACCACATCTCGCGGCCGTCGTCGAGGACGAAGCGGGCGCGCAGGTGCTTCTCCTCGCTGGTGCGCTCGCCCTGGTAGAGGATGCGCCCCTCGGCCGGGTCGAGGATCTCGCCGTCGTCCTCCTTGAGCACCAGGTTGCCGGTCATCCGCAGGTGCATGACCAGTGTCTGGTCGCCATCCAGCCCCAGCAGCAGGTACTTGCCGCGCCGCCCGAGCCCCTCGATGGCGCGCCCGCCCACCTGCCGGGCGAGCGTCCGCGGCGCGACCGGCCGCGACCAGCGCGCGTCGCGGACCTCGAGCTTCTCGATCGCGTGCCCTTCCAGCTCCGGCTCCAGCTGACGGGCTACGGTCTCGACCTCGGGCAGCTCGGGCACGCCCGGAGTTCTACCCGACCGGCGTTCGCGGCTCTGCGCCGTCGGCGGCCTGCCGCGCGCTCACCGAGGCGCTATTCCTCCTTGGCCCGCGGGTGGGCGTCGTAGTACACCTGCTTGAGCCGGTCTCCCGACAGGTGCGTGTACATCTGGGTCGTGGCGATGTCGGCGTGGCCGAGCATCTCCTGCACGGCGCGCAGGTCGCAGCCGCCGGCGAGCAGGTGCGTGGCGAAGCTGTGGCGGAGGGTGTGGGGGCTCATCTTGCCGTCGAGGCCGACCGCCCGCGCGTGGCGCTGGACGATCTTGTAGAGGCCCTGCCGGGTAAGCGGCCCGCCGCGAAAGTTGAGGAAGAGGCGCGCCTCTTCGCGTCCCCCCAGCAGCTCCGGCCGACCGCCGCGCAGGTAGCCGCGGATCGCCACGATCGCCTGCCGGCCGAGCGGCACCAGGCGCTCCTTGGAGCCCTTGCCGCGCGCCCGCACGAAGCCCTCGTGCAGGTCGACGTCGGCCATCTCCAGGCCGATGACCTCCGAGGCCCGCAGTCCGCACGCGTACATCACCTCGAGCAGCGCCCGGTCGCGCAGCGCGGTCGGCTCGGCGCCCTGCGGCGCCGCCAGCAGCTTCTGCACCTCCGGGTAGTTGAGGACGTGCGGCAGCTTCTTGGAGCGCCGCGGCGCCGCCAGGCTGGCGGTCGGGTCCTCGCCGATCAGCTCGTCGCGGCGCAGGTGCTTGTAGAAGGAGCGCAGGCAGGCGGCCTTGCGGTGGATCGTCGCCGAGGAGACCGGTGGCCGCTCCGGCCCGCCGGTCGCCAGCTCGGCCAGGAACTCGCCGACCTCGGCGGGCCGCGCCTCCAGGGCGTCGAGATGGTGTGCCGACAGGTACTCGCCGTACTGCTGCAGATCGGTGCGGTAGGCGTTCAGCGTGTTGCGCGACAGCCCCCGCTCGAGCTCCAGGTAGGAGAGGAAGTCGAGGGTCAGGGACTTGAACCGGGCGCCGCCGCCGGAGTCGGCGGGGCCCGCGGGCGGGTCGTGCTTCACGGCGATGGCCATGTGCGGGTTGTTCGGGCCGCCCGCGAGGAAACCTCCGGGCGCAAGGGACCGTGCGCGCCGGGCCGGGCCCCGCCGACCGTGCCTGGCCGGCGCACGAGAACCTCCGTCAGTGCGGACGCTCGTGCACTTACCCACACCCTGGTGTGGTCAAGCGAACGAGCGTCGCGTCCCCTGTGACGCCTTTGCGGCGTCCGTCAGGCTGGCGGGGCGGCGATGAGCGCCCCGGCCGCGAGTGGGGCTTCGAAGAACAGCGGGTCCTCGGCGAGCGGTCGTCCCATCGTCGACGTCGGCAGACCGGACGACGCGTAGCCATCGAGATCCACGCTCGCCCTCGACAGCCGGTGGCGGCGGGCGCCCGCGGCGTCGATCCGGGGCGCGATCTCGGTCGCACCCTCGGGCACCGCCACCGTCACCGGGGAGAGCAGCAGCTCGAGGACGGTCGCGGTGTGGTGACTGAGGCCGCGGTGGCGCTCGCGGGGGTCGCCCGCGGACAGGCGCGGCGAGACGATCGTCGGCAGCTTCAGCGACAGCGCCGCGTGGGCGCTGTCCAGGGCGGCCATCCCGCCGTGGCCGAAATCGGTGTCGGAGCCGATGATCCCCGGCCCCGGGCCGACCAGGATCGCCTCCCAGCCCAGCGCCGCCGCGGCGGCGTCGAGCGCGCCGACCGTGCTCAGGGCCTCCCGTTCGCCGCCGTAGGCGGGAGCCGCGGTGATGTGCCCGCAGAGCAGCCCGCGCCCGCGCAGCGCGGCGACGTCCCGCGACAGCGAGCCGGGCAGCGCCCCGCCTGCCGTCTGCACGTAGCCGACCCGGATGCCAGGCCGCGCCTGGGCGGCCGCCCAGGCGGCCGGGGCCAGGTGCCCGTGCAGGGGAAGGACCGCCACCGGGATGTCCTCGCGCGCCGCCGCGGAGGCGCCCGCCCCCTCGCCGCCCGGCCCCAGGCGCTCCAGTCCCTCCACCGGCTCGGCCGGGTGCTGCAGCGAGGTGTAGTTCAGCTTCATCACGTGGGCGTCGCCCGCGACCCCGCCGTCGAGCCCCCGCGTCAGGTTCACGTGTACGACGTCGAACCCGCCCGACCCGAGCCCGAGGTCGAGCGCCGCCGCGTTGACGAGGACCTCGTCGCCCTCGCGCATCTCCCCCAGCAGCGCCTCGTCGGCCCAGGCGGGCCGGCGCGTGCCACCGATCTCGACGACCAGCGGGTCGACCGAGACGACGATGCCGCGGCGCAGGTCGAGGCGCCCGCTCACCGCCGCCCCCGGCTCACGCCCGCGCCAAGATGCCCTCGCAGACCTCGAGCATCTTGTCGAGGTCGGCGGCGGCGACGTGCTCGTCGGCGGTGTGGACGGCGTCGGGTCCGTTGGCGAGCAGCACGCTGTCGAAGCCGGCGAGGCGGAAGACGTTGGCGTCGCTGCCGCCGCCGATCGCCTCGCGGCGCGGCTCGACCCCGGCCGCGCGCAGGCTCTCCTCGGCGAGCCCCAAGGCCGCCGATCCCGAAGGCACCTTGTAGCCGCGGAACAGCTCTTCGACCCGCACGTCGACGTCGCAGCCGAACTCGCTCGCGCCCCACGCGCAGGCATCGGCGATCTGGCCGGCGATCTCGGCGGCGCGGACGGCGTCGAGACTGCGCGCCTCGGCGTGGATGCCGCAGTGCCCGGCCACGACGTTGCCCGACGTGCCGCCGCGGATGATCCCGACGTTCGCCGTGGTCCCCTCATCGAGCCGTCCGAGGTCCATCCGCCCGATCGCCGCGGCGGCCGCCTCGATCGCGCTCGAGCCGTCCTCCGGGCGGACCCCGGCGTGCGCCTCGACCCCGACGAAGTCGGCGAGGATCTTCTGCTGGGTCGGGGTCGCGGTGACCACCTCGCCGATCGGGCCGGCGTGGTCGAGGACGAAGCCGACCCGCGAGCGCAGCCCGCCGACGTCGAAGGCCTTGGCGCCGCGCAGGCCCTGCTCCTCGGCGACGGTGAGCACGAGCTCGATCCCGACCGGCGGCCTGCGCTCCACCCCGCGCCGCACCAGCTCCATGAAGACCGCCACGGCGGCCTTGTTGTCGGCGCCGAGAATCGTGTCGCCGGTGCTGCGGAAGACTCCTTCGTCGTTGACGACCTCGACCCGGCCCTCGTGCGGCACCGTGTCGACGTGCGCGCAGAACATCACGAACTCGTCGCGCTCACCCGGCACCCGGGCGACGAGGTTCCCGGCGCCGGCTTCGGCCGGTCCGCTCGCGTCGTCCTCGCAGACCTCCAGGCCCAGGGCGCGCAGTTCGGCGGCCAGCGTGTCGGCCACCTCGCGCTCCTCGCCGGTCGGGCTGCGGATCTCGCAGAGCCGCACGAAGGTGTCGTAGAGCCTCTCGTTCCCCACCGGCGACAGGCTAGATGGTTGGTCCTCGGAGCGGTGGGAGCGGCGCGGGCGCTCAGGCCTGCCGCTCGGTCGAGCGGCTGATCCCGATGTCGATCGCCTCGGCGGCCGCGTCCGGGTCGCGCGCGGACAGCGCGCCGATGTCACCGCCGTCGGCCGGCTCTTCGCCCGCGTGGGTGGCGGCGGCGCCGACGAATTCGCGGAACAGCGGCTCCGGCCGGTTCGGCCGGGAGTTGAACTCCGGGTGGAACTGGGAGGCGACGAAGAACGGGTGGTCGGGCAGCTCGATCATCTCGACCAGCCGCTCGTCAGGCGAGGTGCCACCAGCGACCAGGCCCTCGTCTTCGAGCCGGCGGCGCAGCTGCAGGTTCACCTCGTAGCGGTGGCGGTGGCGCTTGTAGATGACCGCCTCGCCGAAGATCTCCCGCGCCCGCGTGCCCTCGTGCAGTTTCACCGGGTCGGCACCGAGCCGCATCGTGCCGCCGAGGTCGCGCAGCTCTTTCTGTTCGGGCAGCAGGTCGACCACCGGGTAGGGCGTCTCGGGGTCGAACTCGGCGGAGTTGGCGCCCTCCATGCCGACCACGTGGCGGGCGAACTCGACCACCGCGATCTGCATCCCGAGGCAGATTCCCAGATAGGGGATCTGCCGCTCGCGGGCGATCCGCGCCGCCTCGACCTTGCCCTCGATGCCGCGCTCCCCGAAGCCGCCCGGGATCAGGATCCCGTCGAGCCCCTCGAGCGCCTCCGGGTCGAGGTGCTCGGAGTCGACCAGCTGGATGTCCACCTTGACGCCGTGGTGGATGCCGCCGTGCTCGAGCGCCTCGATCACCGACTTGTAGGCGTCCTCGAGCTGCACGTACTTGCCGACGATCGCGATCCGCACCCGCCCGGTGGCCGAGTCGGCGCGCCGCACCATCCCCTCCCACTCGGTCAGGTCGGGCGAGGGAGCCTCCATCCGGAAGTGGTCGAGCACCAGGTCGTCGACGCCCTCGGCGCGGAAGACGAGCGGCACCTTGTAGATGTTGTCGACGTCGTGGGCGGAGATCACCGCTTCGACCGGAAGGCTGGCGAAGAGCGCGATCTTCTCGCGGATCTCGCGGTCCAGACGGCCCTCGGAGCGGCAGACCAGCGCGTGCGGCTGGATCCCGATCCCGCGCAGCTGGTTGACCGAGTGCTGGGTCGGCTTCGTCTTCAGCTCCCCCGCGTGCCCCACGTACGGGACCAGGGTCAGGTGGACGAACATCGCCCGCTTCGGGCCCAGGTCGGTGTAGAGCTGGCGGATCGCCTCGAGGAAGGGCAGCGACTCGATGTCGCCGACCGTGCCGCCGATCTCGGTGATCACGAAGTCGACGGCCTGCGACTCGGCGACGATGAGGATTTTCTGCTTGATCTCGTTGGTGATGTGCGGGATCACCTGGACCGTGGCGCCGAGGTAGTCGCCGCGGCGCTCCCGCCGGATCACCGAGTTGTAGACGCCGCCCGCGGTGACGTTGGAGGCCCGCGAGGTGTTTTCGTCGGTGAAGCGCTCGTAGTGGCCGAGGTCGAGGTCGGTCTCGGCGCCGTCCTCGGTGACGAAGACCTCGCCGTGCTGGAACGGGCTCATCGTCCCCGGGTCGACGTTGATGTAGGGGTCGAACTTCTGCAGCTGGACCCGGTAGCCGCGCGAGACGAGCAGGCGGCCGATCGAGGAGGCCGCGATTCCCTTGCCGAGCGCCGAGACGACGCCGCCGGTCACGAATATGAAACGGGTGTCGCCCGAACTCTTCATGCGGCTGGGCTGGATCCCGGTCGCGGCGTGCACGGACTATTTGCGGGCGGGATTCGGACGAAACGATGGTTCATGTCTGCCGATCGAGTCTAGCCAGCGGAGGGGCGGAACCCGGTCGATCGTCGCCGAGATCGAGCGCAACTCCCCATACACCGTCAAAACCGCGACCACGCCGAGTGCGACCAGGCGCGCGTCCTCGCCCAGAACGGTGAGCAGCCAGACCCCGGCGACCGCCCCGATCAGGTTCGAGCCGGTGTCGCCGAGCATCGCCCGCTCGCCCAGCGTCAGCCAGGCGCCGACCAGCGCCGGCCCGGCGAAGATCCCCAGCAGTTCGATCGGCGCCGCCGTCCAGGCGAAGAGGCAGAGCCCGGCGCCGAGCAGCGCCAGACCCTTCTCCGCCCGCCCCGGCCGCAGGTCGAGCAGGTTGAAGAGGTTGGTGGCGAGGACGAGGAGGGCGACGTCGGCGGCGTAGCGCCAGGATTCGAGGCCCTGGCCCGAGACGACGTAGGCGGCCAGCGCCAGGGCGCCGATCGCCTTGATCGCACCGGTCGAGAGCCGGCCGTCGCGCAGCGCCGCCGCGTGCCCGCGCCAGCCGCGCGGCGTGGCGGGCGCCTCTCCCTGGCCGAGCGCGTCATCGAGGAAGCCGAGGAAGGCGATCCCCAGCACGTAGGGCAGCCAGCGGCGCAGTTCCGGCGCCAGCAGGTCGAGGCCGGCGCGGTCGTTGAGCACCGCCAGGGGCGCCAGCGCGACCAGCGCGACCGTCGCCAGGACCGCCCCCAGCGGGAAGGCGAGGGCGGTGCCGCGGTAGTTGGCGCGCACCAGGCCCGCGTCGCGGAGCCCCCGGGCGCCGGCCGGCAGCATCGGCACCGCCAGCCCGATCGCGAGCGGGAACCCCACCCAGTGCACGTCAGCCGCCCAGTGCCAGCAGATCGGGCAGCAGGTGCGACGCCGAGCTCTTCACCCCGAAGCTGCCCTCGGCGCCCTGCAGCGTCGCGACCAGCGCCACCTCGCCCGCCGTGAGGTCGATGTCGTCGACCGTCGAGAGGTCGTTCTGCTGGAAGAAGCCGATCGAGGAGGGTTCGCTCGACGTCGCCTCGACCCCGACGGCGTGGATGCGGGTCGCGGTGATCCCTTTCAGCAGCGCCGTCTCCAGCTGGCTCGCGGTGGAGCTCTGCACCGGTCCCAGCGTTTCCGGCTGGGCGCGAACGACGATCACCGCGTCGAGCGCCCCGAATTCCCCGCTCGCCCGCGAGAACATCTGACCGCGCACGAGTTCCGGCAGGCTGCCGCCGATCACGATCTGCCGGCCGACCCCCACCCCGAGTTCGGTCAGCTGTTCCGGTTCGGTCTGCAGCTCGGCGAAGCGGGTCTTCGAAAGTTCGGCGGCCAGGCCCGCGGTGTCGACCGGCTCGCGCACCACCCCCACCCCGACCAGTTTCGCCCCGGTCGGCCCCAGCGCGCCCTCGACCGCCGAGATGATTTCGCCGGGCAGCCCGCCGAGCGCGACGATCGCCACGCGCTTGCCCTGCAGGCGGTCCCGGGTCAGCAGCGGGTAGACCTTTTCGTCGAATTCGTCGGCGCGGGCGAGCTGGCTGCTCAGGTCGTCGGCGCGCGAGCGGGCGTCCTGGAGGTTGCCGACCAGGCTCTGCTCGAGGTTCTTGCGCGTTTCGGTCAGCGCCGAGCCGCCGAACTCGGCGCCGATCAGGATCCCGACCGCGAGGGCGAGGAAGACCGCGATCAGCGAGGTGGCGTGGTAGCGCGCGCTGTAGCCCATTCAGCCTGCAAAGGCTACGGATCGACGGCGCGGATGGCGAGCCGGCCCGGGCCGCGGGCGCGCGCTCAGATGCCGAGCCAGATCCGGACCTTCAGCCAGAAGAGCTCGAAGACGTTGTTCAGTGCCGGCGAGGTGATGATCAGGATCGTCACCAGGACGAGGAAGGCGACGAGGAAGAAGATCACCGGCATCAGGGTCGAGCTCGGCCGGTAGAGGCGGCTCACGCCCTTGGCGTCGACCAGTTTCTCGCCGATCCGCAGGCGGGTCAGGAAGGTCGAGGACATGCCGCCGCGCTTGCGGTCGAGGAACTCGATCAGGTTGAAGTGGGCGCCGACGCTGACGATCAGGTCGGCCCCCTTCTCGTGGGCCATCAGCATCGCGACGTCCTCGCTGGTGCCGGCGGCGGGGACGACCTTGTGCGGCAGGCCGATCTCGAGCAGTCGGTCGCGGCCGGGCGCCCGGCCGTCCGGATAGGCGTGGACGATCAGCTCGGCGCCGCAGGAGAGCGCCGCGTCGGAGGCCGAGTCCATGTCGCCGAGGATCATGTCGGGCCGCAGGCCCGCCGCGAGCGCTCCGTCGGCGCCGCCGTCGACGGCGACGATCAGCGGGCGCATGTCGCGGATGTAGCTGCGCAGCGCTTTCAGGTCGCGGCGGTGGCGCTCGCCGCGGACGACGATCAGCACCTGGCGGTCGCGGAAGGACACCCGGGTCGGCGGGAAGTCGATCGCGCCGGTGAGGATGTCGGTCTCCTGGCGGACGTGCTCGACCGTGTTCTCGGCGAACTCGGCCAGCACCTGGTCGATGCGGGCGCGCTGCGCGGCGAGTTCGCGTTCCAGGTCGGGGACGGTGAGCACGCGGCCGCGCAGCACCTCCTCGTCGCCGACGACCACGGTCCCGTCGCCGCCGACCGCCACCCGCTGGCCGTCGCGGAGCAGATCGAAGACGGGGGCGTCCGGCGCGTCGACCAGGCGGATGCCGGCGCGGGCCAGCATCAGCGGCCCGGCGTTCGGGTACTTGCCGTCCGAGGACGGCGCGGCGTTGAGGACCGCGGCGACCCCGCAGGCGATCAGCTCCTCGGCGGCGATCCGGTCGACGTTGACGTGGTCGATCACCGCGATGTTGCCCGGTTGCAGGCGTTTCACCAGGTGCTTGGTGCGCCCGCCGAGCCTCGCCGTGCCGACGATCGGGGCGGGACTGCTGCGAATTCCGCCGCGACGCCCGAGCAGGGCGGGCAGGCGACGGCGACTGGTGGTTGCCACCCGCTCAGGTTATGTGACGCGTCGCAAGGAAGCGAGGCACGACCCGCGGGTACCCGGTCGGCCGGCGAAGATGCGCGCCCCTACCACCCGCCCACCTCGAGGCCGCCTGACCAAGCAGATCAAGGACGCACCGAGCGCCGTGTGCTCTGCACACAAGCGAGGGAGGACGCAGATATGCGCCGGTCAGGCGGCCTCGAGGGCCGGTCAGGTGGCCTCGAGGAGCTGGCGGGCGTGGCGGGTGGCGACGACGTCCCCCGATCCCTCGCCGCCGAGCATGCGGCGGATCTCGGCGACCACGTCCTCGCCGTCGAGCCGCTCCACCCGCGCCACCGCCTGCTCGGAGGCGACGTCCTTCTCGAGCCGGAAGTGGACGTCGGCGAGCGAGGCGACCTGCGGCAGGTGGGTGATGCAGAGAACCTGGTGCTCGGCCCCGAGGGTCCGCAGCCGCTCCCCCACCGTCCGGGCCGTGCTGCCGCCGATCCCGGCGTCGATCTCGTCGAAGACCAGGGTCGCGGCACCCGCCGCCGGGCCGAGCCCGCTGAGCGCCAGCATCACCCGCGAGAGCTCGCCGCCGGAGGCTGCGTCGCGCAGCGGGGCGGACTCGATGCCGGGATTGGGAGCCACCCGCAGCTCCACGGTCTCGCGGCCGGAGGAGCCGTAGGCGTCGGGATGGGGCTCGAGGACGACCTCGAGGCGGGCGCCCTCCATCGAGAGGCGCGCCAGCTCCTCGCCGACCCGCTGCTCGAGCGGCCGGGCCGCGGCCTCGCGGCCGGCGCTCAGCTCCTCGCCGAGCTGCGCCCGGCGCGCCTCGGCCTCGGCGAGCGCCGCGGTCGCCGCGGCGCCGCGTTCCTCGGCGCCCTCGAGCCGCGCGATCTCGGCGCGGCAGCGCTCGGCGTGGGCGAGCACCGACTCGACGCTGCCCCCATGCTTGCGCTCGAGCCGGTCGATCGCCTCCAGACGCTCCTCGATCGCGAGCAGCCCGCCGGGGTCGGCCGCCACCCCCTCGGCGTAATCGCGCAGCTCCGCCGCCACGTCGCCGACCTCGACGTTCAGCGCCGCGACCCGCTCGGCGAGCGCGTCGAGCCGCGGATCGAGCCCGTCGGCCGGGGCGAGCCGCGATTCCGCCTCGGCCAACGCCGCCGCCGCGCCGCCGCCCTCGAGGTCGACGCCCGCGAGGCCCGCGTGGGCGCTCGCCGCCGCTTCGTGGAGGCCCTCGGCGTGGCGCAGCCGCTCACGCTCGGCGGCCAGCCCGGCCCGCTCCTCGGGGTCCGGTTCGACCTCCTCGATCTCGGCGAGCTCGTACCGGTAGAGGTCGAGGTCGCGCTCCCGCGATCCCTCCCGCTCGCGCAGCTCGGCCAGCTCGGCGGTCAGCCGCCCCACCTGCCGGTGCGCCTCGCGGTATTGCTCGCGGAGCGCCAGGTGCGCGGCGCCGGCGAAGCCATCGAGGACCTCCATCTGGGCCGAGGAGATGGTCAGCCTGCGGTGCTCGTGCTGGCCGAAGAAGGCGAGCAGCCGGCCGCCGAGCGCCTTCAGGTCGGCGGCGGTCGCGGCGCGCCCGGCGACGAAGGCGCTGGTCCGCCCGCCCGCCGAGACCCGCCGTCCCAGGACGACCTCCTCGGCGTCGCCCGGCAGCCGCTCGGCCAGGTCCGCCAGCTCCGGCTCGTCGAGCAGCCCGGCGGGCAGGTCGAAGACCCCCTCCACCCAGGCCTCCGCGGCGCCCGGCCGGACGATGCCCGAGCGAGCCTTGCCGCCCATCAGCAGGTCGAGCGAGTGGGCGAGCACCGTCTTCCCCGCTCCGGTCTCGCCGGTGATCGCGTTCAGCCCCTCGCCGAGCCGCAGCTCGGCACGGTCGATCAGCAGCAGGTTCTCGATCCGCAGCTCGCGCAGCACATGATCCGGTTTAGCACCGCCCGCGGCGGATCCGGCGTCCTGACGAGCGCAATTTGCGACCCTCCGCCGCGCGCCCGCTCCTTATCCCGGCGGGGGACGGGCGCGAGGGTCAGGCGCCGGTCGACTGCACGAAGGAGCTCGAGCGGGTGAGGGCGAAGCCGAGCCCGGCGCCGACGAAGGAGAGGATCGCGGCGATCGGGATGATCGAGTTCAAGGCGCCGACGAAGGCGACATCGGCCGCGTGGACCGCCGCCGACCGTCGCCCCCCAGATGCCGAACGCCGTCGCCAGGTCCTTGCCCTGGAACTCCTGCGTTCGCCCGGCCAGGTTGCGTGAGCAGGCCGCGGCCGGCGCCGCGTCAGACCGCGAGATGGCCGAACTTGTCCCGGATCCGGCCGTAGAAGCTCGTCCCCGGCAGCTGGGCGAGCCGCCCGGCCGCGTCGACGAAGCGGATCTCCAGCTCGTCGCCGGGTTCGAGCTCGCCGAAGCCGACCCCGTCGAGGGCGATTTCGACCGGCTCGCGGTCACGCGCGTTGCCGACCGTGAGGACGTCGGAAGGGGCGACGACCAGCGCCCGGGCGGTGAGCGAGTGCGGCGAGATGTAGCTGACCACGTACCCCTTCACGCCCCAGGCGAGGATCGGGCCCTGGTTGGCGAGGTTGTAACCGGTGGAGCCGACCGGAGTGGCGGCGACCAGCCCGTCGCAGCGCACGTGGCCGACCTCGTCGGCCGCGATCCGGTAGCTCAGCTCGGCCACCCGGTCGTGCGGGCGGCGCTGGAGGGTCACGTCGTTGAACCCGATGCCGCCGCGCCCGCCGACCTCGGCCCGGAGCGCCGGCAGCTCGATCGTCTCGATCTCCCCGGCGAAGGCGCGGGCGATGCCGTCGCCGGCATGCGGCCGCTCGACCGCCGCGAGGAACCCGACCGTGCCGAAGTTCACGCCGAAGACGGGCACCTCAGTGCCCGAGAAGCGACGCAGGGCGTGCAGGATCGAGCCGTCGCCGCCGAGCACCAGGCAGAGGTCGGGCGCTTCGCCGTCGCGCTCCAGCTCCACCCCGGCGGCCGCCTCGCCGTGCTTTTCGAGCTCGGCGCGGTCGGCGACCAGGCGCCATCCCGCGGCCGCGGCCGCGGCGACGGCGACCGACACCGCCTCGGTCGCGGCGGGGGGATGGGAGTGGGTGATCAGCGCCGCGGTCTTCAAGCGTCCTCCCCCTCCTCGGTGTCGTCCGCGTCCGCCGCGGAGACCGCCGCCTCGAGGTCCTCGAGCGCGGGTCCGTCGCCGCCGCACCAGACGAAGGTCTCACGGTTGCCCTTCGGGCCGGGCAGCCCGGAGGAGGCGATGCCGCGGACCGGCAGACCGAGCTCGGCGACCGCGCGCGCCACCGTCAGCACCGCCTCCTGGCGGGCGTCGGGATCGCGGACGACGCCGCGACCGACCCGCTCGCGGCCCAGCTCGAACTGCGGCTTGACCATCGCCAGGACCTCGCCACCGGGCGCCAGGCAGCCCGCCACGGCGGGCAGGACCTTGGTCAGCGAGATGAAGGAGACGTCGACCGTCGCCATCGAGGCGAGGAAGGGCAGATCGGCGGGGCCGAGGGCGCGGGCGTTGAGGCGCTCGATCACGGTGACCCGCGGATCCTTGCGCAGGCGGGCGTCGATCTGTCCGTAGGCGACGTCGACCGCCGCGACCCGCGCCGCGCCCCGCTGCAGCAGGCAGTCGGTGAAGCCGCCGGTGGAGGCGCCGACGTCGAGGCAGTCGCGGCCCTCGGGATCGATCCCGAGGGCGCCCAGGGCGTTCTCCAGCTTGATGCCGCCACGCGACACGAATCGGGGGCGCGCCTGGAGCACGAAATCGGCCTCCGGCTCGACCAGCTGGCTGGGCCGCAGGGCGACCGGGCCGTCGGCGCCGATCCGGACCTCGCCCGCGCGCACCGCGCCCGCGGCGGCGGTCCGGGACGGAAAGAGGCCGTGCTCGGCCAGTACGGCGTCGATCCGAGCCTTCTTCATGCCCGCAGAAGCTACCGGGAGCCTCGGGGCCCGCCAGCCTGGACGCCTGTTTACCGACTTTTAACGCTCCCCCGGAAGCGACCCTGGCATCCTGGTATACAAGGAAGGCCTCCTATTTCCGCCCACCGAGCCAAATTTGGCCCAGGAGCAGGGAGTAAGGCCCGAAAAAAGAGGGCTCTGTGACCCGCCTCACACACAACTCGCACGTACGTTCGTACGCTGTTCAAGGATTCAGTCGGAGCAACCGATAGGAAACAAAACAAAGAACTTCTTGGTCGAGTCCCGCGTCGTACATATGGCCCCGATTGCTTCCCACAATCGGCGCCCACGACACAACAGGGCTCACCTACCTCCCACGGATCCACATATATAGAGATACATATCTCTCCTCCCTGTAGTAACCCCAGAAGCGCCCCGCCCTCCCAGGCGGGGCGTTTTCTGTTGTGCGGGCTGTTCGCCGCCGAGGCCGGACCGCCCGCCCGTCATCCTCCGGTCGTCGGCCTACACCGGTTGCTCATCCCTGCGAGACGATGTGGTCGATGATCTGGTCGAGCTCCTCGCTGGGCGAGAAATCGACGTAGTCGACGTCCTCGAGCGCCTCGGGCGCGTGTCCGGCGGCCCAGTAGAACGCCTCGCCGGCGCGGTAGTCCTCGGCGCCGCCCTGGATGTGCATGCGCAGACGTCCCGAGATCAGGTAGCCCCAGTGGGGGCACGGACACATGTCGTCGGGCAGGCCGACCAGCGCCGGCCTGAGGTCGGCCCCGGCCGGCAGATGGACGAAGGCGACCGTCATACCGCCGCCGATCGGCTCCTTGCGAAACTCGACGCCGTCCCCCTCGATCGCGACCGGGGCTTCGGTGCGTGCGATGGCTTTCATCGTCTTCTCCTGACTCTGGATCGCGGCCGGGGACTTGGCGACGGGGACCCGGCTTCGCCCCGGCCCATGGCACGGGGGGCGATCCGCAGGTCGCGAAACCGACTCCCCACGGGCAGCCGTCCTGAACCTACTCGCGCCGCGCCGGGCCGGCAAGGCCGGGGGCGGTAGCACGGAGGCCGCGTGCCGCCGAAATAACGCCGGCCGGCGGATTCGGCGGGTGTTAGGCTGGCTAGACGTCCACGGGAACTGAGGAGGAGCAGTGGCCCAGATGCGCAAAGCCCCGTACCGTCTCGCCCTCGCCCTGATCACCGCACTGGTCGCGGTACTCGTCATCGCGCCGGCGTCGTCATCCGCACACAACGAGCGCAAGCTGACCGTGATGACCCAGAACCTCTATCTCGGGTCCAGCCTCGCTCCCGCCCTGGAAGCGGAAACCCCGGAAGAATTCGTCGAAGGCGTCGCGAGGATCTACGCGACGGTGCAGTACACCAACTTCCCGGCGCGCGCGGCAGCCATCGCCGACGAGATCCAGGAAAAGAAGCCGGACCTGATCGGCCTGCAGGAGGTCACGAAGTGGACCACCGAAGGCCTGAACCCGCCGCCCGGGTATGACTTCCTCGCCATCCTGCAGGGCGACCTCGAAGCCCGCGGGGTGCACTACGCGGTGGGGTCCGTCGCCAACAACGCGAAGATCGGCCCGGCACCCCTCGTCGGCTCCGGAGAATCCTGCCCGGTCCTCGAAGGGCCGAAATTCACCTGCGGCGTGACGCTCGAAGACCGCGACGTGATCCTGGTCAACGAAGACACGCCCGGACTGGCCTGGGGCAACCCGCAGAGCGGCCATTACGGCACCCAGCAGATCGTCGAATCGCCGGTCGGTCCGCTGTCCTTCGATCGCGGCTGGGCGAGCATCGAAGCGACGCTGGCGAGCCTGCCGTTCCGATTCGTCGACACCCACCTCGAAACCGAGGAATCTCCCGCCGTCCAGGAGGCCCAGGCGGGCGAATTCCTCGCCGGCCCGGCGGCCGGCGGCACGGTCATCGCCACCGGCGACTTCAACTCCGCCGCCGACGGCTCGACGACCACCTCCTACGCGCAGGTCACCGCGCCCGGAGAGCTCCGGGACGCCTGGAACGAGAGCCTGCTCGGCCCCGGCCTGTCGTGCTGCCAGCAGTCGAACACGCCGCCGCTGGCGCCCGGTGCCCTCAACAACCCGACCTCGACGCTGGCAACCCGGATCGACCTGATCCTGACCCGCGGCGCCGCGTACTCGAGCGGCGCCGAAGCCGAGTTGATCGGCGACACGCCGTTCCAGGCGGAACCGCCGTTCTGGCCCTCCGACCACGCCGGCGTCGTCGCCACGGTCACCCTGGCCGGACCCCGCTCCTGGCCTCACCACCCCGGCAACAAGGGCGGCCACCACGGCCACGGCGGACACCACGGGTCCTGGCACCACGACGACGGCCACTGGCACGGGCCCTCGGGGCCACCGCACGGCGATCGGCACCACGCCAGGCACCACGGTCACCACCGCGGGCATCGCGCCCGGTGACCGGGCCCGGCACCCGGGTCGGGCCCGCCGCCGCCGCGCGGTTGGCGACTTCGCGATAGCGCAAGCTCCAACCCCGCGGCGGCGCAGCCGCCCGACCGAACCGAGCCCGCGACCTGCGAAGCTGCCTGCCGATGGAATGCGTCTGCGGCTGCGGCAGGAGCGTCCCCAAGGGGCTGGTGGACAGGAACTTCCTCGCCGCCCGGGTGGCACTCGAGCTGCTGGTCTGGGACAAGAACCGAGCGCTTCCGGGGGCGGGGCCGGAGGGACGTGAAGGGCTGATCGCCCGGGGCGCCGACTGCTACGCCCGCCTGCTCTACTCGCTGCACGGCGAAGGAGCCGACGATCCGGACGAGGCGTGCGAGGAGTGGGTCGCCGAATCGGCCCGGCTGCGCGCCGGGCGCAGCGACCTGACCAAGAAGAAGCTGCTCGGAATCGGCACGCCGAACGTCACCCCGGAGGACATGGACCGCATGGACCGCGCCCACCCGGAGCTGTCCTTCACCGGGAGCCTCGCGACCGCCCCGGGCGCCGCCACCGGACGCGCCGCGGCGTCGTCCTCCACCGACTCGGGCGACGACCCGGAGGCCAAGCTGGAGCGGCTCCGGGCGCTGCGCGACGACGCCGTCCTCAGCGCCGAGGAGTTCGCCGCCGCCGAGGCGCGGCTGCTCGGCCACGACTGAGATAGGGGTCACTCGAATAGGCTCCTTCCCTGTTCCACGCAGCGACCGAAAGGATGGGACAGTGAAGCTGGTGATCGGCATCGTTCGGCCCGAGAAGGCCAACGACGTGCTGGAGGCGCTCTACCGCGCCGAAATCCGCGGCGTCTCGATGAGTCGCGTGCAAGGACATGGCGGCGAGCTGGAGCGGGTCGAGACCTACCGCGGCACGACCGTGCAGATGGGGCTCTCCGAAAAGGTCCGGCTGGAGATCGCGGTCTCCGACGACTTCGTGCAGACAACCGTCGAGGCGCTCTGCGAAGGGGCGCGCACCGGCGAGGTCGGCGACGGCAAGATCTTCGTCCTGCCGCTCGAGCAGGCGGTGCGGATCCGCACCGGCGACACCGATACCGGCGCCGTCACCCCGGTCGGCAAGTGACCTCCGTGATCGCCCTGCCCGCGGCGGCCCAGATCAGCCCCGCCGACACCGCCTGGATGCTCGTCGCCACCGCGCTGGTCCTGATGATGACCCCGGCGCTCGGCCTCTTCTACGCCGGCCTGGTGCGCTCGAAGAACACCCTCAACACCTTCATGATGTGCGTGGCGTCGATCGCCGTGGCGATGGTCACCTGGGCGCTGGTCGGCTACTCGCTCGCCTTCGACGGCGGCGGCGCGCTGATCGGCGGGCTGGGCAACGTGGCGCTGAGCGGCGTCGACTTCGCCCCGCGAGCGGGAACGGCGATCCCGGCGCTCCTCTTCATGGCCTTCCAGGCGACCTTCTGCATCATCACCGTCGCCCTCGTCTCCGGCGCCGTGGTCGAGCGGATGCGCTTCGGCCCGTTCCTCGCCTTCGCCGCGCTGTGGTCGGTGCTCGTCTACGCGGTCCTCGCGCACTGGGCGTTCGGCGGCGGCTGGCTGCAGTCGGGCGGCACCCTGGACTTCGCCGGCGGCGTGCCGGTGGAGATGTGCTCCGGCTTCTCGGCGCTGGCCGCCGCGCTGGTCGTCGGCGCCCGCAAGGACTACGGCCGCCAGGCGCTCCTCCCCCACAACGCGATGTACGTGCTGCTCGGCGCCGGGCTGCTGTGGTTCGGCTGGTTCGGCTTCAACGGCGGCAGCGGCTTCTCCACCGGCCACCCCAGCGTCCTCGCCTTCGTCAACACCCTCCTCTGCCCCGCCTGCACGCTGGTCGTCTGGTTCACGCTCGACCTGATCCGCGACAGCAAGGTGACGGCGATCGGCGCGGCCACCGCGATCGTCGTCGGCTGCGTCGCGATCACCCCCGCCGGCGGCTACATCAGCCCGGGCTGGGCGATGGCGCTGGGTGCCCTGGCGGCGCTGCCGAGCTACGCGATCATCGTCTGGCGGACGCGGACCCGGGTCGACGAGACGCTCGACGTGCTTGCCGCCCACGGGACGGCGGGCCTGGTCGGCATCCTCTTCATCGGCTTCTTCGCCCAGGCCGCCTGGAACGGCGTCGCCGACGGGCTCTTCTACGGCAACGCGTCGCAGCTCTGGCACCAGGCGCTGGCGGCGCTCGCCGCCCCCGCCTACGCCTTCGCGGCGACCTTCGCGCTGCTGAAGCTGATCGGCCTGTTCACGCCGCTGCGGACCACCGAACACCAGGAGGCGGTCGGCATGGACGTCACCCAGCACGGCGAGGAGGCCTATGTGACCGGCGAGGGCGCGATCCTGGTCACGCCGGAGATGGGGATCGAGGTCGAGCTGCCGGTCGCCGACGCCGCCGGCTAGCGCCCCGGCGCCCATGGCGGCGCCGCCGGGCCGGTGCGCATCGCATCCGTGGCGCCTTACTCGCTCATAGACCGACTAAGGCGCCACGGTCGGAGATTGAGCGAAGCGGGTCGTGACCCTCTGCGTCGCCCATTGGCCTGAGCCATGGAACTGCCCGCCTACGCGGTGTCCGCGCGGATCGCGGCCTGGGCGGCGGCGACCCGGGCCACCGGCACCCGGTAGGGGGAGCAGGAGACGTAATCGATCCCTGAATGGTGGAAGAAGTCGATCGAGTCCGGGTCCCCACCGTGCTCGCCGCACACGCCGAGCTTCAGGTCGGCCTTGGTCTTGCGGCCCAGCCAGGCGCCCATCCGCACCAGCTGACCGACGCCCGGCGCGTCGAGCGTCTCGAACGGGGAGCGGTCGAAGACCTTGACGTCGATGTAGCGACCGAGGATGCGGCCCTCGATGTCGTCGCGGGAGAAGCCGAGCGCGGTCTGGGTCAGGTCGTTGGTGCCGAAGGAGAAGAAGTCGGCGTCCTCGGCGATCTCGTCGGCGCGCAGGCAGGCGCGCGGCAGCTCGATCATCGTGCCGACCAGGTAGTCGCGGCCCTGCTCGACCCCGACCCGCTCGCCGACCGCGACGATCTGCTCGCGGAGGATCTCCAGCTCGCGGCGGTAGTCGACCAGCGGCACCATGATCTCGGCGCTCACCTCGAGGCCGCGGTCGCGGGTCGCGGCGAGGGCCGCGAAGATCGCCTCGACCTGCATCTCGTAGATCGCCGGGAAGAGGATCCCGAGGCGCACGCCCCGCGTGCCGAGCATCGGGTTCACCTCCTGCAGCGCCCGCACCCGTGCCAGCTCGTGCTCGAGCCGCGCGACCTCGGCGGCGCCCGCCGCCTCCGCCTCGCGCAGCCGCTCTTCGACGTCGTGGACGGCCGGCAGAAACTCGTGTAGGGGCGGATCGAGCAGGCGGATCGTCACCGGCTGCCCCGCCATCGCCGCGAAGATCTCCTCGAAGTCACGCTGCTGCAGCGGCAGCAGCTTGGCGAGGCCTACCCGGCGCTCCGCGTCGGACTCGGCGAGGATCACCGCGACGATCGCCTCGTGGCGCTCGGCGCCGAAGAACATGTGCTCGGTGCGGCAGAGGCCGATCCCTTCGGCACCGAACTCGCGGGCGCGGGTCGCGTCCTCCGGCGTGTCCGCGTTGGTGCGGACGCCGAGCCTGCGCAGGTCGTCGGCCCAGGAGAGCACGGTCTCGAAGGCCTCGCCGACCTGCGGGTGGACGAGCGGCACCTCGTCGCCGGTGATCGCGCCGGCCGAGCCGTCGATCGCCACCTGGTCCCCCGTCCGCAACACGACCTTCCCGTCGCGTCGCACCTCGCCCGCCTCCGGGTCGATTTCGAGCGAACCCGCGCCGGTCACCGCGGGCACCCCCATGCCGCGGGCGACCAGCGCCGCGTGGGAGGCCTTGCCGCCCTCGGAGGTGATGATGCCGACCGCGGCCTGGAACCCGGCCACGTCCTCGGCCTCGGTGAACGGCCGCGCGAGGATCACGTCACGCCCGTCCTCGGCGGCCGCGATCGCCACCCGCGCGTCGAACACCAGCTCCCCCTTTGCCGCGCCGGGCGAGGCGGCGACGCCGGGCGCCAGGATCTCGTAGGTCTTCTGCGGATCGAAGGTCGGATGCAGCAGCGCGTCGAGCGCCGCGGCGTCGATCGTCATCAGCGCCGCCTGGCGGGAGAGCAGGCCTTCGGCCACCGCGTCGACGGCGAAGCGGACCGCCGCCTGGGCCGGGCGCTTTGCGTTGCGCGTCTGCAGCATGTACAGGCGGCCCTCCTCCACCGTGAACTCGGTGTCCTGCATGTCGGCGTAGTGGCGCTCCAGCGTTTTCAGGATGTCGAGCAGCTGGGTGTGGGCCTGCGGCTGCCAGTCGGCCAGCTCGCGGATGTCGCGCGGCGTGCGCACCCCGGAGACGACGTCCTCGCCCTGGGCGTTGGCGAGGAAGTCGCCGGACGGCTCCGGCGCGCCGGTCACCTCGTCGCGGCTGAAGGCGACCCCCGAGCCCGAGGTGTCGCCCTTGTTGCCGAAGACCATCTGCTGAACGTTCACCGCCGTGCCCCAGTTGTCCGGGATGCGGTTGATCCGCCGGTAGGTGACCGCGCGCTCGCCGGTCCAGGAGTCGAAGACGGCGCGGATCGCGGCTCGCAGCTGGGCCGTGGGGTCGGTCGGGAAGTCGTAGAGCTCGCGGAAGCGGGCGGTGAGGGCGCGCAGCGCCTCGACCTCCAGCTCGGTGTCGTCGTGGACGCCGCGCTCGCGCTTCTCGGCGGCGATCAGGTCCTCGAAGCGCCGTCCCTCGATCCCCATCACCACGTTCCCGCACATCTGCACGAAGCGGCGGTAGGAGTCCCAGGCGAAGCGCTCGTTTCCGGTGCGGGCGGCGAGGCCGTCCACCGAGGCGTCGTTCAGGCCCAGGTTGAGGACGGTGTCGAGCATCCCCGGCATCGACTCGCGGGCGCCGGAGCGCACCGAGACGAGCAGCGGGTCGGCGGGGTCGCCGAGGCGCTTGCCGGCCTGCTCCTCGAGCCGTCCCATGGCGGCGGCGACCTGATCGTCGAGGCCGTCGGGGAACTCGCCGCCATCCATGTAGGCGACGCAGGCCTCGGTGGTGATCGTGAAGCCCGCCGGAACCCGCTCGGCGCCCAGGACGCGGGTCATCTCGGCGACGTTGGCGCCCTTGCCGCCGAGCAGCTCGCGCATCTCGCGAGAGCCTTCGGTGAAGTCGTACACCCACTTCATCTGATTCCGATCCTCCCCGATCGCGATTCGCCCGGCACGCGAGCCCGTTCACCAGCTTCGAAGGATTGCGGATTCACGGGCGTCGCTCAGAGCGCCAGCCCCAGCGGCTCCTCGAGCAGCGCCCTGACCCGGGCCAGGAACTCCGCCGCGGGGGCGCCGTAGAGGATGCGGTGGTCGCAGGCCAGGGTGACGCCCATCACCTGCGCGGTGGCGATCTCCCCGCCGCGGACCACCGGCCTCTCGACGATCGCCCCGACCGCCAGGATCGCCGCCTGCGGGGGGTTGATCACCGCCGCGAAGTTCGACACCCCGTACATCCCCAGGTTGGAGACCGTGAAGGTGCCGCCGGAGAGCTCGGGCGGGGTGACCGAGCCGTCGCGGACCCTGCCCGCCAGGCGGCGCGCCTCGGCGGCGATCTCGCGCAGCCCCTTGCGGTCGGCGTCGAAGACGGTGGGGACGACGAGCGCCTCGCGGGCGGCCACCGCGACCCCGACGTTGACCCGGGAGTGCAGCTCGAGGCGCCCGTCGCGGTAGGAGCCGTTGGCGGGCGGGTGCTCGCGCAGCGCCAGCGCGCAGGCCTTGACCACCATGTCGTTGAAGGAGGGCACCGCCTCGCCCTCCGGGGTCATCGCCCTGATCCGCGCCCGCGCCGCCACCGCGGCCGACATGTCGACCTCGGCCTCGAGGTAGAAGTGCGGCGCGGTGGCCTTGGACTCCGCCATGCGGCGGGAGACGACCTGCTGCAGGCGGGTCGGCTCGACGATCTCCACGGTGCCCTTGGCGGTCTCCTGTGGGGCCGGGCCGGAGGGCGGCGGGGCGGTTGCGGGGGACGGCGGGGGAGCGGGCGCCGCGGCCGCGGGTCCTGGCGCGCGGGCCACCCCCACGGTGCTCGGCTGCGCCTGCGCGCCGCGGGGGTCCCCCGCCCGCGCGCCACCCGCGGAGGCGGCGCCCTCGACGTCGGCCTTCACGATGCGGCCCCCCGGTCCGCTGCCACTGAGGGAGTCGAGCTCCACCCCGCGCTCCGAGGCGATGCGACGGGCCAGCGGGGAGGCCTTGACGCGACCGGATGCCGCCGCCTGCTCCGGGACGCCCGCCCCCTCGCCGGCGCCCGAAGCCGGACCGTGGCCCGCGTCGCCCCCGACGCCGGCGCCGGAGCCCACCGCGTCCGCGGCGCCGCGCCCGACCCCGTCGGCGGGCGCCGGAGCACCGGCCCCTCCGTCCGCGGGTGACGCCGTAGGGGGGCCCACGTCCGAGGAAGCTTCGGCTACCGCAGGACGTGGGGGGTCCCCTGCGGCGGCAGGACCCGCGGCCGGCGAGGCCGATCCCTCGCCGTCCTTCGCGGCGGCCGATCCCTTCTCGTCCTTCGCGGCGGCCGATCCTTCGTCCCCCGCACCGACCTCGCCCGCGTCCCCGACCACCGCGATCGGCGCCCCGATCGCCAGCGTGTCGCCCTCCTCGGCGAGGATCTCGGTCAGCGTCCCGGCGACGTCGGACTCGTAGGCCATGTTGGCCTTGTCGGTCTCGATCTCGACCAGCTCCTCGCCGACGGCGACCTGCTCGCCGACCTGCTTGAGCCAGGTCAGGATCGTCCCCTCCTCCATCGAGTCGGAGAGGCGGGGCATGACGATCTCGGCCATCAGGGGGCCAGGTCCAGGACGCGCAGGGCGGCCCGCCCGACGCGGTCCTCGGTCGGCATCGCGGCCAGCTCGAGCTCCTTCGCGTAGGGCAGCGGCACCTCGGCCATCCCCACCCGCTCGACCGGCGCGTCGAGGTCGTCGAAGCAGGCATGCTGGATCCGCGCCGCCAGCTCGGCGCTGACCCCGTAGCTCGGCCATCCCTCCTCGACGCAGAGCGCCCGGTTCGTCTTCGCGACCGACGCCGCGACCGTCTCGACGTCGAGCGGCCGCAGGCTGCGCAGGTCGACCACCTCGAGCTCCACGCCGTGCTCGGCGGCGAGCTTCTCGGCGACGTGGAGCGCCCGCACCGTGGCGAAGGAGTGCGCCACCACGGTCAGGTCCGCCCCCTCCCGCGCCACCGCGGCGCGGCCGATCGGCGTCACCAGCTCGGGGTCGAGCGGGACCTCGCCCTTCTCTTTGTAGATCGGCAGGTTCTCGATCACCAGCACCGGGTCGTCGTCGCGGATCGCCGCCTTCAGCAGCCCCTTCGCGTCGGCCGGGTTGGCCGGCGCCACGACCTTCAGCCCCGGCGTGCCCGCGAACCAGCCGTCGAAGCTCTGCGAGTGCTGGGCGGTCAGCTGGTTGCCGGCCCCGTTCGGGGTGCGGATCACCATCGGGCAGCGGACCTCGCCGCCGAACATCGCGCCGATCTTGGCGGCGTGGTTGACGACCTGGTCCATCGCGACCAGCAGGAAGTTCAACGTCATCACCTCGACGATCGGCCGCTCGCCCAGCATCGCGGCGCCGACCCCCGCCCCGAGAAATCCCTCCTCGGAGATCGGCGTGTCGCGCACCCGGTCGGGCCCGAACTCCTCCAGCAGCCCGGCCGTCACCTTGTAGGAGCCGTCGAAGAGCCCAACCTCCTCGCCCATCACGAAGACGCGCTCGTCGCGCCCCATCTCCTGGCGCATCGCGAGGCGGAGCGCCTCGCGGTAGGTCATCGTCTCGGCGACCGCGGTGCCGGCGCCCGAGTAGGGCGCGGTGGCGACGCCGGAGCCGCTCACTCCCCGAGCCCCCCGGCGAAGACCAGCTCCGCCTCGCCGAACGGGCTGCCGGGCCGCATGCGCTCGAACTGCGCCTCGGACCCGGGCGTGTAGACGCCGGCGGCGAGGCGGTCGACGGACGGCGGCGCGTCGGCCTCGGCGAAGGCGACGGCGAGCGCGACCTGCTCCTCGACCTCGGCCTCGATCGCGTCCAGCCCCTCGGCCGGGACGCCGCGCTCCTCCAGCCGCGCGCGGGTACGGGTCAGCGGGTCGACGCGGCGATGCTCCTCGATCTCCTCGCGGGTTCGGTAGGCGAGCCCCGCGTCGGCCACCGAGTGGCCGCGGTAGCGGTAGGTGAGCGCCTCGAGCACCGCCGGGCGGCGCTCCTCGCGCGCCGCGCGGAGCAGGCGCGCGGTCGCCGCCTCGACCTCCTCGAGGTCGTCCCCGTCGACCCGCTCGCCGGCCATCCGGTAGGCGCCGGCGCGCCGGAAGACCTCCGGCTCGGCGGAGGCCCGCTCGACCGCCGTCCCCATCCCGTAGAGGTTGTTGACGACCAGGAAGACGACCGGCAGGCCCCAGACCGCCGCCAGGTTCAGCGACTCGTGCCAGGCGCCCATGTTGACGGCGCCGTCGCCGAGCTCGCAGAGGACCGCCTGCGGGGCGCCGCGGCGGACCAGCGAGAGCGCCATCCCGGTCGCGATCGGCAGCTGACCGCCGACGATCCCCCAGCCGCCGTAGTAGCCGCGCGAGACGTCGAGCAGGTGCATCGAGCCGCCGCGGCCGTGCGCGCAGCCGTGGGCGCGGCCGAAGAGCTCCGCCATCACCGACTCGGCCGGCACGCCGCGGGCGAGCGCGAAGCCGTGGCAGCGGTAGCCGGTGACCAGCAGGTCGTCGGCCTCGAGCGCCGCCACCGCGCCGACCGTCGTCGCCTCCTGCCCCGAGGAGAGGTGGCAGTAGCCACCGATCCGCGCCGCCTTGTACTGGCGCTCGGCCGCTTCCTCGAAGCGGCGGATCAGGAACATCGTGCGGTAGCGCTCGTAGAGGTGGCCGACCTCGGGGTCGACGGAGGCTGCGGTCGAATCGATCGTCGCCATCAGGGCTCCTCGAAGTAGTCGGGGTGTTGTTCGCGGATCCGGGGGACCTCCCGCAGGACCGCCCGCAGGTGCTCGCGCAGGGCTTCCTCGGCCGCGTCGGGGTCATGGCTGGCGACCGCGTCGGCGACCGCCCGATGATCCTCGACCATGGTCGGCAGGTAGTCGGGCATCGAGAGGCTGAGGCGACGCAGGCGGTTGAGGTGGGACTTGGCCCGCTCGTTGACCGGCCAGACCGCCGGGTGGCCGCTGAGGTCGCAGAGGTTGCGGTGGAAGGTGTCGTCGAGCAGCTGCCAGGAGTCGAAGTCGAAGCGCTCGGTCGCCCGCTCCTGGGCGCGCAGGTTTTCCACCAGTTGGGCCATCGACTCTTCGTCGGCCAGTTCGGCGGCGACCCGCACCGCGGTGCACTCGAGCGCCTCGCGGATGAACTGCGCGTCGGACACGGACTGCGGGCTGATCCGGGCGACGAAGGTGCCGATCTGGGGCCGGACCTCGACCAGGCGGTCGTCGCGCAGGCGGCCCAGCGCCTCGCGGATCGGGGTGCGGCTGACGCCGAGGCGCTCGCCCAGCTCGGCCTCCGAGAGGCGTTCGCCGGGCGCCAGCTCGGCGCGAACGATCTGGTCGCGGAGGGCGGCGTACAGGTAGGGCCCGGCAGGGGCCCGGCCCGGGCGGCGCCGGCCCTCGGGAGCATCGCTCCCCCTGATCGGAATCGGCTCGGCCATTGGCGAAATACTAGTATACAAGCGGTCGGACGGTTTCGAGTCCCGTCCGGCTATCCCGACGCCCCGCCCCGCGCGGGGCGTCGTCGTAGCGGGGCCTGCGCGGTGCGGCGCGGCCGCTGCCGGCCGCCCTCGCGCTCAGCCGACGCGCCCGGCGCCGCCCACCTCAGCCCTCCCGCTCGGCCGCGACGAGGCGCAGCAGCGCGGTCGGCACGAAGGCGCGCTCCTCCTCGGGCAGCAGCGCCAGCTCGAGGCCCAGCTTGTCCTCTTTCTCCTGGGTCGGTCGGGCGCGCAGCTCGGCGACCATCTCGGCCACCCGCGCTTCGACCCGCCGCTCGTCGGCCTCGCCCAACGCCATCGGCGGCAGGCTACCGGGCGCCCGTTCAGACGTCGCGCTCGCCACTCAGGCGTCGCGCTCGGCGAAGATCCCGCCGATCCGCCCGAGGACGCGGGTCGCGGTGCGCAGCTCCTCGTCGTCAAGCCCCTCCATCGCCTCCTGCCAGCGTCTCTGCCAGACCGCCTTGCGGGCCTCCACCTTGCGGCGGCCGCGACGGGTAAGCCTGACGTCGACGACGCGGCGGTCGGCCTCCGAGCGCGAACGCCCGACCAGGTCGGCCTCGCAGAGCCGGTCGAGCATCCCGGAGACGGTCGCGGCGCTCACCCCGACGGCGTCGGCCAGCTCGCCGGCGTGCAGCGGCCCGCGCCCGTACAGCTCGACCAGCAGCTCGAGCTGGGCGTGGCCGATGTCGTCCTCGCGGTGGGTGTCGCGGCCCCGCAGGCTGCGCAGGCTGCGGAAGGCGTGCCGGAAGGCGATGCCAAGCTCGCGCACCGCCTCCTCGCGCGCCGGGTCCGCGGCCGGCGTGGCGACGCCGGTGTCTACCCCGGTGGACTGGCGCTCCGGCTCAGGCACCGAGCGGCTCCACGAACTCCTCCGCCGCCTCGACGGCGGCGATCGGGTCTTCCCCGATCGGGCCCTCGGCCCGCAGCAGGAAGAGGACCGGGATCAGCGACGCCGCGCAGATCCCCAGCGCCCACCAGAAGGCGGTGCCGAACGACCCGGCCAGCTCGGCCGTCGTCTGGGCGCCGGCGGCGGCCCGCTGCAGGACGACGGCGAGGACCGCCGTGCCGATCGCGCCGCCGACCCGCTGCAAGACGTTCATCTGGGGAGTCGCGTCGGAGAGCTGATCGGTGCGCAGGGCGGCGAAGGCGACGGTCGTGGTCGGGATGAAGGAGAGGCCGATGCCGACCCCGCGGACCAGGAGGAGCAGCGAGATGAAGGCGATCGAGGTGTCGGCGCCGATGAAGGCGAGCGGCAGCGAGCTGAGCGTCAGGACGGAGACGCCGACCACGGCCACCCGGCCGCCGCCGAAGCGATCGGTCATGCGGGCCACCCAAGGGGCGACCAGCAGCATCCCGAGGCCCTGCGGCCCGGTCAGCAGACCGGTCACGATGACGCTCTCGCCGCGCACCTGCTGGTAGTAGAGCGGGATCAGGATCATCGCCCCGAACAGCGCCGCGCCGAGGCCGAACGTGGTCAGCGAGGCCGCCGCGAAGACCCGATTGGCGTAGAGGCGCACGTCGAGCAGCGGCCGTCGGGCGCGCAGCGCGTGCCGGCCGAAGATGACGGTGAGCAGCAGGCCGCCGAGGATCGGCCAGACCACCGTGGGCGCGGCGAAGCTTTCCTTGGTGGCGATCTCGGAGAGGCCGTAGACGATCAGCGGCATGCTGGTGGCGAGCAGCGCCAGGCCGAGCCAGTCGAGCCGCCCCGCCTCGCCGAGGTCGGAATCGGGAAGCATCCGCCAGCCGAGGATCCCGGCGACGACCCCGATCGGGACGTTGACGAAGAAGATCCAGGACCAGTGCAGGTTCTGCAGGATCAGGCCGCCCACCACCGGACCCAGGATCGGCGCCAGCATCGCCGGCATCACCACGATGCCCATCACCCGGCCCATCCGCTTCGGGCCGGCGACCTCGGCCATGATCATCTGGGACACCGGCATGATCATCCCGCCGCCGACGCCCTGCAGAACGCGGAAGAGGATCAGCGAGGTGCTCGTTTCGGCCAGCCCGCAAAGCGCCGAGCCGAGCGTGAAGAGACCGATCGAGGCGAGGTAGACGCGTTTGGCGCCGAAGCGCCGCGCCGCCCAGCCGGTCAAGGGAATCACCGCGGCGAGCGCCAGCAGGTACCCGGTCGCCACCCACTGGATCTGGGCGAGCGTGCTGTGCAGCTCGCGGCCGAGGGTGTCGATGGCGACGTTGACGATGGTGGTGTCGAGGATCGACATCGTCATCCCGAGGATCACCACCCCGGCGATCTTCCAGACGTATGGCTCTATGCGGTCGGTCATGCGCTCCTTGGTGCTTGCGGTGAAGTTTGGTCCCGAAAGATTAGGGACCGAAGCTAACTCCGTCAAATCGGCGGCCCGACAGGGCGCGCGGCTCACCTCTTTAGGAAGGGCTTGGCGACTCTTTAGGAAGAAGTTCACGGTCGTTTAGGGCGCGCCGAGCGGCGGGCGCCAACCTGCCTCCCATGCCCAAGCAAAAGAGAAGTCACCCGTTCGGCTCCGCCCTGCTGGGCGGGGCGATCGTCGCCGTCTTCGGCCTGCTCGCGGTCGCGACCGGGCTCGTGTCGACCGGTGGCGGTTCCACCACGACCCGTGAAGTCGTCACGGCTTCCGGCACCACCCCGGCGGCGGCCGTCACCACCGACGAAGGCGGCAACTCCGTCAACCAGATCTACAAGGCCGACGCGGGCGGCGTTGCCTTCATCGAATCCAAGGAGGCCCAGGGCGTCGCCTCGGGATCCGGCATCGTGCTCGACTCCGAAGGCCACGTGCTCACCAACAACCACGTGATCGAAGGGGCGAGCGAAGTCACCGTCTCGCTCGAATCGGAAGGCCAGATGTACCCGGCGACCGTGGTCGGCACCGAACCGAACTCCGACCTGGCGCTGCTGAAGGTCGAAGCGCCCGCCGCCAAGCTCCACCCGCTGAAGCTGGGCGACTCCTCGAAGCTGGAAGTCGGCGACGCGGTGGTCGCGATCGGCAACCCGTTCGACCTGCAGCGGACCGTGACCAGCGGCATCGTCTCCGCCCTGCAGCGTGAAATCCAGGCCCCCGACGGGGTGACGATCGACAACGTCATCCAGACCGACGCGGCGATCAACCCGGGCAACTCGGGCGGGCCGCTGATCAACGCGGCGGGCGAAGTGGTCGGCATCAACTCGCAGATCTACACCGGCGGCGAAGGCTCCGACGGCAACGTCGGCATCGGCTTCGCGATCCCGATCAACACCGCCAAGGAACAGATCGCCAGGTTGGAGTCCGGCACCGCGTCCGAACACGGCTACCTGGGGATCAGCGGCGCCACGATCACCCCCGAACTGGCCCGCGCGTTCAACCTGCCGGTCGAAGAAGGCGTCCTCGTGCAGCAGGTCGAGGAAGGCGGCCCGGCAGCGGCCGCCGGCATCCAGGGAGCGACCACTGCGGCGAGCGTCTCCGGCCAGGAATTCGGCCTTGGCGGCGACATCATCACCGCCGTCGACGGCGAAGCGATCGCCGGGACCGAAGCGCTGGTCGAAAGGATCGAGAACGCCCACGCCGGTGAAACGGTCGAACTGACCGTGATCCGGGGCGAAAAGACCGCGACGGTGAGCGTGAAGCTCGCCGAACGCCCCGCCACCCCGGCGGGATAAGACGGCGGGCGCGGACCTTCACCGCGTCCTCCTCCGAAGCCACCCGCGAACCCCCGACGCTTGTAACCCTCTGGGTGACAAGCGTCGGGGTGCTTCGGTGCATCTAGCCGAAGGAAGGAATTTCAGGAAGGTTCGCGGCGCATGGAGACCGCGACCGTCACGGGGCTGAGCGAGGCAGAGGCGGCACGGCGCCTGCGCGAGGCCGGCCCGCCCCACAAGCAGGCGACGAGCCGCTCCTACCTCTCGATCGCGATCGCCAACACCTTCACGGTCTTCAACCTGATCCTCGCCGGGTTCGGCGCCGCGACCCTGGTCTTCGGCAACCCGAGGGACGCGCTCTTCCTCGGCATCCTGGTCGCCAACACCGCGATCGGGACCTTCCAGGAGGTGCGCGCCAAGCGCGCCCTCGACAGGCTCGCGGCGCTGGTGGTGGCGAAGGCGACCGTGGTCCGCGACGGAGAGCCGCGCCAGGTGCCGCTCGAGGAGGTGGTGGTCGGCGACCTGGTGCGGGTGGCCGCCGGCGACCAGGTCCCCGCCGACGGCGAGCTGGTCCGCGCCGACGGCCTGGCGCTCGACGAGTCCGACCTGACCGGCGAGTCCGAGCCGGTGCTGCGGCGGGTCGGCGAGCGGGTCTTCTCCGGCACCTTCGCGGTCGAGGGCGAGGGCGACTTCGAGGCGACCGCGGTCGGCGCCGAGAGCCGCGCGGCCGAGCTGACCGCCACCGCGCGCGCCTTCCGCCACCCCCGCTCGCCGCTGGAGAAGGCGATGGACCGGCTGCTGATCGTGATGGTCGGGACGATGGTGCCGCTCGGGGTCGGGCTCGGGGTGTCCCTGGCGCTGCGCAACGTCAGCCAGGCCGACGCGGTCGAGACGCTCACCGCGGGGATCGTCAACATCGTCCCCGAGGGGCTGATCCTGCTGGTCTCGCTGACCGCCGCGGTGACCGCCGCGAAGATGGCCCGTCACGGGATCCTCGCCCAGCAGCTGAACGCGATCGAGTCGCTCGCCTCGGTCTCGGTGATGTGCACCGACAAGACCGGCACGCTGACCGGGGCCTCGCTGCGGGTGGTCGAGCTGATCCCCGCGGCGGAGGTCGAGGAAGCCGGGCTGGCGCGCGACCTGGGCGCCTACGCGGCGGCCGCGCCGACCCGCAACTCGACCCTGGAGGCGATCCACGCGGCGCGCCTCGGCGACCGCGGCGCGACGGCAGAGCCCACCGCGACGATCCCCTTCTCCTCGCGGCGGCGCTGGAGCGCGCTCGAGCTGAGCGGGCGGCGGCTGGTGCTGGGCGCGCCGGAGGCGCTGCTCGACGGGACGACGACCGACGCGGCGCTGCGCGAGCGGGCGGCGGGCGAGGCGGCGGCCGGGCGGCGCGTGCTCGCCCTCGCCTCCTACGGGGCGGCGCTGCCCGAGCCGGTGCCGGACGTGGAGCTGACCGAGCCGCTGCGCCCGCTCGGCGTCGTCGTCCTCGCCGAGGAGCTGCGCGCCGAGGCCCGCGAGACGATCTCCTTCTTCGCCCGCGAGGACGTTGCGCTGAAGATCCTCTCCGGCGACAACCCGGCGACCGTCGGAGCGATCGCCCGCGACCTCGGGGTCGAGGCGAGCGGCCCGGCGCTCGACGGCGGCGCGCTGCCCGCCGACGACGCCGAGCTGCTCGCCGCGGTGCGGGCGGCGCCGGCGATCGGCCGGATCTCCCCGGAGGACAAGGCGCGGGTGGTGCGGGTGCTGAGCGAGGGCGGCGAATACGTCGGCATGCTCGGCGACGGCGTCAACGACGTCCCGGCGCTGAAGCTGGCGCGGCTGGCGATCGCCCAGGGGAGCGGCACGCAGATGGCGCGCTCGGTGTCGGACCTGGTGCTCGTCTCCGGCGAGTTCGGCGAGGTGCCGCCGATGGTCGGCGAAGGGCGCCAGATCCTGCGCAACATCCAGCGGGTCGCGCGGCTGTTCGTCAGCAAGGCGATCTTCACCGCCTTCCTCGTTCTGGTGATCGCGATCCCGAGCGGCGTCTTCCCGATGCTGCCGCGCCAATTCACCCTCACCTCGACCTTCACGATCGGCATCCCCGCGTTCCTGCTGGCGCTCGCCCCGTCGTCCGGCCCATGGCGCCCGGAGGGCTTCCTGCGGGCGATCGCGCGCTTCTCGATCCCGGCCGGCCTCGCCACCGGCCTCGGCATCCTCACCACCTACCTGCTCGCCCGCCACGGGTTCGACACCGGCCTCACCGGGGCGCGCAGCGCCACCGCCGCCACCGTGGTCGTCTCGGGACTGGCGATCGTCTTCGCCCTGGAGGACGAGCCGGGCAGGCGACGCTTCGTGGTCGGGGCGCTCTGCGTGACGATGGCGCTGCTCTTCTTCGGCGCCTGCGCGGTGCCGATCGCCCGCGAATTCTTCGAAATTGCCTCCCCGACCGGGGCGATGGTGGGCGCCTGGTTGATCGGCTCGGCGGTGGCCATCGTCCTGCTGGTGCTGGCCCTGCGGGTGGTCGCGGCGCTCGAACGGCGCGCGCGCCCGGCCTAGCCGGCGCCGACCGGTGCGTTCGTACTTTTGCTCGTATGGGACGCAAAAGTACGAACGCGGCTTTCGCAACGTCCCGGTCGGGTACCTAGACTGACGGCATGGGAGTGCTACCGGTCATCTTGATCATCCTCGCGATGAAGATCCCGATCTTCGGCCTGCTCGCCTTCGTCTGGTGGGCGCAGAAGCAGCCCGAGGCGGAGGGCCCGCCCGAGGAGACGGTGGCCGCGCAGCCGCCGCGGGAGCCCGAGCCCGGCGATCCGCGCCGCGGGCCCCGGCGCCGCGGCCCGCACGGCGGCGAGGCCCGGCCGCAGCCGAGCCCGCGCCGCGAGCCGCACCCCGAACCGCCCCCCGCTAGACCACGCGAAACCGTTCCGGCACCTGTTTTTCGGTCGACCTAGGCGGCCGCCGGTAGGGCCGCTCCTGGCGCGGCGGCATGGTCACCTCCTCCGCGTCGATCCGCCGGTAGGGGATCTGTTCGAGCAGGTGGCTGATCAGGTTCAGGCGGGTGGAGCGCTTGTCGTCGCCCTCGACCACGAACCAAGGTGAGTCCTCGGTGTCGGTGTGGGCGAACATCTCGTCCTTGGCCTCGGCGTAGTCGACCCAGCGGGCGCGCGCCTCGAGGTCGACCGGGCTCAGCTTCCACCGCTTCAGCGGATCTTCGAGGCGGGCCCGGAAGCGGCGCTCCTGCTCCTCGTCAGAGACCGAGAGCCAGTACTTGATCAGGATGATCCCGGAGCGCTGGATGATCCGCTCGAAGCGGGGGCAGGAGTGCAGGAACTCCTCGTACTCCTCGATCGTGCAGAACCCCATCACCCGCTCGACGCCGGCGCGGTTGTACCAGGAGCGGTCGAAGAGGACCATCTCGCCGGCCGCGGGGAGCTGGGCGACGTAGCGCTGGAAATACCACTGGGTGCGCTCCCGGTCGCTCGGCATGCCGAGGGCGACGTTGCGGATGACCCGCGGATTGGTCTTTTCGGTGATCCGCTGGATCGTCCCGCCCTTGCCCGCGGTGTCGCGCCCCTCGAAGAGGACGACGACTTTCAGCCCCTCGTGGACGATCCATTCCTGCAGGCGGACCAGCTCGACCTGCAGGCGGCGGAGCTCCTTGCGGTAGCCCTTGTCGCGGAGGACCTCAGGCTTCATCGGACTCGACGCCGAGAGCCGCTTCGATCGCCGAGATCGCCTCCGCCTCGGCCGGGCTGACGCCGTCCTCCGCGCCCTTCTCCCGCTTCGCGGCGGCGACCCTCCTGGCCAGCGAGACGACGAAGAGGCGGTAATCGCCGAGCTCCGCCGCGGTGCCCTTCTCGGCGACCAGGGCGACCGCGGCGCGGATCACCCCCAGACCGTGCTCGCGCATCTCCTCGGGGGAGTGGGCCCTGCCGCGGTCGGTCTCCGGGCGGTGGGAGACGATCGCGTCGAGCAGCTCGGAGGCGCCGTGCTCCTGGCGCGCCTCGGCGTAGGCCTTGGCCATCGCGAAGACCTCGCGGAAGGTGCCGCCGCGCTCGGCGGTGGCGACGATCATCCCGGCGCTGGTCGGGCCCTCGAGGACCGTGTCCCACTCCTCCTCGGTGAAGTCTGCCTGCGTGGTCATCGCTCTCCTCTCATGGTCGGCCGGCCGCAGTTCTACCGCGCCGCGCTCCGGCAGGCCGCCGTCGGCGCCGACTGCATGCCGCGTGGCTTGCGGTCGGTGCGAACATATGTTCGTGGCCGGCCATTCGGAATCCCTGGGACGCTTCAACGCGGCGGTGCAGCGGGGTGACCTCGAGGCGGCCGCGCGGGCGGCGCGCGAGATGTCCCGCGGCGGCCAGGTCAGCCTGCACTGCGCGCTGGAGCTGCTGGTCCTGCTGGCGCGCGCGGACGACCGGCGCTTCGAGGCGGCGGCACGGCGCTGGCTCGTGCGGCTCGGCCAGGAGGGGCGCGCCGGGGAGCCGCACACGCTGACCGAGCTGCAGATCGCCGGCGCCGCGGTCGCCGGGTTGACCGACGAGCGGATCTCGCGCCGCTGCGAGGGCGTCCTCCGCGCCCTCGTGCGCTGGGTCGAGGAGGGTGAGGAGGGTGAGGAGGGTGAGGAGGGTGAGGAGGGTGAGGAGGGTGAGGAGGGTGAGGAGGGTGAGGAGGGTGAGGAGGGTGAGGAGGGTGAGGAGGGTGAGGAGGGTGAGGGGGGGGGGGGGGGACGGGAGCGCCGTGGGCTAATCGAGCGCGGGAAGTGGGACCGGGGTCGGCGGCGTCTCGCCGCAGGCGATCGCGATCGCGTTGCGGGCCGCCAGCTCGGCCATCGCGGCGCGGGTCTCCACCGTCGCCGAGCCGATGTGCGGAAGCAGCACCACGTTCTCCAGCTCGAGCAGCTCGGGGTGGATGCGCGGCTCGTGCTCGAAGACGTCGAGGCCCGCCCCGGCGATCCGGCCCTCGCGCAGCGCCGCGGCGAGCGCCGCTTCGTCGACGACCGCCCCGCGGGCGGTGTTGACAAGGGTCGCGGTCGGCTTCATCAGGGCGAGCTCGCGGGCGCCGATCAGCCGCTCGGTCTCCGGCGTCAGCGGCGTGTGGAGGCTGACCACGTCGCTGGTCGCCAGCAGCTCGTCGAGGTCGAGGCGGGTGGCCTCGAGCGCCGCGGCGCGGGGCGACTCGCGCCGCCCGTGGTAGGCGATCTCCATGCCGAAGCCGCGGCCGCGCTCGGCGACGCGGGCGCCGATCCCGCCGAGCCCGACGATCCCGAGGCGCCCGCCGCGCAGGTCGTGGCCGAGCATGAAGCCCATCCCCCACCGCCAGGGCCGACCCGCGCGGACCAGCCGCTCGGCCTCGCCGAGCCGGCGCCGCGCGGCGAGGACCAGGGCGAAGGCGAGGTCGCCGGTCGCGTCGTCGAGCACCCCGGGGGTGTTGGTGACCACGATGCCGCGCCGCGCGCAGGCGGCGAGGTCGATGTTGTCGAAGCCGACCGCGGCGTTGCAGACACCGCGCAGGTCGGGACCGGCGGCGTCGAGAAGCTCCGCGTCGACGCGGTCGTAGAGCATCGTCACGGCGACGTCGGCACCGCCGACCAGCGCCAGAAGCTCCTCGCGCGGCAGGCGCTCGGCGCCCGGGCCGGCGCGCACCTCCCCCGCCTCGACGAGCATCGCGGGGGCGCGTCCGGGCAGGGCGGTGGTCACGGCGAAGCTTGGCATCGGCCCCTTCATACCAGTCCAGCGTGGTTACCCGGTTTTAGGGAGGCAAAGGAGGGTAATCAAGCGGCACTCCCCCTGCAGTTCCCTGAAGGCGCCCCTCCTGCCCCGGAGGGGCGCCTTTTCCCTTTCAGGGCCCCAGGCGGGAGTTCGCACCTGGCCACAGCAGGCGTCGATAACCGCGAACGCGCTGCGCGCGGCCGGCCCTCCTAGTCGTCTTCGGCGGCCGGATCCTCGCCGGGCCAGCGGCCGGTGGCGCCGGCGAAGGCGACGCGGACCTGGTGGTCGACGAAGCCTTTGGTGATGCGGAAGATGGCGCCCTCGACCGCCAGGGCGACGAGCAGTTTCCCGGCCGGGACGCCGCGCACGTCGGGCTCCGGCGGCTCCTCGTCGTCGATCACGGCCCAGGCTTTCTCGAAGGCCTTCTGGGCGGCGAAGCCGGCCGCCAGGCCAGCCGCGATGCCGATCGGCGCGAAAAGAATCTTCATGGGCGCAACCTACCCCACCGCGACTCGCCCACACCCTCCGGGGCGCCCGCGGGGCCGCGGATGCGCGCGTCCCCGCGGCGCTCACGGAGCTCCGCCCCCTCCGCGGAGAGCCGCGGACGCAACGCAGAGCGGTTGACATATCGTCGCGGCCTATTACGATATATCGCGTTAGCTCCCGATAGAAAGGTAAGTCACATGTACAGCAGGCCCTCACATCGGCACCCGCACCCCCACGGTCACCACGCCCGAGAGGACTTCGCGCGCAGCCGCGGTTTCGGCGGCCCCGGGCGCGGACGCGGCGGGCCACGGGCGCGGCGCGGCGACGTTCGCGCCGCCGTCCTCGCCCTGCTCGCCGACCGCCCCATGCACGGCTACGAGATGATCAAGGAGATCGAGGAACGCAGCGGGGGCGCCTGGACCCCGAGCGCCGGCTCGATCTACCCCACGCTGCAGATGCTCGACGACGAGGATCTGATCCGCGGCGAGGACTCCGACGGCAAGCGCCGCTTCAGCCTCACCGACGCGGGCCGCGCCGAGCGGGAGGAGAAGTCCGGCGACGTCACCCCCTGGGACGCCGTCCGCGCCGGCGCGCCCTCCGGCCACATGCAGCTGCGCGAGTCGGTCGGCAAACTCTTCGCCGCCGTTCGCCAGGTCGGTCAGGCGGGCGACGAGGACCAGCGCCGCCAGGTCACCGAGCTGCTCGACGAGACGCGCCGCAGGGTCTACGCGATCCTCGCCGAGGAGCCGCGCCACGACCGGTAGCCGGCGCCGCGGCGCCGGCGGCGCCTCCGGGCGCGGACGCGCCTCACCACCCGGGCCGCTTGGTGGTCCCGGGTGGTGAGAAGTCCGCTTCCCCAAACGGACCCACACATATTGAGATGCGCATCTCTCCTCCCTGTGGTGATCCCCCAGAAGCTTCCCTGTTGCAGGCGCTTCTTCCTTTCACCGGAGAGACATCCGTCAACCTATTGGATTGCTTCAAAACGCGCAATCCCCAGTTTTGACTAGGCCCTGAACGCCCGGCGAGCGGACCTTCCGGCGGGCGAGCCGGTCCGCTCAGCGGGCGACGGGCTGCGCGGAAGGCGTCGCCGCCAGCACCCGGTCGGCGACCGATTGACCGGTCAGGCCCACCTCGGCGCGCAGCAGGTCCGGCTTGCCGTGGGTGACGTAGGAGTCGGGCAGGCCCATGCGCAGCACCCGCGCCCGCTCCCCCGGCCCGGCGGCGAAGGCATCCTCCAGGTGCTCCAGCACCGCCGCCCCGAAGCCGCCCGGCAGGACGTTCTCCTCGATCGTCACCAGCAGGTCGTGGTCGCGCGCCAGCGCGCTCGCCAGCTCGCCGTCCAGCGGCTTGGCGAAGCGGGCATCGGCGACGGTCGCCTGGATGCCGTGGTCGGCGAGGATCGCCGCCGCCTCCAGCGCCACCGTCACCCCGTAGCCGTAGCCGAGCAGCGCCACGCCGCGGCCCTCGGCCAGCACCTCGCCCTTGCCGATCGGCAGCAGCTCCGGCGCCGCGGGCAGCGGCACTCCCTCCGCCGCGCCGCGCGGGTAGCGCAGCGCCGCCGGCCCGTCGTGGGCGATCGCGGTGTGCAGCATGTGGACCAGCATCGCCTCGTCGCGCGGCGCCATCAGCACCACGTTCGGGATCGGCCGGAAGTAGGAGATGTCGAAGGCGCCGTGGTGGGTGGGGCCGTCGTCGCCGACCAGCCCGGCCCGGTCCATCGCGAAGGTGACGTCGAGCTCCTGCAGGCAGACGTCGTGGACGATCTGGTCGAAGGCCCGCTGCAGGAAGGTCGAGTAGATCGCGCAGACCGGCTTGGCGCCCTGCAGGGCCAGCCCGGAGGCCAGCAGCACGGCGTTCTGCTCGGCGATGCCGACGTCGTAGTACTGCGCGGGGAGCTCGTCGGCGAGCTTCTGCAGGCCCGTCCCCCCCGCCATCGCCGCGGTGATCCCGATCACCCGCTCGTCGCGTTCGGCCTCGGCGACCAGCGCCCCCGCGAAGACCTTGGTGTACTGCGGCGGCGAGCCCGGCGCGGGCGGCTTCTCGAGCCGCTCGATCCCCTCCGGCGAATCGGTTTCCTGGACCGGGACGGGCTTTTCCTTGGCTGTCGGCAGGCCGTTGACGATCGAGTTGGGCTTCGCCGCGTGCCACTCCTCCATCGAGGCGAGGCCGTTCTCTTCGGCGGGCGCGAAGCCCTTGCCCTTGACGGTGTGGATGTGGACGACCACCGGCCGTTCGGCTTCGAAGGCCTCGACGAACGCGTGGCGGAGCGCGCCGACGTCGTGGCCGTCGATGACCCCCATGTAGGCGAGGTCGAGCTCCTCGAAGAACAGCCCCGGGGCCCAGTAGGCCTTGATCGCCGCCTTGATCTCCGGACCGAGGCGCTCGATCCGCCGCCCCACCCCGAGCGGCAGCTTGGTCAGCCGGTCCTCGATGTCCTCGCGGGCGTGGTAGAGCCGCGGGTTGAGGCGGATGCGGTTGAAGTAGCGCGAAAGGGCGCCGACGTTCGGCGAGATCGACATCCCGTTGTCGTTGAGGACGATGACGATCGGCGTCTGCAGGCCGCCCGCCGCGTGCAGTGCCTCGTAGGCGACGCCGCCGGTCAGCGCCCCGTCGCCGATCACCGCGGCGACCCGCCCGTCGACGCCGATCCCCTTGCGCATCGCCTCCTTGAGGCCGACCGCGTAGCCGATCGAGGTCGAGGCGTGGCCGGCGCCCATGATGTCGTGCTCGGACTCGGCGATCGAGCAGAACGGGGCGAGGCCCTCGTACTGGCGGATCGTCGCCAGCTGCTCGCGCCGGCCGGTGAGGATCTTGTGCGGGTAGGACTGATGTCCGACGTCCCAGAGAACCTTGTCGCGCGGGCTGTCGAGCAGGCTGTGCAGCGCGACGGCCAGCTCGCAGGTGCCGAGGTTGGCACCGAAGTGGCCGCCGATCTGGCCGATCGTGTCGATGATGTAGGCGCGCATCTCCTGCGCGACCTGCTGCAGCTGGTCGTCGTCGAGGCCGTGGAGGTCCTCGGGGCCGGCGATCTGGTCGAGCAGCGGTGTGCCCTGATCGGCGCCGCTGCCGTTCTGTTCGGGGTTGTCGCTCATTCGTGTCGGGTGAAGATGTAGTCGGCGATCCGCCTCAGATCGCCGGTGTCGCCCCCCGCCTCGGCGAGCGTCGCGGTCGCCTTGGCATGGGACTCGGCCGCGAGCCGGCGCGCCCGCTCCAGGCCGAAAAGGCTGACGTACGTGAGTTTGCCATGTCTCTCGTCGCTTCCATGTGGCTTGCCGAGCCGCTCGTCGCTCTCGGTCACGTCGAGGATGTCGTCGACGATCTGGAAGAGCACCCCCAGCTCGTCGGCGAAACGGCGATAGGTGATTGTCTCACTTTCGCCGGTTCCCTCCAGGATCGGGACCACGCAGACGCTGGCCGAGATCAGCCGGCCGGTCTTCAGGGCGTGCAGCTCGCGCAGGCCGGCGGCATCGAGCTCGGCGCCGGTGACGTCGACGTACTGGCCGCCGACCATCCCGTCGACCCCGGTCGCGGCGGCCAGCTCGCGCAGCGCCGCCAGGACCCGGGCGGGGTCGCCCGGCTGCTCGCAGAAGAGACGGACCGCCTCGGCGAAGAGCCCGTCGCCGGCGAGGATCGCGACGTCCTCGCCGAAGCGCTTGTGGGAGGTCGGCTTGCCGCGGCGCAGGTCGTCGTCGTCCATCGCCGGCAGGTCGTCGTGGATCAGCGAGTAGGTGTGGATCAGCTCGATCGCGCAGGCGACCGGCAGGAAGCGCTCCGGCGGGGAGCCGAGCGCCCGCGCGGTGGCCAGCGCGAGGACCGGACGGACGCGCTTGCCGCCCGCCAGCAGCGAGTAGCGCATCGCCTCCTCCAGGCCGGCGGTGCGCGGCGCGGGCGAGAAGCGCAGGTCGGCGAGCGCGGCGTCGACCAGGTCGCGCAGGTCCTCGGGGTAGCTACTCACGGTCGGCGGCGGCTGCCTCGCGCGCCCGCCGGTTGGTCTCCTCGACCGCCTCGGCAGAGAGCTCGCCCGCCTCGGCCGCGAGCGTCGCGGCGCGGCCCTCGGCGAGCTCGTCGGGGCCCTCCAGCTCGGCGGCGATCTCGCGCAGGCGCTCGGCGATCTCGCGCAGGCGGGTCATCCGGCCGGCTCGCGCTCGCGGACGATCGCCCCGAGCACGCCGTTGACGAAGGAGGGCGCGTCGGCGCCGCAGTACTCCTTGGCGATCTCCACGGCCTCGTCGATTGCCACCTCATAAGGGGTGTCCCCCTCCTCGATCTCCAGCAGGGCGACCCGCATCACGTTGAGGTCGAGCGGCGCGATGCGGTCGACGGTCCAGCCGCCCCGCAGGTGCTCGGCGATCGTCTCGTCGAGCTCTTCGCGGTTGGCGTCCACCCCCTCCGCGAGCTCGCGGGTCAACGGTTTGGCGTCGACCAGCAGCTCGGCGAGCGGACGGCCGGTGACGTCGCGCTGGTAGCTGGCGAAGACGGCGTCACGGCGTTGGTCGGAGCGGCGCATCGCGACATTCTCTCAGGCGGCGCGCCCGGATCGAGTTGGCGCTGCACGGATTTGGTCCCCACCCCGGAGACCCGGACCCCGCTGCACGGATTTGGTCCCCCATAGGGGCCCAAAGACGTGCAGCGCGGATTCGCCACAACGTGGCGTGGTCGAACTGGACAGCGCAGCGGCGAGCGCCCCGCCGCCTACGCGCGGGAGACGTATTCGCCGCTGCGAGTGTCGACGCGCACCGTCTCGCCCTCCTCGATGAAGAGGGGCACCTGGACCACGGCGCCGGACTCGAGCGTGGCGGGCTTGTTGCCGCCCCCGGAGGCGGTGTCACCTTTCAGGCCCGGGTCGGTCTGGGTGACCTTCATCTCGACCGCGCTCGGCACCTGCACGTCGCTCGGCTGATCGTCGACGAAGAGCACCTCGACCTCGGAGTTGGGCAGCACCCACTGCATCACGTCGCCCAGCGCCGCCGCGGGGATCTCGATCTGATCGAAATCGCGGCTGTCCATGAAGACGACCGCGTCGCCGGAGTCGTAGAGGTACTGCATCTTTTTCGATTCGGTGCGCACGGAGCGGAACTTCTCGCCCGCCCGGAAGGTTTTGTCGATCACCGCGCCGTCCTCGAGGCGGCGCAGCTTGGTCCGCACGAAGGCGCCTCCCTTGCCCGGCTTGACGTGCTGGAACTCGATGATCTTCCAGACCTTGCCGTCGATCTCGATGTGGCTGCCGTTGCGGAATTGATTGGTGCTGACCGTCATGGGCGGGACTCTAGATGATCTCCCCCCGCCTCCCGCCGGGCCGCGGGCCGGCGGACCGGGCCGCATCCCGCGGCGCGCGCCGCTCAGTCGCCGCGCTCGGACGCGGCCGGGGCGAAGGTCGCGGCGGAGCCGCCGCCGAGCACGCGGCGGACGAGGCGCGGGGCCAGGATGCGGGCCACCCCGACGAGCGCGTAGGGACGCGGCACGTAGCGCTCGGCCTTGCCGCCGGGGCCGACCTCGAAGATCGCCTCGGCGACCTTCTCGGGGCTCGAGAGGATCAGCCGGGTGAGCGCCTTGCGGCGCAGCTCGGACTGCGGAAACCCCTCGGTCGGCACGAAGCCGGGCAGCACCATGCCGACGTGGACGCCGTGCGGCGCCTCCTCGAGGTGGAGCGCGTCGGTCCAGCCGACCAAGGCGAACTTGCTCGCCGAGTAGGCGCCGGAATTGGCGCGGCTGACCCGGCCCGCGGTGCTGGCGACGTTGACGATCGCGCTCGGGGCGGAGCGGCGCAGCAGCGGCAGGAGCGCTTCGGTGAGGCGCAGCACGGCATCGAAGTTCAGCTCCATGTGGCGGTGGACGTTGGCCCAGCCGGTCTCGCCGAAGGTGCCGCGCCAGGCGGCGCCGGCGTTGTTGACCAGGAGGTCGAGGCGGCCGTGCCGGCGCTCGAGGTGGGCGCGGACGCGCTCCGGCGCGTCGGCATCGGTCAGGTCGACGGCGAGCCAGGTGGCCGGGCAGGGCAGCGCCGCGGCGAGCTCGGCGAGCCGCTCCTCGCGGCGGGCGACGAGGACCAGCTCGGTGCCCGCCTCGCGGGCGAGGCGCCGGGCGGTGGCGGCGCCGATCCCGCTGGAAGCGCCGGTGACCAGGGCGACCGTGGGCTGCGGCGGCATCCCCTAACGCTACGTCACGATTCGCCGCACCGCCGCCCCCGTGGCGCCGACGGCGCTCGAAGCCGCGGGCCGGGGCCCCGGTCGGCCGACGGCCGAGTTGCAAGGATGGCCCCGTGTCCGACACATCGTCCGCGGCGGCCGGCGAAAGCCCCGGGTCGCACCTCCGCGCGCCGCGCCTGAGCGCCGCCCGCCGCGAAGGCGGGCGGGTCACGCCGCTGGAGCTCTTCTTCGACCTGGTCTTCGTCCTCGCGATCACCGAGTGCACCTCGCTGATGTCCCACCACCCCAGCTGGGCCGGGCTCGGACGGGGTCTGCTGGCGCTCGGGGTCCTCTGGTGGGCCTGGGTCGGATACGCCTGGCTGACCAGCGTGATCGACCCCGAGGCGGGGCCGGTCCGCCTCTTCTTCTTCCTCGCGATGGCCTCGATGCTGATCGCGGCGATCTGCGTGCCCGAGGCCTTCGGCGACCTGGCCCTGGCCTTCGCGCTGGCGATCGGCTTCTTCCGCGTCGCCCACATCGCCCTCTTCACGATCGCCGATCGCGACAGCCCCGACCTGCGCCGCTCGGTGCGCGGCCTGGCCATCTCGACCGCGATCGCGGTCGCCCTGCTCGCCGCCGCCTCGGCCTTCGACGGCCTCGCCCAGGCCTCGCTATGGGTGCTGGCGCTGGCGCTCGACCTCGGCGGTCCCTACTTCTTCGGCGTCGCCGGCTGGCAGATCGTCCCCGGTCACTTCGCCGAGCGCCACGGGCTGATCATCATCATCGCCCTCGGCGAGTCGATCGTCGAGATCGGCACCGGCGCGGCCGGCAACCTCGACCTCGGGATCGGCGTCGGTGCGGTGCTCGGCGTCGCCGTCGCGGCGGCGCTCTGGTGGACCTACTTCGACGTCGTCGCGCTCGTCTCCGCCCGCCGGCTCTCGCGGGCGGAGCCGGGCCGCGTCCAGAACGCCCTCGCCCGCGACTCCTACTCCTACCTGCACCTGCTCCTGGTCGCCGGGATCGTGGTCGCCGCGTTCGGGCTGAAGACGGTGCTCGCCCACACCGGCGCCCACCTGAACTGGCTGACCGGCTTCGCGCTGCTCGGCGGGATCGCCCTCTACCTGCTCGGGCTGGTCGCCTTCCGCTACCGCCACGTCCACACCTGGAACCGCAAGAAACTGATCGTCACCGCGATCCTCCTGGCGCTGATCCCCCCGGCGACGGCGACCCCGGCGCTGCTCACCCTGGCGATCGCGACCGCGCTGCTGGTCGCGCTGGTGGGCTGGGAGCACGCCGGCTACAACGAGCGCCGCGAGCGGCTGCGCGCCCGCAACACCATCACCGAGGCGGAGGCCGAGCTGCTCGCGCGGGAGCAACCGTGAGCGCCGGCGCGCGCCGCGGCGGCGTGGAGCGCCACGATCCGGGCTGGACGGCGATACGACTTCGACATACTGCCGGGCTATGACGACTTCGAACGACGTTCCGACGCTCCTTGACGAACTGCTGCGGGCGGGCGCCCCCTCGGGCTACGAGGGTCCTGCGGCCGAGGTCTGGCGGCGGGCCGCCGGTGAGTTCGCCGAGCTCTCCTACGACGGGATCGGCTCGACGATCGCGCGGGTCGGCGAGGCCGAGCCGCTGGTCGCGATCGTCGGCCACATCGACGAGATCGGGTTGATCGTCACCCACATCGACGAGAAGGGCTTCCTCTGGTTCGCGCCGATCGGCGGCTGGGACCCGCAGATCCTGGTCGGCCAGCGGGTCGAGGTGCGCGGCCGGGACCGGCTCGTGCCGGGCGTCGCGGGCCGCAAACCGATCCATCTGCTGGAGCCCGACCAGCGCAAGAAGGTCGTCGAACTGAAATCGATGCACATCGACATCGGCGCCGCCGACCGCGAGGAGGCGGAGACGATGGTCCGGGTCGGCGACCCGGTGGTGATCCGCACCGAGCCCCTGAAGGTCGCGGGCTCGCGCCTCGTCTCCAAGTCGATGGACAACCGGCTCGGCGCCTACGTGGCGCTCGAAGCGACCCGCCGCTGCGCGGCGGGCGCCGGCCCCGGCGGCTCGATGGCCGGGGTCGCCGCCGTCCAGGAGGAGATCGGCCTCTACGGCGCCCGCACCTCGGCCTTCGAGCTGCGCCCCGACATCGCGATCGCCGTCGACGTCACCCACGCCACCGACGCGCCCGGCGTCGACGAGAAGGAGATCGGCACCCACCCGCTCGGCTCCGGCCCGGCGATCGGCCGCGGCTCGACCCTCTCGCCGCGCGTCTTCGAGCTGCTGGTCGAGACCGCCGAGGCGGAGGGGATCGAGTACTCGATCAGCGCCAGCGGCCGCAGCACGGGGACCGATGCCGACGCGATCCAGATCGCCCGCTCCGGCATCCCCGCCGGCCTCGTCTCGATCCCGCTGCGCTACATGCACTCGCCGGTCGAGATGGTCGACCTGCGCGACGTCCAGTCGACGATCGAGCTGCTCGCCGCGTTCGGCTCGCGGATCAAGGCTGGGGTCGACCTCTTGCGCTGAGGCACTCCACGGCGCTGTTCCTTATCGCCGGCATACCGGCATAAGGAACGGACGGCGAGGGTCAGTCGACGTAGGTCAGCTCCTTCGGCAGCGAGCTGAGGTTGCGGATGCCGTCCTCGGTGACGACGACCAGGTCCTCGATCCGCACCCCGAGGTCGCCGGCCAGGTAGATGCCGGGCTCGACGGTGACGACTTCGTCCACCGCCAGCACGTCGTCGGAGCGCAGCGAGAGGCGCGGGCCCTCGTGGACGTCGAGGCCGACGCCGTGGCCGAGGCCGTGGCCGAAGTGCTCGCCGTGGCCAGCCTCCTCGATCACCTTGCGGGCCGCCTTGTCGACGTCTTCGCCGGTCTCGCCGGGGCGGATCGCGGCGAGCGCCGCGCGCTGGGCGGCGAGCACCGTCTCGTAGACCCGCCGTCCCCGCTCACCGGGGTCGCCGGTCGCGTAGGTGCGGGTGCCGTCGGAGCAGTAGCCGTCGAGCTTCGCCCCCATGTCGAAGACGACCAGCTCGCCCCTGCCGATCACCCGCTCGCCCGGCTCGGCGTGCGGCTGGGCGCCATTCGGACCGGCGGCGACGATCGTCTCGAAGGAGGGCACGGCGCCGGCGGCGCGCAGGCGCGCCTCGAAGGCGGCGGCGACGGCGCGCTCCGTCTTGCCGACCATCCCCGCGGCGACGGTCTCGCGCAGCGCCGTGTCGGCGAGCTCGGAGGCGGCGGCGATCGCCGCCAGCTCCTCGGCGTCCTTGACCCGCCGCAGTCCCTCCACGGCGCCGCCCGCGGGGACCGCCTCGACGCCCTCGGCGAGCTTCTCCTGCAGTTTGGTCAGCGCGCGGACCGAGACGTGGTCGTCCTCGAAGCCCACCTTCCCGGCGAGGCGCTCGGCGATCCCGCCCAGCCAGTCGCCGGAGAGCGTCACGCTCTCCCACCCGGAGACCTCGGCGGCGGCGCGCTCGGTGTAGCGGAAGTCGGTGAGGAAGATCCGCACGCCGGGGCCGCAGATCACGGCGCCGTTGGTGCCGCTGAAACCGGTCAGGTAGCGGACGTTGGTGAGGTCGGTGACCAGCATCCGGTCCAGGCCGCGCTCGGCGAGCAGCGCCTCCAGCCGGTCGCCGCGGCCGCGCATCAGGCCGCCACCCCGAGCTCGCGCGCCAGCAGGGCCAGCGCCTCCCGGTAGCCGTCGGCGCCCTTGCCGGAGACCTTCGCGACCACCAGCCCGTCGAAGACCGACACCCGCCGCCAGTCCTCGCGCGCCTCGACGTCGGAGAGGTGGACCTCGACCGCGGGCAGGCCCGTGACGCCGAGGGCGTCGGCGATCGCGCGGCTGTAGTGGGTCCAGGCGCCGGCGTTGATCAGGATGCCGTCGGCGAGGTCGGACGCGCGGTGCAGGTACTCGACGAACTCGCCCTCGTGGTTGGTCTGGAAGAAGATCGGTTCGAGCCGCCCCTCCCGGGCCCAACCCTCGATCTGGTGCTCCAGCGTGGTCAGCGACCGGCCACCGTACAGGGACGGGTCGCGGCGCTCGAGGACGTCGAAGTTCACCCCGTGCATGACCGCGACGCGGTTGCGGGTGGTGGCGGTCATCGGAAGAGCTCCTGCACGGCGGACTCGACCTTAGCGGGGTCGACCAGCTCCCCGATCCGGGGCTCGCCGGGACGCGAGAGCAGCACGAAGCCGACCCCGGCGGTGGTCCGCTTCTTGTCGCGGCCGAGCGAGTCGAGGATCGTCGCGACCTTGACCGGCACCTCGAGACGG
>CAVXNN010000005.1:0-184393 GCA_963763265.1 uncultured Actinomycetes bacterium | reverse complement strand
TCGGCAGAGCGATGCCGCGCTCGGAGTGGCGAAGTTCGGCGCAGGCCGAGCGCAGGCGTCGCCGCAGCGCGGCCATCAGCCGGCGACCCCCTGGGGGACCGCCGGACCCGGCTCTGCGCCGCCGGGCCCCGCCGCCAGCTGCTCGATCCCGCTCGCCCGCTGGCCGCCAGCGGCGAGCATCAGCTTGAAGTCGTGCGGACTCGTGGCGTACTCGTAGCGCCACCTCCTCGGCTGATCCTGCCGGCGGTGACGTAGGCGAGCAGGTACTGGTCGAAGGTGCTGCATTCCGTAGTAGGAGCCCTCGGCGATCGCTTCGGTGATCTTGCCGGTCTCCTCCGGGGAGAGGATCAGGTCTTTGACCCGGCCGGTGGCGACGAGGATCTCCGCCACCGGGACGCGGACGCCGCCGACGTCGGGGACGAGGCGCTGGGAGATCGACCCCGGCGAGGGTGGCCGCCAGCATCACCCGGGCCTGCTGCTGCAGGTGGGGCGGGAAGAAGTCGATGATCCGGTTGATCGTCTCCGGCGCGTCGAGCGTGTGAAGCGTGGAGAGGACGAGGTGGCCGGTCTCGGCGGCGGAGAGCGCGGTGCGGACGGTCTCCTCGTCGCGCATCTCGCCGATCAGGATCACGTCGGGGTCCTGGCGCAGGATGCGGCGCATGGCACGCGGCGAAGCTCTCCGTGTCGGAGCCGATTTCGCGCTGGTTGACGATCGAGCGCTTGTCGCCGTGCAGGTACTCGATCGGATCCTCGAGGGTGATGATGTGCTGCGTCCGGGTCGCGGTTGATGTGGTCGATCATCGCCGCCAGGGTGGTGCTCTTGCCGGAGCCGGTGGTGCCGGTGAGCAGGACGATGCCGCGGCTCACCTCGGCCAGCCGCAGGATGGTGCGCGGCAGGCCGAGCTCCTCGGCGCCGCGGACCTCGAAGGGGATCGCGCGGCAGGCCAGGGAGACCGAGCCGCGCTGCCGGAAGACGTTGACCCGGAATGCGACAGACGCCGGAACCGAGTGGGAGAAGTCGGCCTCGCCTGCCTCCTCGAATTCGGTCAGCGAGCGGTCCTCGCCGATCGTCAGGGAAACGCGTCTCGGTTTCCTCGGGCTTGAGCGCCTCAGTAGCGCCGTCAGGGGCACGAGATCGCCGTGCAGGCGGATCGTCGGCGGCACCCCGACCTTGACGTGGAGGTCGGATCCCCCGCGCTCGACGAGGGCCCGCAGTGCTGCTTCGATCTCGAACATCCCGGCCTCAGTATCGGCCGGGACGTTCGATACTTGACGCCTAGGCGACCTCGCGCAGTTTCTGGGCCTCGCCCAGGGACTGCAGCTTTTTCAGGCTCTGGTTCTCGATCTGGCGGATCCGCTCGCGGGTCACGTTGAAGGTGCGGCCGACCTCGTCCAGGGTGCGCGGGTGCTCGCCGCCGAGCCCGTAGCGGAGCTCGAGCACGCGGCGCTCGCGGTAGGAGAGGTTCTCGAGGGCCTCCTTCAGCGCCTCTTTGGTGAGCAGGTCGGCCGCCCGGTCGAACGGGGACTCGGCCTTCTCGTCGGCGATGAACTGGCCGAACTCGGACTCCTCCTCGTCGCCGACCGGCTTCTCGAGGGAGACCGGGGCCTGGGCGGAGCGCTTGATCGAGTCGACCTCCTCGGGGTCGATCCCGGTGACCTCGGCGATCTCCTCCGGGGTGGGCTCACGGCCCAGCTCGGTGACCAGCTTGCGCTCGGCGCGGCCGATCTTGTTCAGCTTCTCGACCACGTGGACCGGGATCCGGATCGTCCGCGCCTTGTCGGCGAGCGCCCGGGCGATCGCCTGGCGGATCCACCAGGTCGCGTAGGTGGAGAACTTGAAGCCCTTGCGGTAGTCGAACTTCTCCGCCGCGCGGACCAGGCCCAGCGTCCCCTCCTGGATCAGGTCGAGGAAGGGCAGGCCCTGGTTCCGATAGTTTTTCGCGATCGAGACGACCAGGCGGAGGTTCGACTCGACCATTTTCTGCTTCGCGTCGAGGTCGCCGCGCTCGATCCGTTTGGCGAGTTCGACCTCCTCCGCCGCGGTCAGCAGGCGGACTTTGCCGATGTCCTTGAGGAACAGCTGCAAGGAATCGGTCGTCATGTCGGGTTTCAGGTCGAGCGTGGCTTTCTGCCGCCGCCGGCCTTTTTTCCCGGTGTCCACGGGCATGGCTTCCGCCGCCGCTTTCTGGGCGGGATCCATGTCCTCGACGAGCTCGATTCCGGCTTTCTCGAGGTGGCCGTAAAGATCCTCGACGTCGGACTCGTCAAGATCGACCTCCGAGACCGCGGAGGCGATGTCGCCGAAGGTCAGCACGCCAAGCTGCTGACCCCGGTTCATGAGGTTTTTGACCTCCTCCAACTCCTGAAGCTCTGCTACCAGCATCCTGTCTCTACTTCTTTCCTAGCGGCTTGATGAATATCCGTGGGCGTATAAATGCCTCTAGTCGCGACAAGTCGCGCCACGGCGACGAAAAAGCGGACCGGGGGATTGGTCCGCGAATGAGTAAATCAAAGGCCTCTGTTGCCGTTTGCCCCGTTGGGCGAGCGTTGAAACAACGTCAAACGCTTGTTCGCATCCTAGTCGCTTCAGTTTGTAAAGTCAATGGTAATTCGCTCGACCAGACCCCGTAAATGGCTTCGCGCCTTCTGGCAGCGAGCCTACCGCGAGAACGTCACCGGATTGGCGGCGATGGTCGCCTACAACCTGATGTTGGCGGTCTTCCCGTTCACGCTGCTGGTCCTCTTCATCGGCGGCCAGGTGCTGAAGATCCACGGCGTCGAAACCAGCGTCCTGGACGACCTCCAGCGGCTCTTCCCGAACACCGAGTCCCATACCCTCAGCGACGTCCTCGCCCGCATCGAGGACAACTCGGCGACGATCGGGATCGCCGCCTTCGTCGGCTCGGTCTGGATCGGCGCCTCCTTCTGGGGCGCGATGGACACCGCCTTCTGCCGCATCTACCACGTCCCCTGCCGCGGCTGGGTCGAGCAGAAGCGCTTCTCCTTCGCGATGCTGGGCGTCGTCCTCCTCCTGATCGCCGCCTCGATCTTCGTGCCGACCCTGGAGAGCACGCTCGTCTCCAGCACCAACAAGCTGCCCTTCGGGCTCTCCGGGATCGAAGCGATCGGCAAGATCCTGCTGCTTGGCGCGGCTCTGCTGATCACCTTCCTGGTCTGCTCGGTGATCTTCTGGGCGGTGCCCAAAGCGCCGGTGCCGTGGGGCTCGATCTGGCCGGGGGCGCTCTTCGTGACGCTCGGCGCCGGCCTCGCCAACTGGCTCTTCCCCCTGTACCTGACCAACATCTCGAGCCTCTCGCGCTTCGGCTCGACGCTCGGCTTCGTCCTCATCGCGCTGCTCTGGTTCTACGTGCTGAGCCTCACGATCATGGCCGGCGCGGTGGTCAACTCGCTGCGCTTCGAGTACCGCGAGACCGGCCGGCTGCCCTACGTCGACGACGCCGGACCGCCCGCCAACCCCTGCGCCGGCATGGCCGAATCCGAGCGCGCCGAGGCAACCTCTGCACGCTCCCACCGGGACTGAGATGATGCCCGCATCGTGGGAGAACGCGCAAGTTCTCGAATCGATCCACGCGGTCATCGATTCGGTCCCGCAGCGGGCCTGAAGCCGCCGTCCCGGCGGCGCCGGATCCTCGACGCGATGGTCGAGTGCTGCGCCGAGAAGACCTACGCGGAGACCACGATCGCCGACATCGTCGGCCGCGCGGCGGTCTCCCGCAGCACCTTCTACAAGCTCTTCGACGACAAGCGCGACTGCTTCGACGCCGCCGTCGCCCTCTGCATCGACCGAGTCGCGGCGGCGCTGGCCGCCGGGGCCGTGGACGGCGGCTCACCGGCCGAGGCGACACGCCGGGCGGTGATCTCCTGCCTCGAGCTGCTCGCCGCCGAGCCGGAGCTGGCCCTCGTCCTGAGCGGCGACGCGGTCGGCCTCGACCCGGAGCTGGTCGATCGCTATGGCGCCCTCCTCGCCCCCGCCCTGGTGGCGCTGTGGGACGGTGAGGACCGGCCACCGGCCAGGCACCTGAGCCCCGGGCTGGCCCTCGGCCGGGCGCAGCTGCTCATCTTCCACGAGGTCACCGCGGGACGGGCCGAGCGCCTGCCGGACCTGGCCCCGGACATCGTCTACCTGGCGATCGCGCCCTTCGCGGGGCACGACGAGGCGCTGCGCCAGGCGCGGCCCGCGGCCCGGGTGGAGGCGCGGGCGTGACCGCGGCACCGCCGCCACGGCTGCCGCGCGGCCGGCATGGGCTGCCGCGCGAGGCGGTCGTCCTCTCGCAGCGCGAACGCCTGCTCGACGCCGCCGCGCGGGTCACCGCAGAGCGCGGCTTCGAGGCGACCACGGTCGCCGACATCCTCACCGCGTCGGGGGTCGGGCGGGAGACCTTCTACGAACTCTTCGACGACCGCCGCGCCTGCCTGGTCGCCGCCCACCAGCGGCTGCTCGACGACCTGGCCGGACGGGTGCGGGACGCCTACCTCGGCCCCGGCGAGTGGGTGGAGCGCTGCCGGGAGACGCTGCGCACGCTGCTCGACTGGTTCGCCGCCGACCCCGCCGCGGGTCGCTTCCTGCTGGTCGAGTTCGCCGCCGCCGGGCCAGAGTTCCACGAGCGCTTCGAGGCGGGCTTCGACGCCTTCGTCGAGGTGATCGAGGCGGGCCTCGCCGCCGACCTTCCCGACCCCGGGCCGCTGTCGGCGAGCAGCCTGGCGGTCGGCGCCGCGATCAGCCGCGTGTACGGCGAGGTCGCCGCGGGCCGCGCCGCGGCGTTGCCGACCCTGCTGGGGCAACTCACCTACGAGGTGCTGGTGCCGTTCCTCGGCGAAGCCGCCGCCCAGCAGGCGGCTCAGCCGTAGCGCTCGGCGCCGCCCGGGACCTCGCGCAGCTTGTCGCGGTCGTGGGTGGCCTGGATGCGGCGCACCGTGCGGGAGCGCGAGCGCATCACCAGCGACTCGGTGGTGGCGCCTTTGCCGCGGTAGCGGACGCCCTGCAGGACGTCGCCGTCGGTCACCCCGGTGGCGGAGAAGAAGACGTCGTCGCCGGAGCAGAGGTCGTTGGCTGTGAGGATGCGATCGAGGTCGTAGCCGGCGTCGAGCGCGGCGCTGCGCTCCTCGTCGTTGCGCGGCCAGAGCCGTCCCAGCAGCTGGCCGCCCATCGACTTCAGCGCCGCCGCCGAGAGCACCCCCTCGGGCGTGCCGCCGATCCCCCACAGCAGGTCGACCGGGGAGCGCTCGGAGACCGCCAGCAGCGCCGCCGAGACGTCGCCGTCGGTGATCAGCCGGATCCGGGCGCCCGCCTCGCGGACTTCGCGGATCGCCTCCTCGTGGCGCGGCCGGTCGAGCATCACGACGATCACATCGCCGATCGAGCCGCCGCGGCGCTCGGCGACGAGCCTGCAGGTCTCCGGCAGCGGCCGGTCGAGGTCGAGCAGGTCGGCGATGTCTTCGCCGCCCGCCAGCTTTTCCATGTAGACGCAGGGGCCGGGGTCGAACATCGAGCCGCGCTCGGCGAGGGCGATCACCGCCAGCGCGCTCGGCATCCCGAGGGCGCAGAGGCGCGTCCCCTCCAGCGGGTCGACGGCGATGTCGACCTGCGGCGGGCTGCCGTCGCCGATCTGCTCGCCGTTGAAGAGCATCGGCGCTTCGTCCTTCTCCCCCTCGCCGATCACCACGATGCCGTCCATCGCGACCGAGTCGAGGACGAGGCGCATCGCGTCGACCGCGGCGCCGTCGGCGGCGATCTTGTCGCCGCGACCGACCCAACGGGCCGCCGCGAGGGCGGCCGCCTCGGTGACGCGGACGAGCTCCAGCGCGAGGTTGCGGTCGGGCTTTGCCTGGTTCGGCGAAGGCATCGCTGCGCGGAGGCTATAGGGTCGCGGCGTGGAAAGACGTTGGGGATTGACTCTGCCGCTCGGCGGCGTGCCGCTCGCGGCGCACGGCGAGTTCGTGAAGCGGGCCGAGGCAGCGGGCTACACCGATCTCTGGACCGGCGAGACGGCGGGGCCGGACGGCTTCACGCCGCTGGCGCTGAGCGCCGCCTGGACCGAGCGGATGCGGCTCGGGACCGGGATCGTCGGCGTCTTCCAGCGCGGGCCGGCGCTGCTCGCCCAGGAGGCCGCGGCGCTCGCCGACGCCTCCGAAGGCCGCTTCGTGCTGGGGATCGGCTCCTCCTCGGACCGGATCATCGAAGGCTGGAACGACATTCCCTTCGAGCGGCCGCTCAGCAAGGTGCGCGAAACCCTCGAGTTCCTGCGGGTGGCGCTGGCGGGCGAGCGCACCTCCACCCGCTTCAAGCTGGAAACCAAGCCGACGCACGAGGTGCCGATCGTGCTCGCCGCCCTGCGCGGCAAGATGTTGCAGCTGGCGGTCGACAAGGCCGACGGCGCCTTCACCAACTTCCTGCCGCTCGACGGGCTGCCGCAGGTCGTCGCCCAGCTCGACGACGCGCCGGAGGATTTCGAGCTGCTCTGCCGCTTCTTCTGCCTGCCGGGGCCGCGCGAGGAGGTCGAGCCGCTGGCCCGGTTCATGTTCTCCTCCTACATCACGGTGCCGGTCTACACCGAGTTCTACCGCTGGCTCGGCTGGGGCGAGCAGATCGCCCCGATGCTCGATGCCTGGGCGGCGGGCGATCGCCAGAAGGCGGCGGCCGAGGCGCCCTGGGAGGCGATCGAGCAGATGTTCATCTTCGGCTCGCCGGAGGAGATGAAGGAGCGCCTGGAGGCGTTCGTCGCGGGCGGCATCACCGCCCCGATCCTCACCCCCGTCGTCCCGCCCGAGCGGCTCGGCGAGATGATCGACGCCCTCGCGCGCTAGCGCTCCGTTCGTTCGCACTTTGCCGTCGTGGTTACGGCAAAGTGCGAACGCACCGGCCCGGCGGTATCCCGCGGTGTTCCTAACTTGCGCTATACGCAGGTTAGGAACACCGCGGCGCGTTCAGTGGTTGGGAATCGTCGCCTGGCGAGGATCTCTGACCACGCAAGCGCTCGGGCGGCGCGGTCGGGCGAGCCGGGCGAGGCTGAGGGCATAGTCCTCGGCCGGGTCGGTGAACCAGTCGGCCATCGCCAGGCCGGTACCGGCGTAGGACTCCTCGAGCCGGGGACGGGTGAACTTGGTCGAGATCTCGGTCCGCATCAGCTCCCCGCCGGCGAAGTCGACGGTGGCGTCGAGCGCGGCGATCCGCACCTCCTGGTCGGCCAGGGAGCGCAGGCCGATGTCGATCCACTCATGCTCGGCGTCCCAGCGGGCGACGTGCTCGAAGGCGGTCGGGTCGAAGTTGGCCTCCAGCGCCCGGTTGAGCACGCCGAGGACGTTCTTGTTGAATTCGGCGGTCACCCCGGCCGGGTCGTCGTAGGCGAGCTCGAGGCGGTCGACCTCCTTGACCAGGTCGGTGCCGAGCAGCAGGTGGTCGTCGGGGTCGAGGAGGCCGGCGATGCGGCTGAGGAAGGCGGCCCGCTCGTCCGGGTAGAGGTTGCCGACCGTGCCGCCGAGGAAGGCGATCAGCCGCGGCCCGGCCTCGCTCGTGGTCGGGGTCCGCTCGAGATGCGCCTCGAAGTCGCAGACCAGCCCGTGCACGTCGAGGCCGGGGTACTCCTCGACCAGCGAGGACGCGGTTTCGCGGGTGATCTCCTCGGAGATGTCGACCGGGACGTAGGTGCGCAGGGTGCCCGCGTCGCGCATCGCGCTCAGCAGGTGGCGGGTCTTCGCCGCCGAGCCGGAGCCGAGCTCGATCAGCGTCGCCGGGTTGCCCGCGGCGGCGACGATCTCGGCCGACCGCTCGACCAGGATCTGGCGCTCGCGGCGGGTCGGGTAGTACTCCGCCAGCTCGGTGATCTCCTCGAAGAGCTGGGAGCCGCGCTCGTCGTAGAAGTACTTCGGCGAGAGCTCCTTCGGGGTCCGCGCGAGCCCCTCGCGCACGTCGACTTCCATCGCCGCGATCTGATCGGCGGGCAGGTGGACGTCGATCGCGATCGTCATGCCGCCTCCCCGGCGAGGCGGAAGCCGGCGAAGATCTGGCGGCGCTGCGGCAGGTCCCAGTTGCGGAACGTGGGCCGCGAGACGTGCGGGTGGGTCGCCCAGGAGGAGCCGCGCAGCACCTTGTACTCGTCGCCGAAGAAGACCGCCGAGTACTCCTCGTAGGGAAAGGCCTCGAAGCCGGGGTAGGCGCGGAAGTCCGAGGCGGTCCATTCCCAGACGCCGCCGACGCCCTCCAGGAGCGGCCGCGCCGCCTCCCACTCGAACTCGCTCGGCAGCCGTCGGCCCGCCCAGCGGGCGAAGGCATCGGCCTCCTCCCAGGAGACGTGGACGACCGGCCGTGCCGGGTCTACCGGCGTCGTGACGCCCATCGCGGTGCGCGCCCAGCCCTCGCCGTCGCGCTCCCAATGCAGCGGCGGGGCGGCGCCCGTCCCCTCGACGTAGGCGGCGTAGGCGGCGTTGGTGACCGGCGCCGCGTCGATCTCGAAGGCGGGCAGCTCGACCGTGTGGCGGGGGCGCTCGTTGTCGTAGGCGAAGCCGCGGGCCGGGGCGCCGATCTCGTGGGCGCCCGCCTCGACCCGGATCGTCGCGGCGCCCGCCTCGACCGGCGGCGGCGCGAAGGCGCCGGGGTCCGCGGCGGCCGGGCCGTAGGGCGCGTCGAGCAGCTGCAGGAGCTGCAGCATCGTCTCCTGGTGCTGGAGCTCGTGGACGATCAGCATCTCGTAGACGAACCCGTCGCGCAGCAGCGGGTCGGCGGCCTCGGGGCCGAGCTCGACCTCCTCGAGCACCTCGAGCGCCCGGGCGCGCACCTCGTCCATGTAGGAGCGCAGCTCCTCGTCGCGGAGGATCGGCAGCTCCCCGCGCTCCCGGCGCGGGCTCTCGATCGCGTCGTAGAAGCGGCCGAGCTCGCCGTGCAGCGGCTCGCGGCCGCCGACGGTCCGCACCAGCCAGAGCTCCTCGAAGTTGGCGATGTGGCCGAGGTCCCAGGCCAGCGGGCTGAGCAGCTCCGAGTAGACCCGGCTGAGCTGGTCCTGGTCGAGCGGCTCGATCAGGGCATACGTCCGTTCTCGCGCCTCGGCGAGAAGCGCCGCGATCGACTGCCGGGTCGGACTGGGCATCACCTCGGTCGCGATGGCAAGACCGTATCGAACCGGTCTTGCGAACCTGTGAACGTGACGTCGCCGGGCCGCGCGGGCCGCGCCGGCGTCGCCCGGGCGGCACCGACTCCGCCCGGTCAGCCCGTGCCCTCGGCCTCGGGGTCGCGCCAGACGTGCTTGCGCCAGGGCGGGGTGACGACGAAGGTCGCGTGCTCGTCGACGGCGATCGGCTCGAGTGGGATCAGGTGGACGCGTCGGCCGGGGGTGAAGCGCGTGCCGCGCGGCTCACCGGCGGCGTTGCCGGCGTGGCTGCCGCCGGAGACGAGGAGCAGGCCGGTCTCCGGCCCCCAGCCGTTCGGGGCCCGCACGTCGAGGCCTTCGGCGAGGTGCCGCAGGGCGCCGATGCCGGCGTCCGAGCCCCAGTCGAGATCCCGCAGGGAGTAGTTGTAGCCGTCGTGGCTCGATGCCCGCTCGTCGACCGAGCCGTCGGGGTTGAGGCGGACGGCGACCGATTCCCAGTCGTCGCGGTGTTCGCCGGCGTCGCCGACGATCGGCACCCCGCGCAGGGTGGCGGAGTTGGCGTAGTAGAGCCAGTACTGGATGTACAGCCGCCCCGCCCGCTCGGCCGAGCAGTCCGCGCCCGCCGCTTCGCTCGCCGCCCGCTCCGCCGCCCGACAGTCGACCACGTGGACGAAGGCGGTGACCGGCAGCCGTTCGAAGGTGCGGTGGACGAGGCCGTCTTCGGCCGCGTCGCCGCAGCTCGTCTCGCGACAGCGGCGGTAGTCGATCGGCACGGCGCGCGACCCCGCCTCGAAGCCGATCGTCGGCATGTGGCGGCGCACCAGGCGCCCCACTTCGTCGCCGTAGGTGGCGATCAGCAGCGGCTCGTCACCGCAGCCGTCGGCGACCTCCGTGGCACAGAGGATCCGCTGGGCGATCGACCGCGCCAGGTCGACCCCCGGCACCCGCACGCCCGCCAGCACGAAGCCGAGCGCGAGCAGCGAGACGACGCACACCAGGCCGACCCACTCGACCGTTCCCTGCCCTCGCTCGGAGCCCACGGACGCCCAAGGTCCCGGCGGCCTCCACCTCTCCCCCCTCGGACGTCGCTCGCGCCGATCGACCGCGCGTCGTGCGACCTCCGCGGCCGCGAACCGCCGGGGTCAGAGGTTTTCGATCTCGGCGGCGATGTCCGACGCGGCGGCTTTGGCGTCGGCGAAGAGCATCGAGGTGTTCGGTTCGTAGAAGAGGTCGTTGTCGATGCCGGCGAACCCGGTGGAGAGCGAGCGCTTGATCACGATCACCTCGCCTGCCTCGGAGACTTCGATGATCGGCATCCCGGCGATCGGCGAGTTCGGGTCGTTCTTCGCCGCCGGGTTGGTGACGTCGTTGGCCCCGATCACCACGGCGACGTCGACGCGCGGCATTTCGGGGTTGATCTCGTCCATCTCCTTGAGCTGCTCGTAGGGCACGTCGGCCTCGGCCAGCAGCACGTTCATGTGGCCCGGCATACGGCCCGCCACCGGGTGGATCGCGTAGTTGATCGTGACGCCGCGCTTCTCCAACTGGCCGGCCATCTCCTTGACCGCGTGCTGGGCCTGGGCGACGGCGAGGCCGTAGCCGGGGACGATCACCACGTTGTCGGCGTAGGCGAGCTTGATCGCCGCGTCCTGGGCGCCGATCGAGGTGACCGGCCGCTGCTCCCCGCTGCCGCCCGCCGCCGCGGGCGCACCGCCGAAGCCGGCGAAGAGGATGTTGGCGACCGAGCGGTTCATCGCGGTCGCCATCTCCAGGGTGAGGATCGTTCCCGAGGAGCCGACCAGGGTGCCCGCGACGATCAGCGCCACGTTCTGCAGCGCGAACCCGGCGGCCGCGGCGGAGAGGCCGGTGAAGGCGTTCAGCAGCGAGATGACGACCGGCATGTCGGCGCCGCCGATCGGCAGCACCACCAGGTTGCCGAGCAGCGCCGCGGCGAGGAGGATCAGGATGAAGAGCGCTTCCGACGGCGGTTCGTTGTCGATCACGATGACGATCGCGACGACGATCACGCCGATCCCGAGGATCGCGTTGATGAACTGCTGGCCCGGCACCGCCAGCGGCCGGGTCGGGATCAGGTCCTGGAGCTTGGCGAAGGCGATGTTGGAGCCCCAGAAGGAGACCGAGCCGACGATCGCCGCGAACAGGGTCGGGATCAGGTCTTCGAGCGGGACCGCGCCGCCGATCGCGATGCCGTGGCGGATCTCCGACCAGGCGATCAGGGCCACCGCGCCGCCGCCGACCCCGTTGTAGAGGGCGACCATCTGCGGCATCTCGGTCATTTTCACCTTGATCGAGGCGTAGGCGCCGATCGCCGAGCCGGCCGCGAGGCCGATGATGATCAGGCCCCAATTGCCCATCCCGTCGAGCAGCAGGGTGGTGACCACGGCGACCGCCATGCCGACCGCGGCGATCAGGTTGCCGCGTTTGGCGGTGGTCGGGTGGGTCCCCTGTTTGATGCCCAGGATGAACAGCGAGAAGGCAACGATGTAGAGCGCCGTGGCGGCACTGCCGCCCGGCTGGAGCACGGCGAGGGAGATCATTTACCGGCGCCGCCTTTGCCGTCGGCGTCGGCTTTCGGTTTCGGTTTTTTGGAGAACATGCCGAGCATCCGGTCGGTGACCATGAAACCGCCGACGATGTTGATCGCGCCGAAGGCGACGGCGATCGTGCCGATCACGTACTCGAGCCCGTCGGTCGCGTAACCGAGGACGATCAGCCCACCGAGCATGACGATGCCGTGGATCGCGTTGGTCTGCGACATCAGCGGCGTGTGCAGCGTCGTCGGCACCTTGGAGATCACCTCGAAGCCGACGAAGACCGCCAGGACGAAGATCGTGACCTCGATCATGATGCTCATGCCTCGACACCTCCTTCCCGCGCAAATCGCCGCGGACTCGAACGACCGGTGATCACCGCGTCGATTTGCGCGGTCATTGTGCCCTCCCTGCGGCGCGCTCGTTCACGATCTCGCCGCCTTTGGCGATCAACGCCGCGGCGAGGATGTCGTCCTCGAGGTCGACTTTCAGCTCACCCTCCTCGGTGATCATCAGCCCGAGCAGGTTCTCCAGGTTCTTCGCGTAGAGCTGCGAGGCGGGCACCGGCATCAGGCTCGGCAGGTTGCGCGGCCCGATCACCTTGACGCCGTTCTCCTCGACCGTCTCCCCCGGCCTGGTCAGCTCGCAGTTTCCGCCGGTCTCGGCGGCGAGGTCGACGATCACCGAGCCCGGCTGCATGCCGCGCACCGCGTCGGCGGTGATCAGCAGCGGCGCCGGGCGGCCCGGGATCGCGGCGGTGGTGACGATCACGTCCTGCTTGGCGGCGTTCTCGCCGAGCGCCTCGCGCACCTGCGCGTTCTCCTCGTCGGTGAGCGGCCGCGCGTACCCGCCCTCGGCCTCCGCGTCGGGGATGAAGTCGAGCTCCAGCGGCCGGCCGCCGAGCGAGGCGATCTGCTCCCAGGCGGCGCGGCGGATGTCGAAGCCGGTGACGATCGCGCCCAGCCGTTTCGCGGTGGCGACCGCCTGCAGGCCGGCGACGCCGGCGCCGAGGACGAGGACTTTGGCGGGCGGCACGGTGCCCGCGGCCGTGGTCATCATCCCGAAGAAGCGGCCCGACTCACGGGCGGCGATCAGCATCGCCGCGTAGCCCGCCGCGGCGGCCTGCGAGGAGAGCGCGTCCATCGCCTGGGCGCGGGTGGTCCGCGGGATCGCCTCCATCGCGAAGGCGGTCGCCCCGGAGGCGGCCAGCGCCTTGTTGGTGTCGGCGGCGACCCACGGGTTGAGGTGGGAGACGTAGATCTGCGAGGCCCCGAGCCGGCCGGCGTCCTCGACGCTCGGGACGGCTACCCGCAGCACCGCGTCGGCGTTCCAGACCTGCTCGGCGGCGGCGATCTCGGCGCCCGCGTCGGCGTACTGGGAGTCCGGGTGGCCGGCGGCCTCGCCGGCGCCCGCCTCGACCAGCACCTCGACGTGCTCGTTCTTCTTCAGCGAGCGCACGACGTCAGGGACGAGCGCGACACGTCGCTCCCCCTCGGCGGTCTCTTTGGGCACTCCGATCTTCACAGCGGCGGGGAACCTTATGCCATCTGCTGCGATCCGGTCAGCCGACCTGCCCGGCGCCGGCCATCGCGGCCAACCGCTGCAGCGTGTGGAGCTGCTGATTTCGCTCTATGTGTACGGGTGAGACGATCAGGCGGTCGACCCCGGCGGCGGCGAAGCGACCCACCCGCTCGGCGACCTCGGCCTCGGTCCCGACCAGCGAGGTGGCCTCGACGAGCTCGTCCGGCATCGCCTCGAAGGCGCCGCCGCGATCGCCCGCCTGGAAGCGTCGCTGCACCTCGTCGGCCACCTCGCCGAAGCCGAAGCGGTGCGCCAGGTCGACGTAGAAGTTGGTCTTCCGCGACCCCATCCCCCCCAGATAGAGGACCAGGCCCGCCTTGACCATGTTCCTGGCGGCCTCGAGATCGCCGTCGATCGCCACCTGCAGCGAGGGGCTGACCTCGAGGTCGGCGCGCGTGCGCCCGCCCTTCGCGAAGCCCTCCTCGAGGTGCTCGCCCCAGGTCTCCTGGAAGCGGTCGACCGAGAAGAAGATCGGGATCCAGCCGTCGGCAACCTCGGCGGTCATCGCCACCGAGCGGCGGCCGATCGAGCCGACGAAGACCGGGATCCGCTCGCGCAGCGGGTGGAAGTTCAGCTTCAGCGCCTTGCCCTCGCCGCCGGCGAGCGGCAGGTCGTAGTGCGTGCCGTGGTGCTCGAGCGGCCCCTGGCGGGCGACGATCTCCCGCACCACCTCGATGTACTCGCGGGTCCGTCCCCAGGGCTTCGCGTAGGGGACCCCGTACCAGCCTTCGGAGACCTGCGGGCCGCTCGGCCCGAAGCCGAACAGGAAGCGCCCGCCGGACAGCTTGTCGATCGTCGCCCCGGCCATCGCCGCCGCGGCGGGCGGCCGGGCCGGAACCTGCATGATCGCCGCGCCGAGGTTGACGGTCCGCGTCTGCCCGGCCAGCCAGGCCAGCACGCTGACCACGTCGGACCCGTAGGACTCGGCGACCCAGATCGACTCGTAGCCCAGCCGTTCGGCCGTGTGCACGATCTCGAGGGCCTCCTCTCCCGCAGGCCCGATCCCCCAATAGCCGAGGTTCACTCCCAGCTTCAGCCCCATCCGGGCTGCACCCTATTGAATAGGCGCGTGGCGACGGCCCAGGCGACTCCCGAAAGCGGCCTCTCGAGCAAGGAGGCGGCCGCCCGCCTGAGCAGGTTGGGGCCGGCGCCGGAAAACTCCTCGCGCTCCACCTCGAGCATCGTCGCGGGCAACGTCTTCACGCTCTTCAACGCGATCATCGCGGTCTTCTTCGTGCTCGACATCGGGCTCGGCCTCTACGCGGACTCGCTGTTCGGGCTGATCGCGGTGGTCAACTCCTACATCGGCATCCGCCAGGAGCTGAAGGCGAAGCGGACGCTCGACGAGGTCGCGGTGCTGGTGGCGCCGCGGGCGCGGGTGATCCGCGACGGCAGGACGCTGGAGCTGCTCGCCGACGAAGTCGTGCCCGGCGACCTGGTGGCGCTCGGGCCGGGCGACCAGCTGGTCGCCGACGGCCGCGTGGTCGGCAGCCGCGGCCTCACCCTCGACGAGTCGATGCTGACCGGCGAGGCCGACGGGATCGGCAAGGAATCCGGCGCGGAGGTCCTCTCCGGCTCGTTCGTGACCTCCGGCTCCGGCCACTACGAGATCGACGCGGTGCGCGAGGAAAGCTACGCGGGCCGGCTGGCCGGCGAGGCGCGCGCCTTCCGCCACCCGCTCTCGCCGCTGCAGGAGGAGGTGAACCGGGTGATCGTCGTCTCCACCTACCTGATGCTGCCGCTCGCGGTCCTCCTGATCCTCAGCCTGAAGATCCGCAGCGTCGGCCTGCAGAGCGCCGCCGAGACCGCGACCGCGGGGCTGGTGACGCTGATCCCCGAGGGCCTGGTGCTGCTGATGAGCGTCACCTTCGCCGTCGCCGCGGTGCGGCTGGCGCGGCGCGACACCCTGATCCAGCAGATGAGCGCCACCGAGAGCCTCGCCTCGGTCGACACGATCTGCATCGACAAGACCGGCACGCTGACCGAGGGGGAGCTGCGGCTGACCTCCGTGGAGCTCGCCGAGGGGCTCGACCCGGCGCTCGGCGCCGCGGTGCTGGGGCGCTTCGCGGCGAGCGCCGGGGACCGCAACAAGACGCTGGAGGCGATCGCCGAGCGCTACCCGGGCGACGCCGGCCGGGTGAGCGGCGAGGTCCCCTTCTCCTCGGAGTACAAGTGGTCCGGGATCACGCTGGCGGGCGAAGGCGCCGGGGCCGGGACCTTCGTGCTCGGGGCGCCCGACGTGCTGGTCGACTCCGGCGCCCTGACGCTGCCGCCGGCGCTCGGCGCGAAGCTCGAAGAGGAGGCCGCGGCCGGGCGCCGCGTGGTCGCCTTCGGCCGAGCCGAAGGGCCGCTGCCCGCCGACCCGACCCTGGAGCCGGCGCCGCGCCTGGTGCCGATCGCCCTGATCGTGCTGGAGGAGACGCTGCGCCCCGATGCCGCCGAGACGATCGCCACGATGCGCGCCCAGCACGTCGACCTGAAGCTGATCTCCGGCGACGCGGCGGCGACCGTGACCGCGGTCGCCTACGCGGTCGGGGTGCCGCGCGAGGCGGGCGTCGTCGAGGGCCCGGACCTGCCCGACGACCCCGACGCGCTGCAGGAGGTGGCGCTCGCCAACACGATCTTCTGCCGGATCAAGCCCGAGCAGAAGAAGGCGCTGGTGTCGGCGCTGGTCGCCGCCGGGCGCTACGTGGCGATGATCGGCGACGGCGTCAACGACGTGCCGGCGCTGAAGCGGGCCCGGATGGCGGTGGCGATGGGCTCGGGGACCCAGGTGACCAAAGGGGTGGCCGACGTCGTCCTGCTCAAGGACCGGTTCTCGCGACTGCCGGAGGCGGTCGGCGAGGGACGGCGGATCGCCCGCAACGTCCACCGCCTCGGCCGCCTGTACCTCACCAAGTCGGTGTACGCGGCGACCCTGATCGTGCTGGTCGCGGTGCCCGGCTTCGCCTTCCCGTTCCTGCCCCGCCACCTGACGATGGCCGCCTTCCTGACGATCGGCATCCCCTCCTTCGTACTCGCCCTGGCGCCCTCCGACGGGCCGCTCTACCGCGGCCGGCTGATCCGCGCCCTGGCCGCCTTCGCGGTGCCCGCCGGGGTGGCGACCGGGATCGCCTCGATCATCTCCTGCGTGCTCGTCAACGTGGTCGCGGGCGGCGGCCTGGCCGCCGGACGGACCGCGGCGACGACCACCCTGATCGTCCTCGGACTGGCCTTCGTGCTGCTGCTGGAGCGCGGCCCGGGGCGCGAGCACATCGCGATCCAGAGCTACATGCTGGCGATGGTCGCCGGGCTCGGCGCCCTCTACGCGCTGTTCCTCGCCGCCGCCCCGGTGCGCGAATTCTTCGAACTCGAGCTCCTCGACGCGACGCAGTGGTTCCTCGCCCTGCTGGCCGCCGCGATCGGCCTGACGATCGCCGCCCTGGCCTGGCGCCTGCCGGTGATCGAACGCTGGGAAGCGGTCGAGGACGAACCGGACGAGCCGCCGTCCCCGATGGAGGTCTCCGGCGAGCCCACCTGACCCGGAGCCGCTCCCCATGCCGGGGCGCCGGTCACGAGGGGCGGGCCACCCGGGCACCCTCCACGCGTCCAGTCGGGGGGCGCATCTTTCGACCCTGGGCCATGGGCGGGCCGAGCCGCCGGGCTTAGCGTGCGAGCATGGCGACGACCTGGAACCCGGCCCGACCCTTTCTCGGCGCCGGGGTGTACCCGCTCGACTCGGGCACTTCGAAGAGGCGTCGCCCAGACCGGCACCGCGCGCCCTCCCTACGCGACGGTGATCGACGCGCTCGCGCGGCAGTACCTGGCGGAGCCGCGCGGGCGCGTCCGGTCGACCGCGCTAGATCGCCAGGTGATCGCCGGGCGGGATGACGAACTGGCTGACGACCAGGTTGGCGGCCAGCTTCGACTTGCCCTCCCGGATACGGTCGATCCGCACCTCGATCACGGCGGTGCTGCGGCCCGCGTGGAGCGGCCGCGCGTCGGCGACGATTTCGTCGCCGAGCCGGCCGGCTCCGAAGACGTTCAGCTTCAGCTCGATCGTCGTGAAGTCGTAGCCGGGCGAGATCGCGCGGAACGTGGCCCAGGCGGCGACGGTGTCGCCGAGCGCCGTCCAGACGCCGCCGTGGACGAACCCGCCGGGGTGCAGGTGGCGGCTCTCGACCAGGATCCGGCCGCGCGAGTGGTCCTCCTCGATCTCGAGCGGCTCGATCCCGAGGTCGGCGGGGAAGCTCCCCACCGCGAACTCGCGGATCTCCTCTGGCTTGACCTGCGAAAGATCGGCCACGGCTCGGTATGTAAACAAGAAGCGGCCCCGCCGTGGGGCCGCTTCGTCACATAACGCTCGACTCGCGGGCTCCTGTCCGAACTCAGACCCGTTCGACGATCATCGCCTTGCCCTGGCCGCCGGCCACGCACATCGTCTCCAGGCCGACCTGGTGGTCGTCGGTCTCCATCCCGTTCAGCAGGGTGCCCATGATGCGGGCGCCGGTCATGCCGAAAGGATGGCCGAGGGCGATCGCGCCGCCGTGCGTGTTCAGCTTGTCCAGCTCGATCCCGGTTTCGTCCATGATCGGGATCACCTGGGCGGCGAAGGCCTCGTTCAGCTCGACCCGGTCGATGTCGCCGATCGTCATCCCGGCCCGGTCGAGGACCTTCTTGATCGCGCCGATCGGGGCGACCCCCATGTACTCGGGCTCGTTGCCCCAGGTGGCCGCGGTGATGATCCGGGCGCGCGGCTTCAGGCCGAGCTCCTTGGCCTTGGTGTCGCTCATCAGCAGCACCGCCGCGGCGCCGTCGTTCAGCGGGCACGAGTTGCCGGCGGTGACCCCGCCGCCGCCGAAGGCCTCGTCGAGTTCGCCCAGCTTCTCCAGGGTCGAGGAGGCGCGCGGGCCGTCGTCCTTGCTCACCTCGGTGCCGTTTACGTCGACCGGGACGATCTCGCGGTCGAAGAACCCGTCGCCCTGCGACTTGACCGCCAGTTCCTGGGAGCGCTGCGCGAACCTGTCCATGTCCTCGCGCTTCACGCCGTACCTCTTGGCGACGTTGACCGCGGTCAGGCCCATGTCGATGTAGGCGTTCGGCCGGCCGTTCTCGCCGATCAGGTTGGGGTTGCGGTCGTCGACGCCGGCGGGCTCGGTGCGCTCGTTGTAGCGGCTGACCCACTCGACCCCGACCGCCAGGTAGGCGTCGCCCTCGCCCGCCTTGATCGCGTTGCCGGCGTGGCGGATCGCGTCGAGGCTGGAGGAGCAGTAGCGGGAGACGGTCACCCCGTTGACGGTCTGCGGCAGCTTCTCGGAGAGCAGCGAGATGATCCGGGCGATGTTGAATGCCTCGAGGCCCTGGGGCATGCCGACGCCGCAGAAGACGTCCTCGACCAGGGCCGGGTCGAGCTCGGGGTTGCGCTCCAGCAGGCGGTCGACCACGAAGCCGCCCATCTCATCGGGGCGCAGCGAGGCCAGCGAGCCCTTGAAGGCGCGGCCGATCGGCGTACGGATGGTGTCGACGATTACTGCTTCGGGCATCTCGGGCGCCTCCTTGGGCTGGGTGCGGATCGTGGAAACCGAGGGTGAGCGTAGAGCAAACGAGCTTCCGGCTGATTGACCAGTCGGTCAATCTCTTGTGAGCTTCCGCACGTAGTGTGCGTGAATTCTCCCCGAACTCGGGTACATTCGGACGATCCAGCCCGCCTCGACGGCGGGAAGACGCCGCCACGCGGCACGGAAAGGAGGCCTCGCCATGCCCGAGGGCTACTGCGTCAAGGAGCGCAAGCGGGTCGAGATCAAAGATGCCAAGCAGGTGACGATGAAGAACGGTCGCCCCGCGATCCAGGGCGTCTGCCCTGACTGCGGCACGAAGATCTTCAAGATCGGCAAGCTCGAGGCCTAGGGATAATCCCGCCCGTGCGGCGCGGTGAGTTCGCAGCGATCCACGATATGCGTGGCCAGATGCGAACTCGCCGTCGAGGGCCGGGAGGGCGCGGCGGCGTGCGCACCTTGTGGTGAGTGGGGCCGGCGGGTCGGCCGCGCTCGCCGAGGCAGGGGCCCGAGGCCTCCGTGCCGAAACTTGGGGTATCGCACCGCACTCGAGAGCACTCGCTTCGACGACCCGGCGCAGCGCCGCGGCGCTGCTCGCCGCGCTGGCGCTGGCCGGGGCGCTCGCGGGCTGCGGCGGCGGCTCGGGCGGCTCGGCGACGACGCCGAGCACGGCGGCGAAAACCAGCTCCACCACGCCGCTCGCCGAACCGCCGCCGAATGCCGAAGAAGGGACGGTCTTCGTCTCGCTCGGCAGCGCCGCCGGGCTCGGCCAGGTGCTGGTCGACTCCGAAGGGCACACCCTGTACGCCTTCAGCCGCGACGCCGGCGGGAGGCCGGCCTGCGGGGGCGCGTGCGCGAGATCCTGGCCGCCACTGCTGGTCGAACACGGCGAACCGGAGCCGAGCAACGGCACCGCCGCCGCCCGCCTCGGCACGATCGCCCGCCCCGACGGCACCCGCCAGGTCACCTACGCGGGCCATCCCCTCTACGGCTTCCTCGGCGACAAGCAGCCGGGCGAAGCGAACGGCGACGGCACGAGCGCCTTCGGCGGCACCTGGTCGGCCCTCAAGGGCAACGGCGCCGCGGCGGGCTGAGGCGGCCGCTCGCGCTGCACGGTCGGCCCTCAGGCGCGATGGCACCCCGGCGGACTGAGGCGGCCGCTCGCGCTGCACGCCTTTGGTCCCCTATGGGGGCCTAAAAGCGTGCAGCGCGCCCGGCACTCCGGGCGATCGACCCTCAGCGCCTGTGGAACGGGGCGATCGGCGGGGCCAGCGCGCGGATCTCGGCCAGCAGGCGGGCGGAGAGCTCGCCCGGTTCCTCCTCGGGCCGCGGCTGGCCGCCCGCCGGATCGAAGAAGCGGACCTGGACCCGGGGCCGGCGCGGGAAGCCGGTCAGGTCGGCGGTGCCGGTGACGGCGACGCAGGTGACGTGGGCCTCGGGCACTTCCAGGGCCAGTCGGCCGACGCCGCTGCGAGCGCGCATCACCCGCCCCTTCGACCGCGTGCCCTCCGGGAAGACGCCGATGCAGGAGCCTTCGCGCAGCGCCTCGACCGCGCTGGCGAGCGCCTGCGCGTCGCCGGCACCGCGGACGATCGGGATCTGCCCCATGCCGTCGAGGACCGGGGCCAGGCCCCTGACGTCCCAGAGGGTCGATTTGGCGAGCGCCCGGATCTGGCGCCGGGACCGCGCGGCGATGCCGATCATCACCGGGTCCCAGTGGCTGTCGTGATTGCCGACCACGAGCAGCGGGCCGGCGGCGGGCACCGTCTCCACGCCGCTCACCTCGAGCCGCGCCCAGCGGGCGACCGGCAGGTTCACGGCCATCGCGACGCGGTAGGTGTGGGTGGGCTCTCGCATGCGGAGCGGAAAGCGTATTCGTTGGGCGATCCGCGGGACCCTCGAATCTACGATTTAAAGTGTCCGCCGTGTCGCAACAGCCGCTCGAGTTGATCCGGCTCTTCGTCCCCTACGGCGCGTCCTCCGGCGTCGGCGCCACCCAGGCCGACGGCTCGCTCGGCCCGACCGTTAGCGTGACGATCTCATGAGCCCGATCGACACCGGCCCGATCGACGCCGCCGCGGCCCGCTCCGAGCTCGTCGCCCAGGCGATGGCGAAGGCGCGCGAGGAGCACGCCGGCCAGATCCGCAACGGCAGCGGCGGCCTCCCCTACATCGAGCACCCGCGCATGGTGGCGGCGACACTTGCCGCGCGCGGCTACCCGGACGCCACCTTGGCGGCGGCGCTCCTGCACGACGTCGTCGAGGACTCCGACACCACGGTCGAGGAGCTGCGGGCCGAGTTCGGCGAGCGGATCGCGTCGCTGGTCGCCGCCCTCTCCGACGACGAGGCGATCGAGGACTACCGCGAGCGCAAGGACGAGCACCGCGCCCGGGTCGCCGCCTTCGATGGCGACGCGCTGGCGATCTACGGCGCCGACAAGCTGGCCAACATGAGGACCCTGCACGAGGCGATCCACCGCCACGGCCCGGCAGTCGCCGCGGAGTTCAAGGTGCCGCTGGAGCTGAAGCTCGAGGTCTGGGAGGCCGACGCGGCGATGCTGGCCCGCGAGGCGCCGGCGCTGCCGCTGCTCGGCGAGCTCGAGGAGGCGGTCACTCTCCTTCGGGCGGATCCAGCACCGGCAGGCCCTCGTCGCGGTACCTGAAGCGGCGCCGCAGCGGCAGCATCGCCCAAAGGACGAGGAACATCGTCAGCACCAGGGCGGTCGTCACCACCGTGGTGGCCAGGTTGCCGAAGAGGAAGTCCGTGACCAGCATGATCGCGCAGGTCATCGCCAGCGCCAGGCAGCCGAGTCCGGCGATCGTCAACCGGTTGGCGATGAAGACGAGACGGTGCTTCTGCTGGTAGCGGAAGGTCAGGCGGTGATAGGCCGACGGGGCGATCAGCAGGGCGGCCGAGATGGCGGTCAGCAGCAGCGTCGCGAAGTAGACCTTTTCGTCGAACAGGCTCGCTTTGGCGAAGTTCCGCTGGAAGGGCACCGCGAGCAGGAAGGCGAAGAGCACCTGGACGCCGGGCAGCGCGACGCGGAGCTCCTGCAGCAGCTCGCCGAGATTGCGGTCGAGGCGTTCCTCCTCGGTCTCCTCCCGGCCGGAGGAGAGCAACCGCTTCTCTTCGGGCCGCTCGCCTTCGTCTCTATCCCCGGGACGGTCGGGCATAGGGTCACTGTATGCCGGCCAAGACGGCCATCGTCCTCTTCACCCGCGACCTGCGGGTGACCGACAACCCGGCACTCGCCGCGGCTGCCCGGGCGGAGCGCACGGTGCCGCTCTTCGTCCTCGACGAGGGGATCCTCGGCTCGCGCTTCGCGGCGCCCAACCGGGTCGCCTACATGCGCGAGGCGCTCGCCGACCTCGACGAGCGGCTGAAGGGACTGGGCGCGCGGCTCTTCCTGCGCCGCGGCCAGGTGGTCGAGGAGGCGATGCGGGTCGCCGCCGAGTGCGGCGCCGCCGAGCTCCACCTGGCCGCCGACTGGAGCGCCTACGCGCGGCGGCGCGAGCGCCGGCTGCGCGAGGCCTGCGAGGCGGCGGGGATCGAGCTGACCGCCCACCCCGGAGTGACGGTCCTCGCGCCGGGCGCCGTGACGCCTGCCGGCGGCGATCACTTCAAGGTCTTCACCCCCTACCACCGTGCCTGGAGCGAGGCGCCCTGGCGCGATCCGCTCCCCGCCCCGCGCCGGCTGCGGGCCCCGTCGGAGCCGGCCGCGGGCCGGCTGCCGGCGCGGGCGAAGCTGACCGCCGGCCGGCCCTCGCCGAGCCGCGAGCCGGGCGGCGAGACGCGGGGCCGGGAGCGGATGCGGGCCTTCCTCGCCGACCGCGTCGGGCGCTACGAGGACGAGCACGACGACCTCGCCGGCGGCGGCACCTCGCGGCTCGGCCCGCATATCCGCTGGGGCTGCCTCAGCCCGCTCGAGCTGGCGCTCGCGGCGGGCGAGAGGCCCGGCGGCGAGCCCTTCGTGCGGCAGCTCTGCTGGCGCGACTTCCACCATCAGGTGCTCGCGGCCTTCCCCGCGCTGCCGCGCCGCGACTACCGCCCGCGCGGCGACCGCTGGTCGCGCTCGGAGCGGGCCTTCGAGGCCTGGCGCGAGGGCCGCACCGGCTACCCGCTGGTCGACGCCGGGATGCGGCAGCTGCGCGCCGAGGGCCACATGCACAACCGCGCCCGGATGACGGTCGGCTCCTTCCTCACCAAGGACCTCCACGTCGACTGGCGCAAGGGAGCGTGGCACTTCTGGGACCTGCTCGCCGACGGCGAGATCGCCGACAACGCGGGCAACTGGCAGTGGGTGGCCGGGACCGGCAACGACACCCGCCCGCAGCGCGCCCTCAACCCGGTGCGCCAGGCGGAACGCTTCGATCCCGACGGCGTCTACGTGCGCCGCTGGGTGCGGGAGCTGGCCTCGGTGCGCGGCAGGGCGATCTTCCGCCCCTGGCTGATGGAGGGCTTCGAGGACCTCGACTACCCGGCGCCGATCGTCGACCACGACGAGGCGGTCGCCGAGTTCCGCGCCCGCCGCGCGTCCTGACCCCCGCCGCGTTCGCACCTTGCCGTACATGGGACGGAGAACCGCGAACTCACGAGGAGGGCGGGCAAGCGCGTTCGCACTTTGCCGTACATGGGACGGAGAACCGCGAACTCACCGGGGCCGGGCGGGCGGCATACGATGCCGCGATGGGACGGCTGGCGGTCATCCTCGGCTCCAACGCGCTCGGCCCGGGCGGCGACGAGATCGCCGTGGCGGCGGCCGAGCATGGCGCGGCGATCGTGCAGCGCCACGGCGCCGCCGCCGACTACGTCCTCCCCCACCAGATCGACCACGCCGCCAACCTGCGGCCGCTGATCGAGCAGGGCTGCGACCGGGTGCTGGCGATCGCCTCGGTCGGCAGCCTCCGCCTCGACCTGCCGGTCGGGACGCTGGTCTGCCCCGACGACTTCATCGCCCTCCACGTCGGCACCTCGATCTTCGCCGACACCCGCGCCCACGGCGCTCCCGCCTTCGCCCCGCGCTGGCGCGCCGAGCTGCTCGCCGCCTGGGCCGAGGGCGGCGAGGCGCCGGTCGACGGCGGCGTCTACTGGCAGACGCTCGGCCCCCGCTTCGAGACGCCCGCCGAGATCCGCCTGCTCGCCGCGCATGCCGACGTGGTCGGGATGACGGTCGCCGCGGAGTGCGTGATCGCCGGTGAGCTCGGCCTCGAGTACGCGGCGATCTGTGTGGTCGACAACCTCGCCAACGGCCTCGGCGGGGAGCGCCTGACGATCGAGGAGATCGAAGCCGACCGCCTGCTCAACGCGGCCCGGGTGCGCGACGGCCTCGCCGCCGTGCTGCCGCGGCTGGGCGCGGTGGGACGATGAGCGGCGAGCGGCCGCTGATCGTCGCCGACGCGCGGCTCGACGGCGAGCGGGTCGGGCTGCGCTGCGCCGCCGACGGGACGATCGCCGCGCTCGGGCCCGACGTCGTGCCCGGGTCCGGCGAGGGGGCGCTCGACGCGCGCGGGGCGATCCTCGTGCCGCCGCTGGTCAACGGCCACACCCATGCCGCGATGACCCTCTTCCGCGGCTCCGGCGGCGACCTGCCGCTGATGCCCTGGCTGGAAGAGCGGATCTGGCCGGTGGAGGCGCGCCTCGAGGACGAGGACGTCTACTGGGGCACGCGACTCGCCTGCCTGGAGATGATCCGCTCCGGCACGACCCGGTTCTGGGACATGTACTGGCACCCGGCGGCGACCGCGCGGGCGGTCGCCGACGCCGGGCTGCGGGCGACGATCGGCGCGCCGTTCTTCGACAAGGGGCGCGACGCGGCGGCGATGCGCTCCGAGGCGCGCGAGGTGCTGGCGATGCTGGCGGGCATCGGCGACCCGATCCACGCGGCGGTCGCCCCCCACTCGATCTACATGGCGAGCGAGGAGTCGCTCGCCTTCCTCGCCGAGCTCGCCGCCGAGAGCGAGGCGCCGATCCAGATCCACCTCTCCGAGACGGCGCGCGAGGTCGAGGACTGCATCGCCGCGCACGGCCGGCGGCCCGCCGCCTACCTCGACGACCTCGGCCTGCTGGGCGAGCGCACCGTGCTCGCCCACGGCGTCTGGCTCGACCCCGACGAGCTGGCCCTGGTCGCGGCGCGCGGCGCGACGGTCGTCTCCAACCCGGCCGCCAACATGAAGCTGGCGGTCGGCCGCGTCTTCCCCTACCCGGCGGCGCGGGCGGCCGGGGTGCCGGTCGGCCTCGGCACCGACGGGGCCGGCTCCAACGACTCGCTCGACCTGCTCGCCGACCTGAAGCTGTTCGCGCTCGCCCAGCGCCACGCCGCCGCCGACCCGACCGCGATCGCGGTCGACGACGCCTGGGCGATCGCCACCGGCGCCGCCGCCCCGGTGCTCGGCGCGACGCCGCTCGCGGTCGGCGCCCCGGCAGACTTCCTGCTGCTCGACCCGGCCGCCCCCGAGCTGGCGATCGGCGAGCTGAAGGCGGACCTCGTCTACGGCGCGGCGGGCGCCGCGGTCGACACCGTGGTCGTCGCGGGCCGCGTCCTGATGCGCGGCGGCGCGCAGCCGGAGCGCGAGGAGATCGTCGCCAAGGCCGCCGAGCGCGCCGCCCGCCTCGGCCTCTGAGAGGCGGCCCGATATTCGCCTGCGGTTAAACCTCTACACCGGGTCTGAATCCGGCCACATCGGGGTATAGGGTCGGCCCAGTGCCCGCCGCCGAGGCGACCGAAAAGTCCCAGGGCGGAGCTTCCTCCGTCAGCTATCGGGGCGCTACGAAGCGCTATGACGACACGACGGCGCCGGCCGTCGACCGTCTCGATCTCGAGGTGGAGGCGGGCCAGATCTGCGTCCTCGTCGGCCCCTCCGGCTGCGGCAAGACCACCTCGATGCGGATGGTCAACCGGATGGTCGAGCTGACCGAGGGCGACATCCTGGTCGACGGCGAGTCGGTGAGGAGCCGCGACGCGGCGAGGCTGCGGCGGGAGATCGGCTACGTGATCCAGCAGGTCGGCCTCTTCCCGCACCGCACGATCGCCGCCAACGTCGCCACCGTCCCGCAGCTGCTGGGCTGGGACAAGGACCGCGTCCGCGCCCGCACCGACGAGCTGCTGGCCCTGGTCGGGCTCGATCCCGAGCTCGCCGACCGCTACCCGGCGCAGCTCTCCGGCGGCCAGCAGCAGCGGGTCGGCGTCGCCCGGGCGCTCGCCGTCGACCCGCCGGTGATGCTGATGGACGAGCCGTTCGGGGCGATCGACCCGATCAACCGCGAGCGCCTCCAGAACGAGTTCCTCCGCCTCCAGGCGGAGATTCGCAAGACCGTCCTCTTCGTCACCCACGACATCGACGAGGCGATCAAGATGGGCGACCGGATCGCGGTCATGAAGGAGCACGGACGGGTCGAGCAGTACGCGACCCCGGCCGAGCTGCTGATGGCGCCCGCCAACGAGTTCGTCGAGGACTTCGTGGGCGCCGACCGGGCGCTGAAGCGGCTCTCCCTCCTGCGGGTCGGCGACATCGACCTCTGGAAGGCGCCGATCGCCCGCCCCGGGCAACCGACCGCCGAGGTGCGCGGCGAGCTCGACGCCCCCGACGTCGAGGTCCCCTACGCGCTGCTGGTCGACGACGGCGACCGGCCGCTCGGCTGGCTCACCGAGCGCGACCTGGCGGGCGACACGGTCCCCGCCGTCGCCGACGCGCCGCTCGGGCCGGTGCTGGAAACCGGCGACGTGATGCGCGACGCGCTCGCCGACCTCCTGCAGGGCGAGTCGATGTACGCGGCGGTGATCGACCACGACGGCCGGACCGTGGGCGTGCTCTCGGTCGAGATCATCTCCGACTTCCTCGCCTCGCCGGAGGCGCGGACCGACGAACACCGCGCCGTGGAGCGCCCCCGTGGGTAGCGCCGCCGCCTCCCTGCCGCTCGCCGCCGCCGAAGTGGGCAAGGTCGGCGAAGGGTTCTTCAAGGAACGCAGCGAGTCGACGCTCGGCTGCGTCGCCCACCCGAGCCACCTCTTCTGCTGGGACTGGGCGACCGCCAACATCCACCGCTTCGGCACGCCGACCCTGCAGCAGCTCGAAATGGTGGCCATCTCGGTCGCGATCGGCTTCGCCGTCGCCTTCGTCCTCGCCCTGCTCGCCCACCGCTTCCGCCCCCTGCAGTGGCCGCTGCTGACCGGGACCGGGATCCTCTTCGCGATCCCCAGCGTCGCCTTCTTCCTGCTGCTGCTGCCGGTCACCGGGCGGGGGCGGGAGACGGCGATCATCGCGCTCAGCGCCTACACCCTGCAGATCATCTACCGCAACGTGATGAGCGGCCTGGCGGGCGTGCCCGAGTCGGCCAAGGACGCGGGCCGCGGCATGGGCCTGACGGAGCGGCAGCTGCTCTGGAAGGTCGAGCTGCCGCTGGCGATCCCCGAGATCGTCGGCGGGCTGCGGATCGCCACGGTGAGCACGGTCGCGATCGCCACCCTGGCGGTGTTCGTCAACGCCGGCGGGCTCGGCTCCCAGATCTACAGCGAATCGAACCTCACCTTCCCGACCGCGATCATCCTCGCCGGCGGGATCGCGATCGCGATGGCGCTCGTCTTCGACGTCGTCTTCCTCACCGTGCAGCGCCTGGCGACGCCGTGGCGAAGGGCGGCGACGCCGGGATGAGCACCCCCCCGATCCCCCATCCCCTGTTCGCGGGCTTCGCCGGCGCCTTCGAATTCATGTTCTCCAAGCAGACCTCGAGCGTCACCGGCGGCAAGAAGGTCGGCGGCCTAGAACAGGTCCTCGAACTCGCCTGGACCCAGATCGAGGTGAGCGCGGTGGCGCTGGCGCTGGCGATCGTCGTCGCCCTGCCGATCGCGCTGTACTTCGGCCACCGGGGCCGGGGCGAGCTGGTCGCCGTGGGGATCGGCAACGCCGGCCGGGCGATCCCCGAGCTGGCGGCGATCGCGCTGATCGCGGCCGTGGTCGGGGTCGGCTTCTGGACGCTCGCGTTCGTGCTGGCGGTGCTCGGGATCCCGCCGATCCTCACCAACACCTTCGTCGGCGTCCGCCAGGTCGACCCGGCCGCCGTCGACGCCGCCCGCGGGATCGGCATGACGGAGGGCGAGATCGCCCGCAAGGTCGAGCTGCCGCTGGCGGTGCCGGGCATCATGACCGGGGTCCGCGGCGCCTCGATCAACATCATCGCGACGGCGACGATCGCGCCGCTGGCCGGCGTCCTCACGCTCGGCGACTTCATCCTCGGCGAAAACGTCTACGGCACCGACGGCGTCGTCGCCGGCGCGATCCTGGTGGCGATCCTCGCCCTGATCTTCGAGTTCGCCTTGGCGGGGTTGCAGAGGCGACTCACTTCCAAGGGATTGCGGCTGCAAGGCCAGTGATCCCGCGTCCGTCCAACACACACAAGGAGGCACAAGTGAGGTTCAGCAAGACGAAGCCGTTGATGGCGTTGGCGATGCTGGTCGCCGCGATGGCCCTGGCCGTCGGCATCTCTGCCTGCGGCGGCTCCGGCAGCTCGTCGTCGTCGGGTACCGAAGCCGAAGGCGCCGAATCCGAATCGGCCGCGACCGAAGAAGCGGAAGCCGGCGAAGAAGAAGCCGAAGCCGGCGGCGAAGCGGAAGCGATCGCCTCGAACCCGGAAAACGGGAGCGTCAGCCTGACGATCGGCTCCAAGAACTTCCCCGAACAGGAAATCCTCGGCGAAATCTACACGCAGGCCCTGCAGGCGGCGGGCTACAAGGCGCACAGCGACCTCAGCCTCGGCTCCGAAACGGTGGCCCTGAAAACGCTGAAGGCCGGGCAGATCTCCGGCTACCCGGAGTACGCCTCGACGGCGCTCACCTCGTTCTTCCACTTCGAACCGGAAGAAGTCCCCAGCGAAGCCACGGAAGCATGGGAAAAGGCGAACGCCGAATTCGAAAAAGAGGGCCTGACGGCGTTCGAACCGACCCCGTTCGCGAGCGCCAACGCGGTCGGCCTGCTCAAATCGACCGCCGAAAAGTACAACCTGAAGACGGTCTCCGACCTGGAAGGCGTGAGCGAAAAGCTGACCCTCTACGGGTCGCCCGAGTGCCGCCAGCGGATCGACTGCCTGGCCGGGCTCGAAAAGCTCTATGGGCTGAAGTTCAAGGAATTCAAGCCCGTCGACATCAGCCTCCGGTACACGGTGCTGGAAAAGGGGCAGGCGGACCTGTCGATCCTCTTCACCACCGACCCGCAGCTGTCCGCGGAGAGCGAAAAATTCGTGATCCTCGAAGACGACAAGCACGTCTTCCCGGCCGGCAACGTGATCTTCGTGACCGCCAAGAAGGTCGCCGAAGAAGCCGGGCCCGACTACGAAAAGACGATCCTCAACGTCCAGCGGGGGCTCACGCTGGAAGTGATGCAGGAGCTGGACGCGCGGGTCGAACTCGAAAAACAGACCCCGAAGGAAGCTGCCGCCGCCTACCTGGAAGCGGCCGGCTACGTCGAATGAGTCGGCGCGGCTGACTCAGGCGGATGCCTCGAGCGGGCGGGCCGGCGCGTCCGCCCGCTCGGCCAGCCGCAGGAAGGCCGCCCGCGCCGCCCAGGCGGCGCTGAGCCCCGCGACCCCGGCGAGGACCAGGGTCAGACGCGGGTCGTAGGCTTCCGCCAGCCAGCCGCTGAGCGGCCCGCCGATCGGCGTCGAGCCGAGGAAGACGATCGAGAAGAGGGCCATCACCCGACCGCGCATCTCGGACGAGACGGCGAGTTGCAGGGTCGAGTTGACCGAGGAGACGAAGATCACCGCGGCGGCCCCCAGCGCGGCCAGCATGACCGCCTCGAGGACGAGGTCCGGCATTGCCGCCGACAGCAGCGCCGCGGTGCCGAAGGCGAGCGAGGCGGCGACGATCACCGGCGCGCCGGTCTTGCCGCGGTTGCCGTTGACGAGCGCCGCGATGATCGATCCCACCCCCATCGCCGAGACCAGCACGGCGTAGGCGCCGGCGCCGCCGTGGAAGGTGAACTTGGCGATCAGCGGCAGGGCGACCTGGAAGTTGTAGCCGAACGTGCCGACCAGCGCCATCAGGGCCAGCGGCACGGCCAGCTCGGGGGTGCGGCGGACGTGGCGGAGCCCCTCGCGGATCGCCCCCGGCTTGCGGGTGGCGGGGGGCGGCGAGCGGAGGGCGGCGGGGTCCATCGACCACAGCGCCGCCAGCATCGCGGCGAAGGTCAGCAGGTTGAGGCCGAAGCTGGGGACGACGCCGAAGCCGGCGATCAGCAGCCCGGCGAGGGCGGGGCCGACGATCCGCGCCACCTCGATGATCACGCTGTTGAGGCTGACCGCGTTGACCAGCCGGTCGGGGCCGACCATCTCGATCACGAAGCTCTGCCGGGTCGGGTTGTCGACGCAGTTGACGGCGCCGAAGAGGAAGCTGGCGACGTAGATCATCCAGGGCTGCTCGACGCCGGTCGCGGTGATCGCGAAGAGTCCCGCCGTCGGGACGACCATCAGCGACTGGGTGACGAACAGCAGCCGGCGCTTCGGCAGCCGGTCGGCCAGCAGGCCGCCCCAGGCGCCGAAGAGCAGCATCGGCAGGAACCGCAGCGCGGTGGTCAGGCCGACCGCGAAGCCCGAGTTGGTGAGGGTCAGCACCAGCCACAGAACGGTGACGTTCTGCATCCAGTTCCCGGAGAGGGAGATCACCTGGCCGACGAAGTAACGGCGGTAGTTCGGGACCTCCAGTGAGTCGAACGAGCGTCGCAGGGCGCTCGTCAAGATGACTGCTCACACTTCGCTCGCGTCGCGAAGAGCCAGAATTCGACGCTCGCTCGCCCCGCGTTCACGGCTGCTCATCCTCCTGCATGCGCTCCAGCAGCTCGGCGGCCCGGGCCAGCGTCTCGACCTCCTCGCGGTCGAGCCTGCCCAGGCGGCGCGCCAGGTAGGCGCTCTTGCGGCGGCGCAGGCGCGCCAGCCGCTCGCGGCCGGCGTCGCTGACGCAGACCAGGAAGCTGCGGCCGTCGGCCGGGTCGGGCGTGCGTACGATCATCCCCTCCCGTTCGAGGCAGCCGAGCGTGCGCGTCATCGACGGGCGCGACACCCGCTCGATCTCCGCCAGCTCGCTCGGCGTCAGCGGGCCGGAGCGGTTGATGCTGGCGAGCGCCGCGGTGGCGCTCGGGCTGAGGCCGCCGGTCTCGGCGACCGCCTCCTGGCGCAGCCGGCGGGAGGTGCGCACGATCGCGTTGCGCAGCTGGGACGCGGTTTCGGCGAGCGGAATGTCGGGAGCCTTGGGTGCCATAGAAGATTAGCCTTGTTAATTAGCTTACCAAACTACCTTGCCCGCCCCCCCATGCAAGAGGCCGACGGCGCGCCGGGCTCCGGCCAGGCCGCGCACGCAGGGGCCGCGGTGGCCGGCGTCGAATCAATCCCGGTGGATACCGCCGCCACCCAGCCGCCCGGGCGCTACGCGCCGGGGATGGACGCGCGCAGCACCAAGGTCGCCGAACGGCTGGCGACGCCGATGCTCGTCGCCGCCTCGCTGGTCCTGCCCAGCGTGGCGCTCTCGGAGTCGCACCCCGGCGGCGCCCTGGAGGCGATCGCGGTCGCGCTCAACTGGATCACCTGGGCGGCCTTCCTGATCGAGCTGGTCGTGATGCTCGCCGTCGTCCCCGACCGCCGGACGTGGCTGCGGCACCACCCGCTCGACCTGGTCATCGTGGTCCTCACCCCGCCCGTCCTCCCCGCCGGCCTGCAGAGCCTGCGGGCGCTGCGGCTGCTCCGCCTGCTGCGGCTGCTCCGCCTGGCTGAGCTCTCCCGGCAGGTCTTCTCGCTGCAGGGGCTGCGCTACGCCGCGCTCCTCGCGGTGCTGACGATCTTCGGCGGCGGCGCCCTCTTCGGCGCCTTCGAGAAGCACTCCCAGCACCTGACCGTCTGGGAAACGACCTACTGGGCGGTCACCACGATGACCACGCTCGGCTCGAACATCTACCCGACCACGACCGGCGGCCAGATCGTCTCCACCGGCATCCTGTTGATCGGAATCGCCTTCGTCGCCCTGCTCACCGGCGGCTTCGCGCAGCGCTTCCTGGCCCCCGAACTGACCCATATCGAGGCGGAGCTGGGCGACGAAGAGGTGCTCCCGGAGGAGGTCGCGCTGCGCGAACTGCGAAGCGTCCAGGGACAGTTGCAGGCGCTGCAGCTGGCGGTCGAGAAGCTCGCCGCGGAACGGGCGCGGCGCGGCGCCGCGGCCGGCTGACCGGCGTTCAGAGGCCGGGGACGAGCGCGTCGACGATCGTCCCCTGCTCGAGGCCCGCGATCACCTCGGCGGTGCGCATCATGTCGGCGACCATTCCCTCCTCCGCCGGCGCGACGATCCGGTCGCGCGGGCCGATCACCGCCAGCGCGCTGCGCACCTCTCCCTCGGGCAGGACGATCGGGACGGCGACCGTGGCGGCGCCCACCTCGGCCTCCTGGTCGCAGATCGCGTAGCCGCGCTCGCGGATCCGGATCATCTCCGCCTCGAAGTCCTCCGCGTCGACGATCGAGTTATCGGTGAAGCGCGCCATCCCACCGCCCGCGGCGATCAGCCGCTGCCGCTCGGCCGGCGAGAGGTAGGCGAGGATCGCCTTCCCGGAACCCGCCACGTGGGGCGCCATCGGCTGGCCGAGCGGCACCGTCACCGTCATCCGGTTGGGGTCGATGGTCGGCAGCGAGCGCACGCAGATGATCGCGTCGTCGACCACCGAGGCGAGGAAGAAGCACTCGTGCCAGCGGTCGCGGAGCGCCGTCATCCCCGCTTCGATCGAGGCCCCGCGGCCGACCTGGGTCACCATCCCGGCCAGCTGCACGAGCCCGGGCCCGACGCTGTAGCGCCGGGTCAGCGGGTCGCGTTGGACCAGCCCGTCCGCGGCGAGCGCCGCCAGCAGCCGGTGGCAGGTGGCCGCCGGCAGCGAGGCGGCGTTGGCGATCTCGACCAGCCCGCCGCCCTCGGGCCGCCGCGCCACCTCCTCGAGGATGGAGACGGTGCGGCTGATTATCTGCATCGGCGGCGCTTGGGCAAGGGCTTAGCTGTCGGCGTCGGCTTCCTCGGCGATCTTAGCCTCCAACTCCTGCATCACGTCCGGATCGCGCAGCGTCGTCACGTCCCCCAGCGCCCTGCCCTCGGCGATGTCGCGCAGCAGCCGGCGCATGATCTTGCCCGAGCGGGTCTTCGGCAGATCGTCGGCCCAGACGATCCGCTTGGGCCGGGCGAATTTGCCGATCCGGGTCGCCACCTCGCCGCGGATGCCCTCCATCACCTCCTCGGAGTGCGCGACGCCGTCGTTCAGGGTCACGAAGGCGCAGATCGCCTGGCCGGTGTCGGGGTCGGACTGGCCGATCACGGCCGCCTCGGCGACGTCGGGGTGGGCGACGATCGCCGACTCGACCTCGGCGGTGGAGAGCCGGTGCCCGGAGACGTTGACGACGTCGTCGATCCGCCCGATCACCCAGAAGTAGCCGTCGGAGTCGCGGCGGGCGGCGTCGCCGACCAGGTAGCGCTCGCGGCCGAATCTCGAGAAGTAGGTCTCGACGAAGCGCTCGTCCTCCTTGTAGAGGGTGCGCAGCATGCTCGGCCAGGGACGTTCGAGCATCAGCAGGCCCTGCCCTTCGGTGACCGGCTCGCCCTCCTTCTCGTCGATCACCGCGGCCGATACCCCCGGGAACGGCGTCGTCGCCGAGCCGGGCTTGGTGGCGGTGATGCCGGGCAGCGGCGTGATCATGATCCCGCCGGTCTCCGTCTGCCACCAGGTGTCGACGATCGGGCAGCGCCCGCCGCCGATCACCTTGTGGTACCAGAGCCAGGCCTTCGGGTTGATCGGCTCGCCGACCGTGCCCAGCAGGCGCAGGCTCGAGAGGTCGAATTTCTGCGGGATCTCGGCGCCCCATTTGATGAAGGTGCGGATCGCGGTCGGCGCGGCGTAGAGGATCGTCGCCCCGTAGTCCTGGACCAGCTCCCACCAGATGCCCTTGTGGGGGTGGTCGGGGGCGCCCTCCCACATCACCGAGGTGGCCCCGTTGGCGAGCGGGCCGTAGACGATGTAGGAGTGGCCGGTGATCCAGCCGACGTCGGCGGCGCACCAGTAGACGTCGGTCTCCGGCTTCAGGTCGAAGACGTATCTATGGGTCGTCGTCACCCCGGTCATGTAGCCGCCGGTGGTGTGCAGGATGCCCTTCGGCTTGGCGGTCGAGCCGGAGGTGTAGAGGATGAAGAGCGGGTGCTCGGCCTCCATCGGCTCGGCCGGGCACTCGGGGTCGGCGGTGGCGCAGACCTCGTCGTAGAAGACGTCGCGGCCCTCGCTCATCGGGCAATCGATCCCGGTGGCGCGGACCACGACGATCTTCTGCAGGGAGGCGACGTCGCCCATCTGCGCGTCGACCTGCTCCTTGATCGGCGCCGTCTTGCCCTTGCGGCGGGCGCCGTCGACGGTGACCAGCGCCTTGGCCTCGGCGAACTGCATCCGCTCGCGGACCGACTCGGCCGAGAAGCCGCCGAAGACGACGTTGTGGATCGCGCCGATCCGTGCGCAGGCGAGCATCGCCACGGCGACCTCGGGGATCATCGGCAGGTAGACGCCGACCACGTCGCCCTTGCCGACCCCGAGGTCCTTGAGGGCGCTCGCGAAGCGCTTGACGTCGGCGAGCAGCTCGGCGTAGGTGATGTCGCGCCGCTCGCCCTCCTCGCCCCGCCAGTGGTAGGCGACGCGGTCGCCGATGCCCGCCGCCACGTGGCGGTCGAGGCACTGGGCGGATGCGTTCAACCGCCCGTCCTCGAACCACCTGTAGAAGGGAGGGTCGGAGTCGTCGAGGCCCTCGGTCGGCTCGACGTCCCAGTCGAGCAGTTCCTTGGAGCGCTCGGTCCACCAGGCGACCGGGTCGGCGGCCGCCTCCTCATAGACGGCCGGGTCCGACCAGCTCGCCCGCTCGCGGAACTCCGCGGGCGGGTCGAACTTCTCGATCTCCATCATCCGCTCGAGCTCTTGTTCCAGGCTCGAGTCGGGCATCGCTGCTCCGGCATCCGTTGCCATATCCGCTTCCTCCTCTCCCTTCGGTCAGTCGCCCAACGGTACGACAGGCAGAACCGTCCTGCCGAACGTCGAGTTGATGACCGCGGCGAACGACGCGTACCAGGCGGCGCCCGCGGTCAGGATCCCGGCCCAGCCGCCGACTTCGACCATCCCGCTGGATTCGCCGGCTTCGCCGATCCCGAGCAGGAAGAAGGTGACCGTCAGCAGGATGAAGACGAGCGCGATCGCCGCGGTCGTCCGCAGGCTGGCGAAGAACATGTAGAGCGTGAAGATCCCCCACCCGATCAGGTAGAGGCCGACCGCGGCGGCGGCGTGTTCGGCCGGGACGTCTTTCGCGAAAAAGGTCACGAAAGCCCAGAAGGAGATCCAGAACGCCCCGTATGAGGTGAAGGCGACGGCGCCGAACGTGTTGCCCGTCCGGAACTCCCACATCCCCGCCATGAACTGGGCGAGCCCGCCGTAGGCGAGCGCCAGCCCGAGGACTACCGGCTCACCCGCTTTGCTGACCAGCCCCGCGTTGAACATGCTGAGGACGAACGTCGTGAGGGCGAAGCCGGCGAGGCCGAGCGGCCCCGGATCCGCCGGTTTCCATCCCCCGCCGCTCTGGCCGGTCGGTTCCTGACGCGATGGCGGCTGACCGCCCGGCACGGTGCGTGACTCCATGTGCTGCTCCTTTCCCAAAGGTGGCAATTCCCCATCGCCGCAGTACCCAGGAAGGGAAAGTTGCAATCACGACTTGGAAGTCGGGCGCCCGCGGTGCGTTCGTGCTTTTGCGGCCCATGCGAGCAAAAGTACGAACGCAGTGGCCGGTCGCGGCCGGCTACAGCGCGAAGACCAGCAGGCAGAAGAGGCCGGCGCCGATGCAGTAGACGCCGAACGGGCCGAGTCGATTGGTCTCGAAGTACCGCAGCAGGAACCTGACCGCCGCCCAGGTCGTGATCGCCGCGGCGATCGCGCCGACCACCGCCTGGCCGCGGACGCCGTCCCCGGCCGAGCCCAGGAGGTCGGGGAGCTTCAGCAGGCCCGCGGCGCCGATGATCGGCGTCGCCAGCAGGAAGGCGTAGCGGGCCGCGTCCTCGTTGGAGAGCCCGGTGAGCAGGCCGCCGCCCATGGTCACGCCGGAGCGTGAGATGCCGGGGATCAGCGCCGCCGCCTGGGCGGTGCCGATCGCCAGCGCCTGGCGGAAGCTCATCCGCGAGATCCGCTCGTCGCCATCTCCCTCCCAATCGTCGGGACGCGGCGCCCGGCGGCGGAAGTGCTCGAAGCCGAGCAGCAGGAAGCCGTTGATCGTCAGGAAGATCGCCGCCGCGGTCGGCGAAGCGAACAGGGCCCGCAGCTTGTGCTCGAGGGCCAGGCCGAGGATCCCGGCGGGGATCGTGCCGGCGATGATGATCCAGGCGAGGCGCGCGTCGAGGTCGTCCGGCGTCGCCTGCCCCTTCAGCGAGCGGACGAAGCCGAACCAGATCCGCTTCCAGTCGGCGAAGAAGTAGACGAAGAGCACCAACGCGGTCGCGCAGTGGGTCGCGACCAGGAAGGCGAGGAAGTATTCGTCGTTCTGGTGGATGTTCCAGCCGAACAGCTTCGGCAGGAGCACCGCGTGACCGAGGCTCGAGATCGGGAACGGCTCCGCGATCCCCTGCAGGGCCCCGAGGATGATGGCCTGGATATAAGAGATCGGTTCCACGAAGGGCGCACACTACCGGCGCATGTCGGCGTCCTCGGTCGCTCGCGTGCAGAGCACGCCACGCTCCCTGCGTCCTTGACCTGCTTGGTACTGCGCGCCCTTCGGAGCCTTTAGAGACCGGGGGGGTGGCGGACGATGAAGCCGGAGGGCGAGTCCACCGGTGAGGAGTGCCAGCGCGGGCCGGGGCCGCCGACCGTGTCGAAGGCGAGGCCGGCGATGATCATCCAGGTGTGTTCGGCGTTGGCGTAGACGGTGATCCACTTGCCGGGGCCCGGTTCGCCCCAGGTCTCCAGGCCGGTCGAGTCAAGCGGGCTTTCCAGCAGGCCGCCGCCGTGCAGCGCGTAGGAGACGGCGCCCGAGCAGTCGTAGCCGGAGGATTCGAAGGAGGCGTGACCGCCGCCCCAGATGTAGGGGGTCATCGCGATCGCGTTGGCGGCGGCGATCGCGCCCTTGACCTGCGCGGGCGCCGATTCAGGGGCGCTCGCTTCCGATTCGGAGATGAAGCCGGCGCTTTCGCCGGAGTTCAGCGGCGCCGGGAATTCGCCCGCCGCTTCGGAGACGACGCCGGTCGCTTCCGCCCTCGCGGCCGCGGCGGCGGCGCGGGCGGCGGCGATCTGTTCGGAGATCGAGGCGAGGTTGTCGCTGAGCGCCTGATCGCGCGACTCCAGCGCTTCCATCGTCTGGCGCCGCTTCGCCTGGGCGGCCTTCAGTTCGGCGAAGCGCGCCTCGGCCGCTTCCTTGGCGGCCGCGACTTCCCGCTCGGTGGTGGCGATCGAGTTGCGCGCGGCTTCGATCCGCCCGCGCGTCGCGGTGAGCCGGCCGACCGCGGTCTGGACTTCGTCGCGCAGCGACTTGACCCGGCCGACGACGGAGTTGTCATAGCTCTGGATCCGGTTCAGGTATTCGGTCTGCGCCGCCATGCTCGACCAGTTCTCGGATTCGAGGATCGCGTTGAGGACGTCCGGCGCGCCGGCCTCGTAGATCGAGACGAGCCGTTCGCGCAGCAGGCCGAGCGCCCTGGCCAGCTGGGCGCGGACTTCGACCAGGTGCTCGCGTTCGCCCCGCAGCGCCTTGGTCGCCGCGGCGAGCTCTTCTTCCTTGGCGGCGAGTTGCGCCTCGACCGCTTCCTGCTTCTGGCGAAGGGTCGAGACTTCGCCGATCATCGTGTTGATTTCGGCGTTCTCGGCGGCGATCGTGTTGGCGAGCGCGTTCTGGTTCGCCTTGACTTCGTTCAGCTTCGACTGCGTCGTGTCGCGCTTTTCCTGCAGGCTCGCGGCCGGGGCCGGCGAGTCGAGCAGCAGGGCGAGCGCGCAGAGCGCGGCGAGCAGCGCGACGGCGAAGCTGAGCGCGCGCCGGCGGTGGGCGCTGCGAAGGTCGGTGTCGGTGAAGAGAGTCCGCATCGAATCCGGGTCGAGTGTTGGAACACCACAACTCGACCGCGGTCGCGCAGGCTAGCGGAGCACCCCTCATTTACCCGCTGGTTGCCGATAATCTGCAATCTACGTTGCAGATCGGCCCTGTTTGCAGGACTTTTTTAACCGACGTAGAGGGCGGCGGGGCGCCCCTCGCTCGCCCCGCGCGTCCCGCTCCTCGCCGGCCCGGCCCGGCCGGCGGTCGCCTAGCCGAGCAGCTTGGCCTTGGCCTGGTCGAACTCCTCCTGGCTGAGCGCGCCTTTTTCGCGCAGTTCGTTGAGCTTGTGAAGTTCGTCGGCGGGCGAGGCCTGGGCCTGCTCGCGAACGTATTCGTCGAAGTGTTTTTTCGCGTCGGTCTGGGCTTTGATGGCGCGGTCGCGCATCCCCGAGCCACGGGCGATCAGGTAGATCAGCCCGGTCAGGAAGGGAATGAAGACCAGGAACAGGATCCAGGCCGCCTTCGCCCAACCGGACAGCTCATGGTCGCGGAAGAGGTCGGTGATGATCGTGAAGAGGATCCAGATCCAGACCACGAAGAGGAAGATCTCGACGACGAGGAGCAGCAGTTCGCCGAAGCTGACGTTTGCGAGGGGCACTTTGCTTCCTTTCGTAACTCGGTAGGTGGCAACGATGGTGTCGGCAGTTGCAAAGCGAAGCTTTACCTATGCAGGCGGACGCTGCAGCCGCAGGGCATAGAGGACCGCCGCGACCGAGGTCGCGAGGTTGAGGCTGGAGACCCCGGCGCGCATCGGCAGCGCCACCCGGCCGTCGGCGGCGGCGAGCAGCCCGGCGCTCAGCCCGTGGCGCTCCGTGCCGAAGGCGAACATGGCGCGGGACGGGATCGCGGCGGGGTCGATCGGCTGCCCCTCGGGGTCGAGCGCCAGCAGCGGCCGCCCCTCCCCACGCGGCGCACGCTCGACCGCCGCGACCGCCGGCAGCGCGTAGTGCAGGCCCGCCGCGCCGCGCACCGCGTCGGGGTGCCAGGGGTCGTTCTCGCCGATCGTCAGCACCGCCGCCGCGTCGGCGGCGGCGGCCACCCGCACGCAGGCTCCCAGGTTGCCCATGTTGCGCGGCTGCTCGAGCAGGACGATCGGCGCCTCGCGCGGGTCGGCGAGCACCGCCGCCAGGTCGGCCGGCCGGCGACGGGCGATCGCGACGACGCCGGTGCGCGGCGCCAGCGGGACGAGGCCCGCCAGCGCCTCCGGCTCGACCGTCTCGACCAGCCCCCCGAACCGCCCCGCCAGGTCCGGCGCCAGCTCCGCCGCCAGCCGCTCCAGCGCAGCCGGATCGGTCGCCACCGCAACCTCCACCTCCGCCCCGAAGCGCAGCGCGTGCTTCAGCGCATGGAACCCCTCCAGCACCGTCAGCTGCGGATCGCGGCGCGCACCTCTGAATCTGCGTCGAAGCTCGTCATCGGCCATCGCGGAAGATCCTGCCACGCCGGAGTGCGCCATCAGGGCGACCCCTGAACGACCTCCCCGCGGTTCGTGAGCGAAGGGGTCGCCCCGACCGCGCCCCGCGACGCCCCTCTTCATGCGACGTCCCTGGTCGGTTGATCCACGGGCGAGGTGCCCGCCGACCGTCCCAGACGGCGACGGCCGTGCGCCCCGGCGGCAGGTGCCCCGACGCTTGTCGCTCTCTGGGCGACAAGCGTCGGGGCCGGGCGGTGGCGGGACGGAAGGGTCGCTCGCCCGCCGGGTCCCGGGGAGGCCGCCGACGCACGCGCGCGCCGGTCCCCCGGCGCGTTCGCACTTCCTGTACCGGTTACGGCAAAGTGCGAACGCGGGCCGCGGGGTGTGAGGGAGGCGTGGCGGGGTGGGGACGGGCCGCGGTCGTGGATCAGTCGTCTAGCCCGGCGGCGCGACGACCTTGATCGTCCCGTGCAGCCAGGGGTGGATCGCGCACATGAACCAGAGGCGCGTCCCGGCGCTCGCGGTCACCTCCTGGCCGAAGCGGCCGCCCGGCTCGAGGCCGGAGAACCAGGAGTCCCCGGGCGAGGTCGTCGTGCCCGCGGTGTCCCAGCCGGGGGCACCGGCCTCGGCCGGGTTGACGGTCGGGAAACCGTCCCCGTGCACCCCCTGCCATTCGGCGATCGCCCAGCAGATGTGACCCGGCGTGAAGCATCTCTGCCGCGCCCGCCGGGTCCTCGGCAGGTAGCCGCGGCGCACCAAGGAGACGGTGACCGGGCCGATCTTCCGCGGGTTCACCCGGTCGACGATTTCCAGCTCGTCGCCTTCGGCGACGGTCGGCGGCGCGAGGAACCGCAGCCTCCCCCCGACCTCGGCGACCTTGATTCTCACCGTCCTGCCGGTCGGCGGCGGGGCCGACTCGACCGCTTCGTCGCCCGCGGCGGAGGCGCTCGCGGCGAGGGCGCCCAGCACGGCGGTCGCCAGGGCGACGAGGAGCGCTCGACGGCGTGCGCGGGCCGGGAGGGACATCAAACGGAGGGTAACCTCATCCACCATGGCCAACACCTTCCTCCACACCTGTTACCGGATCGGCGACATCGACCGATCGGTCGCCTTCTACGAGAAGCTCGGCTTCGCCGAGGTGCGGCGGATGCCGATCGGCGACGAGGCGATCAACGTCTTCATGGCCCTCGCCGCCGGCGACCCGATCCTCGAGCTGACCTACAACCACGGCGTCGACTCCTACGACCTGGGCACCGGCTACAACCACATCGCCCTCGCGGTCGGCGACCTCGATGGCACCCTGGCGGGCCTCGCCGAGCAGGGCATCGAGCCCGAGAAGCCCCCCTACCGCCCCGGCGGCCGCACCACCGGGAGCCGCATCGCCTTCGTCCGCGACCCCGACGGCTACCGGATCGAGCTGGTCGAGCGCGGCGACCTGACCGGGTAGAGAAGCCTGAGCGTCTGCATCCAGTCGTCTCCAGGACGACTTGACGCAGACGCTCAGCCCGACCTGATCAACCGGTGGCGACGCCGCCTTCGGCCGGGCCCTGCGGTGCTTCTTCGGGCGCCGCTTCTTCGGCGGGGGCTTCTTCGGCGGGCGCTTCTTCTTCGGCTTCGGCCGCTTCTTCTTCGCCTTCTTCGCCTTCCGCTTCTTCGCCTTCTTCGCCTTCCGCTTCTTCGCCTTCTTCGCCTTCCGCTTCTTCGCCTTCTTCGTATTCGTAGCTGCTGCCGCTGACCGTGTGGCCGCCCGTCAGCGTGGTGAGTTCGGGCAGGCTCGAGGGTTCTTCGAAGGACGGGCACTTGCCGGCAGTCGCGGCTTCCATGAAGTACTTCCAGATCGGCCCGGCGGTCGGGCCGCCGTAGCCGGTGTATTCGCGCGAATCCGGGTGGCCGACCCAGACCGCGGTCGAGTATTCCGGCGTGTAGCCGACGAACCAGGCGTCGGACTCTTCCTCGGAGGTGCCGGTCTTGCCCGCCGCTTCCGAGCAGGCCAGGTTGGTGAAGCCGGTGCCGGTGCCGTTGGTGATCACGCCCTTCAGGACGCTGGTGACGTCGTAGGCCTGGCCGGGCGTCAGCACCCGTTCACCGGATTCGCTTTCGATTTCTTCGACGTTGCCGTCGGGGAATTCGACCTTGCTGATCGCGGTCGGGTCGTGATGGATGCCGCCGTTGGCGAGGGTGGCGTAGCCGTCTGCCTGTTCGAGCGGCGTGACGCCGTAGGCGAGGCCGCCGATCGCCTCCGCCGGCACCGACTGCAGCGGCGCTTCGATGCCCATTTCTTCCGCGGTCTGGGTGACGTTTTCCGACCCGACGTCGAGGTCGAGCTGGGCGTAGACGACGTTGACCGAGTCCCAGGTCGCCCTTTCGAGCGTCATCACGCCGCTGCCTTCCTCGGCGTTGTGGACGGTCCAGGTGCCCCCTCCCGGGATCTGCAGGGTGATCGGCGAGCTGCCGTCGTAGTAGGTGGTCTTGGGGTCGATTCCCTGCTTGATCGCGGTGGTCAACACGTAGGGCTTGAACGACGACCCGGGCTGGCGGTGCGCCTGCCAGGCGTAGTTGAATTCTTCTTCGCCTTCGTTGCCGGGAGTCGAGGCGAGGGCGAGGATGGCGCCGGTCTTGGGGTCGACCGAGGCAAGCCCGGTGGCCGGACCGCCGGGGTAGCAGACCCCCGATTCCGTGCAGCCGGCGACCGCCGCTTCGGCGTCTTCCTGCAGGGCCGGGTCGAGCGTCGTGTAGGCCTTCAGGCCGCCGCGGCGAACGGTGTTGATCCCGTAGCGTTCGATCAGTTCCTGTTCGACCAGGCGGAAGAGGAACGGGTCCTGGACGGTCGTGTAGCGGTGCCCGGCGTGGAGCCCGAGGCCGCTGGTCCGCGCCTTCAGGAAGCGGGCGCGCGTGATGTACCCCTGTTCGTACATCGTCCCCAGCACCTCGTTGCGGCGCTGCAGCGCCGCCTTCGGGTTGAGGAACGGGTTGTATTCGGAGGGCGCCTGTGGCAACCCGGCGATCATCGCCGCCTCGGTCAGCTTCAGGTCCTTGGCCGGTTTGTCGAAATAGGTCTGCGCCGCCGCTTCCACCCCGAGCGCCGTCCGTCCTTCGTTGGTGCCGTAGGGAGCCGTGTTCAGGTAGTTGTCGAGGATCCACCTGCGGCTGTGCTGTTCGAAGAGCTCTTCGGCCAGGTGCGCTTCTTTGATCTTGCGCTTGATCGTGTCTTCGGGGTGGCGGATATAGAGGTTGCGGACCAGCTGCTGGGTGATCGTCGAGGCCCCCTGCACGGGCTTGCCGCCCGCCGCCAGGTCCTTCAGGGCGGCCCGCACGATGCCCGGGTAGTCGAGCGCACCGTGCTGCCAGAAGTTCTTGTCCTCGATCGAGACGGTCGCGTTCTTCAGCACCTGGGGGATTTCCTTGTCGGCGATCGGCTGGCGGATGTTTTCCGACTGGATGTAGCCGATCAGCCTGCCGTCGGCGGCGTAGATCGCCGAGCTGCGCCCGTTCTGGACCGGTTTCAGGCTGGACAGCGACTGCGCTTCGTTGTAGACGTTGAGCGCCCAGGCCGCGGCGATGCCGCCGGCCGCGGCGAGCGTCCCGACGACCAGCACCACCGGGATCGCGATCTTGTGCCAGCGCGTCCTGTGAGGGCGGCGTCGCCGCCTGCGGATCCGAGTCGCCATTGGCCCGCGATTCTAGAGAGGCGAACCGTTCGCCCGGCTGGGTGAGGCGGCGCCGGCAGCCCGCGCCCACGCCGCTCCGGGCGCCGTCAGGAGCGGAGCTTGTAGCCGCGCTGGAAGAGGCGCAGGTTGAAGAGGAAGAGGGCCAGCGTCGCCGCGGTCAGCGCCGCCAGGGCGACCGGGATGTTGACTTCGGTGAAGCCGACGAAGCCGTAGCGGACCAGGGAGATCATGTAGTAGACCGGGTCGAACTTGGTCAGCGTCTCGAAGGGCTGCGGCAGCAGCGCCGCCGAGTAGAAGACGCCGCCGAGGAAGATCAGCGGCTGCAGCACGAAGGTCTGGGCGAAGGCGACGTCGTCGAACTGCTCGGCGCGGACGCCGATCAGGACGCCGAGGTTGGCGAAGAAGAACCCGACCAGGAAGAGCGACGGGATCAGCACCAGAACATGGTCGACGGTGAGGTTGGTGAGGAAGATCGAGACCACGAAGGTCAGGGTCGCGACGATCAGGCCGCGCACGAAGCCGCCGAGGCTGAAGGCGAGCAGCAGCTCCCGCGGCGAGGCCGGCGAGGAGAGCTGGTCGTGGATCGCGCCGAGGAACTTCTGCTGCAGGATCGAGGAGGAGTTGTTGGTGAAGGCGTTGGTGGCGAAGGCCATCATGATCAGCCCGGGGATCACGAAGACGATGTATTCGATCCCGTGCAGTTCCTTGATCCGCGAGCCGAGCGCCGCGCCGAAGACCGAGATGTAGAGGAAGGTTTCCAGCAGCGGCCCGCCCAGGGTCTGTTTCTTGATCTTCATGAAGCGGCTGATCTCACGCCGCCAGAGGCTGAGGAATCGGATCTGCCAGGTGCTCATCAGAGGGTCCCCCGGGTGCTTCAGGCGGTGACGCCGCCCTCGACGTGCGAGCGCGACAGCTCGCGGCGCCCCACCAGGGCGAGGTAGGCGTCCTCGAGGTTGGCGACGCCGTAGCGCCCGGCGAGATCCTCGCTGGTCCCCTGCGCGGCGATCCGGCCGTCGGCGATGAAGGCGATCCGCCCGCACAGCTGGTCGGCCTCCTCGAGGTAGTGCGTGGTCAGGAGGATCGTCGTCCCCTCCGCGTTGATTTTCTGGACGTAGTGCCAGAGCTCCAGCCGCAGCTCGATGTCGACGCCCGCGGTCGGCTCGTCGAGGATCAGCAGGCGGGGCCGGTGCATCAGCGCCCGGGCCAGGATCAGCCGCCTTTTCATCCCGCCCGAGAGGGCGCGGGTGCGGTCGCGGGCCTTCGCGGTCAGCGAGAAGGTCTCCAGCAGCTCCTCGGTGCGTTCCCGGCGATCCTGCTTGCGCATCCCGAAATAGCCGCCGTGGAACTCGAGCGTCTCCTCGCAGGTCAGGAACTGGTCGAGGTTCACCTCCTGCGGCGCCAGGCCGACCGCGGCGCGCGCCTCCGCGTAGTCGGAGATCGCGTCGTGGCCGAAGACGTGGATCCGGCCGCCCGTCGGCTGCGCCAGCCCGGTCGTGCAATGGATCAGGGTCGACTTGCCGGCCCCGTTCGGGCCGAGCAGGCCGAAGAAGTCGCCCGGCTCGACCTCCACCGAGACGCCGCGCAGCGCCTCCACCCCGTTGGCGTAGCGTTTCTGCAGGTCGACGATCTCGAGGGCATTCGGCCGCGATCCGTCGCTGGGCTGGGCGTTGGGGTCAGACATTCGCCGCCCACGATATTGGGCCGCGCGACTCGTCCCCGCAGACCCCCTTCCCGCGCGGGTTTCCGACTTTCCGGGCGATGAGACCCCGCAAGCTCGTACACCCCCTGGGCGGGGGCGATATAAGGGGGCGATATAAGGGGGCGATGAGCGGACCGCTCCTCGTCGTCGATGCGCCCTCGATGCTCTTTCGCGCCTTCTACGCGCTGCCGAAGACGATCACCGGGCCGAACGAGATGCCGGTCAACGCGCTGCTGGGGACGGCCAACCTGGTGCTGCGCGAGGTGGAAGCGCACCGGCCGCGGGCCGTCGTGCTCTGCTTCGGGCCCGACGCGGCCGCCTACCGGACCGCGCTCTACCCGGCCTACCACGCCGAGCGCGAGGCGGCGATGCCGGCCGAGCTGCCCGCTCAGTTCGAGGCGAGCGGGCCGTTCTTCGAGGCGTTCGGCTGGACGGTCGCGACCAGCGCCGACCTCGAGGCCGACGACCTGCTCGGGACGCTGGCGCGACGCGAGGCGGCGGCGGGCGGGCGGGCCCTGATCCTGACCGGGGACCGCGACATGTACCAGTGCGCCGCGCCCGCCGTCACCGTCCTCTACGTCCGTACCGGCGGCAAGGGCGCCGAAGAAGTTGGACCCGAGGAGGTGCGCGAGCGCTACGGCGTCGACCCGGAGCTGGTCCCCGACTTCATCGCGCTGCGCGGCGACCCGGCCGACGGGCTGCCCGGCGCGAAGGGCGTCGGGCCGAAGACGGCGGCGGACCTGCTGCGCGAGCACGGCCCGCTGGAGGCGATCCTCGACGCGGCGATCCGCGAGCGTCGGCCGAAGCTGCGCGCGGCGCTGCTCGAAGGGCGCGAGGAGCTGCTCGCCTTCAAGGACATCGCGACGCTGCGCGACGCCGGCGTCGAGCCGCCGCCGGACCGAGACACCGACCGGCAGGGCGCCGCGACGGCCGCGCGCGGTCTGGGCATGAACCGCCTCGCCGCGCGCCTCGAGGGTGCCGCGCCGAACTGACCGGCCGCGGTGCGCGTCGGCGACTCTCCGCGCCGGCCGCGGCCGGGTGCGAACCCGCCGGAGCTGATGTGCGGGTCGGAGCGCCGCGGGGCCGGGCCGTCAGGCCCGCGGCGGGCCGGCTTCTTCGCCGAGGATGACGAAGAGGCTCCAGGCGGAGACCGCCGCCCAGACCCCCTCGAGCAGGATGAAGCCGATCTGCCCTTCGATCACCGCGAGGATCGCCAGCACCACCGAGCCGACCAGGTTGAGCAGCAGGTAGAGGCGCGAGTCCGTCGACATCTCGCCGAGCTGGCTGGCGGCGAAGGCGCCGAGGATGATGAGCGCGCCGACCACCTGGATCACCTGTGCCATGTGCCGAGACTAGAGCGCCCGGGCGGACGCCCGCCCGCCGGTTAGGTTGGGACGATGGCGAGCGCGGCGATTCCCTGGCGCGGCCCCGGTGCGGGGCGTCCGGCGCTGCCGCTGCCGCCGGGCCCGATGCCGCTGCGCCGTGACGGCGCGCTGCGCAAGCGGTGGCGCTACGTCGGCTTCTACGGCGAGGCGCTGATGCTCTGCGCGGTGCGGGCCGAGGTGGGGCCTCTCGCCCAGTCCTTCTGGGTGCTCTGGGACCGCGAGCGAGGCCGCGAGCTCGCCCACACTGCCCTGCGCCCGGGCAGCCGCGAGGTCGTCCTCGACGGCCCGCAGCTGACGATCGACGCGCCCGGCCTCCATGCCGATCTGCGGCTCGGCGAGGCGCGGCCGATCGAATCGATCTGTCCCAGCGGCGCGGGCTGGGGCTGGACGCGCAAGCGGGCCGGGGTGCCGATCGACGGCACCGTCGAGATGCCGGGACGACGGCTGCGGATCGAGGGCCTCGGGGTCGACGACGAATCGGCCGGCTACCACGCCCGTCGCACCAGCTGGCGCTGGTCGGCGGGGGTCGGCGCCGCGGCCGACGGGCGGGCGCTCGCCTGGAACCTGGTCGAGGGCATCAACGACCCGCCCGAGCACAGCGAGCGCGCCGTCTGGATCGACGGGCTGCCGCACGAGCCGGTCCCGGTCGTCTTCGACGGCCTCGCGGGAGTCCGCTTCGCCGACGGCCTCCGGCTCGACTTCACCGCCGGCGCCGAGCGCGCCCGCGAGGACAACTTCGGCCTCATCCGCTCCACCTACCGCCACCGCTTCGGCACCTTCTCCGGCGCCCTCGCCGGCGTCCCGCTCGCCGCGGGCCGCGGCGTCATGGAGTCCCACGCCGCCCTCTGGTGACGCCCGCCCCCGACGCTCGTCCGCTCAAGCCGCCCGGGGGCGGCACAGGTGAGCGAGCGCCGCGAGCCCCGGCCTGAATCCGTGACGGCTCACCAGGTGTCCACCGGCCGCGGGCGCCCGCCCGGCGCGCCGACCCGCGGCCCCTCCGGCGCGCCCCGCCCCGCCGCCGCCAGCGTCCGCGCGATCAGCCCCCGCGTCTCTGCCGGGTCGATCACGTCGTCGATCTCGAACAGGGTCGCCGCGTTCAGCGCCTTGGCGTTCTCTTCGGCCGCCGCGGTCAGCTCGCGCACCCGCTGCTCGCGGGCGTCGGAGTCGGCGATCTGCTCGAGCTCCTTGCGCAGCGCCAGGCGCACCGCCCCTTCCAGGCCCATCGGCCCGAGGTGGGCACCCGGCCAGGCGACGGTGAGGAGCGGCTCGTGGAGGCTGCCGCCCGCCATCGCCTGGGCCCCCAGCCCGTAGCCGCGGCGCAGCACCACCGCGATCAGCGGCACCGAGCAGGCCGCGCCGCCGATCAGGAGCCGGGAGGCGTGGCGGACCAGCCCGGTCGCCTCGGCTTCCGGGCCGACCATGAACCCCGGCGTGTCGAGCAGCGAGACGATTGGCAGCCCGAAGGCGTCGCAGAGCGACAGGAACCGGGCCGCCTTGTCGGCGGCGGCGCCGGTGATCGCGCCCGCCATGTGGCGCGAGTCGTTGGCGATGAAGCCGAGCGGCCGGCCCTCGATCCGGGCCAGCGCGGTGACCATCTCCGGGGCGAAGCGCTCGCGCAGGAAGGTGGCGGAGCCGGCGTCGGCGAGCGTCTCGACGATCGGGGCGACCGCGAAGGCGCGCCGTGCCCGTTCCGGGACGACGCCGCGCAGCGCCGTCTGGTCGGGCGCCTCGCCCGGCGGCGTCGCCCCCTGGAAGTAGCCGAGCAGCCGCTTCGCCGCCGCGGTCGCCTCGCGCTCGTCGGCGGCGACGACGTCGAGCACGCCGTTTCGCGCCTGGGTCTCGAGCGGACCGACCTCGTCGGGATCGACCTTGCCGAGGCCGCCGCCCTCGATCATCGCCGGCCCGCCCATCCCCAGCGAGGAGCCCTCGGTGGCGACGATCAGGTCCGCGCAGCCGGCCAGCACCGCGTTGCCCGCGAAGCAGCGGCCGTGGACGATCGCGATCCGCGGCACCAGCCCCGAGAGCCGGGCCCAGAGGGCGAAGGCACGCGTCTCGAGCGCCGACACCGCCGGGTAGTCGGTGTCCCCGGGGCGCCCGCCGCCGCCCTCCGCGAAGAGGATGGCGGGCAGCCGCGACCGCTCGATCAGGTCGAAGAGGCGGTCCTTCTTGCGGTGCCCGAGCGTCCCCTGCGTGCCGGCCAGCACCGTGTAGTCGTAGGAGAGGACGGCGCACCCGGCGCGCTCGCCGAAGAGCTCGCCGTTCACCGTGGCGGTGCCGCCGATGAAGCCGTCGGCGGGGGTCCGGGCGATCAGGTCGTCGAGCTCGCGCCGACCCCGCTGCGCGGCGATCGCGAAGCGCCCGTACTCGACGAAGCTGCCCGCGTCGACCAGATCGGCGAGGTTCTCTCGCGCCGTGCGCCCGCCCGCCGCGTGGCGCCGCGCCACCGCCTCGGGCCGCGCCGCGTCCTCGGTCAGGGCCCGCCGGGCGCGCAGCTCGGCGAGGTCGGGACGTTCGGCGTCGCCGTCCGCGGCGCGGCCGGCTCCCGCGGCGGCGGCGTCGTCCGCCCCGGCGTCGCCCTTGGTCGCCACCTCAGCCCTTCTCGTCGAGCAGCGCCGCCAGCCGCTTCATGCCTTTGCCGTTGGCGCGACGCATGAAGGCGCGGGAGACGAACGGCGCGATCCGTTCGGCGCGCGGCGCCTTCAGCCACTCGATCTCGAGCTCGATCCGCGTCTCGCCGGCATCGATCTCGGTGAGGCGATAGGTGCCGCGGGTGCGCCGCTTGCCGTGGGCGCTCTCGCCCTCCTCGACGAGCCGCTCCGGCGCCTCGGCCTCGACGATCTCGAAGCGCACCCGCTCGCGCGAGCCCGGCGCGTTGACGGTCGCCGAGGCCAGCGCCCCGACGCCGCGCCTCGGCCCCTCGAAGCGCCAATCCTTGAAGAGATGGTCCATCCACCGCTCGTGGTTGGCCAAGACGTCGACGACCTCGAACACCTCGCGGCGCGGGCGGGCGACCTCGACCGAGACGATCACGGGCTCCATCGGGCCCGATCCTAAGCGCTGGGAGCGCTTTCCCCTCCCCCGGCCCCGTTGGCGCTCGCCCCTTCCTCGGCAGCCCCCGTCTCCCCGGCGGGCCGCACGTCCACGTCGGCCCCGAGCTCGGCGACCCAGCCGTCGGGGGCCGGCTCGAATGCCGCCATGCCGACGACCAGCGCGGTCGGCTCCTCGCCGTTCTCCGCCATGCGCCGCCGGCAGAGCTCATGGATCTTCTCCAGCCGGTTGGTAACCGCCTCGAAGACCGCCGCGACTTCGTCCCAGCCCGCCGCGTCGACCGCCATCGGCATCCAGTTGAGGGTGGTTCCGTCGCGGGCGTCCATGGTGCCGGCCTCCAGGGCGTCGGCGGCGCGGTCGAAGAACGTCCCCAGGGAGGCGCCGGTGACCGCGTCGCGCAGCGATTTCGGCACTTTGCGCCAGTCCTGGTGGCCGATGTAGGAGCGCGGGCGGGCGCGGAAGTAATGCTCGACCGCGCCGCGGCGCCGCGCCGTCTCGACCTGCTCGATGCAGCCGCACTTCTCCAGCACCCGGACGTGGTAGGCGACGTTCCCGAGCGGCGCGGAGAGCAGCTCGGTGAGCTCGCTCGGGCTGGCTTTGCGCAGCTGGACGACTTCGAGGATCTTGACCCGGAGGGGGTGCCCGAGCGCCCGCACCAGGCGCTGATCGATGCGATTGGGTCGGCGCCGCTCCATTGATCGACCAGTCTTGCGCAGTTGAAGCCTTCGCAGCCAAGAATCGCTCGTTTGTGATAAGCGATTCCACCAATCGGCAATGTCGCGGCAATCGGGGGCGGCGGGGCGGCGCCGCCGAGCGACGCGCCGCCCCGCCGCCGCTGCCTCAGTTGCCCTTGCCGAGGCTGTCCACCGGGAACACCACTGCGGTCTGCTCGAGCGTCATCAGTTCACCTCCCTCTTTAGGGTCTCGCGGATTGGGACCACCAGCTAGTTTGATTATTCCTGATCGTTCAAATCTAGTTCATGTATATTCTCTTTGGCAGCCCGCGACAACCGCGACCAAATTCGATTAAATGCGGAGCGATAACTAACTCAGTTTTTTTGCAGGATTGTGCGAACCGCCCCGAAAGCCGAATCCGTCGCGCCGCCGAGCTTCCTGAGCCCGCAGCTGGCTGCGGCGATGTCCCATCCGACCCGCGTCCAGGCGATGAGCATCCTCGGCGAACGGGTCGCCTCCCCGCGCCAGCTCGCCGATGAGATCGGCGAGCCGCTCAACAACGTCACCTACCACGTGAACCAGCTGCGCGAGCTCGACTGCATCGAGCTGGTGCGCACCGAGCCGCGGGCGGGCGGGCGCGTGCTCGAGCACTTCTACCGCGCCACGCGGCGCTCCTACTTCGACGAGGAGGCCTGGGCCGAGCTGAGCAAGAGCGAGCGGCTCGGCGTGGTCGGCGCGATCGTCCGCATGATGTCCAAGGACCTGGCGATCGCGATGGCGAGCGGCGACTTCTTCGTCGAGGACCGCAAACACGTCAGCCGCTGGCCGATGCGGGTCGACGAGGACGGGTGGGACGAAATCCGCGACCTGCTCGAGCGCACCGCGGAGGGTCTGCTGGAGATCGAAGGGCGGGTGGCCGACCGCCAGGCCGAGGGGGGGAGCGTGCCCCTCCACGTCAAGGTCGAGATGATGCAGTTCCGCTCACCGGCGCCCGAGCCCGGCGCCTCCGAGGACGGCGGTCCGGCGCCGCGACAGAGGACCGGCGGAGCCGCCGCCGGCGAGCTCTCCGCCGACTGACCGCGGGCTAACCGCGGATCGCCTTGCCGACGATGTCCTTGACCCGCCCCCGATCGCGGCCGCTCAGGTTTCGAGCGCCGGCCGCGCGACTTCTTCAGCAGCCCCCAGAACTCTGCCTGCTCGTCGGCGGTGAGGTTCTCCTGGACCCGGTCGCGGCCTTTCTGGGCCAGCCAGAGGGTGATCGCCCAGACCGTCCTCCAGGGCACGCGCCGCCAGACCCAGGGGACGGCGCGACGCGAGATCCAGGCGGGCATCTAGTAGTTCGGGCTGCGCTTGACCTTGTGGCGCTCGCTCTGGTGGGCGGTGCCCTTCTTCTCGAGCGTGTCGCAGGCGTGTTCGATGTCGGTCGCCAGGCGGTCGATCTGGGAGCGGCTCAGGGTGTGCTTGACCAGCGCCCGCAGCACCCGGACCTCCTGCGCGTTCGGCGGCATCGTGTAGGCGGGCAGCATCCAGCCGCGCTCCGCCGACAGCTGCCAGGAGACGTCGAACTCGTCATAGCCCTTGCCGTCGACGAGCTTGAAGGCGACCAGCGGCAGCTGCTCCTCGTCGGCGCCGATCAGCTCGAAGTGGCCACAGCGCTCGAGCTTCTCGACCAACGCCCGCGCGTTCGACTCCATCGCCTTCATCACGTCGCCGTAACCCTCGCGGCCGAGGCGGACGAAGTTGAAGTACTGGGCGAGCACCATCGAGGCGCCGGTGGAGAAGTTGAGGGTGAAGGTCGCGTCGACCTCCCCCAGGTAGTTCTCGTAGAAGACGAGTTCCTCGGCGAGGTCCTCCTTCTCGCGGAAGACGAGCCAGCCGATCCCCGGGTAGACGAGGCCGAACTTGTGGCCGGAGACGTTGATCGAGCGCACCTGCTCGAGCCGGAAGTCCCACTCGGAGTCGGGATGGAGGAACGGCCAGACGAAGCCGCCGCTGGCCGCGTCGACGTGGATCGGCACGTCGTGGCCCTGCTCCTTCTTCAGCTTCACGAGCAGGTCGTTGATGCCCTTGACGTCGTCGGCGTGGCCGGTGAAGGTGGTGCCGAGGACGGCGGCGACGCCGATCGTGTTCTCGTCGATCTGACCGGCGACGTCGTCCGGGCCGATCGTGTACTTGCCCTCCTGAAGCGGCACGATCCGCGGCTCGACGTCGAAGTAGCGGCAGAACTTTTCCCAGACCACGTGGACGTCGCCGCCGAAGACCAGGTTCGGCGCGTCGAACGGCTTGCCCGCCGCCTTGCGCCGCTCCTTCCACTTCCACTTCAGCGAGAGGGCGCCGAGCATGATCGCCTCCGAGGAGCCCTGGGTGCGGGCGCCGGTCGGCCCACCGGGGGCGTTGAAGAGATCGGCGAGCATGCGGATGCAGCGCTGCTCGATGTCCGCCGAGATCGGGTACTCGGCGTGGTCGATGAAGTTGCGGTAGTTGTTCTCGGCGATCAGCCGCTCCGCCTCCGGCTCCATCCAGGTGGTGACGAAGGTGGCGAGGTTGCGGTTCGGATCGCCCTCGAGCTGGATTTCCTCTTCGACCAGCCGCTGGGAGTCGAGCGCCGACATGCCCCGCTGTGGGAACGCCCCGGACGGCGCGTCCTCGGTCAGGAAACGGGTCCCGTAGAAGCGGGCCTCTTCGGTGGCGGTGCGGTCCTTGGCCATGTTGCGAACCTATCGGCGGCGCCGCGACCGCGCTTGAGGTCTTGGCGCCCTCAGGCGGGCTTGCCGCCGTGGGCCTCCTCGACCGTCAACTCGGCGGTCGGTTCCGCTTCCAGGCGGCCGTCGGGGATCGGCTCGCCGGAGCGGACCGAGAGCCCGTAGGTGCCGGCGGCGAGCCGCTCTTCGGCCCGCTCGACCGCGTCGAGCCGGCGGCGCAGGTCCTGCTCGCGCCCGGCGGCCATCTCGTCTTCGTAGAGGCCCTCGTTGTTGTAGTCCCCGGCGGGGTGGTTCTCGTCGGACTCGGCCCGCCCCTCGGTCCGCAGCCGCGCCAGCTCCCCCTCGACCCGCTTTCGCTCGGCCGCCAGCAACTCCTTCGCGCGCTTCTCGTCCATGGCCCCACCCTACCCCGCGCGAGCGGGTTCGCAGTTCTCCGTCGTAGGCACGGCAAAGTGCGAACGCGGCGGAGGGTGCCCGCCGTGAGTTCCCAGTTCTCCGTCGTAGGCACGGCAAAGTGCGAACGCGGCGGGCGGGGCGCGCGGGCCGGGTTGAGGTACGGGGATTGGAGCGCTACCCTGTTTGAGCACTAGCTACAGAAAGTGGACTTGCTAATGACTTATCGACTCGTTCCCCTTGACGACGCGATCGTCTTCCCGACCACCACCGCGACCCTCTCGGTCGACGTCGGCGAGGACGAGCGCGTCTTCCTCCTCCCGCGCCGCGATGGCGAGTACGGGCGGGTCGGCGTCGTCGCCGAAGTGGTCGAGCACGGGCGCTCGCGCCACGGCCGACCGGTCGCGACCGTCGTCGGCCTGCACCGCGGCATCGCCGGCGTCGCCCAGGCGGGCGACGACGACGGCGCCCTGCGCGTCGAGGTCCAGGAGATCAACGACGGCCACCCCGACGACGAGCACATCCGCGAGCTGGCCCGCGAATACCGGGCCGTGGTCGAGGAGATCCTCGAGCTGCGCGGCGACGACGGCCGCATCGCCAACTTCCTGCGCTCGATCGAGGAGCCCGGCGCGCTCGCCGACACCTCCGGCCTCTCCCCCGACATCCCCAACGAGGGCAAGCTCCGCCTGCTGGAGACGATCGACGTCACCGAGCGCCTCGAGATCGCCGTGGAGCTGCAGCGCGAGCGCCTCGCCGAGCTGCAGGTGCGCTCGAGGATCCGCGACGACGTCGAGTCCGGCGCCCAGAAGCAGCAGCGCGAGTACTTCCTGCGCAAACAGATGGAGTCGATCCGCAAAGAGCTGGGCGAGGACGAGGAGGACCTCGTCGCCGAATACGAGACCAAGATCGACGAGGCGGACATGCCCGAAGCGGTCGAGGAGCAGGCCTACAAGGAGCTGCGGCGCCTGGAGCGCCAGGGAGAGCAGTCGCCGGAGAGCTCGATGATCCGCAGCTACCTCGACTGGCTGATCACCGTGCCGTGGGCCAAGCGCTCCGAGGAGCGGCTCGACCCCAAGCACACGCGTGAGGTGCTCGACGCCGACCACGCCGGGCTCGACGACGTGAAGAAACGGATCACCGAGTTCGTCGCGGTGCGCAAGCTGCGCGAGGAGCGGGCGGCGGAGATCGAGTCCGACAGCCGCGCCAACGGCACGATCCTCACCCTGGTCGGGCCCCCGGGCACCGGCAAGACCTCGATCGGCGAGTCGATCGCCCGCAGCCTGGGACGCGAGTTCGTCCGCATCAGCCTCGGCGGCCTGCACGACGAGGCGGAGATCCGCGGCCACCGCCGCACCTACATCGGCGCCCTGCCGGGCCGCATCGTCCGCGCCCTGCGCGACGCCGAGACGATGAACCCGGTGATCCTCCTCGACGAGGTCGACAAGGTCGGCGCCGACTGGCGCGGCGACCCGTCGGCGGCGCTGCTCGAGGTGCTCGACCCGGCGCAGAACCACTCGTTCCGCGACCACTACCTCGACGTCGAGATCGACCTCTCCGAGGTCGTCTTCGTCGCCACCGCGAACCTGCTGGACACGATCCCGGCGCCGCTGCTCGACCGGATGGAGGTGATCGCCTTCGACGGCTACACGACCGAGGAGAAGCTGGCGATCGCGACCGGCTACCTGCTTCCCCGGCAGCTGCAGCGCAACGGCCTCAAGGCGGAGGAGATCAGCGTCGCCGACGACGTGGTCCGCACGGTGATCGCCGAGTACACCCGCGAGGCGGGCGTGCGGCAGCTGGAGCGGGAGCTCGGCAAGCTGCTGCGCGGCGCCGCGACGAAGATCGCCTCCGGCGAGGGGAGCGCGCCGATCGTCCTCGACCTCGAGGCGGTTCGCGAGGCCCTCGGCCGGCAGAAGGTCTTCCAGGAGTCGGTGGAGCGCACCGCGATCCCGGGCGTCTCCACCGGCCTGGCGGTGACCGGCACCGGCGGCGACATCCTGTTCATCGAGGCGACCGCGATGGACGGCGACAAGGGCCTGGTCCTGACCGGCCAGCTCGGCGACGTGATGAAGGAGTCGGCGCGGATCGCCCTCTCCTACGTCCGCTCGCACCGCGCGGCCCTGGACATCCCGGAGGAGCGGTTCCGGCGCGAGTTCCACCTGCACGTGCCGGCCGGGGCGATCCCCAAGGACGGTCCCAGCGCGGGCACCGCGATGACCACGGCGCTGGTCAGCCTGCTCACCGGCCGACCGGTCAAGCACACTGTGGGCATGACCGGAGAGGTGACCCTGCAGGGGCGGGTGCTGCCGATCGGCGGCCTCAAGCAGAAGGTGCTGGCCGCCCACGCTGCCGGGCTGACCGAGGTGATCCTGCCCGAGCGCAACCGCGGCGACCTCGACGAGGTCCCCGAGGAGGTGCGCGAGCAGATGACCTTCCACCCGGTGATGAGCATCGACGAGGTGCTCGGGCTGGCGCTCGAGCCCGCGGAGGCCGGCGCCGATGTCGCCTCGCTGTCGTAGCTGCAAGCCGGTGCCGCCCGAGCTGCGGGCGGCGGCCGGCCTGCTGGAGCGCCGCTGGACGATGGCGACGATCTACGCCGCGTCCAACGGCGCCCACCGCTTCAACGAGTTCCGCCAGTCGCTGCCGGGGGTGTCGCCGACGACGCTCTCGGAGCGACTCGAGCAGCTGGAGGCGGCGGGGATCGTCGAGCGCCACCTGGTGGCCGGCCGTCCCCCCCACGCCGAGTACGCGTTGACCAGCCGCGGCGAGCGCTTGGCACTCGCCGTCGCCGGGCTGCTCGAGGGCTGAGCTGCGCTATGCGGCCGAGGGAGGCGGCGGTGCCGCGGCCGCGGGAGCTTCGCTCTTCAACTCCAGCAGGCGGTAGTAGAGGACGGCGGCGACCAGGGCGCCGATCGGGGCGGTGAAGGTCGAGGCCAGGGTGCCGAAGACGATCCGCAGGATCGGGCCGCCGGCGATCGCTTCGGCGATCGCGGTGAGCGCCAGGGCGGCGATCGCGCTGATCAGGGTCGCCGAGATGACCGTCCCGAAGACCGGCCAGCCGTAGCCGCTGACCAGGCTCTGGGAGCGGCGGAAGGCGTCGAACACGCCGGTCCCCTCGATCACGATGACCGGGGCGATCACGGCCCAGATGGTCACCAGGATGCAGCCGGGGACGATGAACGCGATGAAGCCGATCGACTCGGCGATCCCGGCGAGGATGCTCGCCCCGATCAGGGTGAGCAGGACCGGCCCCACCGACCGCATCAGGTCGCCCACCGACGCGTCCAGGCGCCCGTCCTGGACGTCGCGGACGAGTTTCACCACCATGCCCTGGTAGAGGATCGCGACCGCGAGCGTGAGGATGCCGACCAGGATCACCAGGCCGCCGCCGGCGAAGATCCCCGCCAGGATCCCGACCCCGAGGAAGAGCCAGAAGGCGGCCGGGATCAGCACCCCGAAGTGCTGTTGGTACAGGGCGAAGACTTCGCTCAGCGTCTCGCCGACGCCGAGCTTGCGGTCTGAGGTCATGGCCGCCACCTTCGACCCACGGCCTACGATCCCTGCGTGGCCGAGATCGAGCGCAAGTTCCTGGTCGCCGAGATGCCCCGGGCAGAGCAGGGCTCGACCGCGATCGAGCAGGGCTACCTCGCCCTCGACGAGCGCGGCGAGGTACGGCTGCGCCGGGCGGACGACGCCCTGCTGCTGACCGCGAAGACCGGCCACGGCGAGGTCCGCGAGGAGGTCGAGGTGCCGCTCGAGCGGGGCGCCTTCGAGTCGCTCTGGCCGCTGACCGCCGGCAGGCGCCTGCGCAAGGTGCGCCACCGCGTGCCGCTGGGGGACGGGCTGTGCGCCGAGCTGGACGTCTACGAGGGGGCACTGGCGGGATTGCGGACGGCGGAGGTCGAGTTCCGGTCGCGCGAGGAGGCCGAGCGCTTCACGCCGCCGGCCTGGCTGGGTGCCGAGCTGACCGGCGACGATCGCTACGCGAATCAGCGCCTGGCGACTGCGGGGCCCCCGAGTGACGGGGGGTGGCTGTCCTTTGCATCCCACAGGGCTACAAAGGACAGCCACCCCCTCCCAAACGCGGGCGAGAAGCGCGACGATGTGTCGATGCACCAGGCCTACCGACTGCTCGAGGACGAGCCGGCGGCGGCCGGCGTGCGGCGGGTGGTCGCCGCGCGCCTCGACAAGGCCGCCGACCGCCTGCGCGGCGGCGCCGACGACGACGGCGGCGGCGGCGGCGGCGAGAGCCTGTCCGAGGCGATCCACGGCGCCCGCAAAGACCTGAAGCGGGTGCGGGCGGCCCTCCGCCTGGTGCGCGCCGAGCTCGGCGAGCCTACCTTCAAGCGGGAGAACCGGGCGCTGCGCGACGCCGGCCGGCTGCTCTCGGCCAGCCGCGACGCCGCGGTGCTGCCGGCGACGCTCGACTCGCTGTGCGAGGGCGGCGGCGCGCCGCCGGGGCCGACGCTGATCTGGCGCGAGACGCTGGTGGCCCACCGCGAGCGGGTGGTCGGCGAAGGCGAGGAGGTGGACGCCGCGGCGGCGGCGATCGAGGCGGTCGCCGCCCGCGTGCCGGAATGGGAGCTCGATCGCGATGGCTGGGAGCTGCTCGGGCCGGGACTCGACACCGCCTACCGGGAGGGTCGCGCGGCGTTCGCCGCGCTCCGCGCCGAACCCGGCTTCGAGGCCGTCCACGAGCTGCGCAAACGCGGCAAGGATCTCTGGTACCAGCTGCGGCTGCTGCATGGCGCCTGGCCGCCGCTGCTCGACGCCACCGCGGAGGAGGCACACGCCTTCACCGACCTGCTCGGCGACCACCACGACCTCGCCGTGCTCGCCCGCGACCTCGCCGTGCGCATCGAGGTCGGCGCCTCAGGCCGCGACGAGCTGCGCGGGCTGATCGAGGCCCGCCAGGCCGGCCTCCTCGCCGACGCCGTGGTCAAGGCCGAGCGGCTGTACGCGGAGAAGCCGAAGGCGTTTCGGCGCCGACTGCGCAGCTACTGGCGCGCCTGGCGCGGTGAGGGCTGAGCCCTCGACTCAGCCCTGGCGCTTGAACTCGACCTTGTAGAGCGACTTTCCGGCGAGCAGCGAGCCCTTGACCTCGCCCTGGCCGCCGGTGCCTTCGAAGCGGCCGACCGCGGGGCCGTTCGCCCCGCCGGTGTGCACTTCCGCGGTCCGCTTGTCGCCGGCCCAGGCCAGATCGGTCAGCGTGAAGTGGCGCGTCTCGCTGCCCGTCTTCACCGTCACTTCCGCGGTCGGCGGGTTGCCGGAGACGGTCATCGCGCCGCCGGTGACGATCGTGCCGTTGACGCCCAGTCCCTGGGCCACGCCGATCACCGCGCCGAGCGTGCCGGCGCTTTCGGTCGGGTCTTCGGCGGTGCTGGTGAGTTCGTATTCGCCTTCGTATTCGGAGGCTTCGGCGCCCCAGCCGGGGTTGGTCGGTTCCGCTTCCGGCAGCTGCTTGGCGGCCGGCGGGTGGCCGCCGACTTTCTCGTTTTCGCCGAGGATGCGGAATTCGACCGGCCACGGACCGCCGCCGTGCAGCCGCAGCTCGCCCTTGACCCGATTGCCCTGCGGGCTTTCCAGCCGCAGTTCGCCGTCCGGCGTCACCTGCCCATAGGAGGCCGAGGCGCCGACTTTGAGGACCGGGGCCTTCAGTCCCTTGTGCCCGGGCAGCTCGGTGAAGGGGTAGAACGTGAACAGGGCGGTTTCGATCTGCCCGCTCGGGTTGTAGGCGTAGAACTCCGAGATGCCGACCAGGAACTCCGGCGAGGAGCCTTCCTCGAATTCGAACTTCATCTCGCCGCTGCGGATGCCGGCGCCGCTGCCGACGGCGGTCAGCACGTAGCGGTTTTCGAACGGGGCGGCCACCGGAGGCGGCACGACGACCTTCGGCTGCGGGTAGCCGGTCGTCGCGCCGGTCGTCGCCCAGGCGACCCCGACGCCGACCAGCAGGGCGCTCAGGGCACCGAGGACGAGGACCAGCCTGGCCCGCCTCATGAAGTGCTCTCCGGGACCTTCGCGCAAGCCTTCAGCCCGGCCGCTTCGGCGAGTTCGCCGAGATGGATTTCGATCAGCCGGTCGGATAGTTCGCGCACCGCGTCGAAGTTTTCGCTGCGGGCGGCGTTGCTCATCTGGGTGAGGACCGGGAGGGCGGAGGCGAGACCTTCGGTGTAGGCGGTTTCCGCGGCCCCGGAGGCGCCGAGGGCGGCGACTTCCCTGTGCAGCGCCGCGATCACCGCTTCGGTGGATTCCAGGTAGCCAAGGACCTCGGCCTGTTCGGGCGTCCCCAGCGCGGCGATCTGCTTGTTGGCCTTGGCGCAGGCGGCTTCGGCACCGCTCGCGAAGGATTCACCCCCGCCGCCGGCCGACGACGATCCGCCGCCGCCGCAACCCGCGACGGCCACCAACACGCCGGCGACGACGAGCGAGAGGAGCGCCGACCTCGATCCCGGCCGGCGCCCGACCCGCTTCGTCCTCAATCCCATCGGCTATTTGCCGACGATGTCTTCCACCACGAAGGCGGCGACGTTTTCGATTTCTTCTTCGCTCAGCCGGCCTTTGAACGCCGGCATCGCGCCGCCGCCGTTGGTCACCTGTTCTTCGGCGCCCGCCTGTTCTTTGGCTTTGGGCATCGTGCGCAGGTCGGGGCCGCCGTTGCCGCCGTGCCCGGTGGCGCCGTGGCAGACCGAGCAGTTCTGGGCGAAGACTTCCTTGCCCGCCTCGGCGTTCGGGCCGGCGGCGGCGGTTTCCCCGCCCCCGGCTTCTTCGCCCGCTTCGGCTTCTTCTTTGCCTTCGGCTTCTTCTTCGGCCCCGCCTTCGGCTTCTTTGCCCGCTTCGGCTTCTTCTCGGCCCCCGGCTTCTTCGGCGGCGCCTTCTTCTTCGGTTTCCTCGCCGGCGTGCCCGGTGCCTTCTTCTTCGGCTTCCAGGCCCTTGGCTTCTTCGAGCGTGCCGTTCAGGGAGAAGACCCAGAAGTTTTCGCCGTGGGCGGTGGCGGCCAGGGAGTTGCCGCCCGCGTAGATCGCGATCTTCTCTTCGCCTTCGTCTTCGAAGGGGGTCACCGTGGTGTTGGCCCCGGCGCCGGTCTGGAAGCTCCAGAGCTCTTCGCCGCTTTCGGCGTCATAGGCGACCAGCTTGCCGTCGTTGTGGCCGTTGAAGACCAGGCCGCCGGCCGTGGTCACCGCGCCCGAGTAGCAGGATTCGCCCTTGAATTCGTCCTGCCAGGCGATCTTGCCGGTCGACATGTCATAGGCGGTCAGGTAGCCGGTGGTGTCGAAGCCGGAGGCGATGATCGTGTCGGAGCCGATGTAGGTTTCGCCTTCCTTGAAGCCCTGTTCCTTGGGCGGCACGACCAGGCCCAGGGCGCCCGACTGCGAGCAGACGAAGTACATGTTCTTTTCCGGGTCATAGGAGGACGGCGGCCAGTTGTCGCCGCCGACCGCCGAGTTGGCGCCGAGGTTGATCTGGGTGGGGTCCGAGCTCTGCGGGGTGAAGATCTTCGAGGGGACGATCTTCGGCGGGTGCTTTTCGCCCGCCACGCCGGCTTCGGACTTTTCGAGCGCTTCGGGGGTCACTTCGATCGGGCTGAACGGTTCCATCGTCGGCTCGGGCTGGGTGGGCCAGGTGTTCTGGGAGGGGTCCTGGGGGACCTTCACCTCGGGGATCGGGTAGATCGGCTTGCCGGTTTCGCGGTTCAGCAGGTAGACCCAGCCGGTCTTGGAGGGCTCGCCGATGCCCGGTTCTTCGGCGCCGTTCATCTGGCCGTCGAAGAGGACGGTCGGCGAGGGGGAGTCGAAGTCCCAGAGGTCGTGGTGGACCTGCTGGTAGTGCCATCTGTATTCGCCGGTTTCGGCGTCCAGGGCGACGATCGAGGCGGTGAAGAGGTTTTCGCCCTTGCGCCTCTGCCCGGTCCAGGGGGCGGCGTTGGAGGTCGAGAAGTAGAGCATGCCGAGCTTGGGGTCGACGGTCGGCGTGTTCCAAAGCGAGGCGCCGCCGTGTCTGTAGGTGCCGTTTTCGGGCCAGGTGTCCCCGCCGGTTTCTTCGGGCGAGGGGGTGGTGTAGAAGCGCCATTCGACCTGGCCGGTTTCGGCGTCCAGGGCGGTGAGGCGGCCGCGGACCCCGTACTCGCCGCCGGAGCCGCCGACGTAGACCTTGCCGTCGTAATAGAGCGGCGCGGAGGTGATCGAGTAGCCGGCGCCCGGTTTGACCACCGGGGTCGACCATCTGACCTTGCCGGTCGCCTGGTCGAGGGCGACCTGGGCGCCGTTGAGCTGGGAGACGAAGACCATCCCGTCGCCGAGCGCCACGCCGCGGTTGTCCCAGCCGCAGCAGACGACTTCCCCGAGCGGGTCGGGCGGCAGGTGCGGTTCGTAGGTCCAGAGGCGATGGCCGGTGGCGGCGTCGATCGCGAAGACGTCGTCGGCGCCGTCGGAGATGTAGATCGTGCCTTCGTACTCGAGCGCCTGGCCCTCGGCCGAGAACTTGGCCGCGGTGGCGTTCTTGCCGATCTTGGTGACCCAGTCGCCCTTCAGTTCGGAGACGTTTTCGGTGTTGATTTCGTCGAGCGTGGAGTAGCGGTCGTTGGTGGTGCCGCCGCCGTTGGAGATCCAGTTGTCGCCGGCGTGTTCGAAGAGTTCTTCGGAGGTGAACTGAGGGGCCATCGCGATGCCGTTGGAGGCGGTTTCGGCTTCGCCCGTTTCTTCGGCGGCCTTCGCCGCGCCGGCCACGGTGGTCGTCGAGTGGTGTCCGGTGAAGTGCCCGAGGAAGAAGCCCGCGACGAAGGCGATCGCCACGCCCATGCCAACCGCGCTGACTGCCACCGCGGCCCAGAATTTAAGTCCCAGGTCTTTGTCTTTCACCGGTCCGCCTTTCGAAGTCCAAGAACAGCAAATGAACGCTTGCGCAAGCCACCGGCGGCCCGCGGCCACCGTGCTTCCTGTGCGTATCGCAAACCTATCGATTCGCCATGCCCGGCGAACCGATGCACAGCCGGATGTCGGGGTTTTCGACGGATCGACCCGGTTTCCCGCCGCCCGCGCCCCGGCGGTCGCGGGGCGGTCGACCACCCGCGCGGCCGGCCGGCTCGCCGACGTTTGGTCCCGCCCCGCAGCGGGAATCTGGCGCGGATGGCCGATCTCGTCCTCGGGCCGATGCTGCGCCACCTCTCCGACACCACGGCGACCGTCTGGGTGGAGACCGACGAACCGTGCGAGGTCACGGTGCTCGGCGCCGTCGAGCCGACCTTCGGGGTCGCGGGGCACCACTACGCCCTGGTCACGGTCGAGGGGCTGAAGCCCGCCACCGAGCACCCCTACGACGTGCGGCTCGACGGCGAGGTCCGCCGGCCGCCCGCCGATTCCGGGCTGCCCCCGCCCTCGATCCGCACGCTCGACGAGGATGGCCCCCTCGACATCGCCTTCGGCTCCTGTCGCGTCGCCGTCCCCCACCGGGCGCCGTGGACCAAGTCCAAAGACCAGGACGAGCGCGGATACGAGGTCGACGCGCTCTGGGTCCTCGCCCAGGAACTCGCCCGCGGCGAAACCCGCCGTCCCGACGCCCTGTTCCTGCTCGGCGACCAGATCTACGTCGACGAGGGGAGCCCGGAGACGCGGGCGAGGATCGAGGCGCGGCGCGGCACCGGCACCGCGCCCGGCACCGAGGTCATCGACTTCGAGGAGTACACCTGGCTCTACCAGGAGAGCTGGAGCGAGCCGCTGATCCGCCGGCTCTTCGCGGTCGTCTCCACCTCGATGCTGTGGGACGACCACGACCTGAGCGACGACTGGAACATCTCCCGCTCCTGGCTCGAGGAGGTGCGCGAACGCTCCTGGTGGCGGCGGCGCGCGATCGGCTGCCTCGTCAGCTACTGGATCTACCAGCACCTCGGCAACCTCTCCCCCGCGGCGCTGGAGCGCGACGAGGTCTACCGGCAGGTGCGCGGCAACCCGCACGCCGAGGAGGTGCTCTTCCCGTGGGCCGAACGGGTCCAGTCCGAAGGCGAAGGCACGCGCTGGAGCTATGCCCGCGACCTCGGCCGGACGCGGGCGATCTTCGTCGACTCGCGGGCGGGCCGGGTGCTCGACGAGGGTGCCCGGCGGATGGTCGACGACGAGGAGTGGCGGTGGGTCGTCGAGCAGGCCGAGGGCGACTTCGACCACCTGCTGATCGGCACCACGGTGCCCTGGCTCCTCTCCCCCGGCCTCGACCGGCTCGAGGCCTGGAACGAGCGGGTCTGCGACGGCGCCCAGGGCAGGTGGGCCGCGCGACTCGGCGAGAAGCTGCGCCGCGCCGTCGACTTCGACCACTGGGCCGCCTTCGGCCACTCCTTCCGGGCGCTGCGCGACCTGCTCGGCGAGGTCGCGGCGGGCAGGCGGGGCGCCCGGCCCGGCTCGGTGATCGTGCTGGCCGGGGACGTGCACCACGCCTACCTCTGCGAGGTCGACCGGCCGACGGGCGAGGCCGCCGCGCGGGCGCCGATCTACCAAGCGGTCTGCTCGCCCTACCGCAACCCGCTCTCGCGCCGTGAGCGGCGGGTGATCCGGGCGGGCTTCGGCACCACCTTCACCCGGATCGCCGCGGCGCTGGCGCGCTCGGTCGGGGCGCCGGACCCCGGCATCCGCTGGCGCCTGCGCGGGGGGCCGTACTTCGACAACCAGGTGGCCACGCTCCACGTCGACGGCCGCCGCGCCACGCTGCGCCTCGACAAGACGATCCCCGGCGACCGCGATCAGCAGTCGCTGCGGCGCAGCTTCGAGCGCCGGCTCGCCTGAATGCGACGTCCTGCCGAGGTCTAGCCGCCGTCGGGGCCGAAACGGCGGAGCTCGGCCCCGAGGATCCGCTCGGCGGCGGCGAGGGCCGTTCCGATGGCCCGCGGGACGGAGACCTCCGGGTCGCCGAGTGCCGCCTGCGCGGCGAGGCCGTCAATCATCGCGGCGATCGCCAGCGCCGCCTGCGCCGCGTCCACGTCGCCGAATTCGCCGGCGGCGGCGCCGTCGTGGATCACCGCCTCGATCGTCCCCCGCCAGCGCGAGTCGAAGCGCTCGCGGGCGCGGCGCAGGCCGGCGTCGCGCAGCGCCCAGGTCGAGAGCTCCATCCACAGCGCGAAATCGTCGGCCCCCTCGCAGGCCACCTCGATCAGCGCGACCATCCGCTCGGCCGGCGTCGCCGCGTCCTCGACGCGCTCGCTGACTTCCTCGTAGAAGCGGTCGTCGTCGACGATCAGCGCCTCGGCGAGCAGCTGCTCCTTGGAGTCGAACCAGTAGAGGACGGCGGGCGCGCTCACCCCGCAGCGCTCGGCGACGTCGGCGATCCGCGTCGCCGCCACCCCGCGCTCGGCGATCACCTCGGCCGCGGCCGCGAGGATCTGCGGGCGGCGGATGTGATCGATGCTTGGGCGGGGACTCAGCTTCCCTTCTCCTCGACTGCCGAGCGGGGCGCGATGAGGGCGGCGGGGTCGATGCCCAGCTGCGTGGCGATGAAGTCTGCGACCTGGGCACGGGCGGCGTCGAGGTCCATCGTCGGGTCGCGCAGGAGGGCGCGCAGCCCGAGGCCGTCGAGGAGCGCCATCGTGCGGTCGGTCAGGACGGGGACGTCGGCCGGGGCGGCGAACTCGCCCGCGTCGATGCCGCGCCGCAGGAGGCCTTCGAGCCACCGGTGGTAGCGTCCGTAGAGCCTCGCCGCGAGGGGACGGAGCTCGGGCTCGCGGGCGGCCCGCAGCCAGAGCTCCACCCAGAGGACCCAGTCGCGCTCCAGCCGGCCCGGCCCGGGCAGGCACTCCTCGATCGCCCCGGCCAGCGCGGCGGTCGCGCTCGGCGCCCTGCCCCCGGACTCCGGGAAGCGCTCTTCGCCGACCTGCTCGAAGGAGTGCAGGAGCGCCTGCTCGAGCAGCTCCTCGCGGGTCGAGAAGTAGTGGTGGACGAGGGCCGTCGAGGCGCCCGCGCGCATCGCCACGCGGGCGATCCGCACGTCGTCGATCCCCTCCGCCGCGATCAGGTCGCACGCCGCCTCGAGGATCCGCTCGCGCGCGTCTCGCTCGGCCATGGCCCGACCCTATGCGACCGACCGGCGCGCGCCGACCTGGCGGCGGCGCCGTTCGAGATGGGCGGCGACCCGGGCGATCGTCTCCCGCGGCTCGCGTTCGAGGCGCCGGTCGGTGACCCGGATCAGCTCGATCCCGGCCAGCAGGAGGTCGTCCTCGCGTTCGCGGTCCTGCTCGAAGGACGCCGGCGAGCCGTGCGTCGCGTAGACGTCGAGTTCGACCGCGAAGCCCTCCGCCTCCCAGTAGCAGTCGAGCTCGTAGCCCGCGACGACGACGTTGGCCTGCGGGCGCGGGAGGCCGGCGCCGAGGACGAGGCGGCGGAACCGGCGCTCGAGGTCGGAGCGCACGGTAGCCGTCTCCGGGCTGAAGGTCCGCAGCGCCGCCCTGAACGTGGCGCGGCCCGGATGGCCGCCGGCGCGCGTGGCGAGCGCCTCGAAGCGGCGCCGGTCGAGCAGCCCGCGTTCGTCGGCGCGCTGCAGCAGGCGCTCGAGGTCGCGCCGGGTACGGCCGGGCGCGAGGTCGAGGACCGTCCGCGCCGGCGAGGTCACCGGGATGCCGGCGACGACGCCGCGGTCCTCCGGCTGCAGGCGGGCATAGTGGACGACGAAGTCCCGCTTGGCCCGCTGCCGGGTCGGGGCGGTCAGGTGGATCGTCCCCGGACGCGAGCGAAGCAGGCCGTGGAGCCAGGCGGCGGTCCCGTGGCCGGCGACGGAGCCGGGCCGGGCACGCACGGCCGCCAGGCAGCGCCCCTCCCAGCTGATCGCCATGTGCCCCACCGCGTACACGCCGCGGTGCAGGCGGTGGAGTCGGCCCTCGCGCGCCCAGCGGGTGATCGACGCGGCCGCGAAGCCGATCGCTTCGAGCTGGCTCCGCGTCACCACCCCGTACTGCCGGCCGGCCACCTCGGCAAGGGCGGCATGAGGAGCGTGCGTTCGTACTTCTGCTCGCATGGGACGCATAAGTACGAACCCGTCCCGATCTCTCCCCCCGGGGCTCGGCTTCTTCCCCCTTGGGCTTTGCTGACCTTGTAGTTAATCGCATGATATTTTTCGCCGCCGATGACGCCCGAGCACCTCGACGACGCGACGCTGGACCTCCAGGAGCGAGCCCGGCGCTTCACCGACGAGGTGCTGATCCCGCTCGAGGTGGAGGCCGAGATGGCGGACGGCAGGCTGCCCGCGGCGGCGGTGGAGCGGGTCAAGCGCGAGGCGCTGGCGGCCGGCCTGGCCGGCGGGCTCCACGCGCGCGAGCACGGCGGCCAGGGATGGACGCGACTGCAGTGGGCGCTGGTCGCCGAGCAGTTCGGCCGCAGCACCAACGCGATCCACTGGCACGTGCCCAACGCCTACAACGTCTGGGCGCACGGCTCGCCCGCGCAGATCGACCGCTACCTCCGCCCCGCCCTGCGCGGCGAGCTGCGCGACGCCTACGCGGTCACCGAGGCCGAGGCCGGGTCGGACCCCTCGCGGATCGCCGCGGTCGCCGAGCCCGACGGCGCGGGCGGCTACCGGCTGAGCGGCGAGAAGTGGTTCGTCACCTCCGGTGACATCGCCTCGGTGCTGATCGTGATGGCCAACGTGGCCGACGGCGAGACGCGCCTCCCCACCCTCTTCCTGGTCGAGGCCGACGCGCCCGGCGTGGAGATCGTCGACGAACCGTGCTTCACCCACAGCTACTCCGACGGCCACCCGACCTTCCGCTTCGACGGCGTCGAGCTCGGGGCCGAGGCGGTGATCGGCGGGGTCGGCCGCGGCGAAGACCTGCAGCGCGAGTGGTTCACCGAGGAGCGCCTCGGGATCGCCGCGCACGGGATCGGCTCGATGTGGCGGCTGCTCGACGAGACGGTCGCCTGGGCCGCGCACCGCGAGCAGGGCGGCAGCCGGATCCTCGACTACCAGGGGGTCAGCTTCCCGCTCGCCGACTCGGCGACCGACGCGGCCGCCGGCCGACTTCTGACCCTGGAGGTGGCGCGGCTCGCCGACGCCGGGGCCGACCCGAAGGTCGTGCACGCGAAGGCCTCGATGGCCAAGCTCTTCGTCTCCGAGGCCGCCTGGCGCTGCGCCGACCGCTGCGTGCAGGCGTTCGGCGGGCGCGGCTACCTGCGCTCCAACGTCGCCGAGCGCTTCCTGCGCGAGCTGCGGGTGGACCGGATCTGGGAGGGGACCTCGGAGATCCAGCGACTGATCGTCGTCCGCGGCCTGGAGCGGCGCGGGGTCGAGTCGATGCTCCACTGAGGTGAAGGGCGCGGTCGATCCAGCGGGCGGGTCGCCCGAGGAGGCGCGGCGAGCGCCCGATCCGACGCCGCTCCTGCGGCCGCGCTCGGTCGCCGTCGTCGGCGCCAACGAACGGCCCGGCTCCTACGGGGACGTGGTGTTCCGCAACCTCGCCGCCGCCGGCTTCGAAGGCCCGGTCTGGGGGGTCAACCCGAGGCGCGACACCGTCCACGGGCGGCCCTGCGTGCCGCGCCTCGCCGACCTGCCGGAGGCGGTCGACGCGGTCGTCGTCGCGATCCCGGCGGCGGCCGTGCCGGCGGTGATCCGCGAAGCCGGCGAGCGTGGCTGCGGCGGCGCGATCGTCCTCGCCGCGGGGTTCGGCGAGACGGCCGCGGGCAGGCCGCTCGAAGCGGAGCTGCGCGCCGCGGCGGGCGCCGCGGGGATCCCGGTCTGCGGCCCGAACGGCAACGGCGTCGTCGCGACGGCGGCGCGGGCGCCGCTCTGGGGCGACTCGGTCGGCCGCCTCGCCGCCGGACCGGTCGCGGTCATCACCCAGAGCGGCAACTTCGGCGTCAACGCGCTCGGCTCGGAGCGCGGCATCGGCTTCCACACCGTCGTTTCGACCGGCAACGGGGCGGTGCTCGAGCCGAGCGACTGGCTGGCGGCGCTGGCCGCGCTGGATGGGGTCGGCTCGATCGCCCTGCTGCTCGAGTCCGACGGCGACGGCGCGCGGCTGGCGCGGGCGCTGGCCGACTGCGCCGCGCGCGGGATCGGCGTCGCGGTGCTGAAGGTCGGCAGCTCGGAGGGCGGCGCGCGGGCGGCGGGCGCCCACACCGGGGCGCTGGCCGGCGACCAGCGGGTCTTCGCGGCGCTGCTCGAGGAAGCGGGCGCGGCGCGGGCGAGCGAGCCGGGCGAGCTGCTCGAGTTGGCCCGGGCGCTGGCGACCCCGGCGGCGCGGCCCACCCGGCGGGGCGGGCTCGCCGTCCTCACCTGCTCGGGCGGCGACTCGGGCGTCGCCGCCGACCTCGCCGCGGCGCGCGGGCTGGAGCTGCCGGAGCTCTCGCCGCCGACGCGCGCGCGGCTCGCCGCGGTGCTGCCGAGCGCCGCCACGGTCGCCAACCCGCTCGACTACACCTCGATGCTCTGGGACGACCCGGCGGCGCTCGAGGAGATCGCCGCGGCGGTCGCCTCCGACTCGGCGATCGACCAGCTGCTGCTGCTCTTCGACCAGCCGCGCGGCCTCGACCCGGAGGTCGCCGCGGGCTGGGAGACGGTGCGCCGGGGCCTGCTCGCCGGGGCCGCGCGCGGCGCCGCGGCGACGATCCTGGGATCGACCCTGCCCGAGCTGCTCGACCCGGCGGGCGCGGCGGAGCTCGCCGCGGCGGGGGTCGCGAGCGCGGCCGGGCTCGGCGCCGCGATCGCCTGCGCGGCGGCGCTTCGCACGCCTCCGGCCGACCCGACGCGGCTGCGGGAGATCGCGGCGGCGGCGGAGGGGACCGCGGGACGACCGTCGCCCGCCCGCCCGCTCGGGGAGGCGGAGGCGAAGCGGCTGCTCACCGATGGCGGCCTCGAGGTTCCCGCCGGCCGGGTCGCGGCCGACCCGGTGGGCGCCGTGGACGCGGCCCGCGAAGTCGGGCTGCCGGTGGCGCTGAAGCTGTCGTCCCCCTCCCTCCTGCACAAGACCGAGGCCGGCGCGCTGGCGCTGGGCCTGGGCGACGAGGAAGCGGTGCGCGCGGCCGCCGAGCGGCTGCTGTCCCTGCCCGCGGCGGCCGGCGCGACGCTCCTGGTCGAGCGGATGGCGGGCGAGGGGGTCGAGCTGATCTTCGCGGCGCGGCGCGACGGCGTGGTCCCGGCGCTCCTGGTCGGCACCGGCGGGATCTGGGCCGAGGCGCTCGACGACGTGGCGATCGTCCCCCTCCCCGCCTCGCCCGCCGTGGTCGAGCGCGCCCTGCGCGGCCTGCGCGCCGCTCCCCTCCTCACCGGCGCCCGCGGTGGCGCGGCGGTCGACCTCGCGGCCACGGCCCGCTTCGGCTCGCGGCTCGGCGCGCTGGCGCTCGAGCACGACCTCGATCTGCTTGAGGTCAACCCGGCGCTCGCCTCACCGCAGGGCTGCATCGCCCTCGACGCGGTCGCCCGGCCTGCCTAGTCGGACTGCGTTCGTACTTCTGCTCGCATGGGACGCAAAAGTACGAACGCACCGCCGGGGCTCAGGCCACGGCCCCGAGCTCGGGGCGCTCGCCCATCCGTTCGGCGGCGACCGTCAGGCCCTCGCGGAGGATCTCGGCGATCTCCTCGATCGTCGCCGCATCGGCCACCAGCGGCGGGGCGATCTGGACGACCGGCTCGCTGCGATCGTCGAGCCGGCAGATCAGCCCGCGACCCCAGAGCTCCTCGGAGAGCACGTCCTTCAGCAGCCAATCGGCGGCCGGGCCCTCGAAGGTCTCCCGGGTGCGCTGATCGCGGACCAGCTCGATCGCCCGGAAGTGGCCGATGCCGCGCACGTCGCCGACGATCGGGATGTCGCGCAGGCCGTTCAGCGCCTGGTCGAGCGCCGGCTCGTTCGCCATCACGTTGTCGAGGACCGCCTCGCGCTCGAAGATCTCGATCGAGGCGAGCGCCACCGCGGCGCCCACCGGGTGGCCGCCGAAGGTGATCCCGTGCAGGTAGGTCTCGCGGCCCTCGACGAAGGGCCGCGAGACCCGCTCGGAGATCAGCACCCCGCCCATCGGGAAGTGCGCCCCGGTCAGCCCCTTGGCGAAGGTGATCATGTCCGGGCGATAGTCGAGGCGCTGGGCGCCGAACCAGGTGCCGATCCGGCCGAAGGCGCAGATCACCTCGTCGGAGACGAGCAGGATCCCGTGGCGGTCGCAGATCTCGCGCAGGCCCGCCCAGTAGCCGTCCGGCGGGACCAGGCAACCGCCCGCATTCTGCACCGGCTCGGCGATCAGCATCGCGATCGTCTCGGCGCCCTCGCGGGCGATCGTCTCCTCGACCTCGGCGAGCAGCGCGTCGCGCAGGCGGGCGGGGTCGGCGCCCTCCGGGTGCCGGTAGGCGTTGGTGTTGGCGACGTGGACGGCGGGGACGCCGAGGGGCTCGAACGGGGTTCGGCAATCCTCCAGCCCGGTCATCGCCAGGGCACCCAGGGTCACCCCGTGGTAGGCGCCATGGCGCGCGATCACCTTGCGCCGCGCCGGTTCGCCGTTGGCGCGGTGGAACTGGACCGCGAGCTTCCAGGCGGACTCGACCGATTCGGCGCCGCCCGAGGTGAAGAAGACGCGCTCCAGGCCCGCGGGCGCCAGCTCGGCGAGCTTCGCGGCCAGCTCGATCGCGGGCGGGTGGGCGACGGTCCAGTTGCTGGTGAACGGCAGTCGCGCCATCTGCTCGGCGGCGGCGGTCGCGATCTCCTCGCCGTGGGAGTGGCCGAGGTTGACGCAGTAGAGGCCGGAGAGACCGTCGATGTAGCGGCGGCCCTCGACGTCGAAGACGTGGCAGCCCTCCCCGCGGTCGATGATCGTCGTCCCCTCCGCGACCAGCGAGGCCATGTCGGTGAAGTGGAGCATGAGGTGCTGCTTGGCGAGTGACTGCAGGTCGTTGTGCATGACCGCATTTTACCTTGTAGTCAATTTCACAAATCCGGCGCATGAAGCACCGCGACCGCCACCGGTCGTCGGACCTCCGGGCCACCACCCGGCGCCAGGCGGGGCCGGGCGTCGGGCACTCAGGGAATCGAGGACTTCTTCTGGCAGTTGACGGCGTGGTCGCGGCCGCCGCCGCCGACGCAGTCGTCGAAGCCGCCCCTGCCGTTCAGCCAGTCGGCGCCGCCGCGGCCGAGCAGGGTGTTCGGGCCGTTGTCGCCGATCAGGATGTCGGCGCCGGGCGAGCCCTCGATCTTCTCGGTGCTGGACGTGATGTGCCCGGCGTTGCATTGCGCGACGTTCGGGTCGACGACCGGGCCGCCGATCTCCGCCTTGACGTCGATGCCGGAGTTGCGGATGCGGGCGAAGGAGGCGCTGTCGTTGGCCCCGGCGCCGCCGTTGATGGTGTCGCCGTCGCAGGGCTGCCCGGCGACCATCAGGTCGCTGCCGGGGCCGCCGTTCATCGTCGCCGCGCCGGAGTCCTTGCGCGGGTGGGCGGTGTTGACGCCGTAGAGGACGTCGTTGCCGGCCCCGCCATCGAGCGTGTCGGGGACGTGGTCTTCGCCCGCGTAGAGGACGTCGTCCCCGCGCCCGCCGACCAGGTGGTCGGAGCCGGGCCCGCCTTCGATCGTCGCCGGGATGTGGGCGGGCACGCTGCGGCCGATCCGCAGTTCGTCGTCACCCGCCCCGAGCGAGGCGTCGATCGCGTCGACCCTGCCCGTGCAGGTCACCGTGCCGGTGCCGGTGCAGTCGGGGTTGCCGGGGTCGCCCTCGGTCACGTCGGAGCCGCCGACCACGTACCTGCCACCGGAGTAGTCGACCGTCCCCTGGTCGTTCCCGGGGCTGCCGGTGAGGATCAGGGTCGACTTGCCGTCGATCGATTCGTAGATTTCGACCGCCAACCCGTTGGCGCCGGAGGCCGGTCCGCAGGAGGTCTTCGCGGCGAAGCCGCCGCTGCATTCGTCGCTGCCGGGGCCGCCGAAGGCGTCGTCTCCCGGGGCGCCGGGGCCCGAGAGGGCAGAGCCGGCGCCGGCCGCCTCGAGGTGGTCGTTGCCCGGCCCGCCGTCGAGCCGGTTGGCGGCACCCGAGCCGATCAGCGTGTCGTTGCCGGAACCGCCGAGCGCGTCCTCGATGCCGCTGAGGTTCTCGTCTTCGGCGCCGCGCACGGTCTGCGCCTGCAGATCGATCGTGACCGTGCCGCCGGTGCCCGCGTAGTCGGCGATGTCGTGTTCGCCGGGGCCGCCGTCGATGCGGTCGTGCCCGGGGCCGCCGATCATCACGTCTTCGTTGCCGGGGCCGCCGTCGATCGTGTCGTCGCCCTGATTGCCCTCGACGACGTCGTGGTCGCCGGCGCCGCCATCGACGTGGTCGTTGCCCTGTTCGCCCTCGACCAGGTCGGAGCCGGGCCCGCCTTCGAGGTGGTCGGAGCCGCGCGAGCCGAAGATCCGGTCGTCGCCGGCGCCGCCGTTCAGCGTGTCGCCGCCGCGTTCGCCGTAGATCTTGTCGTTGCCGCCTTCGCCGAAGATCGTGTCGTTGCCGCGTTCGCCGTAGACGGTGTCGTCGCCGCCTCCGGCGCAGATCAGGTCGTTGCCGCCCTCGCCGTGGATCACGTTGGCGCCGTTGCCGGCGACGATCACGTCGGGCGCCTTGGTGCCGACGATCCGGTGGGCGTTGGAGACGATCGTCGCCGTCCTGCCGTGGCAGGTGGGGTTGCCGGCGGCGGCGGTGCCGGCCCGGAACACGAGCAGGGCGAGCGCCGCGAGGAGCGGGACGGCGAGGATCCAGGGGCTGCGGGGAAGCTTTGCGGGCTGCGAAAAGTGGGGCATGTTCTCCATCGTCGGCGTCCGTACCCGGCATACCCAATAGTCCGCAGCGAGTTGGACAGATGTCGCGTTTTTGGCAGTCTCCGGCGCGGGTTCAGCCGACTTTCCATCGCGCCCCGGCCTGTCATCCAACCCGCCGACCGCCGGATAGGATCGGTGCGACCGCGCATCCCACCGAAGGAGAGCCCCTTGAAGATACGCGCCGCCGTCCTCGAGGAGTTCGGCCGGCCGCTCGCGGTCCAGGAGGTCGACCTGGCCGAGCCGCGGGCCGGCGAGGTGCTGGTCCGGCTGGCCGCCTGCGGCGTCTGCCACACCGACCTCTACACCGCGTCCGGCGCCGACCCCTCCGGCTATGCCCCCGCGGTGCTCGGCCACGAGGGCGCCGGGGTGGTCGAGAAGGTCGGCGAGGGGGTCGGCTCGGTCGCGCCCGGCGACCACGTGGTCACCCTGTTCTCGCCGCAGTGCCGCGAGTGCGTCCACTGCGTCGACCCGCGCACCAACCTCTGCCTGGCGATCCGCGCCGAGCAGAACCTCGGCCACCTGCCCGACGGCACGGTGCGGCTGTCGCGGAACGGCGAGGACATCCGCCACTTCATGGGCTGCTCGACGTTCGCCGAGTACACCGTGATGCCGGAGATCGCGCTCGCCAAGATCAGCCCCGAGGCGCCCTTCGAGCACGCGGCGCTGTTCGCCTGCGGTCTCTCGACCGGGCTCGGCGCGGCGATCCATACCGCCAAGGTGGAGCCGGGGACGACCTGCGCGATCTTCGGCGCCGGGATGGTCGGCCTCGGCGCGGTCGCCGGCTGCCGGCTGCAGGGCGCCGAACGGATCATCTGCGTCGACATGTCCGAGGACCGGTTGGAGCTGGCCAGGGGACAGGGCGCGACCGACACGCTGATCGGCGGGCCCGACGCGGTCGCCGAGGTCCTCGCGATGACCGACGGCGAGTTCGGCGCCGACTACACCTTCGAGGCGACCGGCAACGTGAAGGTCATGCAGCAGGCGCTGGAGGCGGCGCGGATGGCCTGGGGCCTCTGCACGGTGGCCGGCGTCGCCGGCAAGGGCGAGACGCTCGACGTGGTGCCGCGCCTGCTGATCACCGGCCGGCGGCTGGCCGGCTCCTCCTTCGGCGGCGTCAAGGGGCGCGACCAGGTGCCGGTGCTGATCGAGCGGGCGCTGGAGGGCGAAATCGACGTCGCGCCGTTCATCTCCCACAAGCTGACCCTGGACGAAGTCAACCGGGGGTTCGAGCTGATGGAGGCCCAGGACGGCATCCGCAGCGTGATCGAGTTCAACTGAGAGTAGGTTTCCGCGCCGTGGGGGTTGAGATCAGCACCGTCAAGGGCCGTCGCGACCTGCGCGAGTTCGTCGACCTGCCCTTCCGCCTGCACGCGGGCACCCCGTGGGTGACGCCGCTGAGACTCGAGCGGCGGATCTTCCTCAATCGCCGGCTGAACGCCTACTTCACGCACGGCGAGGCCGAGTACTTCCTGGCCCGCCGCGGCGGGCGCGTGGTGGGCCGGATCACCGCCCAGATCGACTTCGCCTACAACCGCTTCCACGGCGGCCGCACCGGGATGTTCGGCTTCCTCGAGTTCGAGGACGACCCGGAGATCCTCGCCGCGCTGCTGGGGACGGCGGAGCGGTGGCTGCGGGCGCGCGGCTGCGACCAGATGCTCGGCCCGATGGACTTCAACCTCAACGAGGAGAGCGGCGTCCTGATCGAGGGGTTCGACCTCGAACCGCTGATCCGCCAGAACTGGCACCCGCCCTACTACCAGCGGCGGATCGAGGAGGCCGGGATGGCGAAGGCGATGGACCTCCTCTCCTGGGACCTCTCGATCGACGACCGCGCCTCGATGAAGCCGATCATCGAGAAGCTGGCGCGGCGCTGCCGCGAGAAGCACGGCGTCACGGTGCGCAAAATGAACCGCCGCGGCCTGCGCAAGGACCTCGACAAGTTCGCCGAGGTCTACAACTCGGCCTGGTCGGAGAACTGGGGGTTCGTCCCCTACTCCAAGGAGGACCTCGACGCCTACGCCCTCGACCTGCAGCTCGTCTACTCGCCGGAATGGTTCATGGTCGCCGAAAAGGACGGCGAGACGATCGCCATGGCGATCACCGTGATGGACGCCAACCAGCTGCAGAAACGGATGAGGGGCCGCCTGCTGCCGACCGGCTGGTGGCACTTCCTGCGCCGCAACCACACCACCGACCGCCTCCGGGTCGGCTTCCTCGGCGTCAAGCCCGAGTGGCAGCACACCGGCGTCGCCGCCCTGCTCTACGTCGAACACTTCGAAGCCGCCGCCCACTCCCGCCTCAAACATGGCGAGGCCGGCTTCATCCTGGAGACGAACCACGCGATGAACTCGGGCCTGGAAGCGATGAACGGCCGCGTGGTGAAGCGCTACCGGGTCTACGAACGGACGCTGCAGCGGTAGCCGTTCTCGAATTCCGACCTAACTGTGACGTTTTGTCGGCATCTTTTTGGCTGAAATTTTCTGGCTGTAGACGATTTGTCCGCGCGGTCGGAGACTTGCGGTCGTGGAGATGGCCGACCGCTTCGCCGCCAACCTCGTCCGCCTTCGGCATGCCGCGGGCCTGACGCAGGAAGAGCTCGCCGAACGCGCCGCCGTCCATCGCACCCAGGTCGGCCTCCTCGAGGCCGGCAAGCGGCTGCCGCGCCTGGAGACGTTGGTCAAGCTGGCCGGCTCGCTCGGCGCCTCGACGGCCGACCTCACGGCGGGCATCACCTGGGAGCCGGTCGTCCGCACCTCCGGCGGCCTCAAGGTCACCGACGCCGACCAGGCACCCGAGGACGCCGGCCGCTGAGCCCGGCTGACGGCGCGGCGCGGGCCCGCCCGTCGGCCGCCGGCCAGTCGCTCAGCGGCGGAAGGCGACCACGCAGTTCTGGCCGCCGAAGCCGAAGGCGTTGGCGATCGCGGTGGAGGTCGGGGCCTGGCGGGCGGTGAGGGCGATGTGGTCGAGGTCGCACTCGGGGTCCGGGTCGGTGAGGTTGATGGTCGGCGGCAGGACGCCGTCGCGCATCCCCAGCAGGCAGACCATCGCCGCCAGGGCGCCGGCCGCCGCGATCAGGTGGCCGACCATCGACTTCGGCGAGGAGACCGGCACGTGCTCGGCGGCGTCGCCGAGCACGGCGCGGATCGCGCGACTCTCGGAGGTGTCGTTGGCGCGCGTCGCGGTGCCGTGGGCGCAGACGTAGCCGAGCTCCTCGGGGGCGATCCCGGCCCGCTCCAGGGCGAGGCGGATCGCCATCGCCGCGTAGTCCCCGCTCGGCTCGGGGGCGCTCATGTGGAAGGCGTCGGAGGTGAGGGCGCCGCCCGCGATCGAGCCGTAGGCGCTTGCCCCCCGGGCCGCCGCGTGCTCGGCCGACTCGACCACCATCACCACCGCGCCCTCGCCGAAGACAAAGCCATCGCGGGCGGCGTCGAAGGGGCGGCTGGCGGCCGGCGGGTCGTCGTTGCGCTCCGACAGCGGACCCATGTTGGAGAGCCCGGCGAAGACGGCCTCGTTGATCCCCGCGTCCGCCCCGCCCGCGATCACCGCGTCGGCCTCGCCGGCGAGGATCAGGCGGCGGGCCTCCAGCAGGGCGTAGGTGCCGGTGGCGCAGGCCAGGGCGCTGGCCGTGACCGGGCCGTGGGCGCCGAGGTCGATCGCCACCTCGCAGGAGGCCATGTTGAGGATCGTCGAGGCGACGTAGAAGGGACTGACCGCGCGCGGGCCCTCGGCGATCAGCGCGCGGACGTTGTGCTCGGTCTCCGGCGTGCCCGCCACGGCGCTGCCGACCGCCACGCCGACCCGGCTCGACTCGGCCACGACGTCAAGCTCCGCGTCGGCGACCGCCTCGCGCGCCGCGGCGATCGCCAGCTGCGAGAACCGGGCGCTGCGGTGGGCGCGCTTGGCCCCCAGCGCCGCGACCGGATCGAACCCCGGGACCTCGCCCGCGATCCGCGTCGCCAGCCCGGAGGCGTCGAAATGCGTGATCGGCCCGATCCCGGACTGGCCGGCGACGAGCGCATTCCAGGTCGACGGCGCATCCAGGCCGACCGGGGTCAGCGCGCCGAGCCCGGTGACGACTGGGTCTCCTCCTGGGTTCACTGCGGACGGCACCGAGCGTACATGCAAGACGATTATCGCGGCTCGCGCGGACCCGCCCGCGGCGAAACCCGCCTGATCGGGGTACGCGGACAGCCTTGCGCCCGCCCCTCCATATACGTTCCTGACAGTGCATCTCTATGTTCGCGAAACGTCGGGTCGCCTGCAAGGCGAGATCTCGGTCCCCGCGTCCAAGTACCATGCCCATCGCGCGCTGATGCTCGCGTCGCTCGCCGACGGCGAGAGCCGCATCAAGGGCGGGGTCGCGGCGCGCCACGTGCGGTCGACGATCGACGTGCTGACCGGCCTCGGCACCCAGGTCGAGACCACCGACGACGGCTTCCTGGTCCGCGGCGGCCTCCCCTACCGACCGCTCCGCGACACCGTCTCGGTCGGCTCCTCGGGCACCACGCTCTACTTCATGATCGGGCTCGCCTCGCTGGCCGACGCGCCGGTCACGATCACCGGCCAGAAGTACTTCCAGCGGCGCCCGGTGGGGCCGCTGCTCGAGGCGCTCGGGAGGACCGGGGTCGAGCTGTCCTCGGCCAACGCGACGCCGCCGATCACCCTCCGGCCGCGCCGCCCGCGCGGCGGGCGCGTCTCGATCGCCGGGACGCTCAGCCAGTGGATCTCCGGCCTGCTGATCGTCGCCCCGTTCGCGACCGGCCCGACAACGATCGAGGTCGAGGGCGCCCTGAACGAGCAGCCCTACGTCGAGCTGACCGTCAACATGATGCGCGACTTCGGGCTCGAGGTCGGCGTCTCCGACGATTGGCGCCGGTTCGAGGTCGAGCCGAACCAGACCGCCCGCCCGGCCGACGTCACCCTTCCCCCCGACATCGGCTCGCTGGCCTTCGGCCTCGCCGCCACCTCACTGCACCCGGCCGACGTCTTCTTCGGCGGCGTTCACGAGATCGACGGCGCCGCGGTCGATCATCCCGAGGCCCACTTCCTCGACGTGGTCGCCGAGATGGGCCTGCCGATGGAGCTCGACCGTGCCGCGGGCGGCATGCGGGTGCGCCACGACGGGGTGCGGCTGCGCGGCGTCGAGGTCGACTGCCGACCGATGCCCGACATGCTGCCGGTGCTGGCGACGCTGGGCCAGTTCGCGGCCGGCGAGACGCGCTTCTCCAACGTCGCCCACGTGCGGCTGAAGGAGTCCGACCGGGTCGTCTCGATGCTGCAGCTGAACCGGATGGGGGGCGACGTCGAAGAGCGCGGCGACGAGCTGGTCGTGCGCGGCATCGACGGCCGACTGACCGGCTCGCCGCTCTCCAGCTTCAACGACCACCGGGTCCACATGGCGCTCGCCGTGGCCGCCTCGCGCGCCCACGGCGAGAGCTCGCTGACCTACCCGAACGCGTACCGCATCTCCTACCCCGGGTTCCTTGACGACATGGACGCGATCGGCCTGCGCCTCTCGATCGAGGACGACCGCGAGCGCTCCGCCGAGGGCCGCCCGGTGGCGACCGGCGAGGCCGACGCCGGCCAGCGGGCGGTCGAGTCGATCGCCATCGACCAGGCGGCCGAGATCCCGATCGTCGACTGGGTCGGGCGCTGGGCGCGCGAGCGGCCGGCCGAGAACGCGGTGGTCGACGTCCGCGTCGGCGGCACCCGGGTCTGGACCTGGGAGGAGCTCGACCGGGAGGCCGACCGGGCCGCCGCGCTGCTGCTGGAGCTCGGCGTCGAGCCGGGCGAGACGGTCGCCTACCAGCTGCCCAACTGGGGCGAGCTCGTGATCCTGACGCTGGCCTGCATGAAGGTGGGCGCGGTCTGCTGCGCCCTGATGCCGATCTTCCGGGAGCGCGAGATCGGCTTCGCGCTGCGCCGCTCCAAGGCCCGGGTGCTGATCGTCGCCGACCAGTTCCGCGGCAGGCTGCACGCCGAGGAGACCGCGGCGATGCTGACCGGGGCGGCGACCGCCGGCGGGGCGGTGGCCGACGGCGCATCTCCCGACGGCGCGTCCCCCGACGGGGCGGGCCCGCTGCCGGTCGAGCACGTGCTGGTGGTCGGCGGGTTCGGGGCCCCAGCGCTGCCGGACGCGGGCGGCGCCGACGGCGTCCGCTGGCACGACTTCGCCGCGGCGCTCGCCCGGCAGGAGCCCGACCGCGAGGCGATCGCCGCCCGCAAGCCGGGCCCGACGGCGCTCGCCCAGCTCTTCTTCACCTCCGGCTCGACCGGTGAGCCGAAAGGGGTCCTGCACCGCTACGACGCGCTCACCCGCGCCGCGATGATGGAGGTCGAGCACCTCGGCCTCGGCCGCGACGACACGATCTTCATCCCCACCCCGCTCGCCCACCAGACCGGGCTCCTGTACGGGATGTGGCTGGCCTTCGCGCTCGGCTCGACCCAGGTCATCCAGGACGTCTGGGACGCGGAGCGCGGCGCCCGCGCGCTGCGCGAGTGGGACGGCACCTTCGTGCAGGCGGCGACGCCGTTCCTCGCCGACCTGGTGCGGGTCGTCGAGTCCGGCGCGGCGGAGGCGCCGCCGGCGCTGCGGATCTTCGTCGTCACCGGCGCCGCGGTGCCGCGGGCGCTGGCCGAGCGCGCCACCGACGTGCTCTCGGCCGCCGTCTGTGGCGCCTGGGGCTCGACCGAGTCCTGCCTCGGCGCGCTCGCCGCCCCCGGCGACGACCCGGCCAAGGTCTGGGGCACCGATGGCCGCGCTCTGGCCGGTACCCGGATCCGGATCGTCGACGACTCCGACAACCTGCTCGGCCCAGGCGAGGAGGGCAACTTCCAGGTGACCAGCCGCTGCCTCTTCGAGGGCTACCTCGACCGGCCCGACCTGACCGCGGCGGCGATGACCGCCGACGGCTGGTACCGGACCGGCGACCTGGCGACGATCGACGCGGCGGGCTACCTGCGGCTGACCGGCCGGGTCAAGGACGTCGTCAACCGGGGCGGCGAGAAGGTGCCCGTCGCCGAGATCGAGCAGCTGCTGCACGAGCACCCGGCGGTGGCCGAGGTGGCGATCGTCGCGATGCCCGACGAGCGGCTCGGCGAGCGCGCCTGCGCCTTCGTCGTCCGCGCTCCGGACTGGAGCGGCGACTTCGGGCTCGCCGCGGTCCGCGAGCACCTCGACGCCCACGAGGTCTCCAAGCACTACTGGCCGGAGCGGGTCGAGGTGGTGGACGCCATGCCCCGCACCCCAAGTGGAAAGATCCAGAAGTTCGTCCTGCGCCACCGCGCCAAGGGGCTCCGGCCGGAGGAGCCGCAACCGACCAGCAAGGAGCCCGTCCGATGACCCCGCAAGCCGCGATCCCCCTGCCCGAGACGTTCGACGAGACGGGCTTCGAGGAGCTGAAGGCGGAGATCGCCGCCTACGTCGCGAACGAGGGCGAGGAGTGGACGCGGCGGATCGAGGCCGAGCGCGCGGTGCCGCCGGGGCTGCGCGCCGAGCTGAAGGAGCGCGGCTACCTCTCGCTCGCCGGGCCGGTCGAGTACGGGGGCCGCGGCATCCCCTTCTCGCGCTACCTGGAGCTGCTGGAGCTCTTCTCGATGTCGCACGCCTCGCTGCGGATGATCGTCCACGTCGCCAACGGGGTGTGGCGCTCGGTCGACCAGTTCGCGACCGAGGAGCAGCGGCGCGACTACGTGATGCCGGCGGTGACCGGCGACCTCACCGTCGCCTTCACGCTGACCGAGCCGACCGCCGGGACGGGCGCCGACCTGCGCTGCGAGGTAGAGCGCGAGGGCGACACCTACTACCTCTCCGGCGAGAAGCACCTGATCACCTTCGGCGTGACCTGCGACCGCTGGCTGCTCTTCGCGCGGCTGGCCGGGACGAGCGGCGCCGAAGGCACCGTCGCGCTGCTGGTCGACCGCGACACGCCGAACGTCAAGGTCGAGGACATGGGCGAGTCGCTCGGCGTGCGCGGCACCGACCACGCCCACCTGGTCTTCGACCGCGCCCCGGTGCCGGTGTCCGACACGCTCGGCGAGGAGGGCAATGGCCTGCAGGTCGCCTTCGGCGGCTTCCTGACGCCGAGCCGGATCGCGGTCGCGATGACCTGCGTCGGGCTGGCGCGACGGGCACAGGAGCTGGCCGCCGAGCACGCGGCGCGGCGGGTCACCTTCGGCAAGCCACTCTCGGCGCGGCAGGCGATCTCCTTCGCCCTGGCCGAGAACGCCGCCGACATCGAAGCGGCGCGACAGCTGACCCTGCACGCGGCGCGGCGCTGGGAGGCGGGAGCGGCCGACGCGGCACCGCTCTCCTCGATGGCGAAGCTGACCGCGGTCGACATGCTCGGCCGGGTCACCGACAAGGCGCTGCAGGCGCATGGCGGGATCGGCTTCTGGGCGTCCTCGCCGATCGAGCGGGTCTACCGCGACGCGCGGGCGCAGCGCTTCGAGGAGGGCACCAACGAGATCCAGAAGACGATCATCGCCCGCGAGGTCTTCGCCCCCGTCCACGCCTCGATCGCCGAGCGGGAGCTCGGATGACCGACGGGGCGGGCGCGGCGGGCGCGATGCCCGCCGGCGGCGGCTGGGCCGCGGGCAAGGTCGCGCTGATCACCGGCAGCTCGCGCGGGATCGGCCGTGAGCTGGCGCTCTCGCTGGCCGCCCAGGGCGGCTCGGCGGTCGTCAACTACAAGGTCAACGAGGACCTCGCCGCCGCGGTGGTCCGCGGGGTCGAGGAGCGCGGTGGCCGGGCGATCGCCGTGCAGGCCGACATGGAGTCCGCGGAGGACATCGAGCGCCTCTTCGACGCGGCCGCGGCGGAGTTCGGTCGGCTCGACTACTTCGTCGACAACGCGGCGGCGTCGAGCTTCAAGAACATCCGCGACCTGAAGCTGCACCACCTCGACCGCTCCTACGCGATGAACATCCGCTCCTTCGTGCTCGGGGCGCAGCGGGCGGTGGAGCTGATGGGCGACGGCGGGCGGATCGTCACCCTCTCCTCCTACGGCTCGATCCGCGCCTATCCGACCTACGCCAACCTGGGCGCCGCGAAGGCCGCGCTGGAGGCCTGGGTCCGCTACATGGCGGTCGAGTTCGCGCCGCTCGGAGTCAACGTCAACGCGGTCAACGGCGGCATCATCGACAGCGACTCGAGCGCCTACTTCTACGGGGTCGAGGGGATGCCCGACCTCCACGAGAAGGTGCTGCCGAAGATCCCGAAGCGGCGAATGGGCACGGTGAAGGAGGTCGCCGACACGGTCGAGTTCCTGCTCGAACCGCGCTCCGAGTACATCACCGGCCAGTCGATCGTCGTCGACGGCGGGCTGACGGTCGTCTCGCCGCCCTTCTTCGACGACGCAACCGGGCCGCTGCGGCTCCCGGAGCGCGAGTCGGCCGGCGGGAGCGCCGGAGCCGGTGCGGGAGCGGACGCCGGTGCGGGCGCGGGAGCCGGTGCGGGAGCGGGCGCCGGTGCGGGCGGCGGGGACGCGGGCGCCGCGTCCGATGCCTGAGCCGGGCGACGCGGCGGCGCCGGGCGCGCTCACCCACGTCTTCACGCCGCTGGCGGTCGGCGGCCTCGCGCTGCCGCACCGGATCGCGATGGGCTCGATGCACCTCGGCATCGAGGGGTCCCCGGACGCCGGCGGCCGGCTGGCTGCCTTCTACCGGGAGCGGGCGCGCGGCGGCGCCGGGCTGATCGTCACCGGCGGCTGGGCGGTTTCGGCGGACGGCGCCGCCGATGCGAGCTACGGGGTGCTGGGCGCCAGATCCCCCCGGCGCGGTCGACCTGACTCAGCCATGTCGCCGGTTAAGTCGACCGCGGCGGCGCGAGCCTTGGAGCCGGTCGCCGGGGCGACCGCGGGGACCGAGGCCTCGATCGCGCTGCAGCTCTTCCACGCCGGCCGCTACGCGCTCGCCGACTCGCCCGGCGAGGTGGTGGCGCCCTCGGCGGTGGCGAGCCGCGTCTCCCGGGTCGAGCCGCGGGCGCTCGGCGAGGAGGAGGTCTGGGAGGTGGTCGCCGATTTCGCGGCGGGCGCGCGCCTGGCGCGGGAGCTCGGCTTCGCCGCGGTCGAGGTGATGGGATCGGAGGGCTACCTGGTCGACCAGTTCCTCTCCCCCACCACCAACCTGCGCGAGGACTCCTGGGGCGGCGACGCGGAGCGCCGGATGCGGTTCGGGGTCGAGGTGGCGGCGGCGGTGCGCGAAGCGGTCGGCGGCGGCTTCCCGGTGCTCTTCCGGATGACGGGCGCCGAGCTGATGCCCGCCTCGCGGCCGTGGGCCGAGGTCGAGGGCTTCGCGGCGGCGCTGGTCGCGGCCGGGGTCGACGCGTTGAACATCGGCGTCGGCTGGCACGAATCGCCCGTGCCGACCGTGCAGGGGCCGGTGCCGGCCGGGGCGTTCGTGCCGTGGGCGGAAGGGCTGAAGGCGGCAATCGCACGGGACGACGGCCGGAGCAGGGACGGCGAGGAGCGGTCGATCGCCGACACTGCGGCAGGTATGGCGGCGGTGCCGGTGATCGCCGGCAACCGGGTGAACAGGCTGGAGGAGGCGGAGCGGATGCTGGCGGCGGGGGGAGTCGACATGGTGTCGATGTCGCGGGCGTTCCTGGCGGATCCGCGGATCGTGGTGAAGGGACGGGATGGCGGGGCGATCAACGTCTGCATTTCCTGCGACCAGGCGTGCATCGACCGCTCGATCGTCGGCGAGCGGGTGTCGTGCCTGGTGAACCCGCGGGCCGGCGTCGAGGTCGATTTCCCGGCCGCGGTCGATCCCCCGTCCTCTTCGAGCTCGCAGAGATCAACGGGTGGCGAGAAGCGCGAACGCGCCGGCGGGGCGCGTCGCTTCGTCGTGATCGGCGGCGGCCCCGCGGGGATGGAGGCGGCTCGGGCCCTCGCCGCGCTCGGCGGCGAGGTGCGGCTCTTCGAGGCCCGCGAGGAGCTCGGGGGCCAGTTCCGCTGGGCACGGATGGTCCCCGGCAAGGAGGACTACGGGGCGACGATCGCCTACTTCGACTCCGAGCTGCGGCGGCTCGGCGTCCACCTCCACCTCGGCCACGAGCTGGGCGAGGACGACGCCGACGTGCTTGCCGACTGCGCCGGCGTCGTCCTCGCCACCGGCGTCCACCCGCGGGCGGTCGACGTCCCCGGCGCGTCCCTCCCCCACGTCGTCGACTACGCCTGCGCCTTCGAGTCGGGCCTCGGCGGGGCGCGGTCGGTGGCGATCGTCGGCGCGGGCGGCATCGGCGTCGACCTCGCCCATCTCCTCACCCACGAGCCCGGCGACGTCGCCGATTTCTACCGCCGATACGGCGTCGACCCGCCGGTTGTGGCGCGAAACTCGCGTATAGGGCGACTTTCGCGCCACAGCAAGGAATTGACCGATGGGTCGATTCCGAACGTCACGCTGATGCGGCGCGCGGGGCGGGTCGGCAACGGCATCGGCCGCACCACGCGCTGGGTCTGGCTCGACGCGCTGCGGCGCGCCGGGGTCGAGACGCGCACCGGGATCGCCTACCGGCAGATCACGCCCCACGGGGTCGAGATCGCGCGCGAGGACGGCGGCGTCGAGCTGATCGCCGCCGAGCGCGTGGTGATCGCCGCCGGCCAAGAGCGGCGCGACGAGCTGCGGCCGCTGTTGGAGCGACTCGAGGTCCCCCACCGGGTCGTCGGCGGGGCCGCGAACCCGAGCGAGCTGAACGCCGTCCGCGCCTTCGCGGACGGGCTGCGCGCCGCCTACGCGCTGGCCGGGCAATCGCGGGTAGTACCCGAGGACACCGACGAGAGGAGACCCGATGTGCTTTGAGTTCGACGCCCTGCCGCCCGAGCTGCCCGACGGTCGCGCCGTGATCGCCGGCGGCGCGGCGGCCGAGTCGCTGACCGTGACCGCCGCCGACGACAACCGCTTCGCCGCCGCGCTCGCCGAGTCGCCGCGGCCCGCCGGCCCCGGCGTCGTCATCCTGCCCGACGTCCGCGGCCTGTACCGCTTCTACGTGGAGCTGGCCGAGCGCTTCGCGGAGGCGGGTCACCACGCGATCGCGCTCGACTACTTCGGCCGCACGGCCGGCGCGGAGGAGCGTGGCGAGGATTTCGAGTTCATGCCGCACATCGAACGGACGACGATCGAGGGCGTCCAGGCCGACGTCGCCGCGGCCCGCGAGGCGCTGGCCGAGCGCACCGGCGCGACGCGGTTCGCCTCGGTCGGCTTCTGCTTCGGCGGCGGCCACTCGTTCTGGGCCGGGACCAACCCCGATCTGGGCCTCGACGCCGTGATCGGCTTCTACGGCCTGCTGGATCCCGGTCGGCGGGGCATCGACAACCGCCCGAACCTGGTCGAGCACGGCGACCAGATGAAGCTGCCGGTGCTGGGTCTCTTCGGGGGCGAGGACGAAAGCATCCCGGCCGCGGACATCGCCGCCTTCGACGCCGGCCTCGAGCGGGCGGGGGTCGACCACGAGATCGTCACCTACCCGGGTGCCCCGCACTCCTTCTTCGACCGCAAGCAGGAGGAGTTCGCGGCGGCCTCGACCGACGCCTGGACCCGGGTGCTGGACTTCCTCGCCGCCGAACCGGCCGAGGCATAGGCGCGACCCCCTCGCGGGCCCCGGCGGGGCGGCGGCTCAGCCGAGCAGGTCGCGGCGCGCCAACAGCACGAGCGTCGCGGCCGCCGGCGCGCCGATCGCGACGAAGGCGCCGGCCCGCCAGCCCGCCGCCTCGACCAGCGGGCCGACCAGCGCCGATCCGGCGCTGGCGCCGACCGTCATCGCCAGCGACAGCCAGGTGAAGGCCTCGGTGGCCGTCCCGGCCGCGAGGCTGCCGTGCACGATCTGGTTGCGGACGGTGATCTGCGGCGCCAGGAAGAGGCCTGCCAGCGCGGCGAAGAGGAACATCTCGGCGACCGAGGCGGCCGCGGGCAGCGGCAGGCAGCACAGGGTCATCAGGGCGCTCAGCACGACCAGCGCGCGCCCCGGTCGGCCGAAGACGGCCGGGCGGGCGCCGTAGAGCAGGCCGCCGACCCCGGAGCCGAAGGCGAGCGCCGCCGTGAAGGGCCCGCCGAGCGCCGCCGCCCCGTGCTCGGCGCCGAAGGCGGGCAGGGTCACGTCGAGGGCGCCGAAGGCGCCCGCCAGCACCAGCCCCGACAGCACCAGCAGCCGCAGGCTCGGCGAGACGAGCGCGCCGAGCCAGTGCCGCTCGGCGTCGGGGTCGCCACCCGCGGATACGGTCGCCACCTTGGCGAAGCCCGCCGCGCCGACGATGCCGAGGACCCCCGCGGCGATCACGCCCTCGGCCTGCCCCGCGGTCGCCGCCAGCGCGCCGGCCAGCAGCGGCCCGGCGACGAACATCGCCTCGATCATCACCGCGTCGACCGCGAAGGCGGTGCCCAGTTCGGCCGGCGCGATCAGCTCTGCCCAGCGCCGGCGCAGGATGCCGCCGATCGGGGTGCTGGCGGCGCCGGCCAGGAGCGCGGCGGCCGCCAGGGGAACGGTCCCCACCCCGGCTTCGCCGAGCGCGACGACGGCGAGCAGCGCCGCCAACATGACGATCGCGCCGGGCACGACGACGAGGCGTGAGCCGTGCCGGTCGATCACCCGCGCCAGCGGCGGGCCGGTGACCCCGAGGCCGACCGTGAAGGCGCCCGCGACCACCCCGGCGCGGCCGAACGAGCCGGTCTCGGCGTGGACGAAGAGGATCAGCGCCACCGGGCCCATCCCGATCGGCATCCGCGCCAGCAGGCCGAAGAGGACCATCGGCACGACGCCCGGCGCCGCGAGGACGCGGCGGTAGGCGGCGAGACCGCGACTCGGCTCGAGGGCGTCGGCGGGCATTCGATCAGCCTCGCAGGCGCCGCCCGGCGACGCGTTCGCGGGACGCGGCACCGGGCCGCGAGCTCGAGGCCCCGCGCTCAGTCGACGCCGACGCCGGGCAGGCCGGCGCTCGCCAGCTCCGCTTCCTCCTCCTCGCGGCGCAGCTCGGCGGGGTCGGGCTCGGCGCCGTCCCCCGCGCCGCCGCCCGGCAGCGCCCAGGCGAGGACGGCGGCGGCGACGCAGATCGCCACCCCGGTCCAGATCACCGCCGTGTAGCCGCCGAGCCGCGGCAGCCGGCTGCCGGCCGGGGTCTGGGAGGCGAGGAGCGAGGCGGCGAGCGCGCTGCCAACCGAGAATCCGATGTAGCGGACCACCTGGTAGAAGCCGGTCGCCGAGCCCGTCTCCCCCTCCGGCACGGCGCGCACGATGATGCCGGGGATCGCCGCGTAGGTGAGCCCGTAGCCGAGCCCGAGCACGCCCATCATCGCGAAGGCCCCCCACAGGTGATGGTCGAGGAGCGCGAAGACGACGCCGCCCGCGGCGACCACCAGGCAGCCGACCGGGAGCAGGTTGCGGGGGCCGACGAGGCGGGTCGAGAGCGGCAGCATCCGCGCCCCGGCCATGCCGACCGCCGAGAACGGGACCAGGCAGAGGCCGGCGACGACGACCGAGGCCGAAAAGCCGTAGCCCAGCGAGCTCGGGGCCTGGACGAACTCGCTGACCCCGGAGAGGTACATGTACATCGCGACCCCCAGCACGGTCGCGCAGACGTCGGCGCTCAGCACCGCCGGGATGCGGGCCAGCCGCAGGTCGACGAGCGGCTCCGGCGCGCGCAGCTGCTGGGCGCCCCAGGCGAGCAGGAAGGCGAGCGAGCAGGCGAAGAGGCCGACGGTCTGCGCGGCGCCCAAGCCCCAGCCGCCGCCCTCGGCGATCGCGACGAGCAGGGCGCTGAGGCCGGCGGTCAGCAGCGCCGCCCCCGCCAGGTCGAGCCGGGCGGCCGGCCGCCCGGCGGTGGAGGCGACGAAGACCCAGGAGAGCCCGAAGGCGATCGCGGCGACCGCCGCCCCGAACCAGAAGGCGGCGGCGAGGTCGATGCCCGCCAGCAGGCCGGAGATCGGGTAGCCGGCGCCGACCCCCGCCGCGCCCGCCACCGAGAGCAGGCCGATCGTCGGGGCGACCCGCTCGGCCGGCAGCTCGTCGCGGGCCGTCGCCATCCCGAGCGGCACGAGGCCGAGGCCGACGCCCTGCATCGCCCGTCCGGCGACGAGCAGCGCCAGGCTCGGCGCAAGCGCCGCGATGACGCAGCCGGCGGTCACCACGGCGAGGCCGACGAGCAGCGTCTCGCGCCGGCGCGGACCGTCCCCCAGCCGCCCCATCACCGGCGAGGAGACGACGCCGATCAGCAGCGTCGCGGTCAGCGACCACTGCGCGGCGCTCAGCGAGACGCCGAGGTCGTCGCTGATGCTGGGGATCAGCGGCGCCCCCAACGAGGAGATGATCCCGGTGACCATCACCACGAAGAGCAGGACCCCGGGCATCGCCCGCAGCCGCGTCGCCTCGCTCATGCGCCGGCGTCAGGCAGGAGCTTCTCGATCAGCTTGCCCAGCGTGTCGGCGGCGTGGACCAACTCGGTCAGCTCGGCGTCGGGAAGCTCGGCGAGCGCCTCGCGCATGTTGGCGCGGATCTCGGCGCGGACCTGCTCGAGGCGCGCTTCCCCTTCGGCGCCGATCGCGACCATGACGACGCGGGCGTCCTCGCCGGAGCGCTCCCGGGTGACCAGCCCGCGCCGCTCCAGTTTGTCGACCAGCTGGGTGACCGTCGGCTGGGCGAGCGCCTCGGTGGCGGCCAGTTCGGTGACCCGGCGCGGCCGTTCCGAGAGGGTCGACAGCACCCCGACCTCGGTCCGCGAGAGGGTGTGCGCGCCGCTGCGCATCAGCAGCCGGGTGAGCCGCGCGGCGCGGCCCAGCAGCGTGGTGGCGACCAGGTCGGCGGTCGCGGCACGGTCCCCCGCGCCGCCGGCGGGCGCGGCGCGCTCGGAGGAGGCCGCGGGGCGGTCCGGGGAGGGCGGGCTCATCCGGACAAGATAGATTGCCTATGCAATATGGAGCGGCTCGTCGCGCGCCGCCCGTTCGGCGCGCCGGCGTTCCCACCACGCCCAGGCGACCATCGTCGTCCCCGCGTAGGCCCAGCCGAGCAGGATGTCGAAGAAGTAGTGCTCGCCGGTGGCCACCAGGGTGAAGGCCATCGCCAGCGGATAGAGGAGCAGCAGCGGCCGCAACCGGCGGCGACGCACGCGGCCCCAGAGGGCCAGCGCGACGAGCATCGTGAAGGCGGCGTGCAGCGAGGGCACCGCGGCGACCAGGTTGACCGCGGACTGGCCTTCGGAGAAGAGGATCGAGGTGCCGACCCCGAGGATCTTCCAGCCTTCCGAGGTGGTCCGGTGGACGTCGTGCAGCAGGCCTTCCTGGGCGGCGAGCCAGGGCGGCGCGGCGGGGAAGACGACATAGGTGGCGACCCCGGCGATCGCCAACGAGACGAGCCGCTTGATGAAGCGCAGGTAGGAGGGTCGGTCGCGCGCCCAGAGCCAGCCGGCGAGCGCGAAGGGGGTGATGAAGTAGCTCGTGTAGACGAGCGTGAAGCCGACGTCCCAGGCGCTCAGCGTCCCCGGGTCGTAGACGTGGTGCTGGATCCATTCGGTCGGCGTCTGGCCGAGGAAGACGGCTTTGTCGAAGTCGATCATCGGGCGGAAGTGGGCGCCGATGCCGAGCGAGTCGGCGACCCCGCGGGTCATGTCGTAGGCGGCGAGGACGATCACCATCGGCGCCCAGTCGACGACCAGCCGCAGCATCTCCCGCGGGTGGCGGCCGAGGCAGGCGCAGCCGAGTGCGCCGCAGACCCAGGCGACGACCAGCTCGCGCTGGACCGGGATCCCGTAGTGGTAGCTCCAGACGACGAAGCCGACGAAGTAGAGCGCCAGCGCGACGCGCCGCACCCACGCCCAGTGGGCGAAGTTGAGTACGGGCTCCGACTGCGCGGAGTCCGCCCGGGCAAGGTCGGCGGAGCTCACCCGCCTAAATCTAAGCGCGCGATGAGCGCTCGGGGCGCGCGGCCCGTGGGCGACGGACCGGCTCGCCCCCGGCGGCGCGCCGGCGCGGGCGGCACCGGGTCGACCGGCTAGGAGGCGCCGGTCGCGGCGCCGACGACGACCAGGCGGCCGGGGCGGCGGCCGACGTTGGCGACCCGGTCGGCGCCGTCGCGGACGAGGACGGCATCGCCGCGGGAGACCTTCACGGGGTCGGCCCCGTGCGCTGTGATCTCGAAGGTGCCGGAGACGACGTAGATGAAGAGCTCATGGTGGTTGAGCGCCTCGCGCGCCGCCTGCTCGCCCTCCGCGACGTCGAAGACGCCCCCCGGCTCGTACTCGGCTACCCGCGGCGACAGCTGCCAGCGCGAGTGGCCCAGGTAGCGCACCGTCACCCCCTCGGCCCGCGAGACGAGGACGCCGCCTTCCCCTTCGCGGATCACCTCGACCGGCCGGCGGTCGGGCCGCCGGCCCTCGACCAGGTCGCCGATGTCGATGTCGAAGAAGTCGGCGAGCCGCAGCAGCCGGCTGATCGTGATGTCGGACTTGCCGCCCTCGACCAGGGAGAGGAAGGAGCTCGAGATCGCGGTCGCCTCTTCCAGCTGACTCAGCGAGAGGCCGCGCTCGGTGCGCAGGGCACGCAGTCTTGTCCCCAACTCCAATCGGTCCATGGCGCCATCGCGATCATCTCACCGCCACCGTCCGCCGTCGAGCCTCGCTGCGGCGCGCAAAGCGGCCGGCAGCGGAGCCGGCGCGCCCCAAGCCCGCCTCAGGGACCGTGCCGCCTCAGCTTCGCCCCCATCTTCACCGCCTTCACCGCGCTGGTCGCCCCCGCCTGCAGGGTGAAGCCGAGCAGGAAGAGGAGGATGCCGGGGAAGCGCAGGAGCGGCGAGCCGATCATCAGCAGGCCGATCCGGCCGAGCAGGTAGGCCGGGGTGCTGACGACGGCCCCCAGCACGGTGCCGACGATGCTCGCCGAGAGGCGGTCGCGGCGCGAGCCGGCCTTGCGCGTCTCGATCCCGATCAGCCGCGCCGGGACGGCGACGTAGGCGACCATCATCACGCCGATCACGATGCCGAGGGAGAGCGTGAACCAGGGCCGGTCGGCGCGGGTGACGACGGTCGTCGCCAGCCCGAGCGCGAGCCCGACCACGCCGCCGGAGCCGAGGATGATCGGCAGGTGCTCGCCCGCTTCGTCGATCGCCGGGCGGATTTCCGGCTTGCCGTCCTGGCTGATCGCGAAGCCGAAGACCGCGTTGAGGAAGAAGCAGCCCGCGGTGACCGCGCTCACCGCCGCGATGATCGGGATCACCACCGGCCCGCGCAGCGCGTCCATGGTGCCGTCGTGGAGCAGGTGGGCGCGGAGGTCGTACATCGCCATCCAGATCCACATCGCGGGCGGGATCTGGATCACGGTGAGGCGCCAGTTGGAGAGCAGCAGGAGGAGGCCGTCGAAGAGCATCGCGACGCCGCCGACCAGCAGCGACAGCGGCGCCAGGAACCGGTGCCTGCGGCTGAGCGCTTCGACCGCGCGGACGACTTCGGTCTCGTCGCCCTTGACCACGCCGCGGGCGACGGCCACGAACCGCTCGGCCAGCTCACGGCCGGTCACCGCGATGCCCGGCCGGTCGATGTGATGCTCTCTCGATCGCCCGTCACGCCTGCGGAATTTGACCACACCAGGCGTCGGATGACCCGGCGGGCGGCAACCGGTGCTCAACCGCGCTCCCGCTCGCGGGCGATCGCGGCGGCGGCGTGGAGGTCGTCGATGACGCGTTCGCGGACGGCGCCGACCAGGGCGGTCGCGGTGCGGCACTCGCGGCGGCCGGCGGCGACGGCGGCGGGGTGGACGCTGCCGACCACCATCTCCAGCAGGGCGATGCCCCCGTCGGAGCCGGGGAAGGCGTCCTCGGGCAGGTCCTCGAGCAGCGAGGCGATCACCTCCTCCAGGGCGAGGGCGGTGCGCAGCACTTCCGCGACGAGGCTGCGGGTCGTCTCCAGGTCGACGGCATCGGGTCTTGGCATGCGCGACCAAGGGCCGGCGGCGCCGATCTCTCCCCCGGCCGGTCGCCTTCTCGCGTGGGGACCCCGCAGAGTGGGTACAAATCGTGGCGATGAGCTACCAAGCGGACACCAACCGATACGCGGGCAAGATGACCTACCGGCGGACCGGTCGCTCCGGCCTCGACCTGCCCGTCCTCTCGCTCGGCTACTGGCACAACTTCGGCGACGAGCGATCCTTCGACTCGCAGCGCGAGATCGCCCGCCGCGCTTTCGACCTCGGCATCACCCACCACGACCTCGCCAACAACTACGGGCCGCCCTACGGCGCCGCCGAGTCCAACTTCGGCCGGCTGATGCGCGAGGACTTCCGTCCCTACCGCGACGAGATGGTGATCTCGACCAAGGCGGGCTGGGACATGTGGCCGGGCCCCTACGGCCAGGGCGGCGGCTCGCGCAAGTACGTCCTCTCCTCGCTCGACCGGTCGCTCGGGCGGATGGGCCTCGACTACGTCGACATCTTCTACTCCCACCGGCTCGACGGCTCGACCCCGCTGGAGGAGACGATGGGGGCGCTCGACACCGCCGTGCGCCAGGGCAAGGCGCTCTACGTCGGCATCTCCTCCTACGACGCCGAGCACACCCGCGAGGCGGCGGCGATCCTCGCCGACCTCGGCACGCCGCTGCTCATCCACCAGCCCAGCTACTCGATGCTGAACCGCTGGATCGAGGACGAGGGGCTGCTCGAGGCGGCCGAGGAGCTCGGCATCGGCGTGATCGGCTTCACCGTCCTCGCCCAGGGGCTGCTCACGCCGAAATACCTCGACGGCGTCCCGGAGGCCTCGCGGGCGACCCAGGAGGACTACGGCGCCTTCGACAGCTCCTGGATCAACGAGGAGGTGATCGGCCGGGTCCGCGAGCTGAACGCGCTCGCCGAGAGGCGCGGGCAGACGCTGCCGCAGATGGCGCTCGCCTGGAGCCTCCGCGACCCGCGGATGACCTCGCTGGTGATCGGCGCCTCCTCGACCGCCCAGCTCGAGCAGAACGTCGCCGCGCTCGACAACCTCGACTTCAGCCCCGAGGAGCTGGCCGAGATCGACCGCATCGTCGACTTCGAGGCCGACGTCGACGAATGGGCCGACGCGCGGGTCGGCAAGCTCGGCGCGGGGATCTGAGCGCCGGTCCGCAATGCTTACGGGATGACCGACCAAACCGACGTGACCGACCCGACCGACGCTGCGCGGCGCCCCGCGGTGCCGCTCTCGATCCTCGACCTCGCCGCGGTCGGGCCGGGCGAGCAGATCGCCGACAGCTTCGCCGGCAGCGTGCGCCTGGCGCGCGCCGCGGAGCGGCTCGGCTACCGCCGCATCTGGTACGCCGAGCACCACAACATCCGCTCGATCGCCAGCTCGGCGACCGCGGTGCTGATCGCCCACATCGCCGCCCACACGGAGAAGATCCGGCTCGGCGCCGGCGGGATCATGCTGCCCAACCACTCGCCGCTGGTGATCGCCGAGCAGTTCGGCACCCTGGAGACCCTCCACCCCGGCCGCATCGACCTCGGCCTCGGCCGCGCCCCCGGCTCCGACACGGCGGCGATGCGGGCGCTGCGCCGCGACGAGCTCTCCAGCGAACGCTTCCCCCAGGACGTGGTCGAGCTGCAGGGCCTGCTCTCCGACAACAGCCCGATCTCCGGCGTCATCGCGATCCCCGGCAAGGGCACCCACGTGCCGCTCTACATCCTCGGCTCCTCGCTCTTCGGCGCCCAGCTGGCCGCGGTGATGGGGCTCCCCTACGCCTTCGCCTCCCACTTCGCGCCGCACTCGCTCTTCGACGCGCTACAGGTGTACCGCGAGGGGTTCAAGCCCTCCGCGCAGCTGGCCGAGCCCTACGCGATGGCCGGGGTCGGGGTGATCGCCGCCGAGGACCGGGCGGCGGCCGACGCGCAGCTCGAGATCACCCGGCGCGTCCGGGTCAAAAGCCTCTTCAAGTCGGCCGGCGGCGGCAAGCTCTCCGAGGAGGAGGTCGACCAGATCCTCGCCTCGCCGCGCGCCCGCGCGGTCGACGAGATGCTCACCTACTCGGCGGTCGGCACGGGCGCCGAAGCCGCCGCCTACCTCGCCGACTTCCAGGCGAAGACCGGGGTCGACGAGCTGATCACGGTCCACTACGCCGACTCGGTCGACAACCGGGTGCGCTCGGTGGAGCTGCTGGCCGAGGCGGCGGGCCTCGCCAATCCCGCCGCGGCATAGCGCTGCACGCATTTGGGCCCTCATAGGGGCCCAAATACGTGCAGCGCGTCGGCGGCCCGGCGGGCGGCCCGCGTCGGCGAACCGGCGAGCGGCCGATGCTCGGCGGCCCCGAACGACCCGGCTACGGGTAGCGGGCGGCCCCGGTGTCCTCGTCGACGATCGTGATCGCGACCGCGGGGCACGATTCGGCCGCCTGCACCAGCAGCTCCAGCGGGGCGGTGCCGATCACCTCGGCGACGTCGCCGAGCCGGAAGACCTCGGGCGCCACCTCGACGCAGTCGCCGTGGGCGAGGCACTCGTCGGGGTCGATCATCGGTACGTAGCTCATCTGACCACCTCCATCTCTGCCGGGACGGCACGGGCGCCGTCCTCGATCTGACTTCGAAACCTGCGGATCGCCGCCGGCCTGCCGACCGCCAGCCCGGCGACCGGGACGCCGGCGCGGGTGAAGAGGACCTCGAAGTCGCGCCCGGCCGGGTCACCCTCCAGCTGGGCGTCGTCGGCGCGCTGCGGATTGCCGACGCACTGGACCCGGAGGCCGAACTGGTCGCTCCAGAAGGAGGGGGGCGGCGGCGCGGCGGGCTCCTCGCCCAGCATCGCCTTCGCCGCCGCGGCGCCCTGCCAGGCGGCCGCCTCCCAGTGCTCGGTGCGGCGGTGCTCGCCGACGGCGGGGTCGAACGGAAGCGCCGCGTCGCCGGCCGCGAAGACGTCGGGCAGCGGCGAGCGACAGGCGGCGTCGATCGGGATGCCGGCGGCGAGCCCGTGCTCGGCCAGCCAGGCGGTCGCGGGCACGGTGCCGATTCCGACCACGACCGCGTCGCAGCCGACCCGGGTGCCGTCGGCGAGGACCAGCTCCTCGACGTCCTCCCCGCCCCTTCCCTCGGCGAGCGCCGCGCCGAGCAGGACGCGCACCCCCTCCTCGCGGTGCAGATCGGCGAACCAGCCGCCGATCCGCTCGCCGAGGATCGGCGCCAGCGGCGTCGGCAGCGCCTCGATCATCGTCACCTCGGCGCCCAGGCCACGCGCCGTCGCGGCGACCTCCTGGCCGATGAAGCCGGCGCCGACGATCGCCAGGCGGGCGCCCGGCGCGAGCGCCCCGCGCAGCCGGCGCGCGTCGGCGGCGCCGCGCAATACGTGGACGTTGCGGTGGGCCAGGAACGGCAACCGACGCGCGGCGCCGCCGGTGGCGATGAGCAGGCGCTCGTAGGGAAAGCGGGCGCCGGACTCGAGCCGCACGGTGCGCGCCTGCGGGTCGAGCGACGCGGCGGCGTCGCCCAGCACCAGCTCGACCTCGTTGTCGCGGTACCAGGAGCGGGGCCGGTAGACGAGGGTCTCCTCGCCCACCTCGCCCGCCAGCACGCGCTTGGAGAGCGGCGGCCGGTCGTAGGGCGGCACCGGCTCGGCGCAGCACATCCGCACCGGGCCCTCGTAACCGCGCCGCCGCAGGGTCTCGGCCGCCCGCTGGCCCGCCAGGCCGCCGCCGACGATCAGCACGCCGGGCCCGCTGGTGCGATCGAGCTTCGCGCCGCCATGCCTGGTCATCCCGCCGCGCCCGTTCGTGTCGCCGCGCCCGGTCATCCCGCCTCCTCGACGACGGTGCCGGGACGGCGGCGGGCGGGCGCCGCGCCGCGGCCGCCGCGGACCCGCGCCTCGTGCGCGGCGGCCGCGCCGGCGGGCAGGGCCGCGCCGCGACCGGCCGCCCTGCCGGGCTTGGCGATCGCCTTGGCGGCCTTCGGGCTCGGCCGGGCCCCGCGCCGCGCCAGCATCCGGTAGACGAGCAGCCCGCCGATCAGCGGCGCGGTCAGCATCACCCACCAGCGGAACCAGACCGCCGAGGCGTCGGTGCCCGCGCCGAGCGCGTGGACCAGCCCGAGCGCGTAGACGACGATGGTCGCCCGGTGGGCCTTGCGCCACAGCCGCGGCCCGACCCGCTTGCGGGCGTAGAAGCTCAGGCCGAGCAGCACCGCGAGGTAGCCGGCGACGACGCCGAGGCCGGTGAAGAGCGTCTTGTAGCCCATCGCGAACGGCACGGTGACGCCGGCGACGCCCGGGTTCAGCCAAGGGTCGCCGAGCAGGGTGATGCCGTGGACGGCGATCGCCACGAGCCCGGCGAGCGCCGTCTGCTCGTGGACCGCCAGCAGCTTGCGCGAGAGGCCGGGACGGCGCATGACCTTGCCCGCCATCGCCAACCCGAGGCCGACCGAGATCGTGATCAGCGCGAAGGCCACGAGGCCGGAGGCGCGGCTCGCCAGCCACCAACCGTGGCTCTGCAGGGTGGTCGAGATCGCCGCGATCACGCCGCCACCTCAACCGGGGCCGGGGCCGCGGCGCCCGGCGCGACGGCGCGCGCCGCGATCGGGCCGACCAGCTCGGCCTCGCCGTCGTCGTGGATCAGGATCCCGCCGCGCCGGGCGAGGAGGCGCCGGCCGCCGTCCGGTCCGGCGAGCAGGGCCGCCTTGGCGAAGGTCTCCGCTTCGAGCGCGGTGTCGCCGAGCGCCGTGGCGCCGACCAGCCCGGTCCAGGCGGGCTCGCCGGTCGCCGGGTCGAGCAGGTGGTGGCGGTAGGCGCCCGCGTCGTCGCGCCAGATCCGCACGTTCAGCCCGGAGGTGGCGATACCGCCGAAGCCGAGCCGGATGAGGAAGGCCCGCTCACCGCTCAGCGGGTGCTCGATGAAGACCTCGTAGGGCCAGGAGAGGGCGTTCGCGCCGCCGATCCGGATGTCGCCGCCGCAGTCGACGACGAAGCGCGGGTAGCCCCGCAGGCGACGCGCGACCAGGTCGGCGGCGAGGCCCTTGCCGGTGCCGCCGGTGTCGAAGCGCAGGCCGGGGGGCCGGACCACCGCGCCCGCCTCCTCGTCGACCGCCAGCCGCCGCCAGCGGCGGTCGGGGCGGGGCCGCGCGGGACGGCGGGCGGGCGCCGCCGCCAGCGCCTCGGCGAGCGGCGCGCCGGCCATCCCGGCCCGCGAGTCGACGTAGCCCGCCCCCTCGATCTCGCCGACCAGGGTGGGGTCGACGAGGCCGTCGCTCAGCTCGGCGGCCTCGATCCCGGCGCGCACCGCGCCGCGCAGGAGCGGCGAGGCGGGGACCCGCTCGCCCGGGTCGTCGTTCAGGGCGGTCAGCTCGCTGTCGGTGCGAAAGCGGGAGAGCGCCGCGTCGAACTCCTCGACGAAGTCCCGCGCCGCCGCGGCGGCCGCCGCGGCGGGCGGCAGGTCGGAGCCGGCCGGCGGCTCGCCGATCAGGAACCGGACATGGCTGCCCATCGCGTCGAAGGTGAGGTCGTGTTCGTTCATCGTGTCTGCTCGCTTGCCGTGTGGTGGTCTCGGGACGTCGGGGTCGGGAGGTCGGGGTCCGCTCAGGAGGTCGCGGTGGTGACCGGTTCGATCGGCGCTGCGGTCGCGCTCGTGGTCGCCGGGCCCGGGCTGACCCGGTCGACGCCGGGGCTGGGCACGACGGTGGTGACGACGCGCCGCTTGACCACCTTGCGCAGCGTCACCGGCCGGGTTGCCGTGGTGGTCCCCGTGCCCCCGGCGCTGCTCAGCTGGAAGGTGAGCAGCGCGAAGAGGACGGCGAAGAGCGCCACCGAGGACCAGAGGACCGCGGCGCCGCCGGGCCGGCGGGTCGGGCGCGGCTCAGTCATCGCCGCCCCCCTCGTGCTCGGACTCGCCCTCGCCGCCGCCCCCGGCGCCACTGGTCGAGGTGGTCACCGCGGTCGCGCCGGCGCTCGCCGCACCGCTGGTCGAGGTGGTGACCGGGGCCGCACCTTCGGCGCCGCTGGTCGCCGCGCCGCTGGTCGAGGTGGTCACCGGTGTCGTCGCTTCGGTGCCGGCCGTCGCCGCGCCGCTGGTGGACGTGGTCACCGGTTCGGCGTAGGTCGAGCCTTCGCCCGCCCCGGTGGAGGAGCTGCCCGTCGCCACCGGCGGCGCCGCCGCGGTCGCGCCGGCGGTGCCCCCGGCGGCCGTCGCGGCGCCCGCCGCACCGCCCGAGGCGGCGGCCGGGCGCTTCGGCTTCGCGTGCTTGGTGACGTGGATGGTGCGGTGGATGACCTTGGTGCGGACCACCGGCTTGTCGGCCACCGGTTCGGGGGCCGGCTGGTGGCTCTGGCCGAGGGCGAGGCCGGCGATTCCGCCCAGCCCGACGACCGTGGCCGCGGCGGCGATCTTGGTCTTCAGTCTGCTCACGTCTTCTCCTCGTCGTGCCTGTCGGGTGCGGTGGCGCCATCTTGCGAGGCGACTCCCAAAGAGCCGGAAAGGCACGGGTAAAGCCACGGCAAAACCTGTGGGGAATCCCCCGAGATCGGCTCTGCGACGGGCTATCGTCGCCCTATGTCCGGCAAGCCGAATCCGCGGATCCTGGTCGTCGAGGACGAGGAGTCGATCGCCCAGCCCTTCGCCGAGGCGCTGCGCCGGGCCGGCTTCGAGCCGCTGGTCACCGGCACCGCAGCGGGCGCCCGGGAGCTGGCGACCACGGCGTCCCCGGACCTGGTGATGCTCGACCTGCGGCTGCCCGACGGCGACGGCCGCGACGTCTGCCGCGACCTGCGCCGCCACTCCGACGTGCCGATCGTGATGCTCACCGCGCGCGGCACCGAGACCGACAAGATTGTCGGCCTCGAGCTGGGCGCCGACGACTACGTCGTCAAGCCGTTCAGCGCCGCCGAGGTGATCTCGCGGATCCGCGCGGTCCTGCGCCGCAGCACGCCGACCGACGGCGCCCCGAGCGGGCCGCTGCGGGCCGGCGAGGTGGAGCTCGACACCGCCGCCCGCACCGCCCGGATGCGCGGCGAGGAGCTCGACCTCTCGCGCAAGGAATTCGACCTGCTCGCCGAGCTGCTGCGCCACCGCGGCGAGGTCGTCACCCGCGAGGACCTGATGGCACGGGTCTGGGACACGAACTGGTTCGGGTCGACGAAGACGCTCGACGTCCACATCGGCTGGCTGCGCCGCAAGCTCGGCGACGAGGCCGCCGATCCCGAGTACATCGAGACGGTGCGCGGCGTCGGCTTCCGCCTCGTCGCCCCGGAGGTCGAGCCGTAAGTCTCCGTGCCCTACTTCTGCTGGCCCTCGCCTACGTGCTGCTGCTGGCGCTGATCGCGCTCGGCGTGCCGCTGGCGCTGAGCCTCCGCGACCGGGTCAACTCGGAGGTGCGCAGCCAGGCGCAGAGCCAGGCGCAGGTGGTCGCGACCTCGGCCGCGGAGCTGATCGAACCGCCGCGCGAGCGGGTCCTCGCCCGCCTCGCCCGCAGCTCGGGGGCGAGCGTGCGCGGCCGGGTGATCGTCGTCGACGCCCAGGGCCGGCTGCTCGCCGACTCGGCGGGCGAGCCGGTCGGCACCAGCTACGCGGACCGCCCCGAGGTGCGCTCCGCCCTCGGCGGCAAGGGCGAGCAGATCAGCCGCGACAGCCGCACCCTCGGAACCGAAATCCTCGCCACCTCGGTCCCGGTCTTCGAGCACGGCCGGCCGCGCGGCGCGGTGCGGATCACGCAGAGCGTCGCAGCTGTCCACCGCGCGATCCGCGCCTCGATCCTCGACGTGGTGGCGCTGGCGACGATCGTGCTGGCGATGGGGCTGATCGTCGGCTGGCTGATCGCCGCCCAGATCTCGCGGCCGATCCGCCGTCTCGACCAGGCCGCGCGGCGCGTCGCCGGCGGCGACCTGGACACCGAGGCGGTGGTCGAGGGCAGCGCCGAGCAGCGCTCGCTGGCCCGCACCTTCAACGAGATGACGGGACGGGTGCGCCGCCTCCTGCGCGCCCAGCAGGACTTCGTCGCCGACGCCTCCCACCAGCTGCGGACGCCGCTCACCGGGCTGCGGCTGCGGCTCGAGGCGCTGGGCGAGCGCTTCCGCGGCGATCAGGACGTGGAGGCCGACGTCGGTGCCGCCCTGCGCGAGATCGACCGCCTCTCCCACACGGTCGACGAGCTGCTGATCCTCAGCCGCGCGGGCGAGCACGACCGGCCCGGCGAGCAGGTCGACCTGGGCGCGGCGAGCCGCCGCGCGGTCGAGCGCTGGCAGGCCGCCGCCGCGGCCCACGAGGTGGAGCTGTCGGCCGCCGCCGACGGCAGCCAGGCGCGCGCCTGGATCTCACCGCCGGACCTCGACCGGGCGCTCGACGTGCTGGTCGAAAACGCCCTCCTCTACTCGCCGGCCGGCTCGGCCGTGACGATCGAGCACGGGCCGGGCGTGATCGCGGTCCTCGACCGCGGGCCGGGCCTCGAGCCGGGCGAGGAGGAGGCGGTTTTCGAGCGCTTCCGCCGCGGCAGCGCCGGCAGCGCCGGCCCGGCGGGCACCGGCCTGGGACTGGCGATCGCGCGCGACCTGACCCGCCAGTGGGACGGCGACGTCCGTCTGCTGCCCCGCCAGGGCGGCGGCCTGCGCGCGGTGATCGAGGTGCGCGGATGAACCCGCGCGCCGGCCTGCGCTGGATCCTGCTCGCCCTGCTCGGCCTGGCGGTCGCGGCGGGCGTGGCGTTGGCGGCCAGCCAGCTGGCGAGCCGGCAGATCGGGATCGCCTCCGAATCGGTCTCCGCCGGGGACTCGCTGGCGCCGCCGATCACCTCGCCGGGAGGAGCCGGCCGCGAAGGCGGCGGCGAAGAACCGAGCGGCACCGAATCGGAGGACGGCGGCGAACCGACCCCCACCGAAGAAGCCGGCGAACCCGAAGCGCCCGCGCCGGGCGAATCGGCAGAACCGGAAGCGCCGGCCGAATCGGCAGAACCGGAAGCGCCGGCCTCACCGAGCGAAACGCCATCGCACTCCGAGGGCGGCGACGAACACGGCGGGGGCGGTGGCGGCCGCGACGACTGAGGGCCGGCCGGCTCCGGCCGACCTTCGCCGCGGGCCTCAGTCGTCGTGGTAGGCGGACCCGGCGGCGCCGCTCGTCCGACTGACGATCGGGGCCTTCTGGGTCGCCCCGCCCGCTGTGCCCGCGACCTGCGTGCCGGCCGTGGTGGAGCCGCTGGCGCCGGTGACGATCGGGGCGCGCCCGCCGGAGGGAGCCGCCGCGAGCGTCGCCGGCGATCCATGGTTCGACCCGAGGGCGGCGGCGCCCAGCGCGGCCAGCCCGACGACCGTCAACGACGCGGCGGCCTTGGCCCGTCGATCGCTGTTCATCTCGAACTCCTCTTCTCTTGGCTGCTCGTGGTCTTCCTGCTCGTCGGATCTTGCGCCCCGGCGGGCAAAGCGAAGGCAAGGCCCGGGACAAGAGCGGGCGAAAAGGGCGAGAGCAAGCAGCGTCGATGGGTTGAAGCCGCGGCGCGGGCGCCTCAGCCCCGTGCCCGGCCGACGGGACGCCGGTGGTGGTGCGTGGAGCGGTGGACCCGGAGCCTGGTGAGGCGGATCCCGCGGATGACCCGACGTGTCCTGCCGTGCGCCCGGAAGGCGATCCGCACCCCGACCTCGGCGCCGCCGCGGCGCCGCAGGCGGCGCCTGGCGCCGCCCTTCGCGGCGACCCTCAGCCGGTAGTCGCCCGCCTTCGGCGCCTTCACCAAGTCGGCCCGCACGGCGGCGCCGCTCAGCTTCAGGAGGCCCCTGGTCCCCACCTTCACCAGCACCACCGCGGACCCGCGCGCCCGGTGACGGCGGACCTCGAGCACCTGCATGGAGACCGGCGCGGCCGGGGGCGCCGCCGGGGGCGGCGAGGCTTCGGGCGAGGAGGTCGGCGGGGCGGGCGCCGGGGAGACCACCGGCGTCGGGTCCGTGCACGCTTCTTCGATCCCCGCCGCGACCGGGGTGCCGGAGGCCAGTTCGTAGGCTTCGCGGGCCGCGGTCCCGAAGTAGGCGCCGTAGAGGTAGCCCGGTTCGTCTTCGTAGCCGTAGTCGGTGACCGAGACGACGGTCGGCGCCGTGAGCGGCCCGATCGTCCAGGGGCCGCCGCTGGCGCCGGCGGTGAAGTCGCTGGCGATCTTCATCGTCCGCGGCGCGAAGAGGGACCGCGAGTCGGTACCGAGATACGGCGCCGTCTCGGCGTAGAGGATTTCGCCGTCGAAGGGCGAGGCGGCCGGGTAACCCCACTGGGTGTAGGTCTGTGCGCAGGCCTGGTCGAAGGCGATCCCGAGGCTGCCGACTTCCTCCTCGACGCTCCTGCCGCGCCTGTCCGCCAGGACGAGCAGCGCCAGGTCGCCCCCCTCGTTCGGGAAATGCCCCGCCGTCGCCTTCCAGGACTTCGCGATCACCCGCTGTTCGGCGACCCACACGCCGTATGGATCGGATCCTTCCCGCCAGCCGGGGACGAAGGCGAGGAGCCTCGCTTCCGCTCCGGTTTCGGCGTTGATGACGCAGTGGCCGGCGGTGAGCACGACGTCGCCGGCCGGAGAGTCGACGACGCTCCCCGAGCAGGTGTACTTCTGGAAGCCGTCCTTGGTCGGAAAGAGGCCGAAGACGACGCCGTTCGCCCGGTTCGGGAAGAGCGTCGATTCGCCGCTGTCGACGGCGGCGAGCGCCGTGGTCGGGCCGGGGCCTTCGGGCGCCGCCGCGGTGGAGGCGCTCAGCGTCCTCAGGGTGGACAGCGAGCCCGAGCCGGCATCGGCGTCGCCCCCGACGGGCGCCGCCCCCGGCGGGTCGCCGGCCCCCCCGAGGCGCCTTCCCCGGCCGCTTCCCCGGCGGGCGACCCGGGCAGGACCGGCGTCGGCAGCGGTTCGGCCCCTTCGAGACGCCCCGGGGTCCAGTACCGGAGAGCCTGCTGCGGCGAGGTTTCAAAGGATTCGAGCACGGCGCCCGCGCCGGCCGGCGCCTCGCCGCCATTCGCCGGCCCGTCCGCCGCCGCGGTCGCCGGGCAGACCAGGGCCGTGACGGCGAGCGCGGCCGCGATCACGATCCGGTGACGACCCCATCGATCCACTCAGGTTTCCCTTTCTGCTTCCGAGTCTTTCCGCGGGCCGCTCGACCCCTGAACAGACCCCGGCACTCGCGCTCGCCTACTTGAAGGCGGCGCTTTCCGATTCCGACTTTTCAGTTATCGGTCCCGCGCCGGAGAAGTTCAGTCCTGCCAGTTCATACCCATTTTCGCGTACGCCGGCAACCCATTTCTCCAACTGCCCGCGAATCTTCACAGCCCGTCGGGAGGCGGGCGGGGCCGGAGATCAGCCGCCGGCGGCGGTGGGCGGCTGCTCGGGCATCGGCTGGCCGGCTTCGATCCGCGCCCGCAGTTCGGGGCCGCGGCCGGCGGCGACGGCGCGCGCCGCGCGCGCCGGGGTCAACTCCACCTGGCGGTCGATCGCCAAGTCGAGCAGGTCCTGTTTTTCGATGTCCTCCTTCGCCCAGCGCAGGAAGACCCAGGCGAAGATCGCCAGGGCGAGGAAGGTGCACTCGGCCATCAGGATCGCCCCCGAGGTGCTCTGGTCGGCGATCGGCGCGATCCCCACCGCCGCGGCGGTCGCCGAGTAGTCGGGGTAGAGGACGACGTCCGACCACATGAAGAAGTTCGCCATCACCATCCCGGGGAGCCAGATGAAGGCGGTGTAGACGACGTGGGCCGCCTTCCCGAACCACTCCGGCTTCGGCAGCGGGCCGAACAGCGGCATCCACAGCAGGACGCCGGTCCCGATGAACAGCATGTGCTCGAGCACGTGCAGCGACTCGTTGGTCAGCACCGCCTGGTAGAGGAACGGCACGTGCCACAGGTAGAGGTTGAAGGTGAAGATGGAGATCGCCACCACCGGGTGGGTGAGCCGGCGCAGCGGCCGGCCGGCCCGGAAAGTCAGGAGCGGCTGCAGGAGCGGCCCGGTGAACCCCAGCACGAGCAGCAGCGAGGCGACGTCCGCCAGGATCAGGTGCTGGCACATGTGGACCCAGACGAGCTTGTCGGCCTCGTCGTCGATCGGGCCGAGCACGGCCAGGCAGATCGTCACCAGACCGGCGCCGAAGGAGACCTGCCGCCAGGCCGGGACCGGGCGGCCTTCGCCCGCCAGGTGCCGGGCCCGCTTCTCGTAGGCCAAGGCGAGCACCATCGGCACCGCGAACTCCATGATCGACCAGAAGGTGTCGATCGCATGACTCATGGCCCGAACAATAGGACGCGCCGACCGCCGGCGTCCGGACACCGGAGCGACGGCGCGGCCGACCGTCCCGGGTCCGTAGGGTTTCCGGCCGTGTCGAAAACGAGCCGCTGAGAATGGACGAGCAGGGCCAGCGCCGCCGCAGGCTGATCGCCGCCCTGACGGTCGTGCTGCCGATCCTGACCGGCATCCTGATCGCCGCGGTCGCGCACCTCGCGGGCGGCGGTGAAACGTCGACCGAATCGCTCGGCGCCGAACCGCGCCCCCTGGTCGAAGCCAAGGCGCCTGCCGCGACCGGCTCAACGGCGCCGCGGGTGCGCCTCATCGAAGCCGCCACCGGCCGCGGCTTCGACAGCGCGAGCCTGGGCCAGGCCCCGTTCGCCGTCGTCTTCATCGACACCCGCTGCGAAGCGCTCGGCAATCTCCTCGGGCGGGCGGCCCGGGAGCTCGGCGGCGGCCGCGGCGCGATCCTGGTCATCACCTCGAACCCGGCCATCGACAGGCGGCGGGCGGTGCGTGCCTGGCTCAGCCGGCACCACATCGAAGCCGGCGGCCCGCTCCGCTACCTGGTCGGCGAAGAAGCGCAGCTGCGCGGCTACTGGCAGGCCTGGGGCTTCACCGGGCCGCGGCGGTCCTGCCCCGGCGGCGTCGCGGCCCACCTCGTCCAGCGCACCGGCGAAGGCACCTTCAACAGCGGCGTCGTCGACCTCGGACCGGGGACGCCGGTCAGCGCGCTCACCACCCCGCTGCGGCTGCTGTCGCGGTGAGCACCCGGGGCGGTCAGCCGCCCGGCCGTCGCGCCCCGGCGAGCGCGCCGGCCTCGTCCGCGGCCGCCGGGGCCCCGGCGCTCCACAGGCGCTCCGCGGCCCAGCCGCCGAGGATGACGCGGTCGGGGTCGACTCCCCGCGCGTCCGCCCAGCGCGAGGCCTGGGCCTGGAGGCGGGCGGTCAGCGGCAGCTGGGCGAGCAGCGGGTGCAGCCCGGCGGGCGGGTCGAGGCGGGCGCCGGCGAGCCCCTCCGCGGCGGCGGCGTCGGCGAGGGCGGCGACGAGGCCGGTGGGGTCGCCGCCGGGATCCAGCGCGATCAGCAGGTCCTCGGCGCCCAGCGGCACGGCGGAGCCGTGCAGCAGGTACTCGGCCTCGAAGCCCTCGGCGAGCACCCGCGCGCCCTCGCGCAGCTTCAGTGCCCCCTCGCGGGCGGTGACCGCGGCCGGACCGGCGCCGCAGAGGACGGTGAGGCGCCGCGGCGGCGTCGCGACCGGCGGCGGTTCGGCGCCCGCCGCCTCGACCAGGCCCGGGAGCGACGCCAGCTCGCCCTCGTCCCAGGCCGCGCCGCCCAGCGCGAGCGCCAGGCGGGCGAGGAAGGCGAGCGCGGCGAGGTAGCTCGCGGTGTAGGTCTCCGAGCGCTCCGGCGGCGCCACCGCGACCGCCTCGGGCCAGTCGCCCCCTTCCCCGGTCAGGGTCACGAGGCGGGCGCCGGCGGCGAGCGCGTCCGCCCGCACGCGGCGCGCGAAGGCGGTCTGCGCGGTGTGGCTGATCACCACCAGCACGTCGGCGGGCTCCAGGCGCGGCGCCGCGGCGACGAAGCCTGCCGCCGAGCCGGCGCGGGCGTCGACGCCCGCCGTCGCCAGCATCGCCGCGCCGAGCCGGGCCGCGTGCTCGCTCGTCCCGGTGCCGACCAGCCAGACCCGCTCGGCGCCCGCCAGCCGCGCGGCGGCCGGCGCCGGCTCGACCTCGAGGGCGTGGCGGAGCACCGCGCCCTGGTTGGCGATCGTCTCGGCGAGCGCGCTCATCGTCCCGCCTCCGCCGCCGGGACGCGGCCGATGTAGGTGCGGGCGAACGGTTGCAGGTCGAGGCGCTCGTAGAACCTGGCCGCGCCCGCGTTGGTGGCGATCGTCGACACCTCCCAGTGCCCGATCCCCCGCGCGGCGAGCTCCGACATCGTCGCGTCGACCAGCCGCGAGCCGATCCCGCCGCGGCGAAGAGCCGGCAGGACGGCGAGCGTCTCCAAGACGGCGATCGGCCCGGTCTCCCAGCTCTCCTCCGGGCCGTGCATCCGGACCAGCGCGTAGCCGACCGGGGCGCCGACGTCGAGGGCGAGCAGCACGAAAGTCCCCGGCTCGCCGAAGAGCGAGGCGTAGTGGGCGCGGCGCACCGCCCAGGAGTCAGCGGGGGCGCGCAGCGGTCCGAGGGCCGTCAGCTGCGGAGCGATCTCCGCGTGGTGGGCGGAGAGCGATTCCCACAGCGGCCGCAGATCGTCGATCCGCCCCTCCCCCGCCAGCTCGATCGAGACGGTGTCTCCCACCGCGACATCGTGGCGCGAGCGCCCCACCCCGCGCAACGGCCGCCGCGGCAAAACCGCGCCCCGCCCCTCCGCCATCGCGGCGCGCGGGGCGAACGTCGAGCGCCGCAGGAGGCAGGCGCCGTTACTCCCTCATTGCGAGAGCAAGTCTCCACGGCGGACGGCTATGGTCGTCCCGTGATCCGGGAGCCCCAGGTCGTCTGGATGCCGGGCGGTGTTCGTACCGAGGTGCACCTGACCGGTTCCGAGACCGGCGGGGCCTTCTGCCTGCTGGTCGACGAGCCGCCGGTCGGCTGGTCGCTGCCGGCCCACCTGCACGCCGACGCGGCCGAGAGGTTCCCGTCCTCGAGGGCGAGTTCGAGATGACCGTCGACGGCTCGACCGAGCGGCTCTCGCCCGGCCGGACCATCCACATCCCGGCGGGCGTCGTCCACGCCGGCGCCGCCGTCGGCACGCGGCCCGGCCGTCGCCTGCTCACCTTCGATCCGGCCGGGATGGAGCGGTTCTTCCTCGAGGTCGGCGCGCCCGCCGCCGACGTGGCGACCGACCCCGGGGCGGCGCTCGCCGCCGCCCGCCGCCACGGCTGGCGCTTCGTCGACTGAGGCCGTGCTCACCGTGGCGACTTAGTCGGTCTATGAGCGACTAAGTCGCCACATCCACCCGGTTTCCGACTCTTAACTTGATCGATTCCAGAAAAGCGCCATACTGGCGGGCGTGCCGACGACGGTCGACTACGAGGCCATGCTGCGCGGCGCGGGCTTGCGGGTCACGCGCCCGCGGGTAGCGGTCCTGACCGCCGTCTACGACAACCCGCACGCCGACACCGGCTCGTTGATCGACGCCGTCCGCGCCGACCTCGGCGAGGTCTCCCCGCAGGCCGTCTACGACGTGCTGCGGGTGCTGTCCGACGCCGGGCTGGTGCGCCGGATCGAGCCCGCGGGCTCGGTCGCCCGCTACGAGTCGCGAGTCGGCGACAACCACCACCACGTCATCTGCCGCTCCTGCGGCGCGATCGCCGACGTCGACTGCGCCGTCGGCGACACCCCCTGCCTCAACGCGTCCGAGACCCACGGCTTCACGATCGACGAGGCCGAGGTCATCTACTGGGGCCGCTGCCCCAGCTGCGCGGAGGCGCCCCGATCTCAAGAGCCCGAACCCGGAAAGGAACAACGTGTCTGACACGCATGAGACGCCCGACGCCGTCGTCGGAAAGATGGATGAGCCGCAGGCCGCCGCGGCGGAGAAATGCCCGGTCGCCCACGACCGCGCCCCCGAGCCCGCCGAGGGCGGCGGCAACCAGGGCTGGTGGCCGCACCGCCTGAACCTGAAGATCCTCGCCAAGAACCCGGCCGAGGCCAACCCGATGGGTGAGGACTTCGACTACGCGGCCGCCTTCGAGGCCCTCGACCTCTCCCAGGTGAAGAAGGACATCGAGGAGGTGCTGACCACCTCCCAGGACTGGTGGCCCGCCGACTTCGGCCACTACGGCCCGCTGATCATCCGCATGGCCTGGCACAGCGCCGGCACCTACCGGGTGAGCGACGGCCGCGGCGGCGCCGGGACCGGCCAGCAGCGCTTCGCACCGATCAACAGCTGGCCCGACAACGGCAACCTTGACAAGGCCCGCCGGCTGCTCTGGCCGGTCAAGCAGAAGTACGGCAAGGCGCTCTCCTGGGCCGACCTGCTGATCCTCGCCGGCAACGTCGCGCTGGAGTCGATGGGCTTCGAGACGTTCGGCTTCGCCGGCGGCCGGGTCGACGTCTGGGAGCCCGACGAGGACGTCTACTGGGGCCCCGAGCAGGTCTGGCTGACCGACCAGCGCCACACCGGCGGGCGCGAGCTGGAGAAGCCGCTCGGCGCGACCGAGATGGGGCTGATCTACGTCAACCCGGAGGGTCCCAACGGCCAGCCCGACCCGCTCGCCGCGGCGCAGGACGTCCGCGAGACGTTCGGCCGCATGGCGATGAACGACGAGGAGACCGCGGCGCTGATCATCGGCGGCCACACCTTCGGCAAGACGCACGGCGCCGCCGACCCGGAAAAGTACGTCGGCCCGGAGCCGGAGGCGGCACCGCTGGAGGCGCAGGGCCTCGGCTGGATCTCGAGCTACGGGAACGGCAACGGCACGGCGACGATCACCAGCGGCATCGAGGTGACCTGGACCGACACGCCGATCAAGTGGGACAACTCCTTCCTGGAGATCCTCTTCGGCAACGAATGGGAGCTCGAGCAGAGCCCGGCGGGCGCCAACCAGTGGATCGCCAAGGACGCGGCGGAGACCGTTCCCGACGCCCAGGACCCGCAGCGCAAGCACCGGCCGCGGATGCTGACCACCGACCTGGCGCTGCGCTTCGACCCGGTCTACGAGCCGATCGCGCGCCGCTTCAAGGACAACCCGGATGAGCTGAAGGACGCCTTCGCGCGCGCCTGGTTCAAGCTCACCCACCGCGACATGGGGCCGCGGGCGCGCTACCTCGGCCCGGAGGTCCCGGAGGAGGTCCTGATCTGGCAGGACCCGGTGCCGGAGCCGAGCGGCGAGCCGATCGACGCCGCCGACGTCGCGGCGCTGAAGGAGCAGGTGCTCGCCTCCGGGCTGCCGGTCTCCCAGCTCGTCTCCGCGGCCTGGGCGTCGGCCTCGACCTTCCGCGGCGGCGACAAACGGGGCGGCGCCAACGGGGCGCGGGTGCGCCTCGAGCCGCAGAAGGGCTGGGAGGTAAACGACCCGGCCGAGCTGGCCCAGGTGCTGACCGTGCTGGAGAAGATCCAGGGCGACTTCAACGCCGCGGGCGGCCGGCAGGTGTCGCTGGCCGACCTGATCGTGCTGGCCGGCTGCGCGGCGGTCGAGCAGGCGGCGAAGAACGCGGGCCTCGAGGTCGAGGTCCCGTTCACGCCGGGACGCACCGACGCGACCCAGGAGATGACCGAGGTCGACTCCTTCGCCCACATGGAGCCGGCCGCCGACGGCTTCCGCAACTACCTGCGGGATGACGCGCGACTGCCGGGCGAGTACCTGCTGATCGACCGGGCCAACCTGCTGACCCTGACGGCGCCGGAGATGACGGCGCTGGTCGGCGGCCTGCGGGTGCTCGGTGCCAACAGCGGCGACTCGCAGGTCGGCGTCCTCACCGACCGGCCCGAGGCGTTGACGAACGACTTCTTCGTCAACCTGCTCGACATGGACACGGTGTGGAAGCCGACCTCGGCCGAGTCGACCACGTTCGAGGCGCGGGACCGCGACGGCAACCTGAAGTGGACCGGCAGCCGCGCCGACCTCGTCTTCGGCTCGAACTCCGAGCTGCGGGCCCTGGCCGAGGTGTACGCCGCCGACGACGCGAAGGAGAAGTTCGCGGCCGACTTCGTCGCCGCCTGGGACAAGGTCATGAACCTGGACCGGTTCGAGCTGGCCAGGAGCTAGCGGCGCGCGGGCGCGTTCGCACTTTCCCGTATCCGGTACGGGGAAGTGCGAACGCCGGCCGCCGCCCCCGAGCACCGCCGTCTGCCAATCTGAGCCGATGACCGCTCTCGGCCTGCTCGCAGGCGTCTGCACCACCCTCAGCTTCCTGCCCCAGGTCGTCCGCACCCTGCGGACCCGCCACGCGCGCGACCTCTCCGCCGCCTGGCTGTTGATCTTCGGCTTCGGGACCTTCACCTGGCTGGTCTACGGCGTGCTGCGGTCCGACGTCCCGGTCGCCGCCGCCAACGGGGTGACGCTGGTCCTGGTGCTGACGCTGATCGTCGCCAAGTACACGATCACCCCCCACCCCGAACCGGGCGAGTGACCGCGCTCAGGGCGTCGCCGGGCGGTTGGTGAAGGGGACGTATGCGCGGCAGGGCTCGCCGCGCAGCCCCGGGCAGGGGGGCAGGCCGGCGGGAACCGCGATCCCGGGGACGAACGGGAGCAGCAGCTGGGACGGATGCCGGTGCGAGTAGCCGATCGCGACCTGGGCGGTGCCCTGCGGTTCGGTTTCGCCGAACGCCCAGATCGGCTGGGTGCCGTTGGGGGCGGCGATCGTCACCCTGATCCGCGAGCCGGCGCGGTAGGCGTGGCCCTCGTAGTAGAGCGGGATCGTCACCTTGACGAACCGGTTCGGCGGCATCGGTTCGACGTCTTCTTCGCGCAGGCTGAGCACCGGCTCGAGGCGGGTGCTCCGCTTGGCGTCGAGCTTGCGCTCGTCGGCCCGCACCCAGCCGTTCTGCACGAAGGTCTCCTTGCCGTCCGGGCGCACCTCGCTGACCGTCGCCTGCAGGTCGACGTTCGGTGACTGCGAGCGCACCCAGACGTTCACCGCGCCGGCGCCGATCACGGTCGTGTCCTGGGTCAGCGGCCTGCTCACGTAGGAGACGGCCGAGCCGCGCGGGCTCTGTTCCCAGTGGTAGGTCGGGGTCGCCGTCCACAGCCCGCCTTCGCCGGAGGCGGTGTCGCCGCTGAAGTCGGTGGCCGGCAGCGCGCTCGCGTTCCAGGTGAAGCCGTCGGCGTGGGAGCCGCGCGGCGGCCTGCGGCGCAGGTTGCCGCCCGGTGCCAGGTAGAGGGCCTTGGCCTGCGTCCCCGGGATCGGGAACTCGTCGAAGGAGTCTTCGAAGGCCGGGTAGGGACGGCCGGCGGCGAGCCCGCCGGCGCCGCTGTCGAAGAGGACGCGGATCGGCTTCTCGGCTTCGAAGGCGGCGAGCGCCGACTGGTAGGTGGGCGCCAGCTGCACCGGGTCGGGCGGCAGGGTCAGGCCCGGGATCCCCATCGCTTCCTGGAAGACGAGCGGCGCCGCCAGGTGCATCAGCGCCCCGACCGGGCCCGGCGGCTGCTTGGCCACGTAGAGCTCGAGGAAGTCGAGCCAGCGGTTGAAGGTCGCCGGGTCGAGCGAGTCGATGTGGGTGCCGTTGGTGAAGGTGAACCACTTCTTACGGGTGCCGGAGAAGTGCTCGGCGAGGTCGGGGCAGTGGCCGCCGGTCTGCTCGTCGGTCCACTGGCAGGCCATGAAGGTCGGCACGTCGATCTTGTGGACGAAGGTGACCGGCGACAGCGGGTCGGCGACCCTGGGGACGTAGTGGCTGTTTTCGCGGACCTTCTGCAGCAGGTTGACCGCCTCCGGGTGCAGCGCCTGGTTCTTGCGGCAGGTCTCGTCGCCTTCCTGGACCCGCTTGTAGGCCCAGGACTGACCGCTTCCGGGGCCGGCCGCTTCGGCGTCGTGGACGCGCTCCTTGGCCCATTCCAGCGCGAAGCCGGTGTTCAGGATCCCGCCCGGGTAGAGCGTCGTCTGGGTGTTGTCGATGACCGAGAGGGGCGTGATCGCGGCGAGGTCCGGCGGCCGCGTCGCGGCGGTGAAGAGCTGGCTGATGCCGCCGTAGGAGATCCCCATCATCCCCACCTCGTGGTGGAGCGCCCAGGGCTGATGGGCGATGGTCTCGACCACGTCGTAGCCGTCGAGGTTCTGCAGCGGTTCGAAGAAGTCGTAGGCGCCGCCCGAGCAGCCGGTGCCGCGCATGTTCACGTCGACGACCGTGAAGCCCATCAGGTTGGCGATCAGCGAGATCCCGTTTTCCGGCCCGGCGGGGTCGGCGTAGCCGTAGCCGGAGTACTCGATCAGGGTCGGGGTCGGGCCGGTGGGGACATAGGGGATTTCGGCCGCCGAGGCGTGCGCGGCGGGCGCCTTCCCATGCGCGGCCTTCGCTCTCCGCACCCGGGTGCGGAGCTTGCGGAGGAGCTCCGTCGCACTCTTCGCGGTGACCCGCGGTTGCGCGGCCCGCGGACCGCCGGCGAGCCCTTCGCCGACCTTGCCGAGGAGACCGGAGAGCCCTTCCAGCCCGGCGCCGACGACCGGGACTTCCTTCAGCACTTCTTCCAGTTTGGCGAGCGGCAGTTCCGGCGTCGCCGGGCCGCCTGCTTCGCCCGACCCCGCGGGCGGGCTCGGGATCTGGTCGGTCAGCAGCTTGAGGACGTCCTGCGGCGGGTGGACGTCGATCGCCAGCTTGGTGCCGTCGCGAGTGGTCAGGTACTGGTAGCCGTGCGGTTCGATCGTCTGGTCGTAGATCGAGGTGCTGGGCGGTGCCGGGCGCTGCGTGAGGACGGTCAGCGGTTCGGACTCCGCCCCGCCCGAGCCGACCCCGAGCCGGTAGCCGTTGCCCGGCGCCACTTCGCGGAACAGGACGCCGCCCAGCCGGTCGGCGCTCTTCGTCGCGAGCGCTTCGCCGCCGGGGCCGTAGAGCGTCACCTCGGCGCCCGGCGCGAGCCCGGTCGCGTAGACCTGTTCGACGCTGCCGCGCGCTTCGAAGCCCGCGGACGGTTCCGCGGCGCCCGCCCGGCCGGCCGCCGCGAAGATGAGAAGGAGGGCCAGGACGAGTGCCGACAATCCCACCGATCGCCGTCCCGGCCCCCCGCTGATGAGAGTTCCCGCTCCCCTCACGATGGAGGGATTACTACCATAAATTGTGTAACTGAAACCCAGATTTTTTTGTAGGGCTCACCGCCGAGGGCCGCCCAGGCGCATGAGAATCAGAAATCCGGCAGGACCAGGGAGCCGTCCTCGGCGAGGGTGAAACCGGGGTTGTGGGCGATCTCCCAGAGGTGACCGTCGCGGTCGGCGAAGTAGCCCGCGTAGCCACCGTAGAAGGTTTCGGCGGCGGGTTTGGTGATCGTCGCCCCGGCCGCCCGAGCCGCCGCCAGCACCGCGTCGACCTCCTCCCGGGAGCCCACGTTCTGGGCCAGGGCGATGCCGCCGAAGCCACCGCCGCCCGGGTCCTCGACCCCGGCGTCGGCGGCCAGCTTCTCCCTGCCCCAGAGCACGACCGCGGACCCGCCCGCCTGCACGAAGGCCGTCTCCTCGACCTCCTTGCAGCTCCAGCCGAGCGCCTCGTAGAAGCGCCGGGCCACCGCCAGGTCGGCGACGCCGAGGGTGATCAGGCTGACACGCTGCTCCATCGCGGCGATCCTAGATGTTTGATTCCACGACGCTCGGGCCGGGCCGCGGACCGGCTACGCGGGCACCGCCTCCACCCCGCGCTCCGCCAGCTTGCGGTCGAGCTCGACGAGCCGGTCGGTGTCGAAGTAGAAGTCCTGCTGCTCGACCACCTTGAGCCAGCGGCAGCGGAGGACGAGCACCGTTTCGTTCTCGTACGCCCGGGTGCCGTCGGGGGCGTCGGCATGGTCGTCGAAGCGCACCCACAGGGTCAGCGCCCAGAGCGGCCCGCTGGTCGCCACCGACACGATCTCCCCCTGCAGGCCGGCGCCGGTGAAATTGCGCAGGAAGCGGTCCATCTGGGCCTTGCCGACCCAGTTGCCGGACCAGCGGTGCGGCCCCTCGTTGAAGTGGAGGACGAAGTCCTCGGCGTAGTTCTCGAGCAGGGCGGAGTGGTCGCCGGCGTTCAGCCGGGCCACCGGGCCGGAGAACCTGAGGACGAGGAGCCGCGGCAGCGCGGCGCGGGCGAGGAGGGCCAGGGCGGCGCCGGCCGCGAGGTTCAAGAGCTTCATGGCTGTTCCCTTCTAGGTAGATCGCTCTAGTGAGGGGAGCGTACACTCCCGGCATGCCCAAAGCCACCTCGACCGCCACTCCGTCGTCCGACGCCGCCCTGTCGACCGACGCGGCCGCTCGACCGCCGACCCGCGAGCGCATCCTCTACGCCACCGCCGAGCTCTTCCGCCGCCAGGGCTACTCCGGCACCGGTCTGAAGCAGATCGTCGCCGCGGCGGATGCGCCGTTCGGCTCGCTCTACCACCACTTCCCGGGCGGCAAGCGGGAACTGGGCGAGGAGGTGATCCGTTCGGCGGGCGCCTTCTTCCAGGCCCTGGTGACCGCGGTGTACGACGGTGAGAAGACGCCCGAGGCCTCGATCCGCGCGGTCTTCGCCGGCGCCGCCGAGACGTTGGAGGCGACCGACTACGAGGACGCCTGCCCGATCGCGACCGTCGCCCTCGAGGTCTCGAGCACCGACGATCGCCTCCGGGCGGCGACCGCCGCGGTCTTCGAGCAGTGGACGGCGGCGCTCGCCGAGCGTCTGGACGACCGCGCCAAGGCGCTCGCCGTGATCGCCGCCCTGGAGGGCGCCTTCGTCCTCTGCCGCGCCTCCCGCGGCACCGAGCCGATGCACGCCGCCGGCGCGATGGCAGCGGCGCTCACTGCGGCCGGTGGATGACCAGGACCGAGCTTTCGAAGTGGGAGACGGTGGCGGCGGCGACCGAGCCGGCCAGGTGGCCGAGCATGCCGCTGCGCTGGTGGGAGCCGATCACGATCAGGCCGCAGCGGTGTTCGTCGGCGACCTTGACCAGACCCTTCCAGGTCGGGGCCGCCTCGACGGTCAGGGGGCGCGCCCGGAAGCCCGCGCGCCGGGCCAGCTCGGCGCCGGCGGCGGCGGTTTCCTTCGCCGCCGCCTCGACCTCGTTGGCCGCCGCCGCGTGCAGGTGACGGCCCTCGACCGGGACGAAGCCGACGTCGGCGGGCTGCCAGACGCAGACCACGAGGGCCTCGCGGCCGGGCGCCAGCTGGATGGCCGCCTGGTCGATCGCGTAGCCGGCCAGCTCGGAGCCGTCGTAGGCGAAGATCGCCGGCCCGGCCGCCTCGCAGGACGTCGCGGCGGTTGCGTCGGTGTCGGCCATCTCAGTCGGCTCCTTGGGTCAGGGGTCGTCCCCGGTTCGGCAGGTTGCGCAGGCGGGCCAGCAGCGGCGGCGACTCGTAGGCGGCGCCCTCGCCGGCCAGGAAGCCCTCGACGTCCGGCGCCTCGGGCCGGGCGCCGCCGAAGACGTAGAGCGCGACCGGGATCACGCCGCCGAGGATCGCCAGCGCGAAGCCGATCCAGAGCGAGATCCCGACCCCGCGATCGAAGCCACCGCTGACGTTCTCGGCGAAGTGGACGAAGATCGGCGCGATCATGAACGCCGCGACGGCGCGCATCAGCTCGACGATCGCGAAGACGCGCTGCAGGTTGGTGGCGCGCAGGGCGAAGCCCGCGGCGAACAGCGCCGGGGCGACGGTGGCGCCGAGGCCGATCCCGGTGAGCAGGGAGGCGATCAGGGTCAGCCCTTCGCTGGAGGGCACTTCGATCCGGAAGACCACGATCCCCGCGGCCAGGAAGCCCATGCCGATGAGCGGCAGGAAGTGGATCGTGCGCCGGTTGATGACGTAGCCGAGCGCGAAGGCGGTCAGGACCGCACCGCCGAGCTCCGGCAGGTAGAGCAGGCCGAGGTGCAGCGGGCCGTACTTTTCGCCGAGCGCGGCGGCGGTGAGCGCGGTCGCCGAGACCGACGCGGCAGCGGCGAGCAGCGCCAGCACGATGCCGGCGACCGGGATCGTCGAGGTGAGCATGCTGCGGATCGTCAGCAGCGGGTTGGGAGCGAGGCACTGGTAGACGATCAGCGCCACGATCACCGCGAGCCCGCCGACCAGCGGGATGATCGCGACCGGGTCGAGGAAGGCGTGGCTGGTGAGCTGGGAGGCGCCGAAGAAGGCGGCGACGCAGCCGACCGCGGCGAGGCCGAGCGCCGGCAGGTCGCGCGGCGAGTCCGGATCGGCGGGCGGCGCGTCCTCGAAGGTGAGGATCGCGAGGACGAGCGCCGTGACGGCGATCCCGGCGACGATCCAGAAGAGCGGCCGCCAGGCGTCGGCCTGGGCCTGCAGGCCGCCGATCGCCGGGCCGGCGGCGACGGCGCCGAAGATGACCATGTTCATGATCATCGCCGTGGTCTTCAACTTGGCGGTCGGGTAGCCGAGCGCCAGCGGCGGCACCGCGGCGATCAGCAGCAGGCTGGTGCAGAGGCCCTGGAGGATGCGGCCGGCGATGAACACGCCGACGCTCGGTGCGGCCGCGGCGAGGATCGACCCGATCACGAGCACGATCGTGTAGAGCACCATCATCCGCCGCTGCGGGAAGTGCTGGGCGAGCGCCACGGCGAGCACGGTGCCGACCGCGTAGCCGGCGTTGGCGAGGCCGGAGCCGAGGCTCATCGTCTGGGCGCTTGCGTGGAGCTGTTCGCCGATGATCGGCGTGACCGCCTCCAGCGCCCCGGAGAGCGCGAGGTACGGGAGCAGCGCCATCAGCACCATCGCGGCGACGGCGGGGTAGCGACCTGCGAGCGGTCCCTGGCGCATCAGCGGCCCTCGCCCTCGGGGTTGAAATCGGACAGGACGGTTCTCGTCATCTTCAGGTGATGTCTCCGGGTGAGCTGGGTATCGATGGTCTAAACGGACATCGGTGTCCGTTGGGGGGAGGCCGGAGTGATATCACAAAAGACGGAGACATGCTCCGGTTCTCCCCCCGGATGTTCTGTCGATTTGGCCAAATCCGGCTCCTGTGTGACGGAAGCACGGTTTCTCGGGTGCCCACGGGTCCCGCCCGCGGCGGCGGGGCCACAGGCGGGGGCGCGGGTCGGTCACCTACTGCCGATCCGGACAGAGCTGTCCGGTTGCTAGGGTTCCATCGCAATGTCGGTCGTGGCCCAGCCAGATCAGCTGCGCCGCGACGCGCGCGACAACCGCGAGGCGATCCTCGAGGCGGCCCGCGCCCTCTTCGCCGATTCGACCGACGTGGCGATGTGCCAGGTGGCGCGCCGGGCCGGGGTCGGCCAGGCGACCCTCTACCGGCACTTCCCCAGCCGCGGCGCCCTGGCCGCCGAGATCCTCGACGAGCACGTCGAACGGGTCGCGGCGCTGGCCGCCGAGCACGCGGGCGAGCCGGACGCCTTCTTCGTCCTGCTGCGCCGCCTGGTCGACGGGATGGTCAGCCTCTACGGCCTCGCCGCCCTCGCCCGCAACGACGCCGACACGGACTCCCAGCTTCAGCAGGGCCGCGAGCGGATCGCCGCCCTGCTGAAGGTCCCGCTCCGCGACGCCAAGGCGGCCGGCACCCTGCGCCGCGACATCTCGGTCGACGACGTCTTCCTGCTGTTCGGGATGGCCCGGGGCGCGATGGAGGGCTGCGCCGACTCGGCCGCCCGCTCGGCCGTCGCCCACCGGGTGCTGGCGTTGATCCTGGGCGGCATCGAGCAGCCGACGGCCGGCTGACCGCGCTCCCGGGGCGGGCGTGGACCGCTCGGTTTCAGTCGTCGTTGCGTCGGACATAGAGGTCGTCTCGCCGTATCGCGGTCGCCGGCTCGATTCCCCTTCACACCGCCGATTGCGCCGCCGCGAGACGACCGGCGCCGGGGTCGGGCCCGGCGCCGGTCGCGTGCGGGGGCGGCGGAAAACCGCGCGACCTAGATCAGGTTGATCGCCTTGCGGGCCGCGTTGAGGACGACCTTCGGCAGCGGCGCGAAGTCGAGCGCGGCGCCGTAGGACTGGCCCTTGGTGATGTCGTAGCGCAGGAACTGCTTGAGGAACTGCGCCTGCGAGGCGTGGCGGGGGACGATCGCGTAGGTGAACGTCGAGATCGGGTAGGCCCGCTTCGCCCGCTTCGGCGGGTCGACGATGCTGATCCCGCGGTTCGGCTTCGCCTTCCGGACGACCGCGGCCGCTTCCTCGATGTTCTTGAGGTTCGGCTGCTCGTAGTTGCCCGCGTTGTTCTGGACGGCGGCGGCCGGCAGGCCGGCTGCGATCAGGTAGGACGCCGAGATGTAGCCGATCGCGCCCTTGGTCTTCACCACGGTCGAGGTGACGCCGGAGTTGCCCTTGGCGCCGACGCCGGCCTTGAAGCCGACGCTCGTCGCGTAACCGACTTCGTGCTTCCAGGCCGGGCTGATCTTCGACAGGTAGTTGGTGAAGGCGTAGGTGTCACCGGAGCCGTCGCTGCGGAACACCGGGGTGATGCGCAGGTTCGGCAGGTGGGCCTTCGGGTTGGCCTTCTTGATCTTCGGGTCGTTCCACCTCGTGATGTTGCCGAAGTAGATGCCGGCGATGATGTGACCGGTCAGGTTCAGCTTCTTGACACCGGGGACGTTGAAGCCGATGCCGGTCGCCGAGAGGGCCCAGGGCACGGTCACGCAGCCGTTGCAGCCCGCGGCCTGTTCGGGGGTCATCGGGGCATCGGAGGCACCGAAGTCGACGGTGCGGTTGGAGATCTGCTTGATCCCTTCGCCGGAGCCGACCGAGGCGTACTTGACCGGGATGCCGTCTCGGATTTCGAAGCCGTTGATCCAGTTGTTCATCAACGGGGCCACCAGCGTCGAGCCGGCGCCGGCGAGGCCGGCGGCGGAGGCGCTCGCGGTCGCCACCCCGGCCAGCGACCCCAGACAGCACGCGGCCAGGACCATCACGGATACCACTCTTTTGCGAAGCAAGGCGTTCCTTCCATCGAGATTGCAGATGTGACTGGTGCCGGAGACGCGCTCCGGTTGCCGCCACCGTCGCCCGCGAGGCCCGTCGCCCTGTAACGCGGATGTGAAGCGCCCCCCGACCGGGGCGGCGAATGTCAGTGGTCTGACGGTTTCGGCGGCTCGGCGGCGAGCAGCGGCAGGCTGATGGTCACCGTCGACCCCGCGGCCCGGGCGCGACCGCCGTGTCGCTCGGCGGTGGCGCGGACGATCGAGAGGCCGAGGCCCGAGCCGGGGGCGCGGGCGCCCTCGCCGCGCCAGAAGCGGCCGAAGGCGGCCTCCTCGGTCCCCGGCGGAAAGCCCGGCCCGGCGTCGGTCACCGAGACCTCCGCCTCTCTCCCCTCCCGCCGCAGCCGCAGCCGCACCTCGCCGCCCGGCGGCCCGTGGCGGGCGGCGTTGTCGAGCAGGTTGTCGATCGCCCGGGCGAGGGCGTCGGGCTCGCCGCTCACCGCCAGCGGCTCCTCGATCTCCACCGCCACGCCCTCGCGCCCCGCCGCCGCGGTCCGCACCAGCTCGTCCAGCTGCACCCGGACGGGGCGGCGCTCGGCGCCCGACTGGCGCTCCAGCGCCAGCAGGTCCTCGACCAGCCGGCCGAGCCTCAGCGCGTCGGCTTCGAGGTCGGCGATCACCTCCCGGTCGGCGCCGTGGCGGGCGACGTACTCGACGTTGCCGCGCAGGCTGGTGAGCGGCGTGCGCAGCTCGTGGCTGGCGTCGGCGAGCAGCCGCCGTTCGCGCTCGCGGGAGGCGGCCAGCGCCTCCAGCATCCCGTTCAGGGTCGCGGCGAGCTCGGCCACCTCGGCCGGGCCGAGCGGCTCGGCGAGACGGGCGCCGGGGTCCTCGGTGCGGGCGATCGTCGCCGCCGAGGAGGAGAGGTCGCGCAGCGGCCGGGTGCCGCGGCGGGTGAGGAAGGTAGCCAGGGCGCCGCCGACCAGCACGGCGCCGAGGCCGCAGACGAGCAGCAGCAGGCCGAGCCGGTGCTCGGTGTCTTCGATGTCGGCGGTGCTGGCGGCGACCAGGACGACGCCGCCTGCCGCGGGCCCGCCGGCGTCGGCGATCGGCGCCGCGAAGAGGCGGATCGATTCGCTGCCCAGCTCGGCGTCGGCGAAGCCGGTGCGGCCGCGGCGCGCCGCCCGCTGCGCGGCGGTCGGCGGCAGCAGCTTCGCGCCCAGCGAGAGCGAGCGGGCGACGATCGCCCCTTCGCGGTCGAGCACCTCGACGCTCAGCTGTCGGCCGGAGACCGGCGATTCCAGCGCCCCCGGCGAGCGCAGCAGGGCGGGCGCCGAGACCGCCAGCCGCGCCACGTCGCCGGCCCGGCGCCGCAGGCTGTCGTCGAGCGAGGCGTGCATCCGGTCGCTGACCACGATCCGTGCCGCCACCCCGAAGACGAGCACGGCGAGGGCGACCGCGGCGACCGAGGCGATCGCCAGGCGGAAGCTGAGGCTGCGTCCCCTCACGCGGCGAGTATGAAGCCGACCCCCCGCACCGTCCGGATCGCCTCCGGGTCGCCGAGCTTGCGCCGCAGCCGGGTGACGTAGCGGTCGACGATGTTGGCGGTCGCGGCGCCGCCCCAGATCGCCTCGATCGCCGCGTCGCGGGAGAGGACGGCGCGGGGGTCGCGCAGCAGCAGCTCGAGCAGCTGGGCCTCGCGCGCGGTCAGCTGCAGCGGCGGCCCGGCGCCGTTGGTCACCGTGCCGGTCGCCGTGTCGAGGACGATCGAGCCGTGGGCGAGCCGCCCGGAGCGGTCCGAGCCGCGCCGGGTGAGCGCCCGCAGCCGCGCCACCACCTCGTCGATCGCGAACGGCTTGACCACGTAGTCGTCGGCGCCCGCCTCGAGGCCGCGCACCCGGTCCTCCACCGCGTCGCGCGCGGTCAGCATCAGGACGCCGCCGGTGAGCCCCTTGGCGCGCAGCCGCCGGCAGGTCTCGAGGCCGTCGAGCCCGGGCATCGCGACGTCGAGGACGACCAGGTCGGGCGTCTCCGCCTCGGCCGCCGCCAGTGCCGCGCCGCCGTCGGCGGCCCCGGTCACCTCATACCCCTCCGCCCCCAGGTGCCGCTCCAGCATCCGCCGCACCGCCACGTCGTCCTCCACCACCAGCACCCGCTCCGCCATCACCACCCCCCGCTCCGGCCCCTCGACGTCATGCATCGAGGCGGCGCGCTAGTCACCGGCGACGTCGCGGCGCAGGAAGACGAGCGTCGCGGCGATCAGGGCGGGGAACGCGTAGAGGGCGCAGACCCAGAGCGCGCGGATCACCGGGCCCCAGTCGATCGGCGAGCGCAGGAAGCCCTTGCCAGGCGTTGAACTGGGTGCTCAGCAGGTAGGGATGGACGGCGCCGAGGCCGGGCAGGATCCCGATCAGCTGGACCAGCAGCGAGAACATCAGGGTGCCGACGATCGCCGCGGCGCTGTTGCGGAAGACGGTCGAGAAGAGCAGGCCGATCGAGGCGATCGCCAGGATCGGCACCAGGTAGAAGAGCAGGCTGAGGCCGACCAGGCCCAGCCCTTCGTTGGCCGAGACGGTGGTCCCGGAGAGGCTGACGATCGAGTTGAAGCCGGAGGCGAGGATCCCGGCCCCGAGCGCCACGGCGCCGGTGAGGGCGATCGCCGCGATCGCGTAGGTGAAGGCGGCGAGCGTCTTGCCCGCGAACACCTGGTGGCGCTCCACCGAGCGGGTGAGGATCGTCTTCAGGGTGTCGTGGCGGTCCTCGGCGGCGACGATGTCCCCGGCCACCAGGGCGGTGATCAGCGGGAACATCCAGACCGAGCCGAACAGCAGCAGGACGAGCGGCACCGCGAGCCCGGTGTCGTGCAGGTAGCGGCCGAAGGCGACGTCGTTGGGCTGGCCGCTCTGGGTGACCAGCGCGACGACGAAGATGATCGGCACGATCGCCGCCGCGCCGAGGCCCAGGTAGGTGCGCTTCTGGGCGCGCAGCTTGCGCAGCTCCCAGCGATAGATGGTCAGCACGCCGGGGTTCACGCCGCCCCCAGCGCCCCGGCGGGCGCCGGCGCCCCGGCCCCGACGACGCCGTCGCCCTCGGTGAGGCTGAAGAAGAGGTCCTCGAGGGTGGCGTGGCGGGGGCTCATCTCACGGATCAGCGCCCCGGACTCGGTCAGCGCCAGCGACAGCGCGCTCACCGCGTCCTCGCCGGCCGCCTTGAAGGTGAGGCCGCCCTCGCCCCGCGCGCGCACGTCGGTGATCCCGGCCTGGGCCTCGGCGACGCGGCGGGCGATGCCGTCCTCGGTGGTGCGCAGCACGTAGTCTTCGCCCGCCTGGGCGCGCAGGTCGGCGAGCGACCCCTGGTAGACGACGCGCCCGGAGCGGACGATCGCCACCCGGTTGCAGAGTTCTTCCACCTCGGCCAGCAGGTGGCTGGAGAGCAGCACCGTCATCCCCGAGGCCGAGAGGCGGCGGATCAGGTCGCGCATGTCGCGCATTCCGCCCGGATCGAGCCCGGTCGCGGGCTCGTCGAGCATCAGCAGGCGCGGCTCGCGCAGCAGCGCGGCGGCGATCCCGAGCCGCTGGCGCATGCCGTGCGAGTAGCCGCCGACCCGGTCCTTGGCGCGGTCGGCGAGGCCGACGGTCTCCAGCGACTCCTCGATCCGCGCCGCGGCGTCGCCGCCGTCGAGCGCGGCGAAGAGGCGCAGGTTCTCGCGGCCGCTCAGGTACGGGTAGAAGGACGGCGCTTCGACGAAGCCGGCGACGCCCTCGAGCGCCTTGACGCTCAGCTGCGGGTCGCGGCCGAAGACGCGCACCGAGCCCTCGCTGGGGCGGATCAGCCCGAGCATCATCCGTAGCGAGGTCGTCTTGCCGGCGCCGTTGGGGCCGAGGTAGCCGAAGACGTCGCCGGGCTCGACCGTCAGGTCGACGTGGTCGACCGCGACCAGCTCGCCGTAGCGCTTGACCAGCCCGCGGACCTCGATCGGCGGCGCCGCCTCGGGCGCCGCCGGCTCCGGCGAGCGCATCGGCTCCGGCACCGGGCGGGGCCTCCTCAGAGGCCCCGCGCCGCCGCCTCGACCGCGGCGGGCGGCACCGAGCCGACCACCGCGTAGTCGACGCCGCCGCGGCTGAACCAGAGCGCCGAGCCGAGCGCCGTGTCGAGCTCTTCGCCCTTGACGCCGCCGATCGCGACCTGCGGCAGGCCGAGTTCTTCGGCGCCGCCCTTCGTGCCGCCGCCTTCTTCGGGCGCGCTCTTCGACTCGATCACGGCGATCCCGCCGAGGCCCTTGCCGTAGGTGACGAGCGCCGCGGTGTGACCGTCGACTTCGATCCCCCGGACCTCGGATTGCGGCAGGCCCGCGAGCGAGGAGGGAGCCGAGAGCGGGAAGTCGACCGCCGCTTCGACGGCGGGCGCGCCGACCGTTTCGGTCGGCCTTCCCCTTCGGGCCCTGCAGTTCGGACGGCGAGAGGTTGACGACTTTGGCTTCCGCGGGCGGGGAGATCTCGAACACCGATCTCCGGCACCGCTTCGAAGCTCACCCCGGTCGCCTCCAGTTCGAGCACCGGCGAGGAGTTTTCCGCCGCGTACACGGCGCCGCGCAGCGGGATGCCGTTGGCGGCGTCCCAGGAGAGCTCGACCCGGCCGAGGAGGCCGCCGTCGTGGCTCGGCGCGGCCCGCAGCGTGTAGGTGGCGAGGCCGGCGACGTCGGAGGGGATCGCGCCGCTCAGGTCGACGTGCTTTTCGGCCTTTTCGATCCCTTCCTGGATCTTCGCGGTCGACGGCACTTCGTCTTCGCTGCCTTCCTTGCCCTTGGCGTCGCCCTTTTCTTCGGGCAGCGTGCCTTCGTAGACGGTTTCCGAGGTGCCGTCGTAGACCTGGAAGTGGCGGCCTTCGATCAGCACCTGGCTGTCGTTGCCGCTTTCTTCGGCCTGCAGCTCGAGGCGCAGCTTGCCTTCACCGGCCGGCGACGCCCAGAGGCGCCCGGTGGCGCCCGCCAGGATCGGGTCTTTGCCTTCCAGGCTGGAGGCGTCGATGAGGTTGTTGGTGAAGTGGATCTGGGCGCTGATCCCGGGCACCGTCGGCGCTTCGAGCGCGTCGTGGACGGCGTTGGCCAGCGGCTTGGCGGGCGGCTTCGGGCCGCCGTTCGAGGTGGCGAGCGCGACGGTGGCCCCGCCGATCACGAGCACCAGCGCGAGGGTGCAGATGGCGAGCAGACGACGGGTCGAGATGCGGCGAAGCAAGGTCAAGGCGGCCTCCTATGAAGCTTGGGACACCTTCGAGCGTAGGCACGCTCCTTGAAAGAACTCTGACAGTTCGCGTTCCTCGGCCGTTCAGGCCACCCGGAACCAGAGATTGGCGGCGCCCGGTTCGGGCGTCACCGAGATCGGCTCGAGGCGCACTTCGCCCCCGCCCGGGACCGCGAACATCGGCACGCCGTCGCCGAGCAGGACCGGCGCGACCGCCATCAGGATCTCGTCGAGCGCCCCGATCTCGACGCACTGGCGCGCGATGTCGGCGCCGAGCACGTTGACGTAGCGCGTCCCCGCCGCCTCCCGGGCCAGCCCGATCGCGCGCTCGAGGTCGTCGACGAAGAAGAGGTGCGGCGGCCGGTCCGGCCCCCGATCCGCGGGACCAGCTCCTCGACCTCGCGGTTGTCGCCCGCGAGCCGGCCGAGCCACTGCATGTCGCCGCCCGGCCCGGCGATGAAGCCGTCCAGGGAGCAGGTCGCCGAGTAGAGCAGCTTCGCCACCGCCGGCACCTTAGGCGCCCGTTCGGCCGGTCCCCGCCGCCGGGGTGCGGCGGGGGACCGATGGCGGCGCGGGCCGGGCGTCGCAGGGCCGGCGCCGCGCCCCGCGCTATCGGCGCGGCGGGAGCCGGTTGAACACGTCGGGGCCGAAGGCCTGGAGGCCTTCCTGGGCGGCGAAGCCGAGGTGGCCGTGGCCGTCGGCGCCGCCGCGTTCGATGCCGAGCAGGTTCTCGTAGCTGCGCAGCGCCGAGTAGTGGTTGTAGGGGGTGGCGTCGACGCTGCCGGGGTTGATCCAGCGCGAGTTCAGGAGCAGCGCGCCGATCTTGCCGCCGCCCGGGTACTGGCCGGCTTCGGTCGGCTTTTCGACCCCGAACAGCGAGAGGATCGCGGAGTAGCCCGGCCAGGCCCAGCTCGGCCCGGGGCGCTCGTTGCAGCAGGCCGCGGCGCCTTCGGGGCTGGTCATCGAGCCGGCCTCGTCGGAGGTGATGACGATCAGCATCTTCCCCGAGCGGTAGGCGGGCGAGCTCATCACCATCGGCATCCAGTGCCTCAGCCACGCGTCGGCGCCGACCAGGCCGCCTTCGTGGGTGCCTTCGGTGTTGACCCCGGCGCATCTGGCGTCGTGGCCGTCGTTGCAGAGGTTCGGCGTCACGAAGGAGAAGCGCGGCGTCGTCCATTCGTGGGCGAGGTCCTGGGCGAGGTGGCCGGAGAAGACGTCGGAGCCGTTCGGCCCGGCGCCCACCTGGACGCTGCCGAGCGGCACCACGTTGGCGTCGCAGAGCTTCTTGTCGTCGATGATCGAGTGGAAGTAGATGAACGGGTTGTGCCGATCGGCGTACTGGTCGACTTCGGTGGCGCTGTTGGTGACGTCGACTTCGCCGATTTCGGGATGGGCGCAGTCGGTGCCGCCGAGTGGGTCGGCTTCGCCGTGGTCGCGAGAGGGCGTGTTGCCCATGTCTTCGGCGTACTCACGCCACGAGGCGACGCCGGTGTAGGGGTTCGGCGGGTACCTCTCGTCGAGCTGGTTGCCGATCGTCTGCACCGAGGCCGGGTAGACGCAGCCCTTGCCTTCGACCTGGCCGGGGTAGGTCTGCTGGTCGGGGGCCAGGGTTCCCGGCGTCACGTCTTCGAAGCTGCCGGCGAACGTTTCGAAGTTGGAGATGCAGTCGGATCCGCTCACTTCGTTGGGCGCCTGGCCGGAGATCTGGGCCAGGTAGTTGTCGGCGCTGACGTGGCCGATCCCGTAATAGTTTTCGAGCAGCTCGCCGCCCGGGACCAGGGTCTCGTTCAGGTAGCGGGCGGGCGATTCGGAGCCGAAGGTCGCCGCCTCGTCCTCGTTCTCGAGGTCGATCAGCATGATGTGTTCGATCGCGCCGGCCGGCAGGGGCGATTCGCCGCCGCGGTGACCGGTGCCGGCCGCCGCCGTGGCCCCGGCCGGCGCCGCCGCGCTCCCGGTCGCCGCCGGCGTCGCGACCAGGGCGGACGATGACCGTGCTCACCATGACCGCGGTGCGCCGATCGGGCGGACGGGACGGTGGCGGGAGCCGTGGCCCGAGTGGGCATGTGCGGCACCCGCGAAGACGACCGCGAGCGCGACCGTCAAGGCGAATGCCAGGAATGAGATGCGGCGAACGAAGGACAAGTTCAGCTCCTCTTCAAGGGGATGATCTCGAGGCCGCCGAACGTTCGCCCGTCGTCCGGCCCCGCCTGTGAAAAGGCGTTTGAGCCCTCGTGAAGATCCCGTGAACCGGCCGATCCGGGCGCCTGCCGCGCCGTCGCCCGGCTGCGCTAGGCTTCATGCAAATGCATATAACTTCCGCGGTGGGACGGGCGGCCGACACCGAGGAGGAGCGAAGGAGGGCCACATGCAGTTCGGAATCTTCTCGGTGAGCGACATCACCAGGGACCCGGTCTCCGGGACGACCCCCAGCGAGGCGGAGCGGATCGACGCGGTCGTGCAGATCGCCAGGAAGGCGGAGGAGGTCGGCCTCGACGTCTTCGCGATCGGCGAGCACCACAACCCGCCGTTCTTCTCCTCCTCGCCGACCACGCTGCTCGCCTACGTCGCCGCGGCGACCGAGCGGCTGATCCTCACCACCGCGACGACCCTGATCACCACCAACGACCCGGTGCGGATCGCCGAGGAGTACGCGATGCTCCAGCACCTGTCGAAGGGGCGGGTCGACCTGATGCTGGGCCGCGGCAACACGGCGCCGGTCTACCCCTGGTTCGGCCAGGACATCAACCAGGGGCTGCCGCTGGCGCTCGAGAACTACGACCTCCTGCATCGCCTCTGGCGCGAGGACGTGGTCGACTGGGAGGGTCACTTCCGCACCCCGCTGAGCGGCTTCACCTCGATCCCGCGCCCGCTCGACGACGTGCCGCCGTTCGTCTGGCACGGCTCGATCCGCACCCCGGAGATCGCCGAGCAGGCCGCCTTCTACGGCAACGGGTTCTTCGCCAACAACATCTTCTGGCCCGCCTCCCACTACCAGCGGCTGATCGACCTCTACCGCCAGCGCTACGCGCATTACGGCCACGGCAGCGAGGCCGAGGCGGTCGTCGGCCTCGGCGGCCAGGCGTTCATCGCCCACGACTCCCAGGACGCCAAGCGCCAGTTCCGGCCCTACTTCGACAACGCCCCCGTCTACGGGCACGGCCCCTCGATGGAGGACTTCATGGAGGCGACGCCGCTGGTCGTCGGCAGCCCCCAGGAGGTGATCGACAAGACCCTCACCTTCCGCGAGCTCTTCGGCGACTACCAGCGCCAGCTGTTCCTGATGGACCACGCCGGGCTGCCGCTGCGGACGGTCCTCGAGCAGCTGGAGCTGCTGGGCGGCGAGGTCGTGCCGGTGCTGCGCCGGGAGTTCGAGGCGCGGCGGGCGGCGGGGGCGCGCGCCGAGGGACCGACCCACGTGAGCCTGGTGCGTGAGAAGTACGGCGACGGCCCGGCGCGGCAACCGCGGCCCAACGCCAACCGCGGCGACAACCTGACCGGCACCTCGCCCTACCAGGACAGCGCCGCGCCCGCGGCCGCGGGCGCGGCGGACGGGAGCGGCCGGGCGGATGGGGCCGGTGCCGAACCGGCGTCGGTCGCCACCGAGGAGTCGACCTGATGCCCGGCCGCTCGCGCCTCGCCAACGATGCCTGGGAAGCCCTGCTTACCGCGCACGCCGAGCTGATCAAGCACCTGGCGGCCGAAGACGTCTGGCGCGAGGTGAGCATGCGCGAGTACGACGTCCTCTACACGCTCGCCAAGAGCGGCGAGCCGCTCCGGCTCGGGGAGCTGAACCGGCGGGTCCTGCTCAGCCAGCCGGCGCTCTCGCGGATGGTCGACCGACTGGTGACGCGCGGCCTGGTCCGTCGCGACACCGACGCCGGCGACCGGCGCGGCGTCCTGCTCAGCCTCACCGAGGAGGGCCGCGCCCAGCAGCGCCGCACCGGCCGGCCGCACGCGCTCGGCGTCGCCCGGGCGATGACCGCGGCGCTCGACGACGAGGAGCTCCGCCTGCTCGAGAAGGTCTGCCGCAAGCTGGCGGCGCGCTGCCCGACCGCGACTGCGGGGGCGGCCTGCAGGCGGCGATCGAGACGCTCGGCCGCGCGGCCGGCGTGATCGCCGCGACGCCGATCTACAAGGCGGGGGTCAGCGGCCTCTTCAAGTCCTTCTTCGACGTCCTCGACAACGACCTGCTGATCGGCCGGCCGGTGGCGCCGGTCGCGACCGCGGGCACCGCCCGCCACGCGCTCGTCGTCGACGAGGGGATGCGGCCGCTGTTCGCCTACATGCGGATGTTGACCATCCCCACCTCGCTCTTCGCGGCGACCGAGGACTGGGGCGACACCGCCCTCGACCGACGGATCGACCGCGCCGCCACGGAGCTCCTCGCGCTGATGGAGAGCGGCTTCGCGGACCGGGTCAAGGAGGAGTCCTGGGGCAGCTACCAGCACGAGTACGGCAGCGCCGGCGGCACCGAACTGGCGATCGACCTCGACTCCGACCTGATGCGCCTCGCCGCCGGCGGCTACCCGCGGGCCGAGGACGGTCCGGCCGGCCCCGGCAATCCCTAGACAGCGGTCCCGCGGGGTTCCCTACCTGCCGTGTGGGGCAGGTAAGGAACCGGGCGGCGCGCCTCAGGGCACCTGGACGATGACCAGGCGGTTGCCGTCGACGTCGCGGAAGAAGAACATCGGCGGCACCGGGTCCCCCATCCGCATCACCTCGGCGTCGACGTCGACGCCCCGCTCGCGCAGCGCGGCGTGGTCGGCGTCGACGTCGGCGCTCTGCAAGGCGATCCGGCTCTCGATCCCGACCTCTTCGCCCTCCATCGGCCGCATCAGCGCGACCGCCGTCGCCGCTCCCGCCGGCGCCACTTCGACCCAGCGATCGCCATTGCCGAAGGGGCTGTCGCTCCTCTTCTCGAAGCCGAGCTTCTCGGTGTAGAACTCGATCGCGCGGTCCTGGTCGGCGACCGGGACCATCACGTTCGCGACCTGGCTGATCGTGGTCGCCGCCGCGGTGGCTCTCGCTCATCTCGCTTCCTCCTATAGGTGAGTTGCCATCACCACGACAGACCGTCGGCGGGCCGAGAACTCATCGGTGGGCGGCCCGGATCAGCTCGGCCCCATCCGCAGCGCCCCGTCGAGGCGGATCGTCTCGCCGTTGATCATCGGGTTGAGGCAGACGTGCTCGACCAGCGCCGCGTACTCGGCCGGGTCGCCGAGGCGGGCCGGGTAGGGGACGGACGCCCCCAGCGATTCACGCGCCGGAGCGGGCAGGCCGGCAAGCAGCGGCGTGTCGAAGAGGCCCGGGGCGATCGAGACCACACGCACCGCGCGATCTGCCAGCTCCCGCGCCACCGGCAGGGTCAGCCCGGCAACTCCCGCCTTCGAGGCGGCGTAGGCGACCTGGCCGATCTGACCCTCGAAGGCGGCGATCGAGGCGGTCGCGACGCAGACGCCGCGATCGCCGTCGGCGCCCGGCTCGGTGGCAACCATCGCCGCGGCGGCGCAGCGCAGCACGTTGATCGTCCCCAGCAGGTTGACCGCGAGCACCTTGGCGAAGTCCTCGAGCGGCGTCGGCTTCCCCTTGCGGACGAGTTTGGTCGGCGTGCCGATCCCGGCGCAGTCGACCGCGATGCGGAGGTCGCCGAGCTCGGTGGCGGCGGCGACCGCGTCCTCGACCGAACCGTCGTCGGTGACGTCGCAGGCGACCCAGGCGCCGCCTATCTCCTCGGCGAGCGCCGCGGCCCGCTCCGCCGCCAGGTCGGCGACCAGCACCTTGGCGCCGCCCGCCGCGAGCCTGCGGGCCGTCGCCTCCCCGAGCCCCGAGGCGCCGCCGAACACCGCGGCGACCGAACCATCGATCTGCATCCGTCCTCCCGTCTTTCGCTCAGCCCGACCGGGCGAGGTGCCTGGCGATCACCAGGCGCTGGATCTGGTTGGTCCCCTCGAAGATCTGCATCACCTTGGCCTCGCGCATGTGGCGCTCGACCGGGAACTCCTTGGTGTAGCCGAAGCCGCCGAGGACCTGCACGGCGTCGGTGGTCACCTTCATCGCCGCGTCGGTGGCGATGAGCTTGGCGACCGAGGCCTGGCGCGAGAAGGGCAGGCCGCGGTCGCGGCGGCGGGCCGCCTCCAGGGTCACCGCCCGGGCGGATTCCACCGCGGCGGCCATGTCGGCGAGCAGGAAGCCGAGGCCCTGGTGCTCGATGATCGGGCGGCCGAAGGTCTGGCGCTCCTTGGCGTAGGCGACGGCGGCGTCGAGGGAGCCCTGGGCCAGGCCGGTGGCCACCGCGGCGATCCCGAGGCGGCCGGAGTCGAGCGCCCGCAGGGCGATGGCGAGGCCCTCGCCCTCGCCGCCGAGGAGGCGATCGGCCTCCAGGCGCACGCCGTCGAAGTCGAGGGTCGCGGTGGTCGAGCCGGTGAGGCCCATCTTGCGCTCCGGGGCCTGCGCGGCGAGGCCCGGCGCCTCCCCGGGGGCGAGGAAGCAGCTGATCCCCCGCGAGCGCTCCTCGGAGGTGCGGGCGAAGAGGGTGTAGAAGTCGGCCTCGCCGCCGTGGGTGACCCAGGCCTTGGAGCCGGTGACGCTCCAGGGGGCGTCCTCGCCCTCCCCCTCGCGCACCGCGCGGGTGCGCATCGCCGCCGGGTCCGATCCGGCCTCGGCCTCCGAGAGGCAGTAGCCGCCGAGCAGGGTGCCGCCCAGCATCTCCCCCAGCCACCGCTCCCGCTGCGCGTCGGTGCCCCAGGTGGCGAGCGGATAGCAGGACATCACGTGGACGCTCATCCCGACCCCGACGCTCGCCCAGACGGCGGCGATCTCCTCGAGCGCCTGCAGGTAGACCTCATACGGCTGCCCGGCCCCGCCCACCTCCTCGGGATAGGGCATGCCGAGGAAGCCGAGCTCCCCCAGGGTGCGGAAGGCATCGCGCGGGAAGGCGGCGCCCTCCTCGGCCTCGGCGGCGCGGGGGGCGAGCTGCTCGGTGGCGACGGCGCGGGCGAGGCCGACGATCTCCTCGGCCTCGGGGGTCGGCAGGTTGCGGTCGGCCGGCATCGGTCGATCCTATGCGCCGGCGGCCCGAGGCCCTCCGGTCCGGCGGCCAGGCTCAGTTGGAGCGATAGAAGACGCAGCGGTAGCCGAGCGTCGTCGAGGTCGCGGTGCCCCGGGCCGACTCGTCGGTGGTGAGGACCACCTCTTCGGATTCCCCGTTGATGCCGGTCACGTCGCCGGACCAGGTCTGTCCGGTGACCTGGATGCCGGGGCGCAGGACGAAGGCGATCAGTTCGCTGATCGTCGGCAGGCGGCCGCCTGCTTCGCCGCATTCGTGGACTGCCACCAGCCACAGCCGGGCGGGGCGGGTCGTCTCGTCCCAGCACATGCCGCCGTAGAGTTCGGTGCCGGCGGGGCAGGACACGGTCAGCGCGGACGCCGTCTTGCCGCCCACGGCTTCGGCTTCCGCGGCGAGGGTCGCCCGGTCGGCCAGACCCGCGTGACCGGCATTCTGCGAGTTGTCGGCTTCGGCGGCGTGCTTGGCGTTGTCGGCTTCGTTCGCGTGCTTGGCAGTTGTCGGCTTCGGTCGGCGTGCTTGGCGTTGTCGGCTTCGTTGGCGTGCGTCGCCGTGCCGGCGCTGTCGGCCTTGCTCGCGCTGGTCGCGGTCTGCGCCGTCTGCGCGGACGGCACCGTCCCCAGGGTGGAGAGATCGAGCGCGCTGCCGTCGATCGAGCCTTCGTGGATCTGGGTGCCGGTGATCGTGCCGTTCTTGATCTGCCGCGCGTTGATCGTGTGGTTCTTCAGCTTGCCGCCGCCGATCGACTTGGTGGCGATGTTGTTGCCGTTGATCTTGCTGCCGGCGTATGCCGCGCCGCCGAGGGCGAAGAACAGGGCGAGGAGGGCGATCGCGTTGCTGAAGGTCAGATGGCGGAGGAATCGCATAGCCCGACCATCGGCAACTCACGCGCTCTGCTTGAGCGCCGGCCGGGAGCCGGCCGCTCGGGCGAGCGATTCCAAGCACCGGTGGCGACCGGCGGAGGAGCGGCTCGACGGTCCGATCGACCTCCCGGCGGGAGGGTCGACGGGTGATCGACCGTCTCAGGCGGTGGCGAAGCGGCCGAGGGTGCGCTCGGGGCGGACGTCGCCGACCCGTTCGCGGAAGATGCGGAAGTAGGCGAGCTCCTCGCGGGTGCGCAGCGGCGGGTCGATGACCTTGCGTTCGGCCTCCAGCTCCGCCGCCGTGATCGATTCGGCGAAGGTGTCGGTGAGCAGCTCGGCGGCGCCGCTGCCGTCGCCGAACTGGGACTTGTCGCGCCACAGCAGGGCGGCGGGCAGCCAGCCGTCGAAGGCGGCGCGCAGCAGCTGCTTCTCCGGCGCCGACCCGCAGGAGAGCTTCCAGGCCGCCGGGATCGCCAGCGCGTGCTCGATCACCTCGCGGTCGAGGAAGGGGACGCGCGCCTCCAGCCCGTGCGCCATCGTCACCCGGTCGCAGCGCTGCAGGTTTAGGTTGTGGAGACCCTCGACGCTGCGCACCAGCTCGGCGTGCAGCTCGTCCGGGTCCGTGTAGGCGCGCATGTACTTGTAGCCGGCGAACAGCTCGTCGGCGCCCTCGCCGGTCAGCACGACCTTGACGTGTTCGGCGGTCATCTCGGCCAGCATGTGGTTGGGGACGGCGCTGCGCACCAGCGAGGGGTCGAAGGCCTCGATCGAGCCGATCACCTCGGGCAGCCGCTCGGTCGCCTCGGCGGCGTTGTAGGTGCGCTCGTGGTGCTCGGTGCCGAGGAACTCGGCGGCGGCGCGCGCCGCGAGCAGGTCGGGGGAGCCGGCGACGCCGACCGCGAACGTCTTCAGCCGCTCGCCGTGGCGGGCGAGGTAGCGGGCGGCGATCGCCGCGACCAGGGTCGAGTCGAGGCCGCCGGAGAGGAAGACGCCGACCGGGACGTCGCCCATCATCTGGCGCTCGACCGCGTCGACCAGGACCAGTCGGGTGCGGACCAGGGCGTCGGCGCGGCACGTCGGCGGGGGCGATGTCGCTCGGCGCGGTCGTCCGCAGGGCGCTGGAGACGGGCGGCGCGAACTGGACCAGCGCCGGTCGCAGCGGTCCAGTAGAAGCCGGGCGGGAAGACCTCGATCCGGTTGCGGAGATGCGGCTCGAAGGCGGCCATCTCCGAGGCGAAGACGGCGCCGCCGCCCTCCGAGCCTCGCCCAGTAGAGCGGCTTGATCCCGACCGGGTCGCGGGCGGCGAGGAAGTCGTCGCTGTCCGCTGCCCATCGCGAAGGCGAACATCCCGTTCAGCTCGGCGAGGCCCTCGGGGCCCTCGCGCTCGACCACGTGCAGGGCGACCTCGTTGTCGGAGGAGGTGCGGAAGCGGTCGTCGCCGAGTCGGCTGCGCAGCGCCGAGTGGTTGTAGATCTCGCCGTTGCCGACGAAGCGGAGCTCCTCGTTGGAGCCGGTCAGCGGCTGGTGGCCGCCGCTGACGTCGACGATCGAGAGCCGCCGGTGCCCCAGCCAGGCGCCGTCGAGCCGCGCTTCACCGAGATCGTCGGGTCCGCGGTGGGCGATTCGTTCGAGCATGCGCCGTCCCGCCGCGGGGTCCGTCGCGCCGAGCTGGGCAGCGATTCCACACATCTGTGGTGACCTACGTTAGGCGATCGGGCACCGCGGGCTCAGGCGAGTGCCGGGCTGGGGACGGGCGTCGCGAGGGGCTCGGGACAGCGGCTCCGGGAGGACCCGCGGGCGGGCGGGCCGCGGCGCCGCCGGGGCCGGGCGGTCGACGCGGTAGGTGTCCGTCGCGCGGTCCTCGAGGTGGGAGATCGTCGCCCGGGAAGCGGCGATTTCGCTGCGCGGGGCGACCTCCGCCACGGCGTTTCCGGCGCGGCCGCCGGTGCGGGCGAGCACGTCGCCGTCGGGGCCGACGACCTTGGCCTGACCGAAGAAGCGCAGCGGCCCGATCCGGCCGGTCAGGTTCGACGACACCCAGACGACCTGGTTCTCCAGCGCCCGCGCCTCGTCGAGCAGGTTGAAGTGGCGGGTCTGGCGGTCGGCGGCGATCCGCCGTGCCGGGTTATGCCGGCAGAGCGGCCAGGCCGAGAGCGAGGCGATCACCTCGGCGCCGTCGAGCGCCAGGGTGCGGGCCGCCTCGGGGAAGATCTTGTCGTAGCAGATCAGCATCCCGACCCGGCCGATCGGGGTGTCGAAGGCGGCGAAGGAGTCGCCGGGCGCGAACGCTTCGATCTCGGCCGGCGGCAGGTGGACCTTGCGGTGGTGGCCGAGCACGCCGTCGCCGCTGACGCAGACCGCGCTCGAGTACGGCCGGCCGGGGCCGCGCTCGGTGAAGCCCGCGCACACCACGACGTCGCCGGCGATCTCGCAGAGCCGCGCGATCTCCGGCCCGTCGAGGTCGAGTGGCGCGGCCGTCCGCCCCGCCGGGTCGAGGTAGCCGCCCAGCGCGGTCTCCGGCAGGACCACCATCGCGGCGCCGTCGGAGCGGGCCGAGCTCGACCGCCTTCTCGATCCGCGCCAGCGCCCCGGCCCGCGTCCGCCGAAGGCCCCTGCCACCGCCGCGAACGTGTGGTTCTGCCTGCTCATGGCGGGATTATGCGCCCGCCGGAGAGGCCCCGCCTCCGCCGAATGTCCAAACATCGCCCGCCCGAGTTGGACGCAGGGCGAGTGTGGGTGCCGCGGCGCCGTCGCCGCGACCGGTCGTAGGCTCCCCGCGGGCGCCCCGGCGGCGCCGCGCCACATCGGAGGTGGAGCGGAGCATGAACATCAGGGCGGGGCTCGGCGTGCTGCGGGAACGCAACTTCGCGCTCCTCTACGGGGCGCGGACGGTGTCCCTGATCGGCGACGGCATCACGCCGGTGGCGCTCGCCTTCGCGGTGCTGGGGCTGACCGGATCGACGGCGGACCTCGGCATCGTCCTGGCGGCGCGCAGCCTCGCCATCGTCGCCTCCATCCTGGCTGGCGGGGTCTGGGCCGACCGCCTCTCCCCCCGCCTCGCAATGCTCGCCGCCGACCTCGGCCGGATGGCAGCGATGGGCGTGATGGGCGCGCTGCTCGTCGCCGGGACCGCGCGGGTCTGGCAGCTGGCCGGCCTCTACGCGATCGAGGGCCTGGGGACGGCGCTCTTCCTCCCCGCCTCGAACGCGATCGTGCCCGCGATCCTCCCGGACCCGCGGCTGCAGGACGCGAACGCCCTGCTCGGCCTCTCGAGGTCGGCCGGGCAGGTCGCCGGGCCGGCCCTCGCGGGCCTCTTCCTGGCGCTCGGCTCGCCGGGCGACGCGCTCCTCCTCGACGCGGCGACCTTCGGGGTCAGCTCCGCCTTCCTCGCCCGGATCGTCGCCCGCCCGCCGCGCTCGACCACCACCGGCACCTTCGCCGACGACCTGCGCCAGGGCTGGGCGGAGTTCTCCTCGCGCACCTGGCTGTGGGTCTGCGTGGCGGCCGCGGCGCTCTCCAACGCGATCTTCTTCCCCGCCTTCCAGGTGCTCGGCCCGACCGTCGCCGCCCGCTCGCTGGGCGGCTCCGGCGCCTGGGCGCTGATCGCCGCGGCCTTCGGGGTCGGCGCCGTCGCCGGCGGCGCGGTCGCGATCACGGCCCGGGTCAACCGCATCCTGCTGGCGGCCGAGGCTGCGGTCCTCGGGCTGATCGTCCCCCTGGTCCTGCTGGCGGCGGGCGTCGCCGCGGTCGTGGTCGCCGCCGGGGCCTTCGTCGCCGGGCTCGGCCTCAGCGTCGCGGGGATCCTGTACGAGACCGCCACCCAGCGGCACATCCCGACCGCGGCGCTGGCCCGGGTCGGCGCCTACGACTGGTTCGGGTCGCTGGCGATCGAGCCGATCGGCTTCGCCGTGATCGGCGCGCTGGCGGCCGGGGTCGGGGTCTCGACCGTCCTCTGGGCCGGCGCCGGCCTCCTCCTCCTCATCCAGACGGCCGTGCTCCTGACCCCGAGCGTGCGCGGCCTCAGGTCGACCGCCGGGCCGGAAGCGGGCGCGCTCCCCGAGCCACCGGTCGCGGCGGGGGACTGAGGGCGCCGGGCTGAAGCCTTTTTGTCGTCACGGCGCCAAAAAGCTTCAGCCGAGAAGGTCGATCGCGCGGAGGTGGAACGCCGCCATCTCTTCGATGTCGGCGATGGCGATCGACTCGTCGTCGGCGTGGGCGGCGTCGGAGTAGGCGGCGGCGTCGGTGTGGAAGACCGGGGCGAAGCCGTAGGCGACGGTGTCGCGGTGGGTGCGCACCCAGTGCGAGTCGGTGAAGCCGGTGTTGACGATCGGCAGCAGCAGGGCGCCGGGCAGGCGCTCCTCGACGTAGCGCGCGATCACCTCATACAGCGGCGTGTCGGTGGGCGATTCGGTGCCGCCCTCGAGCGGCTCCAGGAACTCCATCTCGTAGGGGATCCCGGCGAGGGCGCGGTCGAGGTGCGCGCGGATGTCGTCCTCGCCCTGGCCAGGCAGCGCCCGGCAGTCGCAGATGACGTCGGCGTAGGGCGGGATCACGTTGCGCGGCTCGTAGGTGCCGAGCCCGGTCGGGGTGACGGTCAGCCGCGTCATCGCCGCCAGCAGGTCGCCGAGGATCGGGTTCTGCCCGGCCGCCCAGGCGACCGCCGCGGCGGCGTCGGCGGGCGCGCCGAGCGCGTCGAGGGCCCGCGCGACGCCCGGCACCACGGCCGCGGGCGCCGACGCGGCGAGCAGTCGCTCGGTCGCCCGGGCCGCCAGGCCGAGCGGGTTCACCGCGCGGGTCGGCACCGAGGCGTGGCCGCCCCGGCCGTGGAAGCGCAGCCGCACCCCGCTGACCACCTTCTCGCCCACCGAGACCGTCACCAGGCGGCGCCCGTCGGCGAGCTCGAGCACGATGCCGCCGCCCTCGTCGAGGGAGTAGTCGAAGGCGATGTCGGGGCGCTCGCGGGCCAGCCACGACATGCCGACGTCGGAGACGTTGGCCTCCTCGTCGGACTGGGCGATCAGCACGACGTCGCCGGCGGGCGGCTCGGGCCGGCGCGCCAGCGCGGCGAAGGCCGCGGCGCGCGCCGCCAGCTCGTTCTTCATGTCGGTGGCGCCGCGGCCGACCAGGCGCCCGGCGACGATCCGGCCCTCGAAGGGCGGCACGCTCCACCCCTCCGGCGGCGCCGGGACGACGTCGGTGTGGGCGAGCAGGGCGATCGAGGGCGCGGTGCCGGCGCCCTCGATCCGCGCCACCAGGTTGAGCCGCGCCGGATCGGGCCCGACCAGCTCCGCCTCGACCCCGGCGGCGGCGAACCGGCGGGCCAGGAGCTCGGCCGCCGGCGTCTCGTTCCCGGGCGGGTTGGAGGTGTCGATCCGGATCAGCTCGCGGGCCAGCTCCACGGCCTCGGCGCCGAGCGCCTCCGCCTCCGCGTCGCGCCCCGACCCGGCGCGCCGGCCGCCGCTCACGCGCGCGCCGCCCGCGCCGCCGAGACGACCGCCGCCACCGGGAACGGCTCCTGCGCGCTGCCGTCGCGCCGGGCCGCGGGATGCGCCGCCAGCAGGCAGTTGAAGACCGCTTCCTGCCCGGCCTCATAGGCGGCGGCGAAGCAGGGGTTGAGCGCCGCGTTGGGGAGCGACGCCGCGCTCCCCGGGCCCTGGCCGTCGGAGCCGGCCGCGAAGGCGAGCGCGATCTCCCCCGAGCCGTCGGCGCCGAAGGAGCCGGCCCGCGCCAGCCCGAGCAGCGGCCGCAGCGCCAGGCGACGTAGCTGCAGGGCGCTCAGCGGCGCGTCGGTGGCGCAGATCGCGATGCAGGAGCCTTCCGGCTGCGGTGGCCCGGCGCCGGGCCGGATGCCCGGCAGGGCCAGGTACTCGCGGTCGCCGAAGTTGCACAGCGCGAGCACCCCGACGTGGTGCTCGCCGATCCGCCGCGAGGCGGTCCCGATGCCACCGGGGAAGCCGAAGCAGGTCATCCCGGTGCCCGCCCCGACCGAGCCCTCGGCGACCTCCTCGCCGAGCGCCGCGAGCGCCGCCTCGACGTCGGCGGCGACCACCGTCCGCGAATCGGCCATCGTGCCGTCGTCGCACTCGCCGACCACCGGGATGACGACGTCGTCGGGGCCGCGGCCGGAGGCGGCGACCGCCGCCTGGGCCACCGTCCCGAGGGCGTGGGTGCCGCAGAGGTGGACCGGCGTCTCCATCGAGCCCAGCTCGTCGATCTCGGTCTTGGCGAGCAGCTCGCCGGTGCCGTTGACGGTCGCCGTCCCGGCGGCCGCCGGCAGCGACGGCGGCGCCACCACGGTGACGCCGGTGCGCTCGCCGCTCGCCGCCCGGGCGTGGCCGACCAGCACCCCGGGGACGTCGGTGATCGCGTTGCGGCGCCCGGGCGGCAGCACGCCGACCGGCCCGACCAGCTCGCGCCAGCGCTCAGCCATCGGCGCCGCCCCCCTCTGCCGCAGCGGTGACCGCGTGGGCCGGGTCGCAGAGCAGGCAGGCCGCCCGCTGCCCGGGCGCCCCCACCGCGACCGGCTCCGGGTCGATCGCGTCGCACGGCTCGAAGCGGCTCGGGCAGCGGGGATGGAAGCGACAGCCGGAGGGGATCGCGGTCGGATCTGGCAGCTCTCCCGGCAGCAGCTCGCGACCCCCGCCGCCGCCCGGCACCGGGATCGGGATCGCCGTCACCAGCGCCTGGGTGTAGGGATGGCGGGGCCGCTCGATCACGTCCTCGGCGCGGCCTTCCTCGACCACTCTCCCCAGGTACATGACCAGGATCCGGTCGCAGAGCGACCAGGCGAGGCTGAGGTCGTGGGTGATGAAGATAAGTGAGAGGTTGCGGCGCTTCTGCAGCTCGACCAGGACGGCGAGGATCTGCGAGCGGATCGAGGCGTCGAGCATCGAGACCGGCTCGTCGCAGATCAGGCCTTCCGGCTCCAGCACCAGCGCCGCGGCGATCGACACCCGCTGCCGCTGGCCGCCCGAGAGCTGGTACGGGTAGCGGTCGAGGAAGCGGTCCGGGTCGAGACCGACGTCGGTCAGTGCCCGCCGCACCCGCTCCTCATGGTGCTTGCGGGCGACCCGCTGGACGACCAGCGGCTCGGTCACGATCGCCCTCACCTTCTGCCGCGGGTTGAGCGTCTGGTACGGGTCCTGGAAGATCATCTGCACGTGCCGGCGGAGGTTGCGCAGGTCGGAGCGGCCGCGGGCCACGGCGCCGTCGAGGACCACCTCGCCGCGGGCCGGCGGGGTCAGCCCGAGCATCGCCCGGGCCAGCGTCGACTTGCCGCAGCCGGACTCGCCGACGATGCCGAGGATCTCGCCCCGCCGCCACTGCAGCGACACCCCGTCGAGCGCCCGCGCGTCGCCGGCGGACGTCTTGAAGCGCACGCAGAGGTCGCGCGTCTCCATCAGCGGCGCCGCCGCGGTCGTCCGGGCCGGCGTCGCGCTCACTTCGCGACCCCCGCGACGTCGGTCTCCGGCCAGCGCGACCAGGGCGCGAAGTGGCAGGCCGCCGCCCGCCCCGGCGAGAGCGCGCGCAGCGGCGGGTCGGCGATGCAGGCATCGGTCGCGTAGGGGCAGCGCGGCCGAAAGTTGCACCCCTCGGGCTCCTCGCCCAGGGCCGGCGGCGCGCCGGGGATCGGCGCGCTGAGGCCGCGCCGCCCGCCGATCACCGGCAGCGAGTCGAGCAGGCGCTTGGTGTACGGGTGCTGGGGCGAGCCGAAGACATCGACGACGTTGCCGGTCTCGACGATCCGCCCCGCGTACATGATCGCGATCCGGTCGCAGGTCTCGGCCAGCACGCCCATGTCGTGGGAGATCAGGATCAAGGCGAGGCCGAGCTCCTCGCGCAGCCGCTCGAGCAGCTGCAGGACCTGCGCCTGCATCACCACGTCGAGCGCCGTGGTCGGCTCGTCGGCGATCACCAGCGAAGGCCGGCAGGCGAGCGCCAGGGCGATCATCACCCGCTGGCGCTGGCCGCCGGAGAGCTGGTGCGGGTAGCGGCGCCCGGCCGCCGCGGTCAGCCCGACGGTGTGCAGCAGCTCGCCGATCCGCGCCTTCAGGTCGGCGGCCGAGATCCGTTCGTGCAGGCGGATCGCCTCGGCGATCTGCGTGTCGATCCGCTGCACCGGGTCGAGCGAGTTCATCGCCCCCTGGAAGACCAACGAGATGTGGCGCCAGCGCACCGGGCCCATCCCCCGCTCGGTCCGCCTGCCAACCTCGATCGGCTTCTCGGCCCCGGGCGCGTTGAGGGTGATCGTGCCGCTCTGCTTCAGGCCCGCGGGCAGCAGCTTCATCAGCGAGAGCGCCGTGGTCGTCTTGCCGCAGCCCGACTCGCCGGCCAGCCCGAGCGCTTCGCCCGGGTTCAGCTCGAGGTCGACCCCGTCGACGATCGGCTTGCCGCGGTGGGTGACGCGCAGGTCGCTGACCTGGATCAGGGGTCTCATCGCTGTTCCCGGAGCCGCGGGTTGACGTGCTCCTCGAAGAGGTAGCCGAGCATCGAGACGGCGAGCACGAGGACGGTGATGCAGAGCCCGGGCGGGATCACGTACCACCAGGCGCCGGCGCTGGGCGCCCCCGCTTCGAAGGCGTTCTCCAGCATCGAGCCCCAGGAGACGTGGGTCGGGTCGCCGAGGCCGAGGAAGGCGAGCGCCGCCTCGGAGAGGATCGCGACGGCGACGATCAGCACCGTGTTGGCGAAGATCAGCGGCAGCGTGTTGGGGAGGATGTGCTTGCGGATGATGTAGGCGTCGCCCGCCCCCAGCGCCCGCGCCCGCTCGACGAAGGCGCGCTCGCGCAGGGTGAAGACCTGGGCGCGGACGATCCGCCCGGTCCCCGCCCAGGAGGTCAGCCCGATGACCGCGATCAGCACCCCCATCGAGGGGTTGAGGAGCCGCGCCAGGACGATCATCAGCGGCAGCGTCGGGATCACCAGGAACCAGTTCTCGAAGGCGTCGAGGAAGCGGTCCGTCCAGCCGCCGAAGTAGCCGCCGGCGAGCCCGACCGCGGAGCCGAGCACCGCCGAGATCGCCGCCGCGGCGAAGCCGACGACGATCGAGACCCGGGCGCCGGCGAGCAGCTGGGAGAAGACGTCGGCGCCGCTCTCGGTGGTGCCGAGGATGTGGCTCCAGGTCGGCGCGGCGAGCACTTCGAGGCTCGATTCCTGCGGCGTGTACGGGGCCAGAGCGGTGCCGAAGACGGCGAGGAAGGCGAACAGGGCGACGATCGCGACGCCGATCCGCCCCCGCCAGGTGCCGAGCAGGACGTCGATGGCGCGCGGCTCCGCGGCGATCGTCTCCTCCTCGCGGTCCAGCCGCAGGTCGATCTCCTGGGCGATCTGCTCGGTCATCCCATCGCCTTTCGCTCGCGTCCCGCCCGCCACGGACTCGAACGACCGGCAATCACCGTGACGGTCGGGCCGCTCACTTCGACTGCACCCGCGGGTCGAGGTAGAAGTAGAGGCAGTCGGCGAGCAGGTTGAAGACGATCACCGCCACCGAGAAGACCAGGAACGTCCCCTGCAGGACGGGAAAGTCGCGGGCGTTGATCGCTTCGAAGGTCAGCAGCCCAAGCCCCGGCCAGGAGAAGATCGTCTCGATCGTGATCGCGCCGCCCGCGACCGCGCCGAACTGGATCGCCGAGAGGGTGACCAGCGGCAGCAGCGCGTTGGGGACCGCGTGGCGGCGGACCACCCGGTCCCAGGGGAGCCCGGTGGCGCGTTTCACGGTGATGAAGTCCTCGGTGAGGACGTCGACCATCGAGCTGCGCATGATCAGGAAGTACTGGCCGAGCAGCATCAGCGTCATCGCCGTCGCCGGCAGGACCAGGTGCTTGGCGACGTCGAGCGCTTCGGCGAAGAAGCCGGAGAATTCGCCGCCCGGCGTCATCTGCAGGCCCGACGGGAAGATCGGGATCCAGACGGCGAAGACGAGGATCAGGATGATCCCCATCCAGTATTCGGGGGCCGCGTAGGTGAAGAGGCTGAACCCGAGCAGGCCGTTGTCGGCCCCCTTCCCTCGGCGCGTCGCGGCGATCACCCCCAGCCAGCTGCCGAGCAGCGTGGCCACCAGCGTCCCGGTGCCGACCAGCAGCAGCGTCCAGGGGAGCGCTTCGCCGATTTCGTCGAGCACCGGGCGCCGGCTGCGCTGGCTGACGCCGAGGTTGAGTTCGCCGGTGTCCTTCGCGTAGACGAGGAACTGGCCGACCAGCGGCTTGTCGAGCCCGTACTCGTGGCGCAGCTGCTGGATCTCCTTCGGCGTCGACTGCGGCAGCTTCGCCAGCTGGTTGGTCGGATCGCCCATCACCCGGAAGAGGAAGAAGTTGAAGATCAGGACGAAGACGAGGGTGAGCAGGGCGGCGAGCACCTTTCCTGCCAGCCACCGCCCGCTCACCGCGCTACTCCTCGATCTCCAGCGGTTCGGCGTCCCGTCGCCGCCGCCGGACGAAGAACGCCAGGACGATCGCGATCAGCACCACGGCGACGATCGCGATCAGCACGCCGGAACCGCCGCCCCCGCCGCCCCCGGCGCCCGAGGCGGAGCCTTCGGCCGGTTCGATTTCCAGCAGCGGCTGGTAGGAGGCCGCGGCGCAGATCGTGTCCCCCTGGGAGCCTTCCGGACAGACCTGCCTCACGTTGGCGATGCGGTCGGTGCGGTAGGCCTGCAGGATCGGGTCGTAGGTGATGACCAGGTAGGGCAGTTCTTCCTGCGTGATCGCCACCATCTTTTCGATGATTTCCTTGCGCTTGGCGACGTCGAACTGGCCCGACTGTTCTTTGAACAGCTTGTCGTATTCGGCGTTGGAGAAGAACGAGTCCGAGGAGCTGCCGATTTCGTCCGTGGTCAGGATGCTGAGCAGGAAGCTCGGGTCGTAGGGGTCACCTCCCCAGCCCCAGATGAAGGTGTCGTATTCGGGGGCCATCTTGCCGTCGACTTCGTTGGTGGTGATTTCGGTGAGCTTTTCGGTGCTCACCACCTGCACTTCGAAGTCGATCCCGACCTTCTTGGCCTCTTCGGCGACCAGTTTCGCCGTCTGCACGTCGTAGGTCGATTCGGAGCGGACGTAGAGGTTGAACTTGAGTTCCTCGTTGCCCTTCTTGCGGGGGCCGCCGCCCTGCTCTTCCCAGCCCGCTTCTTCGAGGATTTCTTCGGCCTTCTGCGGGTCGTATTCGTAGTCCAGCTTCGGCTTGGAGTAGAAGGAGGTGTAGTACGACGGGAGGATCCCGAAGGCCGTGAACGAGGTTTCGCGGGCGGCGATCTGGTTGATCCGTTCGCGGTCGACCGCGTAGCCGACCGCCTGGCGCACCGCCCGTTCCTCGATCGCCGGGTTGCGCTTCGCGTTCGGGCAGATTTCTTCCGGACAGACGTCGAACGCCATCTGCGAGTACGACGGCGAGCTCGCCTTCACGGTTTCGATGTTCGGCTGTTCCCCGAGCCGCTTGAAGTCACCCGAGGAGACCTTCAGGTCGAGGTCGATTTCGCCCACCTGCAGGGCGCGCTCGACCGCGTCCTGGTTGCCGTATTTGACGAACTCGATCTTTTCGTACTTCGGTGCCGGGCCGCGGAATTCAGGGTTCCGTTCGAGGATCAGGATGTGGCCCTTTTCGAACTTGGTGACGATGAAGGGGCCGGAGCCGACCATCGGCAGCTTCGGCTGGTAGGTGCCGGTCAGTTCCTTCAGCGGCACCTTGCCCCAGACGTGCTTCGGCAGGATGTAGATGAAGAGGCCGCCGACGATCCGCGTGTCCGGCCGGCTGGTGTGGATCACCACCGTGTGGGCGTCGGGCGTTTCGATCTTGGTGATCGATTCGGTGTAGCTGGTGAACAGGGCGCCGTTGCCGCCGAGCACTTCCAGCGACCATTTGACGTCGGCGGAGGTCACCGGGATGCCGTCTGACCATTTCGCCTTCGGGTCGAGGTGGAAGGTGACCTTCTTGTGGTCTTCGGAGATTTCCCAGCTTTCCGCCAGGCCGGGGACCGGCGAGAGGTTCTTCTCGCTGAACCCGACCAGCAGGTCCCAGTTCATCGTCCAGACGTCGTAGTTCTCTTCGTCCAGCCCGACGAAGGGGTTCAGCGTCGCCGGGTCGTGCGCCCAACCGATTTTGAGCACCGCTCCCTGCTTGGCGCCTTGCTTGGCGCCCGCTTCCTGTGCCGCGCCGCCCGGCGCCGCGAGCGCCAGCATCACCAGCGCCGCCGTGAGCAGGGCGCCTGCCAGCTTCCAAGACCTCATCGGATCCCCTCTTCTTCTCGTGATTCGCTTGCCGATCGAACCGCGGGCTCGATCACCTCCAAGGTCTTGGCGCCGGCGTCGAGCCGGACCCGGGCACCGAGCGGCATCGTCGCCATGTGCTTGCCGTGGCCGACCGGCAGATTGGCGACGGCCGGGATCCCGAGCGGGGCGATCAGCTCGTCGAGCATCTCCTCGATCGACAGGGTCGATTCGGGCGCCTCCGGGATCGTCTGGTTCTTCAGGTTCACGTCGGTCCCCATGACGAGGCCGGCGACGTTGTCGAGCTTGCCGGCGCGGACCAGGTGGTTGAGCAGCGTGTCGATCAGGTAGGGCTCGGTGTTGAGGTCCTCGACCATCACCACGCAGCCGTCGGTCTCCACCTCGAACGGGGTGCCGATCGAGGCGCAGATCAGGGTCAGGCAGCCGCCGACCAGCGGCGCCTCGGCGGTGCCCCCGCCGACGGTCAGCACGTAGGGGTCCTCGGGGTCCTCGAAGACGCGGCCCAGCGGCGCGGGCCGGAAGGCGCGGTGGAACCACTCCTCGGTCTCCGCGGTCAGCTCCTCCTTGCGGCGGGTGAAGCGAAGGAAGTTGGGGCCGTAGAAGGTGACCCAGCCGGCGTGGGCGGCAAGCGCCAGGTGCAGCGCGGTGATGTCGGAGAAGCCGCAGACGATCCGCGGCGCGCCGAGCGCCTCCCAGTCGATCAGGTCGTACAGCCGGGCGGTGCCGTAGCCGCCGCCGAGCGCGTGGACCATGTCGATCCCCTCGGTGGAGAGCGCCCACTGCAGGTCGGCGGCGCGCTCGGCGTCGGTGCCGGCCAGGTAGCCGTGGACCTTGCGGTGGTTGGGGCCGAAGACGACGCGGTGGCCGCGCGCCTCGAAGTACGCCGTCGCCTGCTCGATCTCCGAGCGGGTCTGCGGCGGGCTGGCCGGGGCCACCACCGCGATCGTCGCTTCCTCCGGCAGCGCCGGCGGCTTGATCCTCTCCTTCACCGCTCCTCCTTCTCCTCGGCGGAGCCGCGGGAGACCGCGCCGATCGCTTCTCCGATCAGCTGCGGCGAGGCCTGCAGCGATCCCAGCACCAGCTCGACGTGCAGCTCCGCGACTTCCTTGAGGCTGAGCGGCCCCTCGGGATCGAACCAGAGGGCGACGCCGGTGCACTGGATGAGGATCGCGTAGGTGGCGACCCTGGCCTCGGAGGTGCGCAGTTCGCCGGCCCGACTGGCGTCGTGGATCATCTCGGTGAACCGGGCCTGGTAGGCGTCGCGCTTGGCGACCAGGGCGGAGCGGGCGGGCTCGCCGAGGGAGCGGATCTCGCTGTCGGTGGCGAAGGCCCAGCGCTTGTGGGTGCCGTGGAAGACGACGTGCTCGCGGACCGCCGCGGCCAGGCGCAGGGCGGGGCGCTGGTGGCGGGCGACGCCGGCGTCCACCTCGGCTTCCAGCTGGGCCATGAAGTCGTCCTGGAGGTCGACCAGGATCGCCTCCTTGCTCGGGTACCAGTGGTAGATCGCGCCCGGGCGGATGCCGGCGGCCTCGGCGATCATCCGCATCGAGGTGGCGTGATAGCCGAGCCGCGCGAACAGGCGGACCGCGCCGCGGCGGATCTCCTCGCGGGTCTGCACCCCCCGCCGGCGCTCATCGTCCGGCGCGGCGCCGGCCGCCTCGCGCGCGACGTCCGGCGGCTCAGCCAAGGCGCAGCAGCTCCCGTGGTCTGCTCCTGGGTCGCGACCTCGCGACCGAGCGTCCGCGCCAGGCCGGCGGCCATCTCGACCAGCGCCGCGTTGGAGGGGGCGAGGACCCCGCGGCTGAGGTAGGCGACGTCCTCCAGCCCGGTGCGGATCCCGGGCGCCCCGCGCAGCAGCGCCAGCCCCAGCATGCGCCGGTGGTGGCGGCCGATGCAGGTGACTGTCCAGAAGGCGTCGGCCGGCAGCGGCCGGGTCATCGCCTCGAGCGCCTCCGGGGTGGCGTCGATGCCGCCGGGCACGCCGAAGACGAGGTTGATCCGCAGCGGGGCGGGCAGCAGGCCTTCGCGCAGCCAGCGGACGGCGCTGACGACGTGGCCGACGTCGAAGCACTCGACCTCGAGCGCGATCCCCATCGCCAGGGCCCGCTCGACGATGCCGCGGCCGGCGGGCGGCGGCGTGATGAAGGTCTCCTCGCCGAAGTTCATCGAGCCCGACTCGACGCCCGAGATGTCCGGCCGGGCCTCCAGCCCGGTCGTCCGCTCCTCGATCGTCATGTCGTTGGCGCCGCCGGTGGAGACCATCGTCAGCAGCGGCGAGCCGGCGCGGATCCGCTCGATCACGTCGACGAAGAGCTCCGGCCGGCCGCTCGGCGTGCCGTCGTCCTCGCGCACGTGGAGGTGGGCGAGGGTCGCGCCGGCGGCGCCCGCGGCGATCGCCGAGTCGGCGATCTCGGCGGTCGTGTAGGGGACGTTCGGGTTGTTCTCGCGGAAGACGTCGGCGCCCGTGACCGCGACCGTGACGACCACCGGATCGCTGTCCCAGGCCCGCGTCATCGTTCCCGCGCCCCGACGCCGGGCCCCGCTGCGGCGACCCCCGCCAACGAGGCGCGCTCGGCGGCGGTCAGGGGGCGCGAGGCGCGTCGCTCGCGGTCCCAGAGGACGAGGACGAACTCCGCCTCGACCGCGACCTGGCCGTCGGCGCGGACGATCCGCTCCGCGGTCGTCAGGCTGGAGGTGCCGAGCCGGCGCAGCTCGCAGGCGACCGTCACCGCCTCCTGGTCGGCGGCGATCTCGTGGTTGAAGCGCAGGCTGCAGCTGCCGACCACGTACTCGTCGCGGGCGATCCCGTGGCGGGCGAGGAAGCGGTCGCGCCCCTCCTCCAGGAAGGTGAGGGCGGCGGCGTGGTAGACGTGGCCGAGCCCGTCGATGTCGCGCCAGCGCATCTGGACGCGGTGATCGACGGCGGCGCTCACCGCTCCTCCTCCGGGTCGAAGCCGAGGGCGCGCCGCAGCGGCTCGGAGCCGCGCACCAGGTCGAGCGCGTAGGCGCCGCGATCGGGCGCGTGGCCGCCACCGATCACCAGGCGCAGGTCGGTGGCGACCCCGTCGGCGGCCAGCGCCGCGGCGCCGAAGCTGGTCGCCATCGAGAAGAAGAGCACCGTGCCGCCGTCGGCGGTGATCAGCTCCGCGGTCGACTCGCAGCCGGGGGCGTTGACGACCACCACGGTCAGGTCGGCGGGGGGCGCCCCGGCGGCCCGCAGCGCGTCGTGGGCGGCGAGCGGGTCGCGCAGGTCGGTGGCGACGGCGACGTCGCAGAGGCCGAGCTCCTCGACCCGGGCCACGGCGGCGGCGTCGACGTCCACGGCGGTGAGGGTCGCGGCGGGGGCGGCGTCGCGGGCGGCGGCCAGCGCCAGCTTGCCGGCGTGGCCGGCGCCGAGGACGCTGACCGCGGCGCACCCGGGGGCGAGGCGGCGCACCTGGGAGGCGGCGCTGCAGACGTCGAAGAGCTCGACCGCGCGAGCCGGGGCGAGGTCCGCCGGGACCGGCGCCCAGGCGGCGCGACCGGCGACGTAGGCGGTGCCGCGGACCCCCACCTGGGCGGAGTCCGGGTCCACCTCGGTGACCGCCTCGAGCCGCAGCGGGGTGAGCGTCAGCGAGCCGAGGGAGACGATCCGCTCGCCGATCGGGGGCGGCTCCGGGTACTCGGAGCCGGCCGCGGCGACGGTGCCGAGGAGGACGCCGCCGGAGTCCGTGTCCGGGTTGTGCATCTTGCCGCGCGCGGCGACGATCCGCTCGATCCGCGCCGCCATCGACCTCGGGTCGCCGTCCGCCGCCGCGCGGATCTGGCGATGCGAGGTCGAGTCGAGGCAGAGCGTCTCGACCGCGACCTCGACCTCGTGCGGGCGCACCGGGCCCGCGGCGTCGAGGCGGGCGGCCGGCTGAGGCAGCGCGCCCCGCGGCTCGAGGACGCGATCGGCGCCGAGCTGGGCGCGGATGTCGAGGCTGGTCGGCGAGTTCATTGAATGGCCATTCAGTTGAACGGCCGTTCAGAACCTAAGCCGGGGATGACCGCGAAGGCAACCGAAAGCGGGCAATTCATCGCCTTGTACAACCGAACGCCCGTTAGGACGCCGAAGTGGCGCTGGGGTATAAGGCCGCGATGGGAGTGGCGATGCCCGTCGTCTGGAGCGAGCGCCACCGGTCGCACCGACCGGGCGGCGAGGTCTGGGTGGGGGTCCGCACGCCGGGGACCGAGGTGCCCGAGCGGGCCGACCTGATCCGCGCCGCGCTGCTCGCCGCCGGCGCCGCGGAGGTGGCGGCCGAGCCGCACCCGGACGAGGCGCTGCTGCGGGTCCACGACCCCGCCCTCCTCGCCTACCTGAGGGGCGCCTGGGAGGCGTGGCTGGCCGACGGCCTCGACGACGACCCCGGCCAGAACCGGGTCGTCCCCTACCTCTTCCCCCACCCCGGGCTGCTCGAAGGCCTGGCCCCCGCGGTGCCGGCGGCGGCGAGCGCCCGCGCCGGGGCTTTCGCCTACGACACGATGACCCTGATCGGCCCCGGGTCCTGGGAGGCCGCCCGCGCCGCTGCCGACACGGCCCTGACCGCCGCCGACCTCGTCCTCGACGGGCGCCCGGTCGCCTACGCCTGCTGCCGCCCCCCCGGCCACCACGCGACCCGCACCGCCTTCGGCGGCTCCTGCTACCTCAACAACGGGGCGATCGCGGCGGCGGCCCTGCGCGACGCGCTCGACGCGCCGGTCGCCGTGCTCGACATCGACGCCCACCACGGCAACGGCACCCAGGCGATCTTCTACGAGGACCCGACCGTGCTCACCGGCTCGGTCCACGTCGACCCCGCCGCCGGGTGGTTCCCCCACTTCCTCGGCAGCGCCGCCGAGACGGGCCGCGGCGCGGGCGCGGGCGCCAACCGCAACCTGCCGCTGCCGGCCGGCAGCGGCGACGAGCCCTGGCTGGCGGCGGTCGCCGCCCTGGTCGCCTGGGCCCGCGAGCGCGGCGCCGCGGCGCTGGTCGTCGCGCTCGGCGTCGATGCCGCGGTCGGCGACCCCGAAAGCCCGCTCGAGCTCGGCGTCGAGGGCTACCGCGAGGCGGCCGGCCTGCTGCGCTCCCTCGCCCTGCCGACCGTCGTCGTCCAGGAGGGCGGCTACGACCTCACCCGGCTTGCCTCCCTGGTCGAGGCGTTCCTCGCCGCCCTGGCCCGCCCGCCGCGCCCCTGAGAAAGGGCGACCGGCCCGGGTTGGAGTTTCGCCAACCGCCCCCGCGGGCGCGGCGGGCGGCGATCGCGGCGGCCGGCGAAGATCGGACCGTGTCGTTGCGCGACCGCATGGACCCGGAGCTGGTCGAGGGGCTCGACGCCTTCCTCGCCGCGACCGGCCCGCGGGGGCTGGCGGGCATCCCGAACCCGGTGGAGCGCCGCCGCACCTTCCTCGAGCTGATGGCGGCGGGCGGCGGCGAGCCCGACGGGCGGGTCGTCCACGAGGACTTTCGCGTCCCCGGGCCGGACGGCGGGCCGGAGGTGCGGGTCCGCCACTACCGTCCGGCCGAGGCCGAGGGTCCCCTGCCGGCGCTCTACCACATCCACGGCGGCGGCATGGTGATCGGCGCGGTGGAGACCGAGGACGCGATCGTCCGCTCCCACTGCCTGGCGATCGGCTGCGCGGCGGTCTCGGTCGACTACCGCCTCGCCCCGGAGAACCCCCACCCCGCCCCGGTCGAGGACTGCTACGCGGGCCTCGCCTGGACCGCCGAGAACGCCGCGCGCCTCGGCATCGACCCCGACCGCATCGCCGTCTACGGCGGCAGCGCCGGCGGCGGGCTCGCGGCGGCGACGGCGCTCCTCGCCCGCGACCGCGGCGGGCCGGCGCTCGCCTACCAGATGCTGCTCTACCCGATGCTCGACGATCGCTGCGACACCGCGTCCGGCCGCGAGATCGAAGACATCGGCGTCTTCGACGGCTGGGCCAGCCGGGAGGGCTTCCAGGCCCTGCTCGGCGAGCGCTGGGGGACCGACTCGGTCGACGCCTACGCGGCGCCCGCCCGCCGCGCGGACCTGACCGGGCTGCCGCCCGCCTGGATCGACGTCGGCGAGCTCGACGCGCTGCGCCACGAGAGCATCGACTACGCCCGGCGCCTGATGGCGGGCCGGGGTCGCCACCGACCTCCACGTCACCCCCGGCTGCTTCCACGCCTCCGAGGTCTTCGTCCCCGAGGCGGCCTCCTCGAAACGGATCGTCGCCGCCCGCGTCGAGGCCCTGCGCCGCGCCCTCGGGACGGCCGCCCCGACGCCCGCCGGCGCCCTGACCCCGGAGGAGGCCCGGATCCACGCCGCCTCGGTCGAGCTGCTCGACCTGACCGACCGCCTCGATCGCTGGGGACTGCTGGAGGGCGCCGTGCGGGCCTCCATCGCCCGCTCCCTGGAGGTCTTCCGGCTGCGCGGCGGGGTCGATCCAGGGCGGGCCTGGGAGCCGGCCCTGCGCGACCGCTACGAGGCGCTGCACCGGCGGGCCCCCGAGCTGCCCGGCGAGCCTGATTGACTCGGACCATGAAGCCGCGACTCCCCGTTCTCGTCCTCGCCGGCCTCACCGCGGTCCTCTACGGGGCCCTGCTGCGCCGCCGCGTCCTCACCTGGGGCGCCACCGAGGCCGAGGCGGCGGCGCGGCTCCCCGGCGACGAGCTGCTCGAGGACGCCGACGGCGTCTCCACCCGGGCGATCGAGATCGCGGCCCCCGCCGCCGACGTCTGGCCCTGGCTGGCGCAGATGGGCCCCGCGCCGCGCGGCGGCGCCTACACCTACGACTGGATCGAGAACCTCCTCCGCCTCGACATGCACAGCGTCGACCGGGTCCTGCCGGAGTTCCAGCACCCGCAGGTGGGAGACACGATCGGCCTCGGCGACAACCGGATGCGCCTCGAGCGGGTCGAGCCGGAGCGGGTGCTCGCCTGGCGCTCCGCCGACGGCAACTGGGTCTGGACCTTCGTCCTCGCCGAGCAGGACGGCGGCACGCGGCTGATCAGCCGCAACCGGTTCCGCCTCCCCACCCTCGCCTCGCGCCTCGGCATGGTGCCGATGGAGCCGGGGTCCCTGGTGATGGAGCGGAAGATGCTGCGCGGGATCAAGGAGCGCGCCGAGCGGCTCGCCTCCGCCGCAGGCATCGGGGGCGGTTAGCGACGCGCCGGCGGGACCTCGGGGCGCCGGGAATGCGGCGTTACCCGGATGCCCGCCCCGTCCGCTCCGGGCAGGATCGCCCCATGACGGACCGGTCCGCGGGGTCATCGACGCCGCCCGAGGAGTTGCTCGAGCTGATCGCGAACCTCGCCGAGTTTCACCGCGAGCACGAGAAGTTCTACGCCCAGGCGCCGCTCGAGGACGCCGTCCACCTCGAGGCCCAGTCGCGGATCCTCAAGGCCCTCGCCGCGCACTGGCGGAAGACCCGACCGACGTCCACCCCGCTCGCCGGCCCCTTCGCCGGAGCCGAGGATCTGAACGCGCCCGGGCTGACCGCGGAGAGCGGCGTCCTGTTTATGGAGGGCGAGGGAGAGCCGGCCGAGATCGTCCGCCTCAGGCGTGACCTGGAGAGCGTCGCGAGCGGCTCGGAGGAGATCGGCGGCTGGCTCGCCGGCGCGATGGAGCAGGCCTGGCAGGTCGCGGGCGCGCTGGCCGCGTTCCCGGTCTTCGCGGCCGTGCTGGCGGAGCGCCACCAGATCATCGTCAACGATTGGCAGGCGGCGGAGATGCAGAAGATGATCGCCCGTCTCCTGCGCCGTTCCCTGACGCTGCTCGACCGGGTCGACTTCTCCCCGGCGGCGCTGCGGGCGGACCTCGCGGGGCGGCGCGAGGTGGTGCCCTACCTCTTATCGGCCTCCGAGCTGATCGACCGGGCGGCCGACCTCCTCACCGGCTCGGCGACCCTGGTTCACGAAAACGAGCGGCGGTGGCGGCTCTTCGCCGCCAAGGTCGAGGAGGTCCGTGGCGGGGCGACCGACGCCGACGCCGGGTGAGGACCGACGGCGGGCCATCCGGCCGATCTGGCGCCGATCGGAGGAGTGTCCAATCCGGTACCAATCAGGCCACCGACTCCTCTACGATCGGAGACCGTGACGGACCGTGGAGCCGACACGCGTGGAGCCCGTCCAGCGAGGCGTCCGAGACGAGGCCTGGCGGCCGCGGTCCTCGGGTCCTTGCTCTGCGTGCTGCCGCCGATGCTGCTCGCGGTCGCCCCCGCGCGGGCCGCGCTGCCCGGCAGGGCGGGGCCGATCGCCTACCAGAAGATCTTCACCGACGAAGCCGAACAGGAATCCGCCGGCGGGCTGATCGCCCGTCCCCCGCGCCTGGAAGGGACGCCCTGGCAGCTGACCGAAGACCCGACCGACGCGAGCCCCAGCTACTCGGCGGACGGGTCGCTGATCGCGTTCGAGAGCAAGCGCCACACCGAAGGGGAACGGCGCGGCACCCACATCTTCGTCATGCGCAGCGACGGCGGCGAAATCAGGCAGCTGACCGGCGGCGACCGGTACTCGGACTCCAACCCGTCGTTCTCGCCGGACGGGAAGCGGATCGTCTTCGAGCGCCACCAACCGTCGACGCGATCCACCCACATCTTCGCGGTCGGGCTGGGTGGCGGCACGCCGCGGCAGCTCACCGGCGGCCGAGGCACCGACTCCGAACCGGTCTACGCACCGAACGGGAGGTGGATCGCCTTCGCCAGCACCCGCCACCCGCGCGGCCGCCAGGACGAAGGCGACATCTTCTCGATGCGCCCCGACGGCAGTCGCGTGCGACTGCTGGTCGGCGGGCGGCGCCGCGAGTTCGGCCCCGACATCTCGCCCGACGGCCGTCGAGTCGCCTTCGTGAGCAACAGCCACGAACGCGAGGTCAACGTGTTCGTCACCCGGGTCGGGCGGCGCCGCCAACGGCCGCACCGGCTGACCCACAGCCACGGCACCTGCGGCGAAGACCGCTGCTACACGGACCCCTCGTGGGCGCCGGACGGCCGTCACCTCGCCGTCTGGCGCAAGTCCAGGTCGCTCCACGAAGCCGTGCACTCCACCTTCGCCGTCGTCGTGGTCCGCGCCGACGGCCGCGGCCGCGAGAAGGTGTTCGACAGCGGCTCCAGTCAGGAAGGCTGCTGCGACTTCATCGGCCCGCCCGCCTGGGGCCCGCGCCGCTAGCTGCTTGATCCCACGGGCGAGGTGCCCGTGGAATCAGTCGTCCAGGGGTCGGCGCTCAGGCGTCGACTCCGGCGCTGTCGACGCGAGCAGGTGGCGGGCCAGCGCCCGGGGCGCCGGGGAGAGCGCCTCCTCGCCGCCGTGGACGAGGACGAAGCTCCGCCGGAAGGTCAGCCCCGCCACCCGCTTCACCTCGAGGTCCCTGCCCGGTCCCCAGGGCCCCTCGAGCGCCAGCGAGGAGATGAGCAGCGGCGCCTCCTCCGAGAGGGCCGCGGCGATCGCGGCGACGGTGCTGCCGATCTCGGCGAGCGGCGGCGCGAGCGACAGCCCCAATCCAGCGAGCGACTCGCTCACCACCCGTCGGCTGCTGGCGCCGGGGTCCCGCATGATCAGCGCGGTCGCGACGAACTCGCCCGGGTCGACCGCGTCCAGCGCCGCCCAGGGATGGCTCGCGGGGACGGCGACCACGATCTCGTCCTCGCAGAAGGGCGCCTCGCAGAGCTCGTCGCGCGAGCCGTCGCCGGCGACGGCGACGACGCCGAGGTCCGCCCTGCCCTCCAGGGTCAGCGACCGCGCCGCGGTCGAGTTGGCGATCGTCAGCTCGACCGAGAGGTGGTGATCGTGCCTGCTCTCGAGCTCGACCAGCAGGGGCGGCAGGACGAACTCGGCCATCGTCGGGCTCGCCGCGAGGCGGACCGGCGCCTGCTCGGCGCCGAAGCCATCCATCAGCGCTTCGATCGTCTCCGCCTCCCGCAACAGCCGCCGGGCCGCCTCGTAGAGCTTGCGGCCCGCGGCGGTCGGCTCGACGCCGCGCGTCGATCGCTCCAGCAGCCGCGAGCCGCAGAGGGCCTCGAGCGCCTGCAGCCGCTTGGACATGGCCGGCTGGCTGACCCGCAGCCGGCGGGCGGCTTTGCCGAGGCTGCCGAGGTCGACCGCCGCACAGAAGGCGCGCAGCTCGACCAGCTCCGGAGTCCGCACGAGCTTGCTCACCGGGCCATTGTCCTCCCCGGGGCCGACGCATGGGTCGGCCCCGTGGGTGCGGCCGGGCCGACCTCGTTCCGTACCATGACCGGAATGAGGGCTCGTGGCTAGGACGAGGGTGTTGATCGTCGGTGGCGGCCTCGGCGGGATCGCCTGCGCCCAGCGGCTCGCCAGACACGGCGGCGACCTCGAGGTCCGGCTCCTCGACCGCGGCGCCGAGCACGTCTTCCTCCCCTCCTTGCCCTGGGTCGCGGTGGGCAGGCGTCGGGGCAAGGACGGCGAGGCGTCGGTCCCCCTGGCGCGCCTGGAGCGACAGGGGGTCGACTTCACCCAGGCCGAGGTGACCGGGATCGAGCTCGAGCGGGGAGCGATCCGGACGAAGACCGGGCAGATCTCCTACGACCAGCTGGTGCTCGCCCCCGGAGCGGCCCCCGCCCCGGAGTCGGTGGAGGGGCTCGCCGAGGCCGCGCACGGCTTCTGCACCCTCGCCGGCGCCGAGCGGCTGCACGAGGCGCTGCTCGGCTTCGGCGGCGGTCGGGTCCTGATCGTCGTCGCCGCGACCCCCTACCGGTCGCTCGCCGCCCCGTACGAGGTCGCCTTCCTGGTCAACGAGATGCTGCGCAAGCGGGGCGTGGCGGCGAAGGTCGACATCGTCACCGCCGAGCCCCGCCCGATCCCGATCGGCGAGCGGGAGATCGGCGAGCGCATCGAAGCGATGCTGGAGCGCCGCGCGATCGGCTTCCAGCGCGGCCGGCCGCTCGTCTCGGTCGACCCCGCCGCGCGCGAGGCGCGCTTCGGCGACGGCGAGGAGCCCTACGATCTGCTGATCGGGGTGCCTCCGCACCGCGCGCCCGGCTTCGTCGCGGCCTCGCCGCTCGCCGGGCCGAACGGGTGGGTCCGGGCCGAACCGTTCAGCCTCGACGCCGGGGCCAACGTGCACGCGATCGGCGACGTCACCGAGATCCCGCTCGCCGGCGGGGAGGCCCTGCCCAAGGCGGGAGTGCTGGCACAGGCGCAGGCCGCGGTGGTCGCCGACAACATCGCGGCCGTGGCCGCCGGGCGCCGCCCGCGCCGCCAGTTCGACGGGGCGCTCGACTACTACCTCGAGCTGGGCTCCGGGCGGGCGGTCGGCGCCACGGGGCTCTTCTACCGCGACCCGCGCGGCCGGCTGCGGCTGCGGGGGCCGGCGAGGCGGTGGCACCTGGACAAGGTCCTCTTCGAGCGCCGCTCCTTGAGCCGGCTGCGATGAGGGTGGGCGGACGGATGCGCGGCCCCAGGGATTCGAGCCGCGACCCACTGTGGTGGGTGATGGTGGTCCTCGGGGTCGCGGTGACGACCGTCCTCGTGCTCCTCGACCCGATCGTCGGCGTGATCTGGGTCGCGCTGCTGCTCGGCTTCGGGGTCGGGCGGGCGATCCACGAGCTGGCGCCCGCCCCCCGGCCGGTCGAGCCGGCCCGCGCCGCCGACGGCACCCACCGGCTGCTGGTCCTCGCCAACGCCGCGGCGGCGGGACGCCCGTTGTGGACCGAGATCCGGGACCGCTGCGGCGAGGACGGCGAGGTGCTGATCGTCGCGCCGGCGCTCACCGAGTCGCGCGCCACGCTCTGGGCGTCGGACCTCGACCAGGCGATCGAGGGGGCCGGCCGACGACTCGAGGTCTCCCTGCGGGCCGCCCGGGAGGCCGGCCTGAGCGCCTCGGGACGGGTCGGCGACGCCGACCCCGCGGTGGCGATGCAGGACGCGCTCCGCGCCTTCCCGGCCGACGAGATCGTGATCTGGACCCACACCCCCGACCGCGCCCCATGGCTGGAGCGCGGAATCGTGGCGCGGGCGCGAGAAGAGGTCGGCCTGCCGATCACCCATGTCGTGATCGACACCGAGGCGCGGCCCGCCGAGCTCGGCCCCCAGGAGGCCTGAGCGACGCGAAACCGCGACCGGCCGCTTCGGCGGCCGGTCGCGGTGGAGGTGCCTCATCTGGCACGAATCAGGCGAGGCGAGGCAACCAACTCAGGAGACGGTCACGTGACCTTTCATGAATCCGTAGTGGGTCATCGAGAACGGATCGCAGGGCAGCGCGCAGTACCACTCATAGCTGCCTGCGTTCTGGTAGGTGGCTGCCTTCGACGGCACCTGGAAGGTGAAGGTGGTCTTGCTCGGGTGGGTTTCACCGCCGGCGGCGATCCTCGCGTTCACGCCAAGTCCCGGAGAGGTGAAAGTGTGGGGCATGTCGTCGTAGTTGTAGACGGTGACTTCCACGGTCGCGCCTGCCTTGACCGAGAAGTCGGCGGGCAGATAGGCGTCGTGCCAAGCGCCATCGGAGCCCTTCTTGCCTTTCTCCTCGTCGGACTTGATGACCAGCGTGACGGCTTCCGGAGCCGGCGTGACCGCCTCTTCCGAGGACGCCGCGGTCGCGGCCGGGCGGGTCGCGGCGGACGCGGGCTGGGTGTTGCCGTTGTTGTTCAGCTTCACCACCAGCGCCAATAGCGCGGCCATGGAAAGCAGGATCCCCAACCCGATGATCGTCACCTTGTTACGAGACCCAGTGTGCTTGCTGTTGTGGTTCGGTATGGACATGATGTACACCTCCTTGGTCTCAGCAAGGATCGCCCTCGAAGCCGCGTCGCGGTAGACCCCAGTTGGTTGTGCCCGTGATAAGCGCCGGTTATCGCGGCCTTGGAGGCCGGGCGACGGACCCGCTCCTCGTCCCCTCGTCGACCCCGGCGCCTCCCGCCGCGACGACCCCGGCGCCATCTACCCCGGCGCCGCCGACCACCACGCCGACGACGACGGCACCGGCGCCGAAGCTCTTCCTCAAGCTGAAGCAGCCGCCAGCAGCTCGGGCGCCAGGGCGGCAGGGTCGTGCTGAGACTCCGCTGCGACCAGGCCCGCAAGGTGACCGTGACCGGCAAGATCGTCGCGCCGGGCAGGGACCCGAGCCTGAAGAAGGCGACCCGCCGACTGTCGGCCGGGAAGTCGGCGACGATCAAGCTGAAGCTCTCGGCCCAGGCGCTGAGCGCGGTGCGGCGAGCCTGGCGACGCCACCATACCCCGACGGCAAAGCTCCAGATCGTCGCCGGGAACGCCGCAGGCAAGGCAACCAAGAAGTCCCCGCGCATCGCCCTGGCTCCCTGAGGGGCCGGCGAGCCGGCCGTGCCGCGCGGATCAGCCGGCCCGCCGGCCACGCAATGTTGATCAGCCGGCGGTCGACCGCGTCCGAAGCTCGCGGGCGATCGACCTCGCCGCCCGCTTCGCCTCCTTGGCCATGAAGCCGATCCCGCCCGGCCGCGGCACGTAGCCGATGAAGAAGAGGCCCCTTGCCGCCGGCTCCCCGCCGCGGACGCGCGGGACGCCGTCTTCGCCGAGGACGTCGAGGTGGCCGACGAGCGACTCGAGTCCGCGGCGGAATCCGGTCGCGCAGATCATCGCGTCGGGCGCGATCCGATCGCCATCGGCGAGCTCGATCCCCTCGGCGTCGAGCGCCTCGACCGCGGCGACGACCTCGATGCGTCCGTCCTTGATCGCCTCGATCACGACCTCGTCCACGATCGCCGGAGCCTTCCCGACCCGGCGGGCCCGGGAAATCACGCCCTCCTCGGGGACCGGCAGCCCATACTCGCTCAGGTCGCCATACGCGGCCTTGCGGGCGATTCGGGTGAATCGATCGCCGAGCCACGCCGGTAGGTGCCAAAAGACGACAGCGATCGCATCGCCGGGGATCCCGGCGGGACCGTGTCGCCCGAGGATGTTCGGGGGAGTGCGAACGGCGAGCCAGACCTTGGCGGCCCCGCCCTCGGCGAGCCCGTGGGCGATCTCCATCCCGGACGTCCCCGGTCCGGCGACCAGCACCCGGCGGCCGCGGAAGGGGTGGGCGCTGCGGTACTCGGACGAGTGGAGGATCTGACCGTTCCAGTCGTCGCGCCCAGTCCAGTCGGGGACCACGGGCCGGTTCTCATAACCCGTCGCGACCACGACCCCGGGGGCGCGCAGCTCGCCCGCGGTGGTGCGCACCAGCCAGCCGGCTTCGTCCCGCTCGATCCGCTCGGCAGCGGTTCGCAGCAGGATCTCGATCCCGTCCTCGCCCGCGTGGCGCCGCAGGTACTCGATCACCTGCTCGCGGGTCGGGAAGGTCGGGGTCCCCCTGGGAAACCGCCGGCCTGGCAGCTGGGAATTCCTCCGCCAGGTGTTGAGGCGCAGCCCTTGGTAGCGCTGATGCCATGAGGAGGCGATCCGGTCGGCCCGATCGACGACCAGCGGGCGGATCCCGCGGTCCTTCAGAGCGAGCGCTGCCGCGAGCCCGGCGGGCCCCGCACCGATCACGACGGCATCGTGATCGCGCAGCGGCCGACCGTTCGAGCCGGCATCCTCCCGCGGGCCGCCACCGGTCTCGGCGAGCAGCTCGGTCGGGTTGGACTCGACGATCTCCGAGCCCTGGGAGTGGACCGGCGTGTGTCCGGATCGGACGCAGTAGGCGTCGCCGGCCTCGTTCGCCTCGCGATCGGCGAACCGGAAGCCGACCTCGCGTCCCTCCGGCTCGACGCTCTCGGACGCTGTATCTCTCGACGCCTTCGGCATCCTTGCCTCCTTCCTCGGGAACAGGCTGCACCGAGGCTAGGCCGGCAGGGCCCCGGTGAGCATCGGCTGAACCACCCAACCTCGAGCCGACGCGAGATGGGTGATCTCACCCATGGCGCCTCGGGTGGCTCAGAGGAGATCGTGCTCGTAGGCGTAGGCGGTCGCCGCGGTGCGGGAGGAGACCCCGAGCTTGGCGAAGATGTTGCTGACGTGGCGGTCGATGGTGCGCTCGCTGACGACGAGCGCGACCGCGATCGCTCCGTTGGTCTCACCTGCGGCCAAGTGGCGCAGGACCTCGAGCTCACGCCGGGTGAGGCCGCGGGCCCTGGCCTCCGCGGCGGCGGCGCCGAGCTCGTCGAGCCGAGCGAGATCGGCAGCCGCGCCGAGCGCGCGGTAGGCGGCGCGGGCCGCGTCGAGCTCCAGCGTCGCGGTGTCCTCGTCGCCGAGCGCCCGGCAGGCGCGGCCGATCAGCTCCCGTGCGTGCGCCATCTCGTACGGCGCGTGAAGGCCCCGCCAGGCGTCGACCGCGCGTCTCAGCGGCACAAGCGCCGCGGCCGGATCCTCGCCGGCGAGCTCCACCGCGCCGCGAGACTGCGCCGCCTGCGCGGTCAGCGCCTCGGCCTCCCGTCCCGCCGCGATCGACTCCAGCTCACCGCAGGCCCGACGCGCCTCCTCGAGGCGGTGCCCGGCAAGCATGATCTCGACGTAGGCGGGCAATAGCTGCGCTCGCGCCACGATGTCGGAGGCCTCGGTGGCGACCCTGCGGATCGCCGCCTGCGCGGCGTCGGTGTTGCCCTCCGCGAGCCGCAACAGGGCGAGACCGGGCTGCGGCTCGCGACCGTGTTCGCTTGCCTCGCGATAGGCCCGCCCGGCAGCCGCATGCTCTCCCATCGCCCGATGGATCTCGGCGCGGCGGTAACACGCCTCCCCCGCCGCGTCCAGGTTCTCCCCCTCGAGACATCGCTCCCTGGCCCGCTCGGCCTCCTCGAGCGCCTCCTTCCAGGCGCCGTCGAGCTGCAACAGCTCGGCGCGGTGGACCAGGCAGCGTCCGGTGAACGCAACCAGGTCCGGTTGGCGCTCGCACCAGGCCGACAGCGCCGCCGTCCACTCCTTGGCCCGGCGAACCTCCTGGGCATCCCGGCAGGCGAGGATGACGCCGCAGTAGACGATCCCCGAGACGATCGGCGAGAGCTCGCCGGCGCTGACCGCGACCATCGCCTCGTCGAGCAGCCCGACTCCCTCGTCGATCCGCCCACTGCGGATCAGCAGGTGACCGTGCTCGTGGGTGGCGAGCGCGAAAAGGTCGTCATCCCCGAAGCGCTCGGCGATCGCCGCGGCCGCGTCGGCCGCCTCGGCCGCACCCTCCAGGTCCCCCTTCGCGATGCGCTCGAAAGCGCTCGGCAGCAGCAGGTAGCCACGCTCGACCGAGTCCTCGGCCCGCTTGTCGAGCAGGCGACCGGCGCGACCGAGCCAGCCGCCCGCCTGGCCCGCCTGGTTGCAGCGCGCCAGGCCGACGCCGATCCAGAACGCTGCCCGCACCGCGGCGAGCTCGTGCCCCTCGTCGAGGTGCGCGCGGTAGGCGCGCTCCAGAGTCTTCAGGTACCCCCGCTCGCGGCCGAGCATGTAGAGGCAGGTGGCGAGCCGCTCCAGGTCGCCGGCACCCAGGTCGGCGGCGCGGTCGGCAGCCTCGAGCTGCTCGCACGCCTCTCCCCAGATCTGGCTCGCGTAGGTCTCGCGCCCGCGGTCGAGCGCGGCGGCGGGATCGACCACGCCACGATTATCGCGGAATCAGCGTTGGTGGTTTCACCATGCGGGTTCCGGACTCCGGCCCCTGCGCGCGGCACGAGGCGCGAACGTCTCCTTCATAAAAGTTGGTATTTCGGCCACATCCGGCTCCAACGAAAGGAAAAGTTCCATGAAGAGAAGACGCTCCCCCGTCTTGTTCACCGGCCTCCTGATCGGCTTGGTCGGGATCGCCATCGCGGTTTCCCCCGCGCTCGCCGACCGGGGCCACCACCGCCACTCGAACCCTCCCCACACGGTCCCCGTCAGAGGCCAAATCCTTCTCGATCCCGCCGACAACGTCTCCGGCACCCCCGAAGCGCAGGGCGCGATCACGGTGACCCCGGGCGATGCCCAGGTGACGTACACGGGCGCCCTGAAGGGCAAAGCGCACGAGCCCTACTTCAACGTCGCGATGTCCGACGGGACGATCCTGCAGTACTCGAAAAGCTCGAAATTCACCGGGAAGGTAGCCGGTTGGTCGGGCACCCTCAACTACGTCTTCAGCGGCGATGCCGCCAACGGCGGCCTGATCACCGTCGACGGCGGGACCGGCAGGCTCTCCGGGGCCGGCGGGCGCATTCTCTACCACCCCGCAGGTGAACGGGGCGGCCTGATCGTCTTCGGCTACGAAGGAGTGATCACCCTCTCGAACCACTGACCTCCTTCTGAGGAGAGGGGCCGCCGTCCCGGTGGCCCCTCTCGCGCCACCGCATCGGGCACCTGGTTCGCCAACGCGACGGGGCTCGTCCAGTTGGTGCCCCTCGTCCTGCCGGCGACCCGGCGATTCTTCGCTCCGCGGAATTCGCCTACGACCGCATAGCGGCGCGCGCCGCCCGGGCCCGATGTCCTCGGGCGCGTGTTGATTTGCCATCCATGGCTGCCCCACTCGGCCGGGGCCGGTCACGGTCTCCCGCTGCTGGGGCCGTGTCGGACGCGAAGCGGACACGAGACCCCTGTGACCTGCGGGCTCCGACAACGACGACTTCGGATCATGAGTCCGGACCCAGACCTTCGCTGGACTACGTGGCGCACCGCTTCAAGCGGTTTTCGCGGATCGAGCTACGTGGAGAACGCCTGGGATCCGTGGGGCGCCTTGCCCCATCTCTTGCCCATACGGGAGTTTGCCGATGCGGCCCTGCGCCGGCGCCGAGAGGGCCGGGCAGCGGCGATGCGATCGCTGCTCCGCGACGCCTCCCCCCACGGCGGGCACGCCGCGGAGCGGGTGAAGGCGACGCGGCCCGGTCCGTGACGGCGCTGCTTCTCGACGCAAGCGTCCTGCTCGCCGCCTTCGATCCCGAGGACGACCATCACGAGTCGGCACAGGCTTTGCTAGAAGATGAGGACGCCTCCCTTGCGACGCTCGACTTCGCCCGCTATGAGGTCGCGAACGTCGCCGTGCGGGCGTGTCGCGCGCCGGAGTCGGTAGGGCCGCTGCTGGCGGCAGTCGAGAGACTCGGCGACGATGGCGGCGTCGCTCTCTCCACGGACACCCTCCTGACGAAGGCGGCGGAGATCGCCGAGCGCCACACGATCTCCGTCTACGACGCTGCTTACGTGGCTGCCGCCGAAGTAACGGCGGCCATCGCCTTGTCAGCTGCGACGAGCGCGACCTGGTCTCCAAGGGTCTTGCGTCCCTCCCTGCGAACGCACGACCGAGATAGCACCGCTGCCCGGTGCGAACCCGCTGCCGACCTGGGAGCTCGCACTCGGCGAGCCACTGCTGAGCTTTGTCCTCAATCGCGATGAGAACCCCTCGATGAGGATCTGGACGAGGCGCAACGGATGGTTATCCACGACCTCGACGCGAGGGAATGATCAGCCCGTGGGGCGATCCGCGCTTCCCGGTAGCGCTCGGCGGCGTTTCCGACGACGAGCCCAGCACTGCCTGGCAGCTCCGAGTGCGCTGCGGCGGCACGATGCCGGAGCCACGTGGCAATGACGCGCTCGGCCGGGCGCTGACCTTGATCGCTCGCGACTCCTACCCGGTGCTCCTTTCGCGGACGATTTCCCGACCCCCCTTGCGAAGTGCCTTGATCAGGCGCTCGCCGGAACCACTGGCCGGCGGTCATCTAGAACGAAAAGGGACCCGTTATCAGGGCCTTTCTCAATAGCGGGGGCCCGATTTGTTCGTCGCGACCACCCCCGGATCGTCGACCTGATCACCGAACGTGGAAGCGGCCCCGACGGCGGTAGATGTGGATGCCCAATGCGTCCAGGCGCGTCCCACGGGTCCCTTGCGCTCCCGGACCGGGTGCAGCGGACGTATCGGCCGCTTCATCCGGTACCACGCCGCGTAACCCCGACGGTGATCAGGCTCAGCCCTGTGACGTGATGTGGTCGATGACATGGTCGAGCTCGTCCGTCGGGGAAAAGTCGACATAGTCGACATCCTCGAGCGCCTCCGGTGCGTGGCCGGCTGCCCAGTAGAAGGCCTGGCCAGCCTCGTAGTCCTCCGCCCCCTTGAGGGTGTGCATGCGAACGCTACCGGAGAGGACGTAGCCCCAATGCGGGCAAGGGCACAGGTCGTCCGGCAGGCCAGCCACGGCGGGCCGCAGGTCGGCGCCCTTGGGCAGGCGTACGAACGAGACGCTCATGCCGCCGCCGATCTCCTGCTTGCGGAACTCGACGCCGTCGCCTTCGATCGCCACTGGCGTCTCGACTCGATTGAAGGCCTTCATGGTGCTCCTCTCGATTGATTTCGTGGGAGCATCGACGTTGACCGTTCCCAATTCGTTCCCTGTAGGCCATGAGCCCGAACTCCGCCTCCGATGGTGCCGTGCAGGTCGACCTGATGGGCGAGTTCCGCGTGCGAGTCGACGGTCGCGAGTTCCAGACGGTGGCGTGGCCGACGCGGCGCGCGGCGGAGCTGGTCCAGCTGCTGGCGCTGAGCGAAGGGCGTCGCCTCCCGCGGGAGCGAGCGATCGAGGCGCTGTGGCCGCACCTGGACGCCGCCGGCGGCGCCGCGAATCTGCGCAAGGCAGCGCACCACGCGCGCCGAGCCCTCGACGACCCCGGGGCGATCGTCCTGCGCGGTGGTTACGTTCAGCTCTTCCCCGGGCGGCCGCTGGAAACGGACGTCGAGGAGTTCGAGCGCGAGGAGGATCTCGCCCTCTATCGCGGCGAGCTGCTGCCGGATGCGCCGTACGAGAGCTGGGCGCAGGCTCCCCGGGAGCGCCTGCGTGCACGGTACATCGACCTGCTTCGCGACGCCGGTGAGCTCGAGCTGCTGGTCGGAGCCGAACCGTCTGACGAAGCGGCCCACCGGGAGCTGATGCGGCGAGAGCTCGACCGCGGCAACCGGCCGGCGGCGATCCGCTGGTACGGGCTCCTACGCGCCGCGCTCCGTCGCGAGCTGGGAGCGGCCCCCGGGGTCGAGGCCGCCGCCCTCTACGACGAGGCCGTCGCCGGCCTCCCTCGGGCCGATGACACCCTCGTCGGGCGCGACCTCGAGGTCGCACGAGTCACCGCCCTCCTCCGCACCGACGCCTCCGCTCTCGGTGCGCTCGTATTGCGAGGACCAGGCGGAATCGGCAAGTCGGCGCTGTGCCGGGAGATCGGGCGCCTAGGCGAGGCTGAGGGCTGGGCGGTCGTAAGCCTGGCGGCCGCTGAGGCGGCCGCCCCCTATGCCCCGCTGGCGGCGGGAGTCGAGCGACTCGTCGCGGCGGACTCCTCGCTGCTCGAGGGAATCGGCGGCGAGGCCCGCGCCGTCCTAGGGCAGATCACCGCCTCCCCCGCAGGAAATGTCGCGGGCTCGCTCACCCGCCACCGCGTGATCGGCGCATTCGGCCGCCTGCTGCTCCAAGCCGCCAAGGAACGGCCGGTCGCACTGAGCCTCGACGACGCCCATCTCGCCGACGAGGCGACGATCGACGCGCTCCAGCACCTTGGCGGCGCCGGCACCCGCCCGATCCTGCTCGTACTCGCCTACCGCTCCGAAGCGGCGCCGACGACTCTTCGGCGCGCGGTCTCGCGGCTGGCTCGCGCCAGCCGCGTCGTCGAGATCGACCTCGAGCCGCTCGGCCACGACGACGCCGCAGCGCTCATCGCCTCCGCCGTCTCCGTCCCTCGCGCCGATGAGACCGTCGAGCGCATCATCGAGCTCGCCCAAGGCAACCCGTTCCTCACGCTCGAGCTCGCCCGCAGCGCCGTCGTCGGCGTGCCGGCGCTCGTCCCGACCGTGGGTGACGCTATCGCCGGCCGCTTCCTCCAGCTGGACCCGGACGCGGCAGCTGCGCTACGACGGCTCGCCCTGGCCGGGGACGAGCTCGACGCCGACGCCGCCGTCGCGCTGACCGCCGTCAGAGAGACGCAGGCGTTCGTCGCGCTCGACGCCGGCCTTCGTTCAGGGATCCTCACCGTCGAGGGAGCCCACTATCGGTTCCGCCACGAGCTCGTGCGCCAAGCTCTGATCGGGCAGCTCGCCCCGCACGAACGCCTGATCATCCACTGCCAGACGGCACAGACCCTGATCGAGATCGACGCCGAGCCGGGCCTGATCGCGCGCCACTGGGTCGCCGGCGGGCGCCCCGCCGAGGCTGCGCCGTGGCAACTGGAGGCGGCGCGAAGGGCAGTTGACCTCGGTGCCTATGCCGATGCGCTAGGCAGCCTCGTGGGCCCGCTCGAGCAGGACCCCGGCCACCCCGAGGCACTGCGGCTGAGAGCAGAGGCACTTGATGCGACGGGAGATCCTGCGGCGCTGGCGGCCTACGCGGCCGCGGCGACCGTCGCCGAGACCGCGGATACGCAGGAGCTGCGAGCAAAGCAGGCACTCGCCCAGATCAAGCTCGGTGACCCACCTGGCGGCCTCGAGGTGCTTGCCGGCGTCGCGCCGACGACCCTCGATGGCCGCCTGGCACAGGCGCTGGCCTTCGCCGGTGCGGCTGCGCTCGGCTTCGGCGATCCCGCGGCCGGCGCGGCGCACGCGGCGAAGGCGCGCCGGCTGGCGCTCGCCTCCGGGGACCCCGATGCGGTCGCGGTGGCCTCATGGGCGCAGGCAGCCGCCGCCCATGCCCGCGGCGAGCTGCGCGACAGCGTCCGCGCCGACCTGCGGGACACCAGCACGCTCGGAGGAATCGCGGTGAGCGCCTTCGACGGGCAGCTCTGCATCACCCAGCGCCTGCTCTACGGCGCCCAGCCCTACGACGACGTGATCGCCTTTGCCGATTCCCTCAAGGCGGAAGCGGAGCGCCTCGGAGCGGCTCGGGGACTCGCCTTTGCGGTCACGATTCGCGGCGAGGCAAAGCTGCTGGCCGGACGGCTGCAGGCCGCCGACGCTGACCTCCTCGCCGGGGTCGAGCTTCACCGTCACATCGGCGGCGCCACCGGCGAGGCGTTCGCCCTCCAACGTCGTGCCGAGGTCGCGCTGCACCATGGCTGTCACGCGGATGCAATGGCACTGCTGGATGAGGCGCTCATGGTCGCCCGAGAGTCGGCGGTCGGCTTCCATCTCTTCGACCGGATCTACGGGACGCTGATCACGGCCGCCCGCGACCCCGATGAGGCGCTCGCCGCCCTGGAGGAGGCGGAGGCCGCGGTTCGCGGCCCGGTCGAGACCTGCCCCGGCTGCAGGATTACGCTCGCGGTCCCGGCAGCGATTGCAGCCGCCCGAGGCGGCGATGTCCAACGCGCAGCGGAGTGGACCGAGACCGCCGAATACCTCGCCGACGTCGTCATGCGACTTCCCGCCTGGGACGCGGCGATGGAAGAGATCAGGGGCCACCTGGCCGACGAGCCGGCCCTCGCACGCGAACATTTCCGCGACGCCGCTGCCGGGTTCGGGGCCGCCGGCCAGCCACTCGACCAGGCCCGCTGCAGCTCGCTTGCCGACACGTACTAAACAGCTGGAGCCTGGCCGCACCGAACCGAGGAACGGAGGTAGCCGGCCCTTGGAATCGGAGTTCAGAACAATCGGGGAGACAGGATTTTGAACCTGCGACCGCTCGGCCCCCAGCCGGTCGACCTGGGCGCCAGATGTTTTCGGCCGCGTCCCACACGTCCCACGTCCCCAGGGCAGGATCCATCGGACCTGTCGGACGATCCGTCTCCGACAGGTACCACGACACGAATCCGGGGCGGGATTCGAACCCGCGACCTTCGGGTTATGAGCCCCGACCTGGGATGCCGCTGGGCTACGTGGGCCGCGGTTTCAAGCGGTTCTGGCGGGATCGGGCTACGTGGAGATCGGCCGGGATCTGCGGGGCTTCTTGCCCCATTTCTTGCCCCAGGGATCGCGCGGGAGAGCACCGCCGCCTCCACCGATCTGGCCGTCGGCAGCATCGGATAGACATCGCGGGATGGCAGAGATTATCTCCCAACTGCTCGCCACCGACGCCGCGCGGGTCAAGCTCGGGGCCCGCGGCATCTCGACCGCCGAGGCTGAGCAGCTGCCGCGCAACCGCCACGCGACTGCGCGCAATCCGGGCGGCAGCGGTCAGGAGGGCGAGCGGCTGCTGCTCGTCGGCCACACCGACGGAGGGCGGGCGCTCACGCTGGTGATCGAGCGCACCATCGATCCAACGACCTGGCTGATAGTCACCGGTTGGCCGGCCACCGAGCGCGAGCGTAGAATCATCGGTTGAGATGGGCAAGGATCCCTGGAAAGACCCCGATCCCCAGCCCGGCGACTTCGACGCCGAGCTTGACCACGCCCAGATCGAGATGCACGAGGGCGATCCCAACGCGAAGCTGGCGATCCTCGTCAGCGTCGAGGGCGACGACGCCAAGCGCCTGGAGCGGATCGCCAACGAGCGCGGCCAGCAGCCCGGTGAGGTTGTCTCCGAGCTCCTGCGCAGCGCCTAAGCGACGCCTTCTCAGGGAGGTCGACCGAAGGACTTGGCGAGGGAAGCCCCGCGACCGTCGGGTTCCTGCACGGACGGTCCGCTTATGAGCCCGAACCTTGAGATCGGCTGGACTACGTGGGGCACGGTTTCAAGCGGCTTTACTCCAATCGAGCTACGCGGAGATCGGCTGGGATCCGTGGGACTTCTTGCCCCATTTCTTGCCCCAGGATCCGGGGCCTGCAAGAGCGATGCCTGGTTGCCGGTCCGAGCGCTATCGGCCCTCGGTCGGCTCCAGCTCCAACCCCCAATCGCGGCAAACCGCCAGCAGGACCTCGGGAGCGGGGTCGGTGAGCTCAACAGGATCGTCGGCCTCGACCAGCTCGCCACGGCCCTCGAAGACGACAAGCGCGGGCTGACCGTCCAGACGAGATGGGAAACGCAGCGCGCCGGCGCCACGGCGGTCGAAGAGGTCGGCGGCGATCGTCTGGGTGACGACGCGCCGCCGCGAGGTGATCTCGTGCAGATCCAGGTGGGCCGAGGCCATGCTCGATCAGGAGGGATGCGTGGCGCTGCTCGAGGTCGGCGCGGACCGCTGGTTCGGTGAGGTCGATCAGCTCGCCGTCGAGCACCATCTCGGCGGGGGCGAGCAGATGCTCCTCCCGCCAGCGGGCGGTCACCGGGGCGGTGGGCAGATCCTCGAGCGCGGCCGCGCCAAACGCCTCGGCGAACGCTTGCCGGGCCTTCAGATTGGGACGGAAATCGGCCAGGACCTCGCGCAGCGAAGTCTCGGGTCGCTCGGCGCAGTAGACGGTCCGAAAGCGCCGACGGGCGTCGTCGAAGCGGTGGTTCCAGGCGCAGAGCTCAAACGGCGTGAAGGCCAGCGGATTGCCGCGATGCCCGACCCGCCAAAGCTCTCCCCCACTCACCCCTCGAAGCTAACAAGCTGCCTGGCGGCGGCGCGGACGGCGGCGAACTGCGCCGGGTCCCCGGCGCGGCGCAGGACGTCGATCGGGGCCTCGTCATCGAGGCGGGTGTTGGTGCCGAAGAGCCAGGCGCGCGCCGTCTTCTCGTCGAAGCTCTCGACGATCATGCGGACGACCTTGTAGCCCTCGCGCAGGCGCAGGTCGGTGGTCTGGCTCGGGGTCGGGCCGTCCGGCTTTCGGTAGCGGCCGATCTGCTTGGCGTCGCGCAGGCCGGCGAGGTGGGCGGCGATCCGCTGCCCAAGCTGGTCCTGCAGGTAGCCGGCGACCTCGGAGATCGGCAGCGTCGTCGCGTCGTGGTCGAGTCGCTCGGCTGCAGGGGGCGTGAGGACGGGCATGGTGGCTCCTTCGATTGGCTTGAGGACAGGCTACCACAAAGTACACTGGAAAATACACCGCGTTTGGGAGCGCCGCGCCCCTGCGACCCGGTCGCGATGCCCGCAGGACCGCGAGACCCGCGTCAACGACCAGCATGCCCAGCGGACTCGCGGGAGCGCCGGAGTGCGGCTACGAGGTCGAGCAGCTGGAATCTGTGTGGGATGCTGCCCCAGCTGTTGTCCTCCTGGAGATCCCCGCAGAGGGGCGTGGCGTGGATTCTGCCGGGTGCCGGAACTCGGCCGAGCGACTGGCTATCGCGGCGGCTTCCTGACCAGAGGGGAGCTCGGATCGATCTGCATGACGTTGAAGGCGCCGCCGAACCCCGCCGGCAGGTCGTTGTCGACGACGAGCAACTGGAAGTCACGAGCCAAGGATCTTGCCCCGCCGCGCATTTCCTGCAGCGTCTGCAGAAAGGAGTAGATCCGATCCGAGCGGGCCAGATCCTCACTGCCAGACCCCGAGTCCCTACGGATGCTGTCGAGCATCTGAAAGTTCGGCGTAAGCGTCTCCTGGTCGCGAAGCCCGACGACGAAGATCGCCAGGTAGCAGGCAACGTTCGTCGTCGTCTTCATACCGCCCGAGGAGAGGCCGCGAAGGCTGCGGCCGTTGACCACAGGGAGGTAGGTCTCCCTGTCAACCTCTGCGGCCTTGAGCCAGGGCAAGCTGAATTCGTGGAGGATCTAGTTGAAGGTGTCGGAGACCTCCTCGATCCGTGCCTTGGCCGGCTCCACCGGGCGCGACATCGACTCCTCAACGTGGATCGCCTCCGTAGAGGACGGAACGATGGCGGATGGCGGCAACGCGAACCGTCTGCCCGTCGTCGATGACCTGATAGAAGATGCGGTACGAGCCGACCCGCAGCAAGTACAGGCCGCGGAGCCTGCCGCGTAGCGCATGCCCCGCCCAGGGCTCGCGCTCCAAGAGTCCCAGGGCATCCTCGATCGCGTCGATCAGCGGCCAGCTCAGCTCAAGCAGCTCGCGACGGGCGTGCCGGGCGAGGGCGAGCCGCGCCACCGATCAGCTGGCGCTCGGCCTGCGCCCTGCCAGCTCACTGCGAAGCTCAGACAGGGTGACCGTCTCGCCGCGCTCGATCTCCGCGAGGCCGGCCTCCAGCGCCGACAGGGCCTCGGGGTCGGAGAGGACCTCGGCGGTCTCCTCCAGCGCCTCGTACTCGTCGATCGGGACCAGGGCCGCCGCAGGCGCCCCATTGCGCGTGACCAGAACGTGGTCGCGCCGGTTGCTGACGTCGTCGAGGAGGCTGCTGAGGTTGGCGCGCAGCTCACGCACGGGAACGGTTTTCGCCATGAACAGAGTGTACAGAATCGCGTACACGAATACAGCGCGGCCGGGGCCGGCAGCGCCTGTCTCAGGCTAACCTGACTCCAGGTTTGCACGAGACTGGTCTGGGGCACGAACCCAGATGGAGGCCTTGGCGACCGTCGGTTTCCTAACGGACAGTCCGCTTATGAGCCCGGACCTGGGGTTCCGCTGGACTACGTGGGGCTAGGTTTCAAGCGAAGTTCACGAGATCGAGCTACCTGGAGATCGGCTGGGATCCGTGGGGCACCTTGCCCCATTTCTTGCCCCAGAGATCCGCGCCGATTCGCGGCGTACCCTGCGGCGCATGCCAGACGAGCTGTCAAAGGTGCTCTCCACCGCTGGCATGACCCCCTGAAATCGGTCCGACCTTGTGAGAGTTACCGGCCCGCGAAACTGGGCCAAGGAGGACCGACGCAAGTGAAGAGAAGGCGACACACCCCCGAGCAGATCATCCGCAAGCTCAGGGAGGCCGAGCGGATGCTCGGCGAAGGCAGGGGAGTGGCGGAGGTCGCGAAGGAGCTGGGGGTCTCCGAGCAGACCTTCCACCGCTGGCGCAACCAGTACGGCGGGATGAAGGCCGCCGACGTCAAGCGGCTGAAGGAGCTCGAGCGCGAGAACCGCGAGCTGAAGCAGATCGTCGCCGACAAGGAGCTGGAAGTCCGCGCCCACAAGGAGATCTCGGCGGGAAACTTCTGAGCCCAGACCGCCGGCGCCAGGCGGTCGCGATGCTCTGCGACCGCCTCGGCGTCAGCGAGCGCTGGGCATGCCAGGTGGCGGGGCAGCATCGCTCCACGCAGCGCTACGAGCCGAAGGCCGCCGAGGACGACGCCGCCCTGCGCTCCGCCCTGCGCAAGATCTCCGAAGAGAAGCCCCGCTGGGGCTACCGCCGCGCCCATGCCCGCCTCCTCGGAGAGGGCTGGAGCGTCAACAAGAAGCGCGTGCAGCGGATCTGGCGCGAGGAGGGCCTGCGGGTGCCGAAGCGCAAGCGAAAGCGCGCCCGGCTGGGCGACAACGCTGACGGCAGGCGCCTCCGCGCCGAGCGCCCCGACCACGTCTGGGCGCTCGACTTCCAGTCCGACGAGACGGCCGACGGCCGCCAGATCCGCATCTTGAACGTCGTCGACGAGTTCACCCGCGAGGCGCTCGCCGGCGAGGTGGCTCGCTCGATCACCGCCGAGGACACGGTCGCCGTGCTCGAGCGCCTCGTCGCCATGCGCGGAACCGCTCCCTGCCACATCCGCTGCGACAACGGCCCCGAGCTGATCGCCCACGCCCTGCGCGACTGGTGTCGCCTCAACGCCACCGCCACCGCCTACATCGAGCCCGGCTCCCCCTGGCAGAACCCCTTCATCGAGTCTTTCAACGGCCGCGCCCGCGACGAGGTGCTCGACGTCGAGCTGTTTCACAGCCTGGCCGAGGCCGAGGTGATCCTCGCCGACTGGATCTCCGCCTACAACACCGAACACCCGCACTCGGCGCTGGGGATGCTGCCGCCGGCCCGCTTCGCGGAGCGTTGGCGGGAGGAGAACGGCGCCCCGTCGCCTCGCTCCGATCGCCCTACGGGCTCACTCCGCGAGGCGACGGTCGACCCCGCTACCGTGCAAGCGGATACCGACCACGAACTCTCACTGAGGGTGGACCGGTAAATGGGGGCCTTCCACCGCCACCATCGCCAGCCTCGCGTCGGCGCAGTCCCACGAGCGCGGAGTGTCCTATCTCAAAGGCGGGCGCGTGGGTCCGCTGCGGGCGAGCGCCGGGCGGGTCGGCGCTACCGTCAGCGGCTCCGAGGCCTACCTGGTCGAGCTCCGCGCCAGGGGTGGGAAGCTGCGCTTCTCCTGCTCCTGCCCGGTGGGCCGCGAGGGCGCCTTCTGCAAGCACTGCGTCGCGGCTGCCCTCGCCTGGCTTGGCGAGGGCAGCGACCCGACGCCGACGCTCGATGACGCCCGTGCCCATCTCGAGACGCTTCCCCAGAGCGAGCTGGTCGAGCTTCTGATCGACCACGCCCACGATGACGAAGCGCTGGCCCGCCAGCTGTTGCTGCGGGCCGCGAGTCCGGCGAGCGGGACGGCGGCCGACGTGGCGTCCATGCGCGCGCTGATCGACCAGGCCTTCGCGTACCGCGAATTCGTCCCCTACCGCGAGGTCTGGGGCTACGTCCGCGGCATCGAGGAGACGATCGATGTGCTCGAAGCTCTGCTGGAGGAGGGGCGCGGCGACGACGGTGTGGAGCTCGCCGAGCACGCCCTCAAGGCCGCCGAGAAGGCACTCGATCACATCGACGACTCCGACGGCCTGATGGCCGATGTGATCGGGCGCCTCGAAGAGCTGCACCTCGACGCCTGTCTCCGAACCACGCCAGACCCCGGGGCGCTCGCCGAGCGCCTCTTCGCCTGGGAGCTCGACGGCGCCTGGGACGTCTTCGACCAAGCTGTCCTGCGCTACGACGAGGTGCTCGGGGACGCGGGACTCGCTCGCTATCGCGAGCTCGCCGAGCGGTACCTGTCAACGAAAATGAGACACCCGTCGGTCGAATTTAGTGAGCAACCTCCTCTGAGTCGGGCTTGTTGATCCACGCCGCCGTCGGCAGCGTGGGCGGCTGCGGCGCGCCCCGCACGAAGCGCTCGGGGTTGGCCGCGTAGGCGGCCGCGAGCACCGCCTGGCGGGCGGTGTGAGCCTTCTTGGCACGGCCGTGGTGGACGGTCGCCGGCGTCATCAGGCCGATGCCCGAGTGCCTGTGATCGTGGTTGTACCAGCGGAAGAACTCGCGGCAGAAGGCCCTGGCCTGCTCAAGCGAGTCGAAGCGGGCCGGGAAGGCCGGTCGGTACTTCAGGGTGCGGAAGTGCGCCTCGGAGTAGGGGTTGTCGGTCGAGGTGTAGGGGCGGGAATGGGTCTTGGTGACCCCGAGGTCGGCGAGCAGCATCGCCACCGGCTTGGAGCGCATCGAGGAGCCGCGGTCGGCGTGCACGGTGAGCCGGTCGCGGCGGATCGCCTGCTGCTCGCAGGACTGCGCGATCAGCGCCTCGGCGACCGCGGCGGACTCCCGCTCCTGCACGGTTCAGCCGACGCAATAGCGGCTGAAGACGTCGAGGATCGCGTAGAGGTGGTAGTGGGTCCACTTCGCCGGGCCCTTCAGCTTCGAGATGTCCCAGCTCCAGAGCTCGTTGGGGCGGCGGGCCAGAAGCTCGGGTTTCGCGTAGGCGGGGTGGGTGAGCTGGTCGCGGCGCTCGCGCGAGGAGCCGCTCGCCTCAAGCAGCCGGTACATGGTCCGCTCCGAGCACAGGTAGGCGCCCTCGTCGAGCAGGGTCGCCCAGACGGCGGCCGGGGAGGCGTCGAGGAAGCGCTCGCCGTGCAGCTCGGCCAGGACGGCCTCCTGTTCGGCCTCGCTCAGCGCCCGGGCCGGGCGGGGCCGTGGCCGCCTGGGCTTGGGCTCGGGCGGGCGCCGGCGACGGTAGATCGTCGCCGGCGCCGCTCCCAGCGCCCGGCAGGCGGGACGGGTCCCCACGATCGGCGCCAGCTCCTCGACGGTCTGGCAGATCATCTCTCGGTGCTCTCTTCGGCGCCCTCGGTCCCGAGCAGGTCCTCCAAGAGCGCTGAGACGTTTCCCTGCACCTCGATCACCTTGCGCGCCTTGGCCAGCTCGGCCTCGGCGCGCTCGGCGCGGCGGCGCAGCTCGGCGTTCTCCTTCTCGATCGGGTCGGCGGCCTTGCGGCCGCGCTTGCGCCCCAGGGCGCCAAGCGCGCCCTCCTCGCGCTGGCGGCGCCAGGTCGAGATATGCGAGGAGTAAAGGCCCTCGCGGCGCAGCAGGGCGCCGAGCTCGCCCGGCTTCTCGCAGGCGTCGGCCTCCTCGAGGATGTTGAGCTTGAACTCGGCGCTGAAGGCGCGCCGCTTGGGGCGCTCGGTCAGCTCGGGGTCGGGGACCTGCTCGGGCGCGTCGCGCCCGCCGGCCGCTTCACTGCGCTCGCCTACGTCTCGCTGCGCTTCGCGGCCGGCGGCTCCGTTCTTCTCCATCAACGACATCAGGTGCTCCATTCACGCCCTCGGGGTTCAGTAATTCCCTGATCATGGGCGTCTCACCTGACGTTGGCAGAGAGGGGAGGAGGAGTGGGCGGAGGTGCCGGAGCTGGGTCCCGGAGAGGATTCGAGCGAGCGCTACGGCGCTCGCTTCCGGATCACGCGGATCATGCAGTCCCTCGCCCAGTGCTCCGGGAGCCTTGCCGACCGGATCGCGATCGAGGAGCGGGACCTCTCGATCGCCTATCGCTTCCTTCAGATCGCCGAGCTGTGCCGGGAGCACGGTGAGGATGACGCGGCCCTCGAGTGGGCAGAGCGCGGGATGGCGGCCTTCGCCGAGGATCCTGACCCGCGCCTGCGCGCCTTCCTCGTCGAGGAGTACCGGCGCCGCGGGCGCAGCGCGGATGCGCTCGAGCACTCCCTCCAGGCATTCAATGCCCGGCCGGTGCTCGAGACCTACCGCGAGCTCGTAACCGATGCCGAGGCGCTGGGGCAGTGGGAGGAACGCCGGCCCGCGGCGCTCTCGCTGCTCCGCCGTCCGGAGCCGGACCTGCCGGGGGCGGCGCGACACCCCTCGCTGCGCGGGCGCGGCTGCTCACAGCTCGTGCGGGTGCTGCTCTGGGAGGGCGATCCCGATGCTGCCTGGGATGCGGCAACGGAGGGTGGCTGCAGCCCGGACCTGTGGCTGCAGCTGGCCGACCTGCGGCGCGCTGAGCACCCCGAGGACGCGCTCGGCGTCTACCGCCGCCACGTCGAGGACGTGATCGCCGGCAGGGACAAGCGCACCTACGCCGAGGCGGTGCGGCTGATCGACGGGGTGGTGCGCGAGCTGTATGCCGAGAGCGGGCGGGCGGAGGACTTCGACGTCTATGTCGAGGAGGTCCGCGCCAGCCACAAGCCGAAACGTGGGTATAGACGTCTCAACTGGCCCCACTGTCGACGCTTGAACTGGCCCCACCTCCGTCCGAACCGCGACTGACGCTGAGCGCTCCGAAGGAGCGCGAGAGGCGGAGGTCGGGAGGGAGTGAGAAGAGTGGAGCAGTTCGAGCAGATCAGGCGTGACCGGGCCCGCGAGGGCCTCTCGATCAGGGAGTTGGCGAGAAGGCACGGCGTCCATCGCCGCGCCGTGCGCCAGGCATTGGAGTCGGCGGTGCCGCCGCCGAAGCGGTCGCCGAGGAGCAGACCGGCGCCGAGGCTCGGCCCCTACCGGGCGATCATCGACGAATGGCTGGAGGCCGACCGGGAGGTGCCGCGCAAGCAGCGCCATACCGCCCGCCGCATCCATCAGCGGCTGGTCGCCGAGCACGGCGCCGAGGTCTCCGAGCGCCAGGTCGACCGCCACGTGGCGGCGTGGAGACGGGAGATCGGCGAGGTCGAGGCATTCGTCCCGCTGGTCTCCGACCCAGGCGCGGAGGCCGAGGTCGACTGGGGTGAGGCCCAGGTCATCGTGCGCGGGGAGCCGAGGAAGGTCCACCTGTTCCTGATGCGCGCCTGCCACTCGGGCGCCGCCTACGTCGCGGCGTTCGAGGCCGAGACCCAACAGGCATTCCTCGAGGGCCACGTCGGCGCCCTGGAGTTCTTCGGCGGCGTCTTCGGCCTGATCCGCTACGACAACCTGAAGGCCGCGGTGGCGCAGGTGATGAAGGGGCGCCGGCGGGTCGAGTCCGACCGTTTCGTCGCCCTGCGCTCCCACTACGGCTTCGAGTCCTCCTTCTGCCTCTCCGGCAAGCGCGGGGCCCACGAGAGGGGCGGCGTGGAGGGCGAGGTCGGCCGCTTCCGCCGCCGTCACCTCGTCCCGGTGCCCGAGGTAGGGTCGCTCGCCGAGCTGAACGGGCACCTGGAGGCCGCCTGCCTCGCCGATCTCGACCGCACGATCACCGGCCGCCCCGGGCCGGTCGGGGTGATGCTGGAGCGCGAGCGCAGGCTGCTCGTCGACCTCCCCGCCGAGCCCCACGACACGGCCGAGGAGGCAAGCCCCAGGGTGGACTCCAAGGCGCTGGTGACCGTGCGCCGCGACCGCTACTCGGTCCCCGCCCGCCTGGTCGGGATGCGGGTCCGGGCGAAGGTCGGCGCGCGGGAGATCGAGATCTGGCACGACGGCAAGGTGGTCGCCACCCACGGGCGCCTCGCCGGGTGCCACCAGGTCTCCGCCCGGCTCGAGCATTACCTCGACCTGCTCGCCCGCAAGCCCGGGGCCCTGGCGAGATCCCTCGCCCTGCGCCAGGAGCGCGACCGCGGCGACTGGCCGCCCTGCCTCGACGAGCTCTGGGGCGCGATCGAGGCACGGACCGACCGCGCCGAGGCGGCCCGCCAGATGGTCGACGTGCTGCTGCTCTGCCGCGAGCTGGGACCGGGAAAGGTCGAGGAGGCGGTGCGCGGCGCCCTCGTCGCCGGCGCCCATGACGGCCGCGCCGTGGCGCTCCTGGCCCGACGGGCCGAGCGGCCGTCCGCGCCGGTCCTCGAGCTGGAGGATCGCCTGGCCGGCGTCGGATCGCCGCCGCCGACCGACCTCTCGGGCTACGACGCCCTGCGGGAGGTGGCGGTCTGATGGCGGCGAACGCGAAGACGGCGGCCCTGGAGGCGCTGGTGGAGGCCCACGCGACGGAGCTGAAGCTGCCGACGGTGAAGGCACGCTTCCGGGCGATGGCCGAGGAGGCCACGCGCGACCAGCAGACGCCGGTCGCCTACCTGGCGGCGCTGCTGGAGGCAGAGCAGCAGGAGCGCTCCGAGCGACGCGAACGAAGGCGACTGATCGAAGCCCGCTTCCCGGTGATGAAGCGGCTCGAGGAATTCCGCTTCGAAGACGCCCCGAAGGTGCCCCAGGCGACGATCGCCGCGCTGGCGGAGTGCTCGTGGATCGACGACCGCGAGTCGGTGATCTTCGTCGGCGAGTCTGGGACCGGCAAGACGATGCTCGCCACCGCCCTGGCGGTCTGCGCCTGCCGGCAGGGAAGGAGGGTGCGCTTCACCACGCTCGCCGGCCTGGCCAACGAGCTGCAGGAAGCCGAGAGCCGGAGAGAGCTCGGTCGGGTGGTCGGCCGCTACGCGCGGACCGAGCTGGTGGTCCTCGACGAGCTCGGCTACCTGGCGCTGCCCGACGGCGCGGCGGAGCTGATCTTCCAGGTGATCTCCGAGCGCAACGAGCGCGGCTCCTTGATGGTGACCACCAACCTCCCCTTCGGCGAGTGGACCAAGGTCTTCGCCGACGCCCGCCTCGCCAAGGCGGTCGTCGACCGTCTCACCCACAAGGCCCACATCATCGACACCGGCACCGAGTCCTGGCGCTTCCGCCACGGGCTGGAGAGGCGCGGGGCGAGGAAGGGAGGCGACCGGGAGGACTGAGGCCCGCCGCCGTCACCGCTGCGCCTCGCCCTCCGGGCTCGGCTCCGCGGCGACGGCCCGAGGGCTCATCGGCAACAATCAGATCGAACGACAACCGGCACGGAGGTGGGGCCAGTTCAGGTGTCGAACCCGGGGCCACTGCAAGTGGCGACATTCAAAACGCAACCTGATGAAGCTGATGGCCGGGCTCGGCCCTGCGCCGCCCTCCCGTGTCAGCGGGTGAGGTCGGCCAGGATCCGCACCCGGACGTCGCAGAGCGCGTAGACGGGCTGGGCGCGGGCGTCGAGGCTGAGGAGCGTCACTTCGGCGTCACGAGCGGCAAGCCCGATCAGCGCGTCGTAGACCGCGCCGCCGGCGCGGTTGGCGCCGGAAAGCAGGTCGAGCGCCTCCCGGTAGGAGGACGGCCGCACGGGGATCGGCTCCTCGGCGATGAACTGGTCGAGGTAGGCGACGACTGCCGCGGGCTCGGCTCGGTAAACGCCTCCCGGGCTGCTCAGCACGGAGTAGGTCTCGGCGATCGTGTGGCCGATCAGGTTGCCGCGCCGACGCACCTCGCCAAGCGCGGGCATGACGTCGCGGTTGAAGCGATGACTGGAGACGAAGCCGGCGACGAGCACCGAGGTGTCGGGCGCATTCACCGCCGCGCCTGATCAAGCGCCTCGCGAACCTGCTCCGGCCCATGCGGGGGAAGCTCGAGATCGGAGGTGAGAACGCCGTGGGGGCCGCGATGCAGGTGAGTGGGGCGAGGCACGGGGGTCAGCTCGATCCGCTCCCCGGCCAGCTCGAGCTCGACCTCCTCCCCGCCGCTGAGGCGCAGGGCGGAGCGCAGTTGCTTCGGGATGACAACGCGTCCGGCACGATCAATGGTAGTTCTCATGCCATTGATGGTACCGCGCTTCGCAGTCCCCGATTTGTCGAGTTGTCCCGGGGGGCACCCCCCAGCGACCGTCGGGTTCCTACACGGACGGTCCGCTTATGAGCCCGGGCCTGGGGTCCCGCTGGGCTACGTGGAGCCCGGTTTCAAGCGGATTTCGCGTGATCGAGCTACGTAGAGATCGGCTGGGATCCGTGGGGTACCTTGCCCCATTTCTTGCCCCAGCGAAAGCCGATGGTATACCTGGGTATACTGGCTCTATGGCAAAGGTCATGGTCTCCCTTCCAGACGATCTCCTCGCAGAGGTCGACGCCGAGGCACGGCGCGGCGGCACGACTCGCAGCGCCGTCATGCGGGGGTTTGCCGACGCGGCCCTGCGCCGACGCCGAGAGAACCGGGCGAGCGGCGATGCGATCGTTGCTCCGCGACGCCTCCCCCCACGGCGGGCACGCCGCGGAGCGGGTGAAGGCGACGCGGCCCGGTTCGTGACGGCGCTCCTTCTCGACGCAAGCGTCCTGCTCGCCGCCTTCGATCCCGAGGACGAACATCACGAGCCAGCAAGGACCTTGCTGGAAGACGAGAACACCTCCCTCGCGACGCTCGACCTCGCCCGCTATGAGGTCGCGAACGTCGCCGTGCGGGCGTGGCGCGCGCCGGAGTCGGTAGGGCCGCTGCTGGCGGCAGTCGAGAGACTCGGCGACGATGGCGGCGTCGCTCTCTCCACGGACACCCTCCTGACGAAGGCGGCGGAGATCGCCGAGCGCCACACGATCTCCGTCTACGACGCTGCCTACGTAGCCGCCGCAAGTAACGCCGGACATCGTCTCGTCAGCTGCGACGAGCGTGACCTGGTCTCCAAGGGGCTCGCGGAGGCCCCGGGCTTCGACTCAACCCCTCGACCTCAATAGAGAGCTCGCGAGGCAGCGGATTCGAGCGATCGAGGCGTCATGCGCGATGGCGACAACCTGCTCCGGCCGCGACAGTTGAACGAGCGCCCGCAACGTGCTCGCAAAGCAGCGGCATGCAGGAATCGTCGCCGCTATCTACCACGGCCTCTCCAAACGCCCGCGTGGAGGCGATCAACACCCAGATCCGCCTGATCGCCCGTAGCGCGGACCATCTCGCGGTGCTCGAGCCTGGCGGGCCAGCTCCGCCACCAACTCCGCAGCAGATGGCCGAGAGCCAGCACGATCGCCGCCGAGAGCAAGGCGGCGCGGACCCGTCCCCCTGGATGCCCGCCGCGCGCACCTCGGACGCCAACCGGTCGGCGAGCTCGCGCAGGCTCGGCTCGACGCAAGCGGTCGCCGGCAGGATCGACTCCAGCCCCTGCCGGACCTCGGCGTCGCACGGGTCGGACTCCTCGAGCGCCCGGCCCGGCGATCTCCACCGCCTCCACGTCGAGGCCCGCATAGAAGAGTGTGCGCGCCAGTGCGGCCGCCGCGGCTGAGGAGGCCGCCCTCTTTCGGGTCCTCGTCGGCATTTAGCCTGCGAGCCCATGAACGATCCGATCGTAGAGTTGGTGAGCATCGACCTGAGCGAAGTGAGGCGGGACGTCGGCGCGCGGTCGTACGAGCGCGGGCGCGCCTACGCGGGCGCCGGGAACGTGCTGACCCTGGAATGGGAGGCCGAGGACCGGGTGCTCACCGGCCTGGTCTCCGGCACCACCGTCTACACGGCACGAGCCTACTTCGACCGCCTCGACAGTGGGCTCGCGTTCGAAGAGGGTGAGTGCACCTGTCCGGTCGGCTACGACTGCAAGCACGTGGCGGCGATCGCGATCGCCGCGGCGGGCGAGGCGGGCGGCGCGCGGGGAGGCGGTGCGCGGTCGGCGCCCCGCCCGGCCGAGGCCCCCGCCCCGGCCTGGGAGCGTTCGCTGCGCGACCTGGTCGGCGCCCCGGAGGCCCCGGAGGGGGCGCGCCCGCTGGCGATCGAGCTCTCGTTACGCCTGGCCCCCGGGCGAAGCGGGCACCCGCGCCTCCTCGCGCGGCTGATGCGGCCCGGTGCCCGCGGCGGCTGGGTCAACGGCTCACTCTCCTGGAACGGGCTGGACTCCTGGCACGTGCGCGAAGCCGATCTCCGCTCCGACCACCTGCGGTTCGCCCACGACCTGCTGGCCGTCCACTCCGTGCAGGAGGCGCAGCGGGGCCACGGCTACTACTACGGCTACGGATACAGCCGCAGCGACGGGCGCACCCTCGACCTCACCGAGTGCGACAGCCCGCGCCTGTGGCCGCTGCTGGAGGAAGCGTCGCGGATCGGCGTGCGCCTGATCCACACCAGCCCCAGGCTCGGCGAGTTGGCCACGCCCGAGACCGGCGAGGTGCAGCTCGACGTCCGCGGCGACGACGCCGGCGGCGGCTCGGTCGTGGGCGCGCTGCTGTGCCTCGAGCAGGGGGAGGCCGAGCGCCTGCAGCCGCTCCGCTTCCTCGGCGCGAGCGGGCACGGCGTCGTCTGCGCCGAGCGCCCGGACGACCGCGAGCCGGAGGACGGCGAGGAGCCTGACCTGGCGAATCGCCGCCTGCGCCTGGTCCGCCTCGCGAAACCCGTGCCCGAGCAGCTGCGGCGGATGCTGCTGGAGGGCGAAGAGCTGGAGGTCCCGGCAGCGGAGCGGGAGCGCTTCGCGGTCGAGTTCGGCCCCGCGCTGGGCCGAGTCGCGACGATCGTCTCCTCGGACGGCTCCTTCGAGCCGCCGCGAGTCTCCGCTCCGGAGCTGGTGCTGCGCGCGAGCTACGGGCAGGGGCACTCCCTCGATCTCGCCTGGGAGTGGGCCTACGAGATCGGCGAGAGGACCGTGCGCACGCCACTCGGCGACGGCACCGAGGCCGGCCACCGCGACCGCCGCGCCGAGCAGGCGGCCCTCGCCGCCGCCGAGCTCGGAGACATCGGCCTGGAGCGGTTCGGCCTGCTCGACGAGGCGGGGCGTCCGGCGGCGACCGGCGCCGTCACGCTCGCCGGGGTGGAGACGATGCGGCTGACGACCGAGGCACTGCCGCTGTTGCGCGAGCGCGGCATCGAGCTGGCGGTGAAAGGAGAGCCCGCCGACTACCGCGATGTCGGCGACTCGCTGGAGATCGGCGTCTCCACGGCGGAGATCGCCGGTGAGAGCGACTGGTTCGACCTCGGCGTCACGGTCAGCGTCGAGGGCCGGGCGGTGCCGCTGGCCGAGGTCTTCGTCGCCCTGGCTCGCGGCGAGTCGCACCTGCTGCTCGACGACGGCGCCCACATCTCGCTCGCCGACGCGCGCCTGGAGTCGCTGCGGGTCCTGATCGCCGAGGCGCAGGAGCTGGCCGACGCCCCCGCGGACTCGCTGCGGATCAGCTGCTATCAGGCCGGGCTGTGGGCGGAGCTTGAGGCGCTCGGCGTCGTCACCGAGCAGGCCGAGGCCTGGCGGCGCCGGGTCGGAGCGCTGCTCGACCTCGAGCGGGTCGGCGAGCACGACCCGCCGGCCGGCTTCACCGCCGAGCTGCGGCCGTACCAGCGCGAGGGGTTCGGCTGGCTGGCAACGCTGCGGGAACTGGAGCTCGGCGGCATCCTCGCCGACGACATGGGCCTCGGCAAGACGCTGCAGGCCCTGGCGCTGTTCTGCCGCGCCCGCGAGCTCAACCCCGACTGCGCGCCCTTCCTCGTCGTCGCCCCGGCCAGCGTCGTCTCCAACTGGGCCGCCGAGGCGGCGCGCTTCGCGCCCGAGCTGACGGTCAACGCCGTCACCGACACGCTGAACAAGTCCGGCCGCACGATCGAGGAGGTGGCGAGCGCCGACGTCGTCGTCACCACCTACACGCTGCTGCGGCTCGACGCCGAGGCCTACCGCCAGGTGCGCTGGGAGGGCCTGGTGCTCGACGAGGCGCAGGCGGTGAAGAACCGCCAGTCGAAGACCTACCGCTGCGTGCGCGAGCTGGAGACGCCGTTCAAGCTGGCGCTGACCGGGACGCCGATGGAGAACAACCTCGGCGAGCTGTGGTCGCTGCTCTCGATCGTCGCCCCTGGCCTGTTCCCGGACCCGCAGCGGTTCGCCGAGCAGTACTCGAGGCCGATCGAACGCGGAGGGGACGGCGAGCGGCTGGCGCGCCTGCGGCGCCGGATCAAGCCGCTGGTCACGCGCCGCAGCAAGGAGCTCGTCGCCGCCGACCTCCCCTCAAAACAGGAACAGACGCTCGAGGTCGAGCTGCACCCGCGCCACCGCAAGCTCTACGACACGCGGCTGCAGCGCGAGCGGCAGAAGATCCTCGGCCTGATCGACGACTTCGACCGCAACCGCTTCACGATCCTGCGCTCACTGACGCTGCTGCGCCAGCTCAGCCTCCATCCGGCGCTGACCGAGGAGGGGCACGACGGGGTGCCCTGCGCCAAGCTCGCGGTTCTGGTCGAGCAGCTCGAGGAGGTGGTCGGCGGCGGTCACCGGGCGCTGGTCTTCAGCCAGTTCACCGGCTTCCTCGCCAAGGTCCGCGAGCGGCTGGACGAAGCGGGGATCGACTACTGCTACCTCGACGGCTCCACCCGCAAGCGCGAGCGGGTGATCGAACGCTTCAAGCAGGGCTCCGACCCGGTCTTCCTGATCAGCCTCAAGGCGGGTGGCTTCGGCCTCAACCTGACCGAGGCCGACTACTGCTTCCTGCTCGACCCCTGGTGGAACCCGGCGATCGAGGCGCAGGCAATCGACCGCACCCACCGGATCGGCCAGACCCGCCCGGTGCTCGTCTACCGGATGATCGCCAAGGAGACGATCGAGGAAAAGGTCGCCGCCCTCGCCCGGCGCAAGGCGGAGCTGTTCAGCGGCGTCATGGACGACGGCGACCTCTTCTCCGGCGGCATCACCGCCGAGGACATCCGCGGCCTCCTCGACGAGCCCGCGGCGAAGCGCGGCAAGCGGAGCAAGCCACTCGCCGAGGCGGCCTGACGCCACCGGATCGGCGTTGCCGCGGCGCCGGCGCCGCGTCCCCCGCTGCCTTCAAATTGTCGTGACCGATGCCTCTTCCCGGGACGTGACCCCGATCGACGCGGCCACGAATCGGGAAACCTAGCCAAATATCCCGTCAAACTCGACGCATGATGCGTCTAGCTCAGATCGAGGTCAGGTGAGGCAAGCGAGTGCTCGCCCGGCTCGGCTCGGCGATGCCAGCCTGGCCGGCTACGTCCGCTCGACCCGCTCGCATCGTCGCCTCTGATACGTCACCGAGTGGGGAGCCCGCGTCGCCCGCGAAGCAGGCGCGCTCGATGGAGGGCCACGGCTGATCGGCGCCGGGTTGATTAGGTTCGCCGAGCGGTGCCTCCAGCCTTTGCGAGAATGACCGATATGCTGCTGCGAAATGGAAGGGTAAGTATCTGCGAAATGGAAGAGTAGATCAGTGCCGTACACGACTCGCGTGCTCGACCGGGAGCTTGACGAGATTCTCGGATTCCTCCCTGCCCTCGCCATCGAGGGCCCCAAAGGGGTGGGCAAGACCGAGACGGCCTCACGCCGCGCCGCGACCATCTACCGCCTCGACGATCCGGCGCGACTCACCCTCGCCGAAGCCGATCCCAAGCGCCTGCTCGACGACGAGAAGCCGATCCTCATCGACGAGTGGCAGCGGCTCCCCGAGATCTGGGACCTCGTGCGGCGCGCCGTTGACGGGGGCGCCGCACCCGAAAGCTTCCTTCTGACGGGCTCCGCCTCACCCGACGTCACCGGCCGCCATTCCGGTGCGGGGCGGATCCCGACGATCCGGATGCGGCCGCTCACCTTGGCCGAGCGGCTGAACGCCCCAGCCTCGGTTAGCCTGACCGAGCTGCTCGGGGGTGGCCGCCCGGACCTCCGCGGCGAGACCCCGGTCACGCTCGAGGACTACGTCGACGAGATCCTGGCCTCCGGCTTCCCGGGCCTGCGCGGCATCTCCGATCGCGCCCTGCGCCTGCAGCTCGACGGCTACATCGAGCGGGTCGTCGATCGTGACTTCCCGGAGCTCGGCCACGCGGTCCGGAATCCCGCGGGGCTCAGGCGCTGGATGGCCGCCTACGCCGCTGCCACCTCGACGACGACCTCGTTCGAGAAGATCCGGGCGGCGGCGACCGGCGACGAGGGTGAGCAGCTCTCGAAGGACGCCGCCCGACCCTACCGGGCGGTGCTCGAGCGCCTCTGGCTGCTCGACCCCGTTCCCGCCTGGCAGCCGACCAGGAGCCACCTCGCGCGGCTCAGCGCCGCCTCGAAGCACCACCTCGCCGACCCGGCGCTGGCCGCTCGCCTCCTCGGGGCGACCCGCGACGGCCTGCTCGAGAACGCCGACCTCGGGCCGCCCGTTCCCCGGGACGGCACGCTCCTCGGCGCTCTCTTCGAGTCGCTGGCCACCCTCTGCGTGCGCGTCTACGCCCAGCGCGCCGAGGCGCGAACGGGGCACCTACGGACCTTCAGCGGCAATCGCGAGATCGACCTCATCGTCGAGGCCCAGGACAAACGCGTCGTCGCCATCGAGGTCAAGCTGAAGCGCACGATCAAGGACGACGACACCCGGAGCCTGCGCTGGCTCAAGGAGACGATCGGCAGCGAACTGCTCGACGCGATCGTCGTTACCACCGGCGAGACGGCCTACCGGCGACCGGACGGGATCGGAGTCGTACCGGCGGCGCTGCTGGGCCCGTGAGAAGTCGATCCGGACCCTTCGTGAAATAGCGGGGGCAGGATTCGAA